>NKIM01000002.1 GCA_002255955.1 Burkholderiales bacterium PBB2 | reverse complement strand
GTACTCGCGCGCTGCAAGCTCTGACTCGGCGCCACTGTTTGACCACAGTGAGCGCAGCGAACGGAGGGAGTTTGGCGCCGCTGAGCCGCGCAGAGAGCACCGAGGGGAGTCGGCTCGCAGAGCCGACCCGCGAACCATGAGCCCGGCGGCGGGCCGCGCCACCGCAGCGAGAAAGATCAATATGGCGGAGGTCCGCAATGTACCGATGGCTGAACGATGCGACGCTCACTTGGCGCACGGCGAGGCCGGCAAAGCGTAGGGCCGGATCAGCTCGGCCGTGCGGCCGCGGCGGCAGAGCTCGTCCAGGGCCTTGTTGAAGCGGCGGAACTCGCGTTCGCTGATGCGTTGACGGCTGAGGCCGAAGCTGTAGCTGAACTGCTTGGCCACGCCGGCGGCTTGCAGGCCGTTGAGGCCGTTCTCGCGCAGCAGCCACAGGGCCACGCTTTCATTCATGAAGGCCAGGCCGTCGTCGCCGTAGCGGCCGCTGACCAGCTTGCGCAGCACGGTCAGGTTGTCGGGCTCCAGCACCAGCTGGGCGGCGTCGGCGCTGGGCAGGCTGTCGATCAGGGCGCGCAGGCTGATGGAGCTGCCCGAGGGGCCGTAGACGCCGACCTGCCGACCGGTCAGCGAGGCCGCGCCGGTGTAGGAGAAAGCCTGGCCAGCCCGTGCGAACAGGGTGTAACGTCCATCGAGCACCGGCGAAGACGGGCGAAACAGCTCGCGCCGCTCTGGCGTATCGAGCAGGGTGAACAAACCATCGGCCTGGCCGCGTTCTGCCATGGCCAGGGCGCGTCGCCAGGGCAAGACCTCGATGCGACAGCTCCAGCCCAGCTGGATGCAGACCTCCTCCAGCACATCGACCATGGGCCCGGCGGCCCGGCCCGCCTGCATGAAGGTGTAGGGCGGAAAGGCCTCGGTGACGAAATAGCGCTGCGGCTGCGGCGCTGCCGGCGCAGCGCTCTCGGCCGCCTGGGCCCCCGCCTGCGCCCACACGGCGAACAGCAAGCCCAGCCCCGCCCGCTGTGGGATCGTCTTCAATATCCGCATTCGCATCAGCAAGGCCCGCCGCATGCTGGCTCGCACATGGAACAACTCCTGGTCCTGCCACAAGCCCGACCGGGTTTGCGACGATTGGAAGGTCAAGCAAGAGAAGAGAGGAGCGGGAAAGCGCTCGATCAACAAGGCCGCGGAAGACATGGGCGTTTCACCCAGGGGCCGTGCCCCCTCCTCCGAGCCGGCGCCAGCATAACGCCCCCAAGCCTGCCCAGACCTGACAGGGCGACGAGCGCGGTTCTTCAGCGCACAGGAGCCGCACGGAAGCGCAACAAAACTTAGTCAGCCGTGCTTCAACCGCCGAGCACGCACGGCAGGCGCAGCTCGAAACGGCTGCCGCGGCCCGGCGTGCTGTCCAGGCTCAAGCGGCCGCCCAGCACGGCCGTGGCCAGGTGGTGCGCGATGTGCAGGCCCAGGCCGCTGCCGCCTTGGCCAAAGCGTGTGCTGAAGAACGGGTCGAAGACACGGCCCTGGTGTTCGGGCGCGATGCCCACACCATCGTCCTCGACCTGCAGGCACAGCGCGGCGCCCGCATCCTCCACGCACAGGCGCAGGCACAAACGGCCCTGCTTGCGGCCGACGAAAGCGTGCGTCAGGCCGTTGTCCAACAGCTGCTGCAGCACCTGCTGCAAGGCGGCCGGTTGGCCGCACCACTCCAGCGGCGCCGCGGGCGCCTCCAGCAGCAGCGCCACACCGGCCTGCTCGGCTGGGTCGCGAAAGCCGGCCAGCAGCAGCTGACACAGGGGCTGCAAGGCAAAGCGTTGGGGCTGCTCGCCGGCCGGGTCGCGCGCCAGCTGCTTGAACTGCTGCACCAGGCCTGCGGCGCGCTGCAAGCCACGCAGCAGCAGATCGGCCGAGGCCTCAGCGTCGCTCAAGTAACGATCCAGATCGCTGCGCTTCATGCTGCGGGCCTGGGCCAGGGTCGCCAGCTGCAGGGTGCGCTCCTGCCAGGTGCTGGCGGCCATCAGGCAGTTGCCGATGGGAGTGTTGAGCTCATGCGCCATGCCGGCGACCAAGCGGCCGAGCGAGGCCAGCTTTTCCTGCTGCATCAATTGGGCCTGGGTCTGGGCGCGCATCTCGGCACGCTGCAGCTGCTCCTGGGCCAGCTGGCGCAGATGCTCGGCCTCGGCCTGGGCACGCTCGGTCTGGTGCAGCACTTGCAAGGCCAGCAGGCGCTTGTTGGCCGCGTCGCTCTGGATCTGGAGGCGCGCGGCAGCGGCCTGGCGCACCAGCTGGTAGGCCTGTTCCAGATCACCGCGTTGGCGATGTTGCTCGGCCAGGGCTTCAAGCAGTTCGCCGGGCACCAGATAGCCCTCGATGCTGCGGGCCAAAGCTAGGGCCTGCTCCAGCAGCTGCAGCGCGGCCTGATCGGGCGCCTCGCCGGCCGGGCCGGGCAGGCCATGCTGACGGTGCAGATCGGCCAGCACGCGCAGGCTTTCGATCTGGCGCAGCATATGGCCGGTCTGGCGCGCACCGTCCAGCGCCAGCTGGGCTTGCTGCAGCGCCTCGGCCACCCGGCCCTGGCGCGAGTAAAGCTGGGCCAGGGCGCGGCAGGCGTGGATGCGCAGGTCCGGGTAACCCTGGCTGGCGGCCAGCGCCAGCAGCTCCTGCAGGGTGGGCTCCACCTCGGCCAGCTCGTCCAGGTCCAGCTTCAGATCGGCCCAGTACTTGAGGGTGATGCTCAGGCTGCGCCCGGGTGCCAGGGGGCGCAGCACCTGAAAGGCCTCTTGCAGGCAGAGGCGCGCCGGCTCCAGGCGGCCGAGGCGGCGCAAGGTGTCACCCATCTGGGCCAGGCCGTGGCCCATGCTCAGCGGCAGGCCATGCTGGCGCACCAGGGCCAGGCCGCGCTCCATCCACTGCAAGGCCAGCTCATGCTCGTTGAGGCTGTTCAAGGCGTCGGCGGCATTGAGGCTGGCCACCACCGCGCGGCCGATCTGCCCGGTGAGCTGGCCCAGCTGCATGGCACTCATGCGCTCGGCGGCGGCGCGGCCGTAATCGCTGGCCTGAGCGGCCAGGGTGCCGCGCAACTCGTGGGCCCAGACCGCCACGCCGGGGCTCATCAGCGCCAGCTCCGCATCATCCGGCGCCCCGCGCTGGCGGCCGGCCACCGGATCGGCATAGGTGGCGCTCAGGCGTGCCCACAGATCGGCCACCTGGGCCCGCTCGGCATCACCGGCCCGCGTGGCGGCGGCGCCGGCTTCGTGCAGACAAGCCAGGTTCTGGGACAACTGGCCGCGCACGAGGGCGATGCGCGCCAGGCACATCCAGGCCTCGCAGCAGCCGATGGCCTCGCCGGCCTGCTCGAACACCGGCAAGGCCTGCTGCTGTGCCAGCTGCTGGGCGCGGTCGAGATTGAGCTGTTGGAACAAGACCATCTCGGCTTCGAGCAGATCCAACCAGGCCTGCAGCAGCAGGTCGGCCTCGCCCGAGGCGCCGGCGTTCTCGGCGCGAAGGCTGTCCAGCAACACACGGGCGCGGGCACTGTCGCGCTGGCGCAGATGCCAGGCCAGGGCCAGGCGGCGTTCGCGGCTGGGCAGGGGCGCGCCAAGTTCGGACTGCTCGCGCTCCCAGTGCCGGATCACCTCGTCGAGAACACAAAACTCCATCGAGCCCCCGCTGGCAAGGCCCAAGAATACGGGCAAACGCCGGGCCTGGCCTGGCCTTTCGCCCCATGCCTCAGGGCGATTGCCGCGCCACCCAATCCGCCACGGCGTCCAGCACCGGCCGGCCGCGGCGGCCGGCCTGCTCATGGTTGACAAAAGCCACCAGCACCCAGGGGCGGCCCTGGCGGTCGGGCACATAGCCGGCCAGGGCCACGGCTTCATTCAAGCTGCCAGTCTTGAGGCGGGCGCGGCCCGCGGCCGGGCTGGCCTTGAGGCGGCGGCGCAGGGTGCCGTCCACCCCGGCCAGGGGCAGGCCGCTCTGCAGCTCGGGCGCCAGCGGCAGGCGGGCGGCGCGCGCCAGCACGGCAGCCAGCAGCTCGGGCCGGATGCGCTCGCGCCGCGACAGGCCGGAGCCGTTCTCCAGCACCAGGCCCTGTGCATCCAGGCCTTGCTCGGCGAGCCACTCGCGCACCGCACGGTCCGCCGCAGCCAGGGTCTCCTCGCCGGGGCGGGCGACGGAGGCACCGAGGCGCAGATAGACCAGGCGGGTCAGCGGGTTGTCCGAGCTTTTCAGCGCGCCGCGCAGCAGCTCGCCCAGCGGCCGATCCTGGTGCTGGGCCAGCAGCTGCGCGCTCGCGGGCGTGACGGCCTCTTGCACGGCCGGGCCCAGGCTGCCACCCAGCTCCTCCCAGAGCGAGCGCAGCACCAGGGGCAGGAGGGCCTGGCGGTCGACCAGGCTCATGTCCTGGCGCTGCTGACACTGGCGCGGAAAACTGCCCTGCAGGCGCAGCCGCCAGCCCTGGCCCTCGGGCGCAGGCAGCAGCTGCGGGCGGCCGAAATCCAGCTCCCAGTCGGCGCAGGGGCGTTCGCTCCAGGCCAGGGCGCTGAGGTCCAGTTGCAGGCCGCGCCAGGCGGGGCTGAGGCGTCCGCGCAGGGTCTGGCTGTCGGACTCCAAGCTCAGGCCGAGCAGATTGCCGTTGAGCATCAAAGCATCGGGCACCACGTTGTAGGCCGACTCGGGGTATTCGTCGAAAGGCGGCAGCGTGGTGTCGGGCCGCGCGGGGCGGAACAGGCTGCGGTCCAGCACCAGGCCGGCCGGCACCTCGCGCACGCCCTGCTCGCGCGCCTGGCGCAGCATCAGCCAGAGGGCGCCCCAGTCCAGCTGGGCGTCGGCACCGCCGCGCAGGTAGAGCGGGCCGGCCAGGCGGCCCTCGGCATCGGGCGGGCCCTCGGTCAAGAGCTCGGTGCGGCCGCGTGAGGCGGCGCCCAGGCGATCGAGGGCGACCACGGCGCTCAGTATCTTGATGGATGAGCTGGGCGCCATCGCCTGCTCAGCCTGCCAGCGCAGGGCCGCCGTGCGGCGGTGCATCATCTTGCCGCCGGCTCGCGCGCCTTCATCGGGCAAAGGGAAGGCCACCACGCCCAGCGCCGTGGCGGGCAGGCCGGCCTGCTCGAGCGCAGCCTGCACCGGGGCGGGCAGATCGGTGGTGGCCTGGGCAGCCGGGGCGGCCTGGGCTGACGCCGCCCACAGCGCCAGCAGTGCGCTCGGCAGCCAGCCGGCCCGATGGTGGAGCTGGGCGCCGCCGCTCACGTCACTTCAGCGTGCGGACAAACTCCAGCACCTGGGCCACCATGGGCGCATTGGACTGGGGCGACTCGATGTCACCGGCCAGCACATGCTGGTTGGGGCTCTGGCTGTAGTCCACCTCGACCAGGCGCTTGCCCGGGTGGCTGAAGCGCTCAAAAGCCTGGCGCGCGGCCTGCACGTCGATGACCTGGTCGCGCGGCGAGAGCATCATCAACAAGGGTGCCTTGATGTTCTCGAGCATGCTGTCGCGTACCCGGGCCACCAGGGCCATCATGGGGAACAGGGCCGAGGTCGGGTACTCGTGCGTCCAGTAGCGGGCCTTGGCCGGGCTGTTGGGCGTCCAGCGGCTGGTTTCGCCGTGGATCCAGCGGGCCAGCACCCGACCCCAGGGCCAGTTGATGACCGAGGCCCAGGCGTTCTTGGGCCCGAAATTGGGCGAGACCATGACCCAGCCGGCCACATCCTTGGCCTCGGGCCGCAAGGCCAGCCAGGCCGACAAAGTGGCGCCGGTCGAGGTGCCCATGACCAACACACGCTCGCCGAGCTGATGGCCGATGGCCAGGGCCTCCAGCGCGTCGGCCTTCCACTCGCTGACCGTCATCTGGCCCATGGCGGCGCCGGGCCGGCCATGACCGGCCAGGCGGGCGTAGTAGACATGGCCGCCCAGCTCCTTGGCGATCAGCTCGGGCACCGGGGCCAGTTCTTGCCGCGTGGCGCTGAAGCCATGCAGATAGACCACCACCCAGGGCGCGCGCTGGCGGCCGGCCGGGCCCCAGACGATGTGTTTCTCGGCACCCGGCGTGACATCCCCCAGGCGCGCCTCGGCGGCGGCCAGGTGGGCGTCGAACTGATCCAGCTGCGAAGGCAGCGGCGCCACCGTGTCCGGCGGCAACCAGGCTTGGTCGGCGTTGCGCGGCCCCATCAGCAGCACAGCGCCCAGCAGGGCAGCGACAAAGAGGACCGGGCCTTTGGACTTCAAGCCAGCACAGCGGCCATGGCGCTGGCCGTGGCCTCGACGTTCTTGTTGTTCAGGCCAGCCACGCACATGCGGCCCGAGCGCACCAGGTAGACGCCGAACTCGTCCTTCAGACGGTCCACCTGGGCGGCGGTCAGGCCGGTGTAGCTGAACATGCCGCGCTGGGTCAGGAAGTAGTCGAAGTTGCGGCCCGGCAGCTTGGCCGTCAGCACCTCGTACAAAGCGTTGCGCATGGCGTGGATGCGCTCACGCATCTCGGTCACTTCGCCTTCCCAGAGGCTGCGCAGCTGCGGGTCGCTGAGCACGCGGGCGACGATCTGGCCGCCGTGCAGCGGCGGGTTGGAATAGTTGCGGCGGATCATGAACTTCATCTGACCCAGCACCAGGGCGGCCTGGGCCGCATCGGGGCAGACCACGCTGAGCGCGCCGCAGCGCTCGCCGTACAAGCTCATGCTCTTGGAGAAGCTGTTGGCGACGAAGAAGGACAGGCCGGCGTCCAGCATGGCGCGGATGGCAAAGGCGTCTTCGTCGATGCCGTCGCCATAGCCCTGGTAGGCCAGGTCCAGGAAGGGCAGCAGCTCGCGCTCTTTCAGCACCGGGATCAGCTCGTCCCACTGCATGGGGCTGAGGTCCACGCCGGTCGGGTTGTGGCAGCAGGCGTGCAGCAGCACCACGCTCTTGGCCGGCAGGGCGCGGATGGCTGCCAGCATGTCCGCAAAGCGCACACCGCCGGTGGCGGCGTCGTAATACGGGTAGGTCTTGACCTCGATGCCGGAGCCTTCGAACACCGCACGGTGATTGTCCCAGGTCGGGTCGGACACATAGATGGCGCTGGCCGGGAAGTAGCGCTTGATGAAATCAGCACCGACCTTGAGGCCACCGCTGGAGCCCACGCTCTGGATGGTGACGATGCGACCTTCGGCGCGCGCCGGGTGGTTTTCACCGAAGAGCAGGCCTTGCACGGCACTGCGGAAATTGGCCGCGCCTTCCATGGGCAGATAGGGGCGGGCGCCGGCGTCGGCCACCACGGCCAGCTCGGCACGGCGGACCGAATCCAGCATGGGGATGCGGCCTTCGTCGTCGAAGTAGATGCCAATGGACAGATTGATCTTGCCCGGGCGGCTGTCCTTCTGGAAGGCCTCGTTGAGGCTCAGGATCGGGTCGCCGGCGTAGGCGTCAACGTGCTGGAACATGGTGCATCACTCCAAGGGCAAGAAATTAAGCGGCATTATCGGCGCTGCGTTGCAAAAGCATGGCGTCGCCGTAGCTGAAGAAGCGGTAGCGCTGCGCAATCGCGTGGCGGTAGAGCGCCATCACCCGCCCATGGCCGGCCAGGGCGCTGACCAGCATCATCAAGGTGCTCTTGGGCAGGTGGAAGTTGGTGACCAGGCTGTCGACCACGCGGAAGTTGAAACCCGGGGTGATGAAGATCTCGGTCTCGCGCGCCCCGGCCAGCAGCGTGCCGCCTTGCGCGGCCGATTCCAGCGCCCGCAGCGTGGTCGTGCCCACGGCCACCACCCGGCCGCCGCGCGCCCGGCAGGCGGCCACGGCGGCCTCGGTCTCGGCCGGCACCTCGAACCACTCGCTGTGCATCTTGTGCTCGCTCAACTGCTCGACGCGCACTGGCTGGAAGGTGCCGGCGCCGACATGCAAGGTGACATGGGCCGTGGCGATGCCGCGCTCGCTCATGCGGGCCAGCAGGGCTTCGTCGAAATGCAGGGCGGCGGTCGGCGCGGCCACGGCGCCGGGCTCACGGGCGAACACGGTCTGGTAGCGGCGCACATCGTCGGCCTCGTCGGCATGCTCGATGTAAGGCGGCAGCGGCACATGACCATGCTGCTCCAGCAGGGCAAAGGGGTCGCTGGGAAAGCGCAGATGGAACATGCCGCCGTCGGGGCCGCAGCGGCCCAGCACCTCGGCATCAAAGGCCTCGTTGAAGCGAATCCACGTGCCCGGTTTGGGTGATTTGCTGGCCCGCACATGGGCCCAGACCTCCAAGGTGCCAGGAAGCACCCGCTCGATCAGCGCCTCGACCGAGCCGCCGGTCGCCTTGGCGCCGTACATGCGCGCCTTGATCACCTTGGTGTTGTTGAAGACCAGCAGGTCGCCGGGGTTGAGCAGATCGGGCAGCTCGCGGAACACGCGGTCCACCGGTGTGTCGCTGCGGCCATCGAGCAGGCGCGAGCCGCTGCGCTCAGCCGCCGGATGCTGGGCGATCAGCTCGGGCGGCAGTTCGAAATCGAAATCGCTGACCGTGTACGGGGGCGAGGCAGAGGAAGACGAGGAGGAGGAGAAAGAAGAAGACATGGGGTTTGAGGGCCGGACAGACCCGTGCCAAAGACTGGGGAAGCCACCGATTTTCCCATGCCCGTGGCGGCGAGCTGCAGGCGGCATCCAGAAACAAGAAAGGCCGAGGCGCCCTGCAGCGCCTCGGCCTTCAGCTCCGTGGAGCCGGCTCAAACATCCAATCTCAGTTGCCGCCCGATCCGGTGGCCAGCAAGGTGCCTTCGGCGCCGACGATCCAGCCGGTGCGGATGTCCACGACCTGCACCGAGTGCAAGGTCTTGCGAGTGCCAGAAGCCTGCGGGGTCCAGGTCTTGCCACCGTCGCGGGTCACCAGAATGGTGCCTTGCTCACCGACGATCCAGCCGTTCTTGGCATCCAGGAACTGGATGTCGAGCAGGCCGGCCTGCGAAGGCACAGGCACCAGCTGCTTGGTCCAGCTCACGCCAGCATCGTCGGAGCGCAGCACGGTACCGGCGGCGCCGATGGCCCAGTAGGTCTTGCCATCGAGCGAATACACGCGGTTCAGCGTTTCGCGCAAGCCGGTGTAGCGCAAGGCCCAGGTCTTGCCGTCGTCGCTGCTCTGGGCAATGGCGCCACCGCTGCCCACCGCGGTCAAGGCCGTTCCGGCTTCGACGCGGATATCCGTCAGCGTAAAACTCGGCTGGGGCAGCTCGGTCCAGTTGCTGCTGCCATCACGGGTCAGCCAGAACTTGCCACCGTCGCTACGGGCCCAGCCCTTGCTCTCATCGGTGAAGCCCATGCCGGTCCACAAGGTGCTGCCCAAGCCCGAGGCCCAGTTCTCGCCACCGTCCGACGTCTTGTAGAGACGACGATCCAGGCTCAGCAGGTAACCCGTCTTGGCGCTCAGGAACTGCAGGCGCGCAGCGCTGTAAGGGTAGTAGTTGTTGCTACCCAGGTCCGAGCGCTTGAGCGCCCAGGTCTTGCCGCCATCGGCGCTCTGATACAGCTCACCACGGGTGTTGACCATGGCACCGTTCTTGGCATCGCGGAAGGCCACCGAATGCGGGGAACCCTGGGGGCTGGCGTTGCCCTCGCGCACGAGCACCCAGCTGGCACCCTTGTCCAGGCTGACATAGCTGCCACGCTCGCTGTCGACCAGCATCAAGGCAGCGCCGGCTTCGCGGAAGGCCAGGTAGGAGGAGTAGCTGTTGGACTTGAACACCGCCGGCAGACTCAGATCCTTCCAGCTGCGGCCCAAGTCATCGCTGTAACGAAGGACCGCATCCCATTGGGCGTAGAGGCGGGTGCCTTGAGCAAAGACGGTGCGCAGACCGTAGGCACCGACCGGCGAGGCTTGCGCCCAGCTGGCGCCGCCATCTTCGGAGCGGTACAGCACGCCACCCATCTGGCCGACCAAGGTCTTGGCGGCGCCATCCAAAGCACGCAGCTGCAAGGCGTCGGAATCATTGCCGAGGCCCGTGATGGCCAGGCGCGACCAGGTCAGGCCTGCGTCATCGCTGCGCCACAGGGCTTGTCGATAGACATACTGGTAGGTGACCGGATCCCAGCTGCCGAAATTACGGGCCCGCACGATCACCGTCTTGTCGCCGACCGGATTGATCGAGGTGCTGTAACCGTAGAAAGAGCTTCCGTCGGTGTCCTTGAGTTGCAGCACATCGACTGCCGTGGCCTTGATGCTGCTGTAGCGCACCAGCTTATCGCCGGACAGGCTGAGGTAGGCGCCACCGGCCGTACCGACCAAGGCGTTGCCCGTGCCCGTGCTCGTGTTCCAAGTTTTGCCAGCATCGGCGCTGAGGTAGATCGTCCCGTAGGCGTTGTACTGCAGGCTGCCATCAGCCAGGATGGACAGCTTGCCGCTGTCGTTGTCAAACTGCCAAGGGGCTGCCACCGCCGTCCAGGTGCTGCCACCATCGCGGGTGCTCAGCAGCGTGCTGTTCGCACCACGGACCCAGCCGATCTTGTCATCGACAAAGACCACTTCTTGCAGGTCCGCGTTCACGCCGCTGCGTTGACGCGCCCAGGTTTGCCCGCCATCGACGGTCTTGAAGATTTCACCGTAAGCGCCGACGCGCCAGCCCGTGGTGGCGGTGGCGAAGGTGATCGAGCTCAGGGCGTGGCCGGTCGGCCGTGGCGCCTGCCAGCACCAGCCCGTATCCAGGGTGCCGGTGCACTCCAGGCCGCGCACGGCCGCCTGGTTGTTGACCGAGATGGTGGTCTTGACTTCCTTGAACTGGCCCGCCTCGTTGCTGACGCGCAGCTTCACTTCATAGTCGCCCGGCTTGGCGAACAGGTGTTTGGGCGCGGCCTCGGTGCTGACGGCGGTGCCGTCGCCAAAGTCCCAGCTGTAGGACAGTTTGCTCACGGTGGCGGCGCTGTTGCCGAAGGCGGTGGGCTCGGCGATGTCACCCACCGTGGGGGCGGTGATGCTCAAGGTCTCGGGCACCGGCGTGGGTGGCACCGGCGGGGGCGCAGGGGGTTCCGAACTGCCGCCGCCACCGCAGGCGGTCAGAACCAGCGCCAGGCCTGGCGCCAAAGCCCAACGCGTCACGCGCTCGGCCATGCGAGATGGTTTCATCATGGATTGTTTCCCTCGTAGAGTCTCTTGTCGGCGAGGCTCAGCTGCGGTTGGCCCGCACTCGCACCTCGGCTCGTTACTACTTTTTACAAACGGGCGCGATGGTACGAGATGCCATGCGCACAGCGACCCCCTCTTTTGGGGGAGTTTGGCCGTCCCGGGGTCGAAGTTAGGCGCCTGCACATGGCTTGAGCCAGGTCAACACCGCCGAACTCCAGACTGCCAAGATGGCATCAAGGAGATCGCCATGACGCCACGCCTCAACGCCACCCAGATTCAACAGCTGCGCGAGGAACTGCTGCGCCAGCAGCGCGAGCTGGAACGTGAACTCGACGGACAGCTGGGTGCGCTGAGCCGGGTCGAGCATGCGCGCGAAGCCTTGCTGCAGGACGGCGATGGCAACAGCCAGCGTGAGCCGGCGCTGGATGCCAGCCGCGAAGTCGATCTGGCGCGCAGCGACCAGACCCTGCAATCGCTGCGCGAGCTGATCGCCGCCCTGGGGGCCCTGGATCACGAGGACTTCGGTCTTTGCCAGGACTGCGGCGAGGCAATAGCCTTTGCCCGGCTTCTGGCCCGCCCAGCCAGTGGGCGCTGCCTGCAATGCCAGACACAACACGAGGGTGCGCCAGCCCATCTGCACTGAAGCACCCAACGAATGACGCCAGTCAAACGGCAGGTGCACCCGGATCTCAGCTGGTGCGCGAGCGGACAGACCGCCACCCGACATGCCACCAAGCTCGGGAACCGTCGTTGCGGCGCCTTTCGCTGTTCTTCTTCCCTGACCTCGAATCTTTCACTCCATCACGAACAAGGACCCAAGACATGACTTCCACAACCACCTCGCACACCACCACCTTCCACGCCGTGGTCTGGCTCGACCATCAACAGGCCAAGGTTTTGCAGTTCGACGCCGAACATGTGCAGGCCGAGAAGATCAAGGCCCACAGCCACCACACCAAGCAACACGGCAGCGCCGTGCGCAGCGAGCATGAGTTCTTCGGCGAAGTCTGCGAGGCGCTGAAAGGCATCGAGGAAGTGCTGGTGGTCGGATCGAGCACCGCACAAAGCGACTTCAAGCACTACGCCGACAAGCACCGCCCGCAGATCGCCAAGCACATCGTGGCCTACGAAACCGTGGACCACCCGACCGAGGCGCAGCTGGTGGCCAAGGCGCGCCAGTTCTTCGTCAAATATGACCGCATGGCCGGCACGCCGTCGCCGATGTGAGCGGCATTCCGGCAGGCCGATGCACCTAGACTTTGCGCTTTGCAGTACAGGGGCCAAGCACATGGATCCATCGATGGCATGCCCGTCCGGGCCTTCACAGCTGAGCCGCCATGCGGCGCCGTGAGTGGGCCCTGGCCGGCCTGGCCGCCGGCTTCAGCCCCTGGGCCTTGGCCAAGCCCGGCCTTGCTGGGCCCCTGGTGGCGTTCACCGAGCACTTGCCGCCGCTGAACTTTCAGGACGCGGCGGGCCAGCCCGCCGGCTTCAGCAGCGAGCTGCTGCAACTGATGGCCGCACAGGCTCAGCTGAGCCTGGACATCAACGTCCAGCCCTGGCGCCGCGCCGTTCAGGCCGCAGCGGCACAAGACAACAGCATCCTGTTCTCCCTCACACGCCTGCCCGAACGCGAGCGGCAGTACCGCTGGGTCGGGCCGATCAGCGAGCGCCGCATCATCGTCTACGGCCTGCGCCAGCGCGAGGACCTGCCGGAGCTCAAGCAGGTCAGCGATCTGCGCCGCCTGCAGCAAGGCATGAAGGTGGGCGTGGTGCGAGAGTCCGCCGCGGCCCGGCGCTTGCAAGAAGAGGGTTTGCTCGCGGGCGAGACGCTGGAGCTGGCGCTCGACGACGGCAGCAATCTGCGCAAGCTGCTGGCGCGCCGCATGGACCTGATGGTGATGCTGGACTGGGCTGCCGCCTGGCAGCTGCACCAGCTGCGCCTGGACTATCGAACCCTGCGCCCTTTGCTGGAGCTGGACGCGCGCCGCAGCTACTGGTACGGCCTGCATCCGGACAGCGACGATCGCGTGGTGCTCGCCCTGCAGGCGGCGCTCGACCAGCTGCGCCGCGACGGCCGCTACGCCCGGCTGCGCCAGCGCTACTTCAGCTGACGCCCGATTCAGACGGGCTCAGCTCGGCCAATCAAGTCGTGGTCCAGCGCAGCCAGCCGCGCAAGGCCCAGGCGACCGGCCCTGCCGCGACGGGCAGCTGCAGCAGCGCCGCCAAGGCCGGGTCCATGCTGACCCGCATCAGCTGCCGGAACAAGGACCGGCTGCCGCGCGGCAAAGACAGCGTCACCACCTCCTGCAGACAGGCCGAGGCCAGGCGCTGGCCCTCGGGCGTGAATCGCCAGTGCTGCGCCTCATAGCGCTGCTGAAATTCCAGCCACCGCGCCGGGCTCAGGCGAACCTCGGGAATGCCCATGGCCTCGCCCACCTGGGCCCAGAAATCCAGCAACAGGGTCTGCTCTGCCTCGCTCAGCGGCGTGCCACCGTGGGCGGCGTTCCAGCGCAGGGGCTCCAGCATGAAGAGCGCCAGCACATAGCGAAAATCGTCGGCCTCGGCCTGCACCGGCGCATGGGCGGCGCGCAAGCGCTGCAGCGCCGCCTGGCCTTGCGGCGAGCCCAGGCCATGACAGATCAGCTCGCGCAAGGTGTTGCGCGTGCGAGCCAGGCGCGCCTGGGTGCGGGGCAGCAGCTCGCTGTGGCTGTAGAACACCTGCACCAGCTCGCCCACCGCCATGGCCCGGATCAGGGCCAGATAGGTGCCGATGCGAAACATGCGGCGCCGCCGGGCGCCGTAGTACAGCGCCTGGACGGTGGCTGCCTCGGGATGGCGAGCCGCGCGCAAGTCAGCGGGCCGCCGGCGCGCGGTAAATGCTGCGGCCGGCCTTGATGGTCTCGCGCACCTGGATGCTGCGCAGCTGGGCCGGCGGCACCGTCAGCGGGTTCTTGGACAAGACCACCAGATCGGCCAGCTTGCCCACTTCCAGCGAGCCCTTGTTCGCCTCCTCGAAATGCTGCCAAGCGGCCCACAAGGTGATGGACTTGAGCGCCACCTCGACCGGCAGGCGCTGGTCCGGGCCCAGGATGTCGCCACTGCGGGTGCGGCGGTTGACCACGGCATCCAAGATGGCGATGGCGTCAGGGAAGGCCACCGGCGCATCGTGATGCTGAGTGAAGATCATCTGGCGGCGCAGCGCCGATTGCGCCGGCGAGATGCGGTCGCCGCGCACCGGGCCCAGGGTCTCGTCGCGGTGCCAGTCGCCCCAGTAGTAGGCATGCATGCCGAAGAAGCTGGGCGTCACGGCCAGGCGCTTCATGGCATCCAGCTGGTCCTCGCGCACGGTCTGGGCATGGATCATCACCGTGCGCCGGTCGGCCGCGCCGTACTTGGCCGTGGCCGCGTCGACGGCGCGCAGCATCTGGTCGGACGCCGCATCGCCATTGGTGTGCACCAGCAGCTGCCAGCCTTTGGCATAGGCCTGATCGACGGCTTGCTGGGTGGCCTCGTCGCTGAGCGCCGGGTAGCCGCGGTAGTCGTTGGCCTTGCCAGCCGGCGGGTGGTGATAGGGGTGGGTCAGGAAGGCCGTCTTTCCCTGCGGCGAGCCATCAAGGCTCAGCTTGACGCCGCCGATGCGGAAGCCGCCCTTGTACTCGCGGCCCCAAAAGCCGCCCGGCTGGTCCATCAGGCCAGCCGTGAAGGGCAAGGTGATGTCGGGGTAAGAAACTAGGTCAATCAACATCTTGCCGCTCTGCGACAGCGCCACCCAGGTCTTGTTGCTGTTCTCGTCCGAACGGCCGTCCTGGCCGGTGGTGAAGCCGAACTTGGCGTACAGCTTCTGGCCTTCCAGCAGCATGGCGGCATAGTCCTGCGGCGAGGGCTGGACCAAGCCCATGCCGGCGCTGAACCAAGCGGTTTCTTCGAGCACACCATTGGGCGTCTTGCCATCGGCCTCCCGCTGGATGTGGCCGCCTTCGGGGTCCTTGCTGTCGGCGTTCAGGCCGGCCAGCTGCAAGGCCTTGCTGTTGAGCACGCCCAGATGGCCGCTCTGGTGAATGATGATCACGGGCAGGTCTTTGGACACCGCGTCCAGCTCCTGGCGGGTGGGCGCCCGACGCTCTTTCAGCTGCGCCTCGTCATAGCCGAAGCCGAGAATGACCTTGTGGCTGCGCGCCACCGGGCCCTTGGCGTAATCGCGCAACAGGCCCTGGATGGCGGCCACGCTGCTGCCCTTGCCGTCGGGCGGCGGCAGCAGATTGGCCGAGACGGCCTGCAAGCCCGTCAGCGAGACATGGCCATGGGCATCGACAAAACCGGGCAGCAAGGCCTGACCCTTGAGGTCCACCACCCGGGTCTTGGCGCCTTGCAGGGCGCGCACCTCGGCCTCGCTGCCCACCGCCTGGATGCGGCCGGCACGCACGGCCAGGGCCTGGGCCCGCGGCTGGGCATCGTTCATGGTGACCACATCACCGTGCAGATAAATGGTGTCGGCCGGCAGCGGCGCCGCGGCCTGCAGGTTCAGGCTGCACGCGAGCGCACTCAGAGCCAGGGCACGGTGAAGGACGACAGGACGCATGGGCAAGGCTCCCGGGGCGGATGGCCCCAACCGAGGAAGCGCCAAGAATACTTGAAGGCCGTGAACCTAGCCCCGCCCGCAGCCCGTCAAAGCACGGCGTAACGACCCGGCTTGTGATTGACGGCGATGAAGAGGTTCATCACCACCGCCGCCAACACCGAATAGGCCACGCGGGTCGGGTCCACCACGGTCAGCGCGCACAGCACGATCACGCAATCGATGCCCATCTGCACCTTGCCGGCCCGCCAGCCTTTCGCATGCTGCAAATAAAGCGACACGATGGTGGCGCCGCCCAGGCTGGCGCGATGCCGGGCCAGAAACAGGCAGCCCGAGCCGAGCAGCAAGCCGCCCAGCACGGCGGCATAGGCCGGGTGCAGGCGCTCGATGGCGAAGAGCTTGGGCGACCACTCGGTCAGCGCCGACAGCCAGGCGATGGCGATGAAGGTCTTGAGTGTGAACTCGCGCCCCATGCGCTGCCAGGCAAACCAATAGAAAGGGATGTTGATGATGAAAAACAGCTTGCCCAGGCTGATGCCGGTGGCGTAGTGCAGCACAAAGGCCGCACCCGCCGTGCCGCCAGTCATCAGGCCGACCTGGGCGAACAGGATCAGAGCCAGGGACACGAAGAGCACGCCAGTGAAGATGGCCTGGGCGTCTTCGAACAGGCTGTGGGCGTGAATGCTGGGGTCGAAGTAAGGCCCGGGGCGCACCGCGCCAGTGGGCTGCGCATTCGGGGCGGGTGGGAGTTCAGGGGCCGGTGCTTCGCTCATGGCGCAGTTTTGCATGAAGCGGCAGGCGCGGGAAGGCAACTGCCGCTCTCATACCCACCCACAAGCCCGCGCATCAAGCCGAGCCGCAGCTCCGGCTCGCCCGCAAACCCTTGAGAAAGGCCCGGCGTACGCCGCCGGCGGTGATGGCCGCAGTCACCTGGCGCGAGTGGCGTTCGGCGCCGCTCAGCTTGCGGATCCAACCGCGGAAGGGGATCACGCCCTCGGCCGTGCGCTGCAAGGCGCCGACGGCGGCGCCCGAGCCGGCCTCGGCGCCGCGCTCCAGCAGGCCCGGGTGGTTGTCCGACACCGGAGCATCGATATCCGGGCCCAGCACCTCGTCCAGGGCCCGGATGTCCAGCGCCAGGCTGGCGCAGTCCTGTGCAGCCGGCAGACCATAGGGAGCCCGCTGCGCCGCTGCCAGCACGGCAGGTATGGTGGCACTGACCAGGTTCAAGTCACTCAGCGGCGTGGCGACGGCCGTGCCGGCCTTGCCTTGATCGGTGCTGGAACAGGCAGCCAGCAGGCACAGAGCGGTCAAGGGAATCAGGGATTTCAGGCTTCGCATGGGCGGGACGATAGCAGAGCGCCGGTCCTTCAAAGGGCCGCGCTCGGCGCCGGCTCGGCCCGCCGAATCGCCCGCATCGCCCAGAGAAATTCAGCACCAAAGCGCTCGGCATCGGCCGGCTGCGCCTGCATCGGCCGCAGGCTGGCGATCTCGAAGTGCCTGCCCCAGATGGCGCGCAGCTGCGCTTCGCTGTAGCCCAGGCCGCCCGCGAGCGTGCCGCGTTCATAGACCTCGCTATCGCTGAGACCGCTGCCGCCTTCAGGCCGGAAGCAGCACAGGGCCAGCACGCCGCCGGGTCGCAGCCAGGCATGGATGCGCGCAATGTAGAGGGCGCGCCGATGCGGCGGCAGGTGATGAAAGCAGCCGGAATCGCAGACCAGGGCGTAGTGTCCCTGGGGCCGCTGCAGATCGAAGACCGAGCCCTGCTGCAATGGCAGGTCCACGCCAGCCTCCTGCGCGCGCTCGGCCGCCCAGCGGATCGCGGCCGCGGAGTAGTCCACCGCTTCGACGGCAAAGCCGGCGCGCGCTAGGTAGAGCGCATTGCGGCCATTGCCGCAACCCAGGTCCAGGGCCGGCCCCGCGGCAAGCTGGCCGGCTTCCACCCAGGCGGCCAGGTGCTCGTCGGGGGCCCGGCCAAAGAAGGGCACGGGCCGCTCGCGCTGTGCATAGAACTGATCCCACCAGTCGCTGCGGCGCTCGGCCAGCACGGCATCAAGGCGCGAGATTTCCTGGGCGTTGGGTGGCTGTAGATAGAGGGTCATGTCGCCAGCGTAGCAGGCGCTGGACAGCTGCATTCAGAGCCGCTTGATCAGCTCCACGCGGCGGTTCTTGGCACGGCCTTCCTCGCTGCGCCGGTCGGCCACCGGCAGGTCCGCGCCATGGCCGAGCGCCGACAGGCGGGCGGGTGCGATGCCCAGTGCACAGACGGCGCGCTGCACCGCTTCGGCGCGCTGCAGCGAGAGCTTGCGGTTGTCGGCGGCCGAGCCGATGTGATCGGTATGGCCTTCGATGGAGAGCTTGAGCGTGGGCTCGGCCCGCATCAACTGGGCAAGCGCCTGCACGGCCGCCAGGCCGTCGGCCTTGAGATCAGCCCGGCCGGTGTCGAACTGCAGGTGCAAGGTGGCCAGGCCATGGCTCTGGATCTCGGCCGCCAGCTGGCCGGCCGTGACGGCCTGCACCAGGGCCGCCGGCTCGACGATGGTGAGCACATAGCGGTAGGTGTCCGAGCCCAGGTCCAAGGCCACCCAGCGGCTGGCCGGGCCCTGCCCCAGCTGGAACAGAAAGCGGCCGCCCTGGGCGATTTGCGCATTGGAGAGCCCGGTGTTCAGCGCCTGCGCGCCCAGGCTGGCCAAGGCATGGAGGTGGTTGCGGTAGATGGCCAGCACCGAGCCGCGCTCCTGCTCGTCGATGTAGGCGATCTCGGTCACCCGCCCCTCCACCTCGATCTGGCCGCCGGGCAGGCGCACGGTGCCGGGCAGCACCTGGCCTTCGCCGCCGAAACGGCGTGCGCCGAAGGCTTCTTCCTTCTTGTCCTCGATCACATAGCCCGGCATGCGCGTGAGCAGGGGGTGGTCGCTCGGCGCGGCGGCTGTCGCTGCTGTGGCGGCAGGTGCGGGTGCGGCGGATGCGTCGCATGTGGCCGCTCCGAGCACCAAATTCAGTGCCAGCACCCAGTGAGCGCAGGGGCTCGATGCCCAAAGAAGTGAAGTCACGGTCAGATGTCCTTGCTTGCCCACGGCGGGCCCTGTGGGCCGCGAGTCTAGGAGCGGCAGCGCTGCCGGCAGCCCATATTGCAAAGTTGTCGCAATTCGTCATCTGCGGTGCAAGTTCGTGGCCAACGGGGCAAGTCCAATCGATCACACCCCCTCCAGCATTGCCGCCCCAGGCGGCTGCCCCATCAGCCCGAACGGAGTTCTTCATGCACAGCCAGACTTCATCGCCATTGCCATCGCTATCACGCTCCAAGCTCAGCTCCGTGCGGCGCCGCGGCCTTCAGGCCCTGACCGTCGCCACCCTGGCCCTGGCCTGCCTGGCCGCCAATGCCGCCGGGCCCTGGCGCGAAAGCCGTCAGAACAGCCCAAGCGGCATGGGCGGCGAAGGCATGCTGACCCTGAACTACCAGGGCGAGCCGCGCAGCTTCCTGCTGCGCCTGCCCGGCTCGCTGCCGCGCGACGGCGCCCGCCTGCCCCTGGTGATCGCCCTGCATGGCGGCGGCGGCCATGCGGCCAATATGGAAGAAATGACGGGCTTCACAGCCAAGGCGCGGCAGGAGGGCTTCATCGTCGTCTACCCGGAGGGCAGCGGCCGCCTGCGCCACAGCTTTTTGACCTGGAACGCCGGCCACTGCTGCGGGCAAGCCATGGAAAAGCGCGAGGACGATGCCGGCTTCATCCGCGCCCTGATCGAGCATCTGGAGGCCAACTACCCGGTCGACCCCATGCGCATCTACGCCACCGGCATGTCCAACGGCGGCATGATGACCCACCGCCTGGGCAGCGAGCTCGGTGACCGCCTGGCCGCCATCGCGCCCGTCGTGGCCACGGTATTCGGCGACGAGCGCCGGCCCCAACACGGCGTGCCGGCGCTGATGATCAATGGCGGCCTGGACCAGTCCGTGCCTCCGGCCGGCGGCCCCCCGGGCGGCGCCTTTCCCGGCGCCTGGGACGGCACGCCGACCCTGCCCGCCCTCGCCCAGCTGAGCTTCTGGGCCGGTGCCAATGGCTGCGTCGGCGAGGCGGAGACCTCGGTGCAAGGCGTGCTGAGCCGCTGGCGCCACAGCTGCCCGGCCGGCCACAGCGCCGAGCTGCTGCTGGTCGGCGACAACGGCCACGCCTGGCCTGGCGGGCGGGCCGGCAGCCGGCGCGGCGACACGCCCAGCAACGCCGTCAATGCCACCGACGAAATCTGGGCCTTCTTCCGCCGCCACAGCAAGTAGGCGGCGGCCAGGCCCCGGCCTGGTTTCGGTTCAGCCGCGATTCAAAGGCAGGCGCACCGTCACCCGGTGCCGCCCCGCCTCATGCGCAAAGCTCAGGCGGCCCTGCATACGCTCCACCACCCGGCTGACCACGGCGAGACCCAGGCCAGTGCCCGGGTGGCTGCGCGCCGGGTCGCCACGCGCAAAAGCCGGCAGCAGTTCGCTGACGGGGCCGGGCAGGCCCGGGCCACCGTCGCTGACCTCGATGGAGACCTCGTCGCGCTCGCAGCTCAGGCGCAGACGCACCGGCGGCAGGCCGTGCACACGGGCGTTGTCGAGCAAATTGGCCAAGAGCCGCTCCAGCAGCAAGGGGTGGCTGGCGGGCAATAGCAAGGTCGAGGCGGGCGGCGGCAGATCCAAGTCCAGCTGCACGGCCGGGCCGCACTCCGGCTGCGGCGGCAAGGCGGCCAGCAGCTGGCGCGCCAGAGCCAGCAGATCGGTGCTTTGATTCAGCGGCAACTCGCCGGCGCGCACATGGTCGAGAAAGCTGCCAATCAGGCGATCGGCCAACTCGGTGTTGCGCACGATGGACTCCCGCCAGCTGGCGGTGTCGGCGCTGTCCGGCAGCAAGCCGGCGGCGACGCGAATGCGCGCCAGGGGGCCGCGCAGGTCGTGCGAAACCCCGGCCAGCAGCAGGGCACGCTCCTGCTCATGCAGGGCCAGGCCTTGCAGCAGGCTTTGGTAAGCGGACTCGATGGCCTGCAGCTCGGGGGGCGAGCTGAGCAGCGGCGTGCTGGCAGCCGCCGAACTTGCAGCCGATGCCCCAGCCGCCTGTGCCAGGCCCGGGCGATAGCCTTGCATGCGCAGGCGCAGGTCCTGCAGCGGCCGCATCAGACGGCGCGTGAAGACCCAGCTCAGGCCCACGCACAAAAGGCCGGTGATCAGCAGCGCCAGCAGCAGCCGGCGCGACACATTGGGCAGCAAGGCACGGTCGTTCAGGCCCAGCCACTGGCGCTGCCCCGCCGGACCGGCCACCTCCAGCCACAGCATGGGCGCGTCGGCGCCGCGCGTGATGCGCGCCGCTTGCACCGGCACGCCCTGGCGCTCCAGCTCCTCCACCAAGGCGGCCATGCGCGGCCCCATCAGCAGCGAGCGCATGGCCGGCGGCGGCGCCTGGCGGCCGTACTGCAAGGGCCGCGCTTGGCTCAAGCCCGGCTCGGGCCAGCCCGCGGCCTGGCGCAGGCTGGGCGCCCAGCGCTCACCCACCAGGCGCGCCACCGCCTTGTTGCGCTCCATATAGACCAGGGCACCGAACACCAGCATCAGCAGCAGGGCCAGCAGGATCTGCAGCAAGAGCAGGCGGGCGAACAGGCTGTCGAAGCGCCGCCAACCCATGACACCGTTTGGGTCGCTTGGGGAGCCGATGGAGGGGCGCGCACTCATGGTTCAAGCGGGCAGAAAGACATAACCCTCCCCACGAACGGTGTTGATCCAGACCCGATCGGGGCTGGCCTCTTCGAGCTTGCGGCGCAGCCGCGCCACCTGCACATCGACGCTGCGGTCCTGCGGCCGGTAACGGCCGGGCTGCACCGCCTCGCTGAGCGCTTCGCGCGGCAGAATCTGCCCGGGCACCCGGGCCAGGGCGGCCAAGAGCTTGAACTCGATGCCGGTCAGCGCCACCACCCGCTCGCCGACGCGCAGCTCGCGCTTGAGCAGATCAATGCTCAGGCCCTCGAAGCGCAGCAGACCGGCCTCGCTGCGCCCGGGGGTCTGGCGGCGCAGCAGGGCCCGCACCCGGGCCACCAGCTCGCGCGGCTCGAAAGGTTTGCTCAGATAGTCGTCAGCACCGAGCTCCAGACCCAGCACGCGGTCCATGGGCTCGCCGCGCGCGGTGAACATCAGGATGCCCAGCTCCGCATGGCTGGCACGCCAACGGCGGCAGAGCTCATAGCCGCTGGCATCGGGCAGCATCACATCCAGCAAGACCAGGTCGGGGCGCAGCGCGCGCAAGGCGCGCTCGCCGTCGCCGCCGGTGAGCACCGTGTGCACCTCCCACCTCTCGCGGCCCAGCAGCGTGGCCACCAGGGCGGACAGTTCGGCGTCGTCATCAACGATCAGGATCAGGGGTTTGCCTTGCTGCATGCGGGCGCAGTGTAGAGGCGGCGGCGGGCCTGCAGGCCGAGGTTTCAGAAACGTCACAAAACTCGCGGCGCGCCGGCAGTCAGGCCCACGGCGCCGACCTATCATTGCCAGCGCCAGCCGGGCGCTGCCCGGCCTTCCCTCACGATCAAGGCGCCGGACTCTGATGATGATGATGAACACATTCGCTGCAGCACACGCGCCCGGCCGGCCGCGCTGGCGGGCGCTGCTGAGCTTGGCCCTCTGGCTGCCCTTTGGTCTGTCCCAGAGCCTGGTGGCCACCGGCGCCCACAGCGAGCCGGCGCCCGCCTTTCAGTGGCCCGGCGGCGCCCGGGCAGCCGTCAGCCTGTCCTACGACGACGCCCTGGCCAGCCAGCTCGACCACGCCATCCCTGCGCTGAACGCGCTGGGCCTCAAGGCCACCTTCTATCTGACCCTGGCCAGCCCGGTCGTCCGGCAACGCCTGCCGGAATGGCGGCGTGCCGCGGCCGCGGGCCATGAACTGGGCAACCACACCCTGTTCCACCCCTGCTCCCGCTCGGCGCCCGGCCGCGATTGGGTGGCGCCGCACCGCGATCTCGACAAGATCGGCGTGGCTCAGATGCTGGAAGAGGTGCAGCTGGCCAATGCCTACTTGTATGCCATCGACGGCCAGACCCAGCGCACCTACACCGCCCCCTGCACGGACCCACTGGCCGGCGGCAAGCCATACCTTCCAGCCGTGGCTGGGGAGTTTCTGGCCATGAAGACGCGCGTGGGCGGGGTCGTGCCTTCGCTGGCCACGCTGAACCTGGCCGATGTGCCCACGGCCGGGCCGGTGGGCTCCAGCGGCGCCGAGCTGATCGCCCTCGTCGAGCAGGCCGCCGCTCAGGGCACGCTGGCCAGCCTCACCTTCCACGGCATCGGCGGCGACCATCTGAGTGTCTCCAAGGAAGCACACCAGGCCTTGCTCCAGCACCTGGCGGCCCACCCGGAGCGCTTCTGGGTGGACAGTTTTGTCAACATCGCCCGGCACCTGCGGGAGCAGCGCGTGGGGCTCAAGTTCGACGCGGGCGCAGGCTCCTCAAGCAGCGGGCGCTGAGAGCGCGTCTGCCGTCCAGACATACGCCTCGTCGTCGTGCATCTGGCCGGCGATGCAGTCGTTGTCTTTCAGGATGCGATCGAAAACGAAGCCAGCTTTTTGCAGCACCCGCGCCGAGGCCTGGTTGCCCACCGTCACCGTGCTGACGATGCGCCGCACGCCGCGCTCACGCAACGCGGCCGTGGTGGCTTGCACTGCTTCGCTGGCATAGCCCTGGCCCCAGGCGGGGCGCAGCAGGTAGTAGCCGAGATTGGGTGCGTTCAGCTGCGCATCGATCTCGGCATCCAGCCGACCCAGGCAGCGCCCATCGGCTTTGCGCCGCAAAGCCCAAATCGGCCAGGCGAACTGGCCATCGGGTGAACGTCGGCCCTCCAGCATTCGCCAATGGGCGGCCAGGGCCTCCACGCTGTCGGGCTTGTGCATAGAGATCCAGCGGTAGAGCTCGGGCTCTTGCAAGCCTTCAAACAGCTCGGCCGCATGGGTAGCACGCAGGGGCTCCAGCCACAGGCGGGGGGATTCGATGGGTGCGGCCAAGCGGGCCAGCAGGTCGTCCGAGATCATGAGGGGCCGCTCAAGCCCGATCGCGCAACTGCGCCAACAGCGCCAGCGCCTCGCGCGTGGTGGCCTGCCTCGGGTCCTGCAGCTGCACACGCAAGGCGAGGGCCTCGTGGAAGCGCGATTCCGCCTCGTCGAAGCGCCCCTGCTTGACCAGGCTGCGGCCCCAGTGCTGCAGCACCATGGCGCGCAAGCGCGCCCAGCCGCCTGCCTCACACAAGGCCACGGTACGGGCGAAGATGGGCTCCGCCTCGGTGCGCTGGCCGAGGTATTGCAAGGCGGTGGCGTAGGCACACCAGAACCAGCCCAGGGCCTCGTGCAGCACGGGCGAGGCTTGGCTCGCGGCCTCGGCCAGGGCCTCATGCGCCTGCAAGAGCTGCAAGGCTTCGTCCTCCTGGCGGGCGGTGATCAAGAGGCCCGCCAGATCGGCGACCACCTCCAGCAAGGCCGCCTCATCCACGGCCCTGCCGACCGATGCATTCCCCTGCAGCAGCGCCAGCTGCTCGCGCAAGGCAGCGATGCTGCGCGCATGGGCCTCAGGGTCGGGGGCGGTGAAGCGGAGGAACTCCGCGATGGGAAATCGGTCGGATCGCATTGTGTTCACTTGAAATGCCCTTCACAGCGTGCGCTGATCAATCCAGCCTGCGCTCATTTCCAAGCCCAGCTATGAAACCGTGAGTCCAAGCCGTCTGACGAACGAAGCAAGAGCATCGGCGGACTTCTCAGGTACACCCTGCAAAAGGCAATGGGGAGCGTCAAGCCGCACCAGCTGAACCGATACCAGTACCCTTCTAATGAGTGTCGCAGCCCTTGCCGGAACCACTCGATCTGCAGAAGCTTGCAGATAAAGGCAGGGCACCCTCATCTGCGACAACTCTACCGTCACATCAACTTCCGACACGGCGCGAACCCTGGTGCGCATCACCGATGGACTGACTCGCCCTACAGCCTCTTTGAGCAGGCCGCGCAGCGTGCCCGTTGCGAAGGAACCCAGCAGCGCCCAGTTGAGCAGAGTCGTAGGGATCCAATTGAATGGCACCCAGGGAAGAAGATGCCGAAGCCACGTCAGGGCAGGACGGGGATTTCGCGCAAAAGTGCAGCAAAGAATCACGCCACACAGACCTGGCCGAGACGCCGTCGCGAGCTTGATTGCGATGGGGCCAGAGAAGGACTCACCAAGAAGGACAAACGGCTCATCCGCGGGAAGCAAGCCACTCACATACGAAACAAGCTCGTCGTACCCGAGGCTTTGCGTCTCGGGATAGCGCACCACCAGAACCTTGAAATCGGCCCCCAAGGCCCCAATCAATGGCTCGAACAAGTTCCCGGTACCGTCCATGCCGGGCAGCAGCACAAGCGTCGGGAGACGGATTGATGAGCTGAGCGGAGCATGGTCGCTAGAACTTGCTTGCACTGAGTCGAGATGCATGAGGGGCACTCTAGTGGTCATCCTCGATCTGCACCCGCGGCCACCGTTGCGCGTACTGCTTCTGCGCCACCCGCTGGCGAAAGGTCTCGACACTGACCCGGGCCGGGTTGCGGCGAATGCGCATGGCAAACAGGTCGTCCAGGCCGTAGGGGGCGATCACGGTCAGCGTGTCGTCGGCCTCCAGGCGCACGGCCACCGCGGTCGCGAACTCGGGCCAGGAGGCGACCGCGTCCTGAAGCGAGCGCAGCGGTGCCACGGCATGGCCGAAGCAGGACTCGAACCAGAGATGCACATGGGCCTGGTTCGTCAGCTCCCAGGGCAGATCCGGACAGTCGCGCGCCAGGGCCGCCTGATGCCTCGCCTCCAAGCCCGGCGGCTCCTCGGGATCGAAATAGACCAGGTCCACGTCGGCCAGACGCGAGGGCTCGGTGTGGCCATGCAGATGGTCCCAGACCCGATTGCGCAGCGCCCCGGCGCCGATGCACCACTGGCGCAAGCACAGATCACGGGCGGCATGGAGCGCCTGCATGAGCCAAGGGGAACTGCGCACGATGGCCTGCAGCTCGTCCTGGCGATCGGGGTGCCTGGCGTTCACCCGGAGCGCCTCGTGGCCGAGCGCGCGGCCGCGCTCTTGCAAGCATCCTGGCTGCGGCACATCGGGCTGACGATCTTGCTGATAAACTGGATATTCATACAGTATTCAAACCGCACGCCGAGCACAGGGGCCCCAGGGCCGAAAGGCAGCCCGTGGCACCGAACGAAAACACCATTATGTTGCCGGTCATGAGCTCCGAAGAGGCTTAAACATGCAGATGCCAGCGCCCCGCACCAGCTCGACGCCCCGGCCGGGTTTCGAACTTCGCCCGCAGGGCAAAATCCCGCCCATGCCTGCTTCGGCCCCTCAGCCTCCTCGTTCCTCGCCTGCCACTGCTGCAACGGCTGCTGCATCTGCGGCCGCCCCCAAGCCCAAGTCCGCGCCGCAGAAGGCCATGGAGAAGCTGGGCCTGTTGCGCGACATCGACCTGGCCCTGCACCTGCCGCTGCGCTACGAGGACGAGACCCAGATCACGCCGATCGGCCGCACGCGCGAGGGCGACACCGTGCAGTGCGAGGGTGAGGTGATCGAGTGCCGCATCGAAACGCGCGGCCGGCGCGTGCTGCTGGTGCGGCTGGAAGACGAGACCGGCGATCTGCTGCTGCGCTTCATCCACTTCTACCCCTCGCACCAGAAAAGCATGGCCGTGGGCCAGCGCATCCGCGTGCGCGGCGAGCTGCGCCACGGCTTCTTCGGCCGCGAGATGGTGCACCCCACGTTCAAGGCCGTGCAGCCCGACACACCGCTGGCCGAGGCGCTGACGCCCGTCTACCCGGCCAGCGCCGGTCTGCCGCAAACGTACCTGCGCCGCGCCATCGCCTCGGGCCTGCAGCGCGCCGATCTGCGCGAGCTGCTGCCCCAGGGCACCGTACCCAGCAGCCTGCCGCCACTGCGCGATGCACTGGATTTTCTGCACCACCCGCCGCCGCAGGCGCGCCTGGGCACGCTGGAAGACCACAGCCACCCGGCCTGGCAGCGGCTCAAGTTCGAGGAGCTGCTGGCCCAGCAGATCAGCCAGATGCAGGCCCAACGCGAGCGCGCCCTGCTGAAGGCACCGGCCCTGCGCGCCAAGCCCGGCGGCCTGGTCGAGCGCCTGCTGGCCGTGCTGCCCTTCGGCCTGACCGGCGCGCAGCGGCGGGTCAGCGAGGAGATTGCGCAAGACCTGGCCCTGGGCCAACCGATGCACCGCTTGCTGCAAGGCGATGTGGGCTCGGGCAAGACCGTGGTGGCGGCCCTGGCCGCGGCCGTGGCCATCGATGCCGGCTGGCAATGCGCGCTGATGGCGCCGACCGAAATCCTGGCCGAGCAGCATTTCAAGAAGCTGATCGGCTGGCTGGAGCCCCTGGGCCTGCAAGTGGCCTGGCTGACCGGCAGCGTCAAAGGCAAGGCGCGGCAGAAGATGCTGGACGCCGCGGCCAGCGGCGCGGCCCAGCTGGTGATCGGCACCCATGCGGTGATTGAAGACAAGGTCACGTTCGCCCGCCTGGGCCTGGCCATCATTGACGAGCAGCACCGCTTCGGCGTGGCGCAGCGCCTGGCTTTGCGGCGCAAGCTGGCGTCGATGGATTTGGAGCCGCACATGCTGATGATGAGCGCCACGCCCATCCCGCGGACTTTGGCCATGACCTACTTCGCCGACCTGGCGGTCAGCACGATTGACGAGTTACCCCCGGGCCGCACCCCCATCGTCACCAAGGTCTTCGCCGATGGCAAACGCCAGGACGTGATCGAAAAGATCGCCCAGGAGGTGGCCGGCGGCGCCCAGGTCTACTGGGTCTGCCCGCTGATCGAAGAAAGCGAGGCCCTGGACTTGAACAACGCCACCGAAACCCATGCAGAGCTGGTCGACGCGCTGCCGGGCTTCGAGGTGGGCCTGCTGCACGGCCGCATGCCGCCGGCCGAGAAGGCCGCCGTGATGGCGCGCTTTTCGGGCGGTAAGGCCAGCGTGCTGGTGGCCACCACGGTGATCGAGGTCGGCGTGGACGTGCCCAATGCCAGCCTGATGGTGATCGAGCATGCCGAGCGCTTCGGCCTCTCGCAGCTGCACCAGCTGCGCGGCCGGGTGGGCCGCGGCGCGGTGGCCAGCGTCTGCGTACTGCTCTACACCGGCCCGCTGTCCGACACCGGCAAATCGCGCCTGCGCGCCATGGCCGAAACCAACGACGGCTTCGAGATCGCCCGCCGCGACCTGGACATCCGCGGCCCCGGCGAGTTCATGGGCGCCCGCCAGAGCGGCGCCGAGCTGCTGCGCTTTGCCGACCTGCAGGAAGACTCCCTGCTGCTGCAAGCCGCCCGCCGCCTGGCGCCCCAGCTGCTGGACAAATACCCCGAGGCCGCGCAGCGCCAGGTGGCGCGCTGGCTGGGCTCGAAGGCGGAGTTCCTCAAGGCTTGATCGAGGGCGGCGCGCAGCCATGTGGCTGCCGCATTGGCATGTTCGGCCGAACTGACTCAGTCCTTGTTGGCAGCCAGCAGGCAGGCATCGCGCCGCTTGTCGAACACCTCGTTCATCATCAAAAAATCCCGGGTCAATCGGGTGGCGCAATTCCCTGCGCCCCAGCCTGCGGTTTCGTACAGGAACTGCTTGCCCTGCTCGCCGAGGTAGCCCAAGGTGCTCTTCATCTGCCGACGACACACCTCCATCTGGGCCTGATAACTCGTCTGAAGCTCCGTCCGAGACTCGCTTCTGTCGCGTTCGCAGGCAGCCTGGCGAGCGGACTTGGCCCCCGCTTCCTGAGCTTGCACGAGCGAACTCCCCATCCAACAGGCCAGGACCAGGGCACTGAATACTCGCTTCACGGCTGCGTTTGAACTTCGCATACACCCCATCAACGTTTCAAGGGCGGCACCATCACCACCATCTCAGCCTGGATTCTCAGGGACTGAAACGGACATGCCGCTTCCGCCGCACATCGCCGTGCGCCCTGCAGATTCAGTCACCGGCCTTCTGCACCGCATCCACCGGCTCCGCCACCACCCGGGCGTAGCGCTGGAAACTCCAGTAAGCCCAGGCCCAGTCCATCAGCACGACCAGGCGGTTGCGGAAGCCGATCAGAAAATAGATGTGGACGAACAGCCAGAACAGCCAGGCGAAGTAGCCCGAGAACTGAACGAAGCCCAGATCGGCCACGGCCGCCTTGCGGCCGATGGTGGCCAGGGCACCGTAGTCGCGGTAGCGAAATGCGCCGGGCGCATCGGCGGGCATGGGCGGCAAGACCTGACCCTGTGGCGCTCGCAGCGCGCGCAGGATCTGGCTTGCTGCGTAGGCCCCCATCTGCTTGGCCGCCGGGCTGACGCCGGGCACGGGCTTGAGCGTGCGGCCATCGGACTGCAGGCTTTGGGCGGCGGCCAGGTCGCCGATCACAAAGACCTCGGGGTAGCCGGGGATGTTGAGCCGGCCGTCAACGACCACACGACCGGCCCGGTCCAGCGGCACGTCCAGCATGCGGCCCAGGGGGGAGGCGGCCACACCGGCCGCCCAGACCACGGTGCGGGCGGCGATGCGCTCTGTTGCAGCCACCGCACCCTCCCCGGTCTGCACCTCCACCCCGTCGGCATCGATGCCGACGACGCGGCAGCCCGTACGCACCTCGACCCCCAGGGCTCGCAGCTGCGCCTCCGCCTTGGCCGAGAGCTCGGGCGGCAAGGCCTGCAGCACCCGCGGTGAACCCTCCAGCAGCAGCACGCGGGCGCTGGCCGGATCGATGCGGCGGAACTCGTTCTTGAGCGTGTGGCGGGCGATCTCGGCCAGGGTGCCGGCCATCTCGACCCCGGTGGGGCCGGCGCCGATGACCACAAAGCTCAGGCAGGCGCGCTGCAGCGCCGGGTCGGGCGAGCTCTCGGCCTGCTCAAAGGCCTTGAGCACGCGGGCGCGCAGGGCAAAAGCGTCCTGCAAGGTCTTGAGCCCCGGCGCATGGGCGGCCCACTCGTCGCGGCCGAAGTAGCTGTGCGTGGCGCCGACAGCGACGATCAGGTACTCATAGCCCAGGCTCTGGCCATCGCTCAGCTGCACGCGGCGCTGCTGGCGATCAATGCCGCAGACCTCGGCCATCAACACCGTGACATTGCGCTGGCCGCGCAGCATGTGGCGGATGGGCGCAGCAATCGAGGGCGCCGACAGGCCGGCTGTGGCCACCTGGTAGAGCAAGGGCTGGAACAGGTGGTGGTTGCTGCGGTCGATCACCGTGATGTCCACCGGCGCCCCGGCCAGGGCGCGGGTGGCGGCGAGGCCGCCGAAGCCGCAACCGATGATCAAGACCCGGGGCCGCGCGGCGGGTCGGCCTGTGCTGTTGCTGGTGTTCATGCGGCGATTCTGGCTGCAGCGCCGGTGCTGCGGCGGCGCCATACGCAATGCGAATGACTTGCAGCGCTGCCGGACATGGCGGCCCGTGGCACTCGGCCGATCGATCAAGCCATCAGCGGGTGCCGATCAACTGCTGCCGATCAATTGCAGCCGGGCGAAGGCGGTGTGGCCGGCCCGGTGTAGCCGTCGCTGAGCGTGCGCAGAAAGCACAGGATGTCGGCGATGTCGGCGTCGCTCATCGTCCGCCGCGGGCCGAAGGGCGCGTTGCGTTCGACATTGGCTTGCAAGTGGAGCGGCAGATCGTCGTAGAGCTGAACCTGGCCGGCGACGCTCGGGTACCACTGGGCCGGGTCGGTGTCGCGGGTGGCGTAGAAGCGCAGCACCTGCTCCAGGCTGGTGAAGCCGCCGTTGTGGAAGAACACCGGGCGGTGCTCGACATTGCGCAGGCTGGGAATGCGGAAGAAGCCGCAGGCCTCGTTGCGCCCCTTGACAGCGGCATGGGGCGATTGGCACAGGCCCAGATCAAAGGCTGCAGGGTCGACATTGATTTGCAGCGCTGCATTGCGCGGCACGCCCAGCGCCGCATAGCCAAAGGAGGTGAACGCAACCGGCTCCTGGTTCGAGCTGGACGAAGGATGACAGCTCAAGCAAGCCCCTCGTTGGGGATCGTTGAACACCCTCAGGCCGCGCGTCTCAGCGTTGCTGAACTGCGCGCGACCCTGCTGCACCCAATCGAACTTGGAGTCGTAGGGGTGGAAACGCGGGTCTTCGATCTGAAAGCTCTGCAGGGCCTGGCTGGCCTGGGTGACCAGGCTGTCGTCGTCCGGGGCCGAGGCGCCGGCGGCCGGCGGAAAGGCGCGGCCGAAGTCACTGGCGTAGGCGGCGGCGCGCAGCTTGCGCGCCAGCGTGGCGGCATTGCCGTTGTCCATCTCGCGCGGGTTGAACCAGGGCAGCTTGGCCTGGGCGGCCAGGCTGTCGGCGCGGCCGTCGGCCATCAGGCCGCCGCGCAGATCGGCCACCAGGGTTTGCGGCGTGCCGTTGAAGGCTGGCTGGGTTTCCAGATAACGCAGCGAAGGCGCGGCACGGGTGCCGAACTCCGTCTCGAAGGCGCCGCCCACCTGCACCGGCAGCGTGTTCGGCGGCCCGTGGAAGAAGGCCGGGTCGTGGCAGGTGGCGCAGGACATGCGGCCGGAGCCGCTGAGGTTGCGGTCGTGAAAAATCTTCTCGCCCAGCTGGGCCTGCAAGCTCAGGGGCTTGGAACTGGGAGGCGGCGCTGAAGCGGGTGTGCCGGGGCTGCTGGCCGCGCCGGTCGGTGAAACGGGCGCCGCGGGCATGTCTCCTCCGCCACCGCCGCCGCATGCGCTGAGCACGAGCAGCAAACCCAGACCCAGCCCTGAGCGGTGACGGGGCCAAGCCAACAGGGAATCAAAAGCCGTGCGCATGCTGCTGATTGTCGAGCTTAGGCTGGATTCCACCCGACTAGGGAATTCACCCGGGCCCAAGTGGAGTTCCACCGCGTCCAATTCCTGTCACACATGCTTTGGCGGCGCACCGCTTCCCATGCCGCAACCACCATGACCGACCGCGACGACGCCTGCCCCCTTCCGACGCCCACGCCCTGCCCTCGGCCACAGCGACGCCACCTGCTGCTGGGCGCAGGCCTGGCCGGCTTGCTGCAGGCCTGCGGGGGCGGGGGTGGCGGCAGCTCGGAGCCTCCACCAGCACCCACGCCGGCACCCGTCCCACCGGCGCCCACACCACCTGCACCCACGCCGCCGGCCCCCACCCCGCCAGCGCCCACACCCCCAGCCCCCAGCCCCGGCAGCGCTCCCTTCTGGGCCAGCTACGGTGGCAATGCTCAGCACCAGGCGCAGACGCGGATCGCCACCCAACCCTTGCAGCGCATCGTCTGGAGCACACCGGTGGACCTGGCCCCGCCCTACCGCGCCGGTGGTTTTCTGCTGATCCACTACGGCACGCCGGTGATTTCGGGCGGCAACACCGTGCTGGTGCCGGTCAAGACCACGAGCGTCGGCGATTTCGAGGTGCAGGCCCGCAAGGCCAGCGACGGCAGCCTGCTCTGGACCCTGAAAAGCGACTACCTGCTGCCGGCCAGCAGCTGGACGCCGTCCTGGAACATCGGCCTGGACATCAAAGGCCGCTTGTTCGCCCCGGCGGCCGGCGGCCGGCTGCTGATCCGCGATGGCGTGGACAGCGCCAGCGGCACGGTCCAAACCCTGGCTTTCTACGGCAATGCCGCGTTTGAGGCCGACAGCGCCAACTACCGCGACAAGCTGCGCATCAACACCCCGCTGACCCTGGACGGCCAGGGCACGGCCTTCTTCGGCTTCACCGCCAAAGCCGGCGCGCCGGGCGGCCTGAGAGGCGGCATCGTGCGCCTGGCGGCCGACGGCCAGGCGCTCTGGAAATCGGCCGCCGAGCTCAGCGGCGACGCGGCCATGTTCCAGACCGCCATGAACGCGGCGCCGGCTCTGTCGCTGGACGAGAAGACGCTCTACATCGCCGTCAACAGCGACCCGGCCATCTCCAGCATGCAGACCGGCTACCTGCTGGCCCTGGACGCGGCCACCCTGGCGCTCAAGGCCAAGCAGCGCTTGATCAACCCGGCCACCGATCTGCCGGCCCGCCTCAGCGACAGCGCCACCGCCTCGCCCACCGTGGGCCCGGATGGCGATGTCTTCTACGGCGTGCTGGAGAATACCCGCACCGATCACAACGGCCGCGGCTGGCTCTTGCACTTCAACGCCGATCTGAGCCAGCTCAAGACCCCCGGCTCCTTCGGCTGGGACGACACGCCCTCCATCGTGCCGGCCGGCGCCGTGCCCAGCTATGCCGGCGCCTCCAGCTATCTGCTGCTGGTCAAGTACAACAACTACTACGGCATCGGCAGCGGCGACGGCCAGAACAAGATGGCCGTGCTGGACCCGCAGGCCGGCCAGGCCGACCCCATCAACCCAGCGGTGACGGTGATGAAGGAGGTGCTGACCATCGTTGGCCCCACCGCCGATGCCACGACGCCCGGCGGCGTGCGCGAGTGGTGCGTCAACACCGCAGTGATCGATGTCAAAGGCCAATCAGCCCTGGTCAACAACGAGGACGGCGTGCTCTACCGCTGGGACTTCGTCAGCAACCGTTTCAGCGAAAGCGTCAAGCTCAACGCTGGCATCGGCCAGGCCTACACGCCCACCGTGGCCGGGCCCGATGGCTTGGTCTACAGCATCAACGGCGCGCAGCTGCACGCGGTGGGACGCTAGGAATCAAGCAAGCTCGCCCGGCTCCAGCAAGCGCGCGATCAGAGCGCCCTGCAGCTCGGCCGGCAGCTGCAGGCTGACCTGCACGCCATTGCCGGCCGCCGCCTGCACCGGCTCGCCCTCGCGGCCGCGCAGGGCCTGCAGGGTGATCTCGCGGTTGCCGCTGGGGTGGATGACCTCCAGCCGGTCGCCGACGGCAAAACGGTTCTTCACCTCGATCGCTGCCCAACCATCGGCGCCCACCGGCCCCACCTCGCCAACAAACTGGCTGCGCCGGGCCTTAGAGTGGCCATCGAGGTAGTTCTGCAGGTCCTGGCTGCGATGGCGCTGGTAGAAGCCGCTGGTGTAGCCACGATTGGACAGGCCGTCCAGCTCGCCCAGCAGCGCCGGGTCGAAAGGCCGGCCGGCCACGGCGTCGTCGATGGCGCGGCGGTAGACCTGGGCGGCGCGCGAGACGTAGTAGCGGCTCTTGGTGCGGCCCTCGATCTTGAGCGAGTCGACGCCAATCTCGACCAGGCGCTGCACATGCTCGACCGCACGCAGGTCCTTGGAGTTCATGATGTAGGTGCCATGCTCATCCTCCTGGATGGGCATCAGCTCGCCGGGCCGCTGCGATTCTTCGATCAGATACGTGCGATCGGCCAGCGGATGGCGAGCCGTGCCACCGGCCGCGGCGAAATCTTGATCGGCCTGCTGCACGGCCTTGTGAAAGTCGAACTGAATCGGCTGCGCCTGGCCGGCCTCGTCCTCGAAGGCAGCGCCTAATTGGTAATCCCAGCGGCAGGCATTGGTGCAGGTGCCCTGGTTGGCGTCGCGGTGGTTGAAGTAACCCGACAAGAGGCAGCGGCCCGAGTAGGCGATGCACAGGGCGCCGTGGACGAAGACCTCGAGCTCCATGTCCGGGCATTCCTGGCGGATCTGCGTCACTTCGTCCAGGCTCAGCTCGCGCGAGAGGATGACGCGCTTCAATCCCTGCTTCTGCCAGAACTTCACACCGGCGTAGTTGACCGTGTTGGCCTGCACGGAGAGGTGGATGGGCAGATCGGGCCAGCGCTCGCGCACCATCATGATCAGGCCGGGATCGGCCATGATGAGGGCGTCGGGCTTCATCGCCACCACCGGCGCCATATCGGCCAGGTAGTTCTTGAGCTTGCCGTTGTGCGGCAGGATGTTGCTGGCAACCAGGAACTTCTTGCCGCGCGCATGCGCCTCAGCAATGCCGATCTGCAGGTTCTCGAGCTTGAAGTCGTTGTTGCGCGCGCGCAGGGAGTAGCGCGGCTGGCCCGCGTAGACGGCATCGGCGCCAAAATCAAAGGCCGCGCGCATGCGCTCGAGATCGCCCGCGGGCAGCAGCAGTTCGGGGGCGGCAAGAGGTGGCGTCGTCATGGCGGGGCTCGGTCGGGGGCGGAAGGCAGGGGCGCGGCAGTCTAGCCAGCGCCCGCCGCGCCAGCCTTGTCCCAGATCAAGCCCTCAGGCTGAGAGTTCGACGCAGGCGCTCGGCGCCACACCCAGCTCCTCATGGCTGACCAGCAGCAGCAGGCGGTCGCGGGCCTCGGCAGCCCGGGCCAAGACCTGGCGCAGATGCGCAAGCGAGGCGGCATCGAGCGCGTTGAGCGGCTCATCCAGCAGCAGCAAGGGCGTGTTCAGCGCCAAGGCCGCCGCCAGCGCGGCCTTGTGCTGCGTGCCGGTGGACAGGCTGCGCAGCGGCTGGCCCAGAAAGGGCTGCAGGCCGAAACCCTCGATGTGCTGCTGCCAGTCCGTCACGTCGGCACGCAGATACAAGCCACTCAGAAAGCCGAAGTACTCGCTCGGGCTCAGATGCTCAAACGGCGGCGGCTCGGCGCCGACAAAGGCGACCTGGCGCCGGTACTCCAAGGGCTGCCGCAGCAGATCGCAGCCCTGCAGCTCGGCGCTGCCGTACTGCGGCGCCAGCGCGCCGGCCAGGAGCTTGAGTCGGGTGGATTTGCCCGTGCCATTGGCCCCGCGCAGCCAGACCAGGCCGGGGCCGAAGGTCTGGCTCCAGAGGTCGACCACGCGCCGCGTCTGGCCGGGGTAGGCAAAGCTCAGGGCGCGGACCTGCAGGCGGAAATCGGTGGGATAAGGAGCGTCGGGCATGGTTTCAGACAATGACTTCACTGGCCAGGGCAACCCAGATACCCCAGGACAAAAGCCAACGGCCGGCGCGCGCCTCGGGGCTCAGGTTCTCGGGGCGCCAGAGCGCCAAGGCGGGCGCGGCAAGGGCGGCGACAAAGAAAGCAGGCATGGCGCGCGGCCCCAGCAACCAGGGGCCCAGCGCCAGCAGCACCGCCCAACTGAGCCAGGCCAACAACGCCGGCAGCAAGGCCAGGGCATAGAGGCGCAGAGACCAGGCCTGGGGTGACACAGGCAGCATGGCGCTGGCCGCCTGCAGCGGCGCGTAGCACTGCCGCGCCTGGGCTTGCAGCCGGGCGCAGAAGCCCAGGGTCAGCAAGGTGGAGAAAGCCAGCGCCCAGGCTGCATGCACCGGAAAGTGCCAGGCCGCGGCGAGGCAGAGCAGCAAAGCCAGCAGCGCAGCCAGCAAGCCATGCAGCACCGGCCGCGCCGGGCCGCGCCACAGCGGCAGCCAGAGCAAGGCGGTCCAGGTCGAGGCAGTCTGGCGGCCGGTGGGCTTGCCAGACGCCTGTGGCCGCCGGGCCGGACGGCCGGAGCGGCGGCGCCACTGCATCAGGGCCAGAGCGCCCCCGGCCGAGAGCAGCAGGGAGAAGACAAAGCCCAACAAGGCCTGCAACCACAAGCCCTGCATCCAGGCCGGGCGGGCCGCCCGCCAGGCGGCGAAGGAGATGAGGTTGAGCAAGGCCCAGGGCAGCAGGGCCAAGGCCAGCACGCCCAGATCGGCCCGCCAGATGTCCGTGCGCCGCAGCGGCAGCGCGCGCTCGAAGGGCATCCAGCGCGCCGGCAACAAGGCCTCGCGCAAGCCCCAGGCCAGCAAGAGGCCGGGCAGCGCATGGCTCAGCAACGCGGTGAGGGAGAGAGCAGCCGGCGTGTCGGCCTGCATGGCCCAGAACAGGGGCAAGGCCGGCCAGCCGATCAGGGTGCTGATGAAACTGCCCAGCACGGCAGCCACCACCGCGAGAAAAGCCGCCCAGCGTCGCAGCAGGGCGGCCAGCTCGGCGCGGCTCCATTGCAGGCGCATGCGCGCCAGGCTCAGGGCCGCGGGCTGGGAAGGGCTTACTGCAGTCTTTGCACCCAATAGATCAGCACTTCCTGGCGCGGCCGCGAGACATCGGCATCGGCGTAGTAGTAGGTGGGCACGGCATTGATGGCCTCCACCGTGGCCATGCCGGAAATGACCCGTCCGAACACGGCGTAACCAGGTTGGGTCGGGCTCTTGTAGTCATTGCCCGGATTGTCTTTCACATTGATGAAGAACTGGTTGGTGGCGCTGTTGGGCTCGCTGCGCCGCGCCATGGCCAGGGTGCCGGGCAAGTTGGCGAGTGTGTTGTTGCTTTCCAGCGGCACCGGCCCGTAGGTCGCGCGGCGCTCGTACATGCCGCTGGTGTAGCCGCCGCCCTGGATCACGAAATCGCGCTCAACGCGGTGGAACAAGGTGTTGTTGAAATGGCCGTCGGCCACATAGCGCAGGAAGTTGGCCACGGTGGCCGGCGCGTACTCGGTGTAGAGCTCGAGGACGATCTCGCCGCTGCTGGTCAGCATGCAGACGGTGGCGTAGCGGCTTTGGGCCGACTTGGACAGGCCTTCGTTGCTGCAGCTGTTGGTATTGGGGCGCGGGTTCGGGTTGGGCACCGGCACGGGCACCGGGTCCGGGCGGTAATGGTCGCCATCGCCGCCACCGCCACCGCAGGCGGTCAAGGTCACCAGGGTGGCCACGGCGGCCAGGCGCAAAACAAAAGAGCGCATGAGGCAAGACTCCTGAACAAGGTGCCTGCTCAACGCGCTCGGTCGCAGCGCCGCCGACGGCGCTGACAACTGCTTACCCTTGCGGGTGAAAGTCAGCTCATTTGAGCTGTGTGGCCCAGTAAAGCAGCACTTCGGTGGCCGTCATGTCGGCGCCGGTGTAGAGCTGGGGCTCGGCATTGATGGCGTCCACGGTCTCCTTGCCCGAGATGATGCGGCCGAACACGGCATAGCCGTTCTTGCCAGCCACGGCGGAGCTGTAGTCCAGGCTCTTGTTGTCCACGGTGTTGAAGTAAAACTGGCTGGTGGCCGAATCGACCGCGCTGGTGCGGGCCATGGCGATGGTGTACTTCAGATTGGACAGGCCGTTCTGGTTCTCCAGAGCGATGGGCGCCAGCGCGCCGGCCTTGGCCGTGCCGCCGGAGACGAAGCCGCCGCCCTGCGCCACAAAGCCCGGCACCACGCGGTGGAAGATGGTGTCCTTGTAGAAGCCGCTCTTCACATAGGCCAGGAAGTTGGCGGTGGTGATGGGCGCCTTGACGGTTTCCAGCTCGACCACGATCTCGCCCTTGCTGGTCAGCATGCAGACGGTGGCGGCAGCGGTGCTGGCCTTGGAGGCGGCGATGCCGGCGGCGCTGCAGGTGGTGGTCGGCGGGGTGGTGACCGGGTTCGGCTTGGGCTTGGGCGCGGGGGTGTCACCACCGCCAGAGCCACCGCCGCCGCAGGCGGTCAAAAGAGCCATCAGGCCCAGGCTGGCGGCCGTCAGGGCCGAAGAAGGAGTGGACAGAAGTTTCATCAGGGACTCGTTTGCGTCTTGCGGTCAACAAAAAGAGCCAAACACGTGAGGGGGAGAGAGAAGAAGAGCGACGTGTCGGCTGCCTCGAAGCGTGCGCAGTATCTCCGCCGCGGCGACGCGAAACCGCGAAAACGGGCGATGTACGCACTCGCGTGGGAAATCATCCCACAAATCGCACTGACAAAAAAACCGAGGGCGCCCGGCCTGCGGGCGGCCTCGGCCGGGAGGCTCAGACTTCCAGGTTGTCGATCAGCCGGGTGTTGCCGAGCTTGGCTGCGCCCAGGGCAACCAGGGCCTGGCCCTCGCGGGCGGGGCTGAGGTCATGCTGGCAACGCAGGGTCAGGTAGTCGGGCTGCCAGCCGGCATCTCGCAGGCTTTGCAGGGCCTCGGCTTCCAGCGCAGCCAGGTCACGCGCGCCGGCCTGCCAGCGGGCGATCAGCTCGCGCAGGGTGCGGCTCAGGCGCAGGGCCTCGGTCTTCTCGGCCTCGCTGAGGTAACCGTTGCGCGAGGACAGGGCCAGGCCTTCGGCGCTGCGCGTGGTTTCGCCGGCGCGGATCTCGATCGGCAGCGCCATCTGCGCCACCATGCGGCGCAACACCATCAGCTGCTGGTAGTCCTTCTTGCCGAACAAGGCCAGGCTGGGCTGGACGATGTTGAAGAGCTTGGCCACCACGGTGCAGACGCCAACGAAAAAGCCCGGGCGGAAATGGCCTTCCAGGATGTCGGCCAGCTCGGCCGGCGGGTGGACCTTGTAGCCCTGCGGCTCGGGGTAGAGCTCGCGCTCATCGGGCGCGAAGACGAGGTCGCAGCCGGCGCCCTGCAGCAGCTCGGCATCGCGGGCCAGGGTGCGGGGGTAACGGTCAAAGTCCTCGTGCGGCGCGAACTGCAGGCGGTTGACGAAGATGCTGGCCACCACCAGGGCATCGGGGCCCACGGCCGCACGGCCCTGGCGCACCAGATCGAGATGCCCTTCGTGCAGATTGCCCATGGTGGGCACGAAGGCGCGGCGCGGCTGCGCGGCCAGGGCCTGGCGCAACTCGGCGATGGTGTGGATCACTTGCATGGAGTTCGGGGAAAAGAGAAAAGGTGGGCTTCAGTAGCCGTGCAGATCGTCCTGCGGGAAGGTCTGGGCCTTGACCGCGGCGACATAACGCAGCACCGCGTCCTGCACCGAGGCCGCGCCCTGCATGAAGTTCTTGACGAAGCGCGGGCGGCGGCCCGGGGTCACGTCCAGCATGTCGTGCAGCACCAGCACCTGGCCCGAGCAGGCCACGCCGCCGCCGATGCCGATGACCGGGATGCCCAGGCTCTGGGTCAGCTCGGCCGCCAGGGCAGAGGGCACCATCTCCAGCACCAGCATCTGCGCGCCGGCCTCGACCAGCTCGCGCGCATGCTGTTTCATCAGCGCGGCGGCCGCTTCCTCGCGGCCCTGCACCTTGTAGCCGCCCAGCATGGTGGCGGTCTGCGGCGTCAGGCCCAGATGGCCGCAAACCGGGATGCCGCGCTCGACCAGAAAGCGCACCACCGGTGCCGTCCAGCCACCGCCTTCGAGCTTGACCATGTGAGCGCCAGCCTTGACCAGGGCGGCCGCGCTCTTCCAGGCTTCCTGGGGCGAGCTTTGATAGCTGTCAAAGGGCAGATCACCGATCACCCAGGCGCTCTTGCGGCCACGGGCGACGCAGCGGGTGTGATAGACCATCTCGTCCAGCGAGACCGGCACAGTGCTGCTCTGGCCCTGCAACACATTGCCCAGGGAATCGCCGACCAGCAGCACGTCCACGCCCGCTTCGTCCAGCAAGGTGGCGAAAGCGGCGTCGTAGCAGGTCAGCATGGCGATCTTGTCGCCGCTGGCATGCATGTCCAGCAGGCGCTGCAAGGTCATGGGTTTGCGCTCGGTCATGGCGGCTCCTCGGGGGCTGTGGGGGCGGAGCCCGCAAAGCCAGGCCCCAATTGGCGCGCAGTGTAGCCGCCTGTATCCGGGTTTGCGCTAGGCTGGGCCATCCAATGGCGGGCCGGCCCCGGGCGCAAGCCCCGCGCTCCAGTTAGGATGGGCCGCATGACCCTGACCGAGTTGCGCTACATCGTTGCCGTGGCCCGCGAACGCCATTTCGGCCGCGCCGCCGAGGCCTGTTTCGTGTCCCAACCCACGCTCAGCGTGGCCATCAAGAAGCTTGAAGAAGAGCTGGACGTGCGCATCTTCGAGCGCGGCGCCAACGAGATCAAGGTGACGCCGCTGGGCGAAGACATCGTGCGCCAGGCCCAGTCGGTGATCGAGCAGGCCAGCGCCATCCACGAGATCGCCAAGCGCGGCAAAGACCCCCTGGCCGGCGCCCTGCGCGTGGGCCTGATTTACACCATCGCGCCCTATCTGCTGCCCGAGCTGGTGAAGAACGTCATCGAGCAGTACCCGCAGATGCCGCTGATGCTGCAGGAGAACTTCACCGTCAAGCTGCTGGAGATGCTGCGCACCGGCGAGCTGGACTGCGCCATCATGGCCGAGCCCTTCCCCGACACCGGCCTGGCCGTGGCGCCGCTCTACGACGAAGACTTCATGATCGCCGTGCCGGCCAGCCACCCCTTCGCCGGGCGCGAGTCGGTGTCGGCCGAGGAGCTCAAGAGCGAAACCATGCTGCTGCTCGGCGCCGGCCATTGCTTCCGCGACCATGTGCTCGAGGTCTGCCCCGAGTTCGCCCGCTTCAGCAGCGATGCCGAAGGCATACGCAAGAGTTTTGAAGGCAGCTCACTCGAAACCATCAAGCACATGGTGGCCTCGGGCATGGGCGTGACCGTGGTGCCGGCGCTCAGCGTGCCCCTGCTGCCGCCCACGCATCTGCGCTTCGTGCCCTTTGCGCCGCCGGTGCCCACACGCCGCGTGGTGCTGGCCTGGCGCAAGACCTTCACCCGCTACGAGGCCATCGCTGCGCTGCGCAACGCCGTCTACGGCTGCAGCCTGGCGGGGGTGAAGCGCCTGTCATGAGCGAAGCGGCCGCGGCAGCCATCCTCTCGGAGCTGCGGCTGTACGAGCAGGAGGCCGTGCTGGCCGAGTTGAGGGCGCAACTGGACCGCCCCGCCCTGCCGCCGGCCGAACGCTGCGCCCTGCGGGTGGCCCTGGCCTGGCATGAGCGCGAGCGCGACACGCCCCAAGCCCTGGCCCGCGCCGAAGCCGCCGAGCAGGCCATGGCCGACACGCCCGAACTGCCCGAGGCCACACGCGCCGCCCTGCAGCGCCGCCTGCGCCTGACCCGGCTGGACGCGCTGCGCCTCTACACCCGCTATGCCGAAGGCCTGTTCGAGGCCCGGGTGCTGCGCGCCGAAGCCGAAGCCGCACAGGACTGGCTGGCCTGCGCCGATGTCGCCTGGCTGCAAGCCCAGCTGCACAGCGGCGGCGGGCAGATGGCCGCCAGCTGCGCCGCGCTGGAGCAGGCCATTGCCCGGGCCGAGCAGGCCGGCGACCGCACCCGCCAGTGGATTTTTGAATGCAGCCTGGCGCGCAGCGCCGGCCTGCAAAACCGCGAAGCTGCCGAGCTGCGCTGGGGCCAGCATTTCCCCAGCGAGCTGAGTGGCCTGCATGTCAGCGCGGCGGTGCTGATCGAGCTTTACCAGGGCTACCGCGCCCTGCGTGCGCGGGACCTGAAGCTGGCTGTGCGGCGTTTCTCCAGCCTGATCCAGCCGCTGCAGGACGCCGGCTATGTGCGCGAGACCATCAACACCCTCGGCAATCTGGGCAGCGCCTTCAACGATTTGAACGACCCGGAGTCGGCGCTGGAGTGGATGGAGCGCGGCCTGCAGATGGCGCGCGCCTCGGGCTGGTCGGCCAGCCTGGGCAGCTGCCTGATGCAGATGGGCGAAACCCTGCGCCGCCTGGGCCGGCTGGAGCTGGCACGCAGCCTGCTCGACGAGGGCACGCAGATCTTCGCGCCGCAGCCCGATTCGCGCAATTACGCGGTCTGCCTGAGCTACCAAGGCCTGCTGGCCCTGGACCTGGGCGAGGGTCAAAAGGCGCTCGACTATTTCGAAGCCTTGCAGCGACACCCGGGCGGCTACCTTGATCTGCAACGCAATGCCCGGCGCGGCCATGCGCGCGCCCTGCTCTTGCTCGGCCAGGGTGAGGCCGCCGAACAGATGGCACGCGAAGACCTGGCCGTGGCCGAGCTCAGCGGCGCCGCCGAGGCCGAGGTCGAGCTGCGCATGGTGCTGGCCCAGATCGCCCAGCGCGCGCCCGGCGCCGCAGGGCAGGCCCAGGCCGTGCAGTTGCTGGAACTGGCTCGCGAGCGGGCCAAATCCATCGCCGGCTACAAGGACAGCGCCGAGCTGCTGACCGCCCTGGCCCTGGCCTACGCCGGCACGGGCCGCTACCGCGAGGCCTTCGAGACCAGCCAGCAGGCCGCCAGCGCGCGCGCCAGCATGCTCAGCCGCAGCTCGGCCGACCGGGTCGAGGCCTTGCAGCTGCATCACCTCAACGAGAACGCCCGCACCGAGGCCCAGCATCTGCAGCAGCTGGCCGAGGCCGAGCGCCAGCGCGCCGCCCTGATGCAGCGCAACAGCAGCACGCTGGAGAAGCTGGGCCAGATCGGCCTGGAGCTGACCCGCCATCTGGACACGGCCTCGATCTTCGCGGCGTTGAGCCGCCACATCCCGGCCCTGCTCGATGCGCGCGGCTTCGAGATCTACTTGCTGGACGATGAGGGCGAGGGCATCAATTCGGTCTTCGGCCTGGAAGACGGCCAGCCCCTGCCGCCCGACCACATCGCCCTGGACAACCCCAGCTCCAACGCCGCCCGCTGCGCGCGCGAGCGCCGCGAGCTGTCCATCCAGCTGGCCGAAGACGGCAGCGACCCCAGCCAGGTGCCCGGCACCATGCGCACGCTCAGCGCCATGTTCGCGCCCCTGCTGATCCAGGAGCGCCTGCTGGGCGTGGTGACCGTGCAATCGCCCCAGGCCCAGGCTTACGGCGAGCATGAGCGCATGATCTTCCGCTCGCTCAATGCCTTTGCCGCCATCGCCCTGGACAACGCCATCGCCTACCGCCGCCTGCAGCAGGCGCAAAGCCAGCTGGTGGCGCAGGAGAAGCTGGCCGCCCTGGGCGCCCTGGTGGCCGGCATCGCCCACGAGCTGAATACCCCGCTGGGCAACAGCCTGCTGATGGCCAGCACCCTGGACCAGCGCACCCAGGAGATCGAGCGCGCCGCCGCCAGCAAGGAGCTGCGCCGCAGCGAGCTGGAGGCCTATCTGGGCGAAACCCGCTCGGTGGCCCGGCTCATCATGCAAGGCCTGGAAACCGCGGCCGAGTTGATCACCAGCTTCAAGCAGGTGGCCGTGGACCGCACGGCCGAGCAGCGTCGCCTGTTCGACCTGGCCGTGCTCTGCGAGCAGGTCACCGCCACGCTGCAGGCCAGCATCCGCAAGCAAGGCCACAAGCTGGAGCTGGACGTGCCCGAGGGCATCCTGCTCAACAGCTTTCCCGGCCCCCTGGGCCAGGTGCTCAGCAATCTGGTCAACAACGCCATGCTGCACGGCTTTGGCGCCCGCCGCGGCGGCCTGATGCGGCTGAGCGCCCGGCTGCTGAAGGACGGCCGCGCCGAGCTGCGCTTCCGCGACGACGGCGTGGGCATCAGCCCGGCCCATGCCGGGCGCATCTTCGAGCCTTTTTTCACCACGAAGTTCGGCCAGGGCGGCAGCGGCCTGGGCCTGTCCATCAGCCACAACATCGTCAGCTCCCTGCTCGGCGGCAGCCTGGCGCTGGACCCCATGCCCGGGCCGGGCTGCTGCTTCGTCCTCTGCCTGCCACTGCAAGCACCCGAGGCCCAGCGCCCGGCTGATGCAGATGCTGGCGATGCGGCTGCGGCGATCTGAACGGGCGATGCCGCAAGAAGCGGGTGGCCGCGGGCCGCAGCGCCCGGCACACTGAAGCCATGAACCGCCCCCACTACGACCGCGTCCGCCAGGCCCTGGAGCAGCTGAGCCAGGGCCCCGTGCCCTTGCAAACCCTGGCCGAGGCCGCGGGTATGAGCCTGTTTCATTTCCAGCGCCGCTTTGTCGAGCTGGCCGGCGTCACGCCCAAGGAGTTCGAGCAGGCCCTGGCCCTGGAGCGGGCCAAGGCCAGCCTGCGCGCGGCCGAGCCGGTGCTGGACGCGGCCCTGGCGGCCGGGCTCTCGGGGCCCTCGCGCCTGCACGACCTGTTTCTCAGCGTCGACGGCATGACGCCGGGCCAGTTCAAACAGGCTGGCCAGGGCCTGCAGATGCAGTGGAGCGTGGTGGACAGCCTGCTCGGCCCGGTCTGGCTGGCGGCCAGCGCGCGCGGCCTGCACCAGCTGAGCTTTTTGCAGGACGAATCCCCCGAGGCCCTGGCCGAGGCTGCGGCCCAGCAGCTGCCCCAGGCCATCTGGCAACGCGATGACAGCGCGCTGCGGCCGCTGGCCGAGGAGCTGCAGCGGCGCCTGTCCGGCCTGCAGCCCAGTCAGCCCATCGGCCTGGCGCTCAGCGGCACGCCGCTGCGGCTCAAGGTCTGGCAAGCGCTGCTGCAGATCCCCGAGGGTCAGGTCTTGAGCTACACCCAGCTGGCCCGGCTGGCCGGCGCGCCGCAGGCGGTGCGGGCGGTGGCCAGCTGCGTGGCGGCCAACCCGATCGCCTGCCTGATCCCCTGCCACCGGGTGATCCGCGCCAATGCGGAGTTCGGCGAGTACCGCTGGGGCCCGAAGCGCAAGCGCGCCCTGCTGGGCCTGGAGCTGGCCCGGGCCGATGCGCGGGCCACGGGTGCCGCCGCTTCAGCCCGGGCTTGATGCCGCCGCATGGCGGCGCGCGCGGCGCCAGGCCCGCGCCAGCGCCAGCCCGCTCAGGCCCAGGCCGCTGATCACCAGCAGGAGGGCGGCGGCCGAGGCCGCGCGCAGCCAGCCGTTGTTGAAATCCTCGCCACCCTGGTAGTCCATCAGGTGCAGGCGCCAGAAAAAGTCGTAGAGCACCCAGGCCTCGTTGCGCACGGCCAGCAGCTCGCCGCTGCGGGTGTCGAAGTAGAAGCGGCTCTGGAAGCGATCGTCGAAGCGCACACGCCAGAACGGCCCAGGGCGCTCGCCCAGCTCCCGCACCAGGCCGAGGCGGCGGGGCGGCTCGTCGATTTGCTCGACACCCAGCAAGGGCCCCTCACCGATGTAGAGCGTGCGGGCAAAGGCCTCCACTTCAGCCGCCGTCGGCGCGGCCAGGGGGCCGCCACCGGCCAGCACCCAGCTCTCGCCGCCCTGGGCATGGCGCAGCTTGAGCGCCGCGCCGGCCGGCGTGGCCACGGCCTGCAAGGCCAGCAGCGCGCCACGCTCGCTCGGCAGCTCCTGCTGCTGCAGCTGCCAGCTTGCGGGCAGGCTGAGCTGGGGTTTGCGCAGCACCTCACCGCCCTTGACCCAGGCTTGAAAGGGCAGCCAGGCAAAGATCAGCCCGCCCAGGATCCAGGCCAGCACCTGCAGCGCCACGAGATAGCCCAGCCAGCGGTGCCAGCGGAACAGCAAAGGACTCCATCGCAGGGACATGGTTTTTCGTTTTCTTCAGAAGATGGGCATGCGATTGTCAGGGCGAGCAAGCTTTTGCCTATCCACAGGTTAGAACTATTCAATTGGCGAGTTTGATAGAAGAAAACTAAAGTCCATCCATCCCAGCCACCACCTCACTCAGGAGAGAAGCGCCATGTCCACCGAAAGCAAATGCCCCTTCCACCACGTCGCCGGCGGCGGCACCAGCAACCGCGACTGGTGGCCCAAGCAGGTGCGCGTGGACTTGCTGAACCAGCATTCCAGCAAGTCCAACCCGCTGGGTGAGCAGTTCAACTACGCCGAGGCCTTCCAGAAGTTGGACTACCACGCGCTCAAGGCCGATCTGGTCAAGCTGATGACCGACAGCCAGGATTGGTGGCCGGCCGACTTCGGCCACTACGGCCCGCAGATGGTGCGCATGGCCTGGCACGCGGCCGGCACCTACCGCACGCTGGACGGCCGCGGCGGTGGTGGCCGTGGCCAGCAGCGCTTCGCCCCGCTGAACAGCTGGCCCGACAACGTCAACATCGACAAGACGCGCCGCCTGCTCTGGCCCATCAAGCAGAAATACGGCCAAAGCATCTCCTGGGCTGACCTCTTCATCCTGGCTGGCAATGTGGCGCTGGAAAGCATGGGCTTCCGCACCTTCGGCTTTGCTGGCGGCCGCGAAGATGTGTGGGAACCGGATCAGGACGTCAACTTCGGCGCCGAGACGAAGTGGCTGGCCGATGACAAGCGCTTCCACGCCGGCGCCAGCCCGCGTGAACTGGACGCCAACCTGGCCGCCACCCACATGGGCCTGATCTATGTGAACCCGGAAGGCCCGAACGCCAGCGGCGACTACCTGGCCGCGGCCCATGACATCCGCATCACCTTCAACCGCATGGCCATGGACGACGAAGAAATCGTCGCCCTGATCGCCGGCGGCCACACCTTCGGCAAGGCCCACGGCGCCGCCCCCGAACACCACAAAGGCCCCGAGCCCGAAGCCGCCGGCCTCGAGGCCCAGGGCCTGGGCTGGCAGAGCAATTTCGGCAGCGGCCATGGCAAGGACACCGTCTCCAGCGGCCTGGAAGTGACCTGGACCACCACGCCGGCGCAGTGGAGCAACAACTTCTTCGAAAACCTCTTCAAGTACGAGTGGGAGCTGACGCACTCGCCGGCCGGCGCCAAGCAATGGGTGGCCAAGGATGCGCCCGAGATCATTCCGGACGCACACATCCCGGGCAAGTTCCACAAGCCCACCATGCTGACCACCGACCTGACGCTGCGCTTCGACCCGGCCTTCGGTGCCATCTCCAAGCGCTTCCTCGAGAACCCGCAAGCCTTCGCTGAGGCCTTTGCCCGCGCCTGGTACAAGCTGACCCACCGCGACATGGGTCCGAAAGCCCGCTACCTCGGCCCGGAAGTGCCGAAGGAAGAACTGATCTGGCAAGACCCCCTGCCCGCTGCCACGCACCAGCCCACGGCGGCCGACATTGCCGACCTGAAGGCGCGCATCGCGGCTGCAGGCCTGTCGGTCAGCGAGCTGGTCTCGGTGGCCTGGGCCTCGGCCTCGACATTCCGCGGCAGCGACAAGCGCGGCGGCGCCAACGGTGCCCGCCTGGCCCTGGCGCCGCAGAAAGACTGGGCCGTCAACCAGGCTGCCGTCCAGGTGCTGCCCAAGTTGGTCGAGATCCAGAAAGCCGCAGGCACCGCCTCGCTGGCCGATGTGATCGTGCTGGCCGGCGTGGTCGGCGTCGAGCAGGCGGCACAGGCGGCCGGCGTCAACGTTGAGGTGCCCTTCGCCCCGGGCCGGGTCGATGCCCGCCAGGACCAGACCGATGTCGAATCCTTCGCGGTGCTGGAACCGCTGGCCGATGGCTTCCGCAACTACCGACGCGGCCAGGTCGGTGCGCCGACCGAAGCGCTGCTGATCGACCGTGCCCAGCAGCTGACGCTGACGGCACCGGAGCTGACGGCGCTGATCGGTGGCCTGCGCGTGCTGGGCGCCAACTTCGACGGCAGCAAGCAGGGCGTGTTCACCGAGCGCGTCGGCGTGCTCAGCAATGACTTCTTCGTCAATCTGCTCGATATGAGCACGGCCTGGAAGGCCAGCGACGCCAATGACGAGCGCTTCGAGGGCCGCGACCGTCAGAGCGGCGCGCTGAAGTTCAGCGCCAGCCGTGCCGACCTGGTGTTCGGCTCCAACGCGGTGCTGCGCGCTTACGCCGAGGTCTACGCCAGCGCCGATGGCCGCGAGAAGCTGGTCCGCGACTTCGTGGCGGCCTGGACCAAGGTGATGAACCTGGACCGCTTCGAGCTCGGCCGCCGCTGAAATCGGGAGTCAGATATGGACCTGAAGATGCGCCGACACTTGCGCCTGCTGGCCGGACTGGCCATCCATTGCGGCGGTGCCGCCGCGGGCCTGGGCATGCTGCTGCAGTTCACGCACAACCAGCCGCATTGAACGCCGTGCCGCGAAAGCGGCATTGATGCACAGCAAGAAGGGCTCGCTTGACCGGCGAGCCCTTCGTTTTGGTGGGTCCAGACTGACAGAATGCGCGCCATGCATCTGATCCTCACCGACGATGAGTTTGCCGAGCTGGAGGCCCGCCTCCATGCGGCCGGTGCCGCTGCCTGCGTGCACGAGCGCGTGGCCCTGGCCTGGCATCTGCGCGAACGTCAGACGCGGCGCGCGCAACAGCTGGCCGAGCAGCTGCTGGCCGAACTTCAAGAGGCCCCGGTCGCCCATGCGCTGAACTCCGGCGGCACGGCGGCGGGTCTGCGTCTGCGCTTGCAGCTGCTGCAGGCCGAATGCCTGTGGCTGTTCGCCGAGCTGGACGCGGCCCAGGCGCAAGCGCGCCAGGTGGTGGAGCTGGCGCGCCAGCAGGGCGAGATGCGGCTGCTGTCCGATGCCCATCTGCTGCTGGCCCAGATCGCCGGCGACCGCTACGACCTGGCCCTGCGCTGCCGCGAGCTCGATGCCGCGGCCAGCGTGGCCGTGGGCTGCGACGACGATTTCCGGCTGGAGTTTGCCCAGCTCTGCATTGCCCATGCGGCCCTGCGCCAGGACGGCCCGGCCGCCGCCGCGCAGTGGAGCCGGCATGTGCGCGAGCGCCTGGATCGAGCCCTGCACCCGGCCCTGCATGTGATGTGCAACGAGTTCCTGAGCTTCGAGGCCTTGCAGCGCTCGGACTTCCGCACCGTCTTCCAGGTTTGCAGCCACACCGTCACCGAGCTGACCCGTGCCGGCCTGCCGCGCCAGATTGCGCTGACGCTGACGACCATGGGCGTGGCCTTCTCCAACCTCGGCGACGACGCCCAAGCCATGGAATGGATGCAGCGCAGCCTGAGCCGCGCGCGACCGACCGGCTGGCCTCTGGTGCTGGGCCTGGCCCTGCTGCAGGTGGGCACGGTGCAATGCCGGCTGGGCGAGCTGCAAACCTCGCAGCAGGCCCTCAACGAAGGCCTGGCCCTGCTGGCGCCGCTGCAAAGCTCGCGCGCCTACAGCCTGGGTCTGCTCTACCTGGCCGAGCTGCAGCGCGACCTCAAGCAGCCCGAGGCGGCGCTGGCCACCGCCCTGCGCCTGGAGGCGCCGGGGCCTATACCGCGCAGCCTGGACCTGCGCCTCAATGCCATGAACGTGGCCGCGCTCTGCCTGTCGGAGCTGGGCCGCGCCGAGGAGGCGGTGGCCACGGCCGAGAAAGCCCTGGCCCTGGCCCAGCCCAGCCATTTCGCCTTCCACCACTGCGAGGCTTTGCGCGTGCTGGCCACCCTGCACGAGCGCCACGCCCTGCCGCCACCGCCCGGCATGCAGGCGGCCAGCGCCAGCCTGCATTTCCTGCTGCGATCCCTGGCCGTGTACGCGCCCGAGGCCCAGCACAATGTGCCGCCCGCGGTGTTCGACGCCATTGCCAGCGAGTACGCCCGCCTCGGCGATGGCCTGCAGGCGTATCACTACGCCGGCCGGGCCCGCGCGGCCAGCGAGAGCGTGCACAAGCAAGACGTCAGCAAACGCCTGATGTCCATGGAGGCGCGCTTCCAAGCCGAACGCACGGCGGCCGAGAGCGAGCATCTGCGCCAGCTGGCCGCCGCCTCGGCCGAGCGCGCCGAGCTGCTCAGCCAAACTGGTGCGACGCTGGAGAAGCTCAGCCTGATCGGCCAGGAGATCACCGCCCATCTGCAGGAGCAGGCGGTCTACGCCACCCTGGACCGCAATGTCCACGGCCTGCTGACGGCCAACCATTTCGCCGTCTACCTGCTCGACGAGGCGGCTCAGGAGCTGCGCCTGGCCTACGGCACCGAGAACGGCCGGCCGATCACGCCTTTTGCCATTCCCTGCGATTCGCCACAGTCTCAGGCGGCACGCTGCGCCCGCGAGCGCTGCGAGCTGTTCCGCGACATCAGCCCGGACACGCCGCAAAACCTGGCCCCGGGCACGCAGCCGACCCTGAGCTCCATGTTCATGCCCCTGCTGGCCAATGAGCGGGTGCTGGGCGTGATGTCCATCCAGTCCAGCCAGGCGTTTGCCTACGCCGACCGCGAGCGCCTGATCTTCCGCAGCCTGGCCGCCTACGGCTCGATCGCGCTGGAGAACACGCGCAACTACCGCCGCCTGGAAAGCACCCTGGGCCATCTGCACCAGGCCCAGGCCGAGGTCCTGGAGAAGAACCAGGAGCTGGAGCGCGCCTACCAATCGCTCAAGGACATCAGCCTGACCGACCCGCTGACCGGCCTGCGCAACCGTCGCTTTCTGGAGCAGCACCTGGCCACCGAGGTGGCGCAATGCCTGCGCCTCTATCAAGACTGGCGGCGCCAGCCCGAACGGCCACGTCCGGCGGAGTCGGACCTGGTCTTTCTGCTGGTGGACATCGACCACTTCAAGCAGGTCAACGACGACTGGGGCCACCCGGCCGGCGATGCGGTGCTGGTGCAGATGCGCGAGCGCCTGCGCCGCGCCTGCCGCGAATCAGACTATCTGGTGCGCTGGGGCGGCGAGGAGTTCCTGGTCGTGGCGCGCGGAGTGGACGCCGAGGCCGGCCCGCAGTTCGCCGAGCGCATCCGCGCGGCCGTGGCCCAGGAGCCCTTTGCCATCGCGGCCGATGCGACCCTGGCCCTGAGCTGCTCGGTCGGCTTCGCCGCCCTGCCCTTCATCCCCAGCCAGGCCGAGCGCCTGGACTGGCAGCAGGTCGTCAGCCTGGCCGACCAGGCCCTCTACATGGCCAAGCGCGCCGGCCGCAACACCTGGGTGGGCCTCAGCGCCAGCGCGGCCTGTGCCGAGCTGACCGAGCTGGGCACCCTGCTCAGCGCCCCACAGGCGAGCGTGAGCGCGGGCCTGCTGCGCAAGCGTTCGCGCCCGGTCGACCTGCCTGCCACGGCCGCCGTGACAGCCCGGGTTGCGCTCGGTGCTTGACGCTCGCCGTTCACGGCCGCGCTCTATAGTTCCCGCATGGCCGATGGCTGTTGTCGGTCCTCGCCATCCCCTTTCTTTTTGTTCACAGGAGTCACCGCATGGCCAAGAAGCCCGTCGCCAAGTCCGCTGCCAGCACCCACAACAAGCCCAGCAGCATCAACATCGGCATCAGCGAAAAGGACCGTGCCGCCATTGCCGCCGGTCTGTCCAAGCTGCTGGCCGATACCTACACGCTCTACCTGACCACGCACAACTTCCACTGGAACGTGACGGGGCCGATGTTCAACACCCTGCACACCATGTTCATGGCCCAGTACACGGAGCTGTGGAACGCGGTCGACCCGATCGCCGAGCGCATCCGCTCGCTGGGCCATGTGGCGCCGGGCTCCTACGCCCAGTTCGCCCAGCTCAGCAGCCTGCCCGACGCCCCGACCCAGCCGCCCAAGGCCCTGGACATGGTGCGCATCCTGGTGGAAGGCCATGAAGGCGTGGCCCGCACCGCCCGCAGCCTGTTCGCCGCCGTCGACAAGGCCAGCGACGAACCCAGCGCCGACCTCCTCACCCAACGCCTGACCGTGCATGAACAGACGGCCTGGATGCTCAGGAGTCTGTTGGAGGACTGAGCAGACGGAGGGCGAAGCCCGAAGGTGCGCCAGCACCGAGCGGCTGTCGGCGCAGCCAACAGACGGCCTGGATGCTCAGGAGTCTGTTGGAGGACTGAGCCGCTGGCACCAACGCCAGCCTCTCACGCCGCTTGGTTTGTTCCTGCGCATGAAAAGGGGTCCTACGGGACCCCTTTGTGCTGAACGGGCGATAGCCGGAGCCAACCTGTCGCTTACCCTGCTGCCACAGCGGCAAGCCCACCGATATATTCCTGGCCGGCCTTCACATCAAGGCCGGCTAGAAGAAGCGCATGTCGCGCTTCGGGAGGAAATGGCTTGAACTTCTCTACTTCACTGAATCTTCGCGGCTTCAGCCTGGCAGTGGCGGCCTCGGCCGTGGCCCTGCTCAGCGGTTGCGCCATCCAGGCACCGACCTACACCCCATCGCTGGACAACTCGGCACTCGTCAAGAACGCGCCCAAGTCGGTCGCCGTGGGTGCCTTCACCGTGACCGCGAGCACGGTCGGCGCCACCTCCATCGGCCTGCGCGGCTCGAGCCTGGAATCGCCCGTGGGCAAAGACTACGCGGCCTACCTGGCCGAGGCGCTGCGCAAGGAGCTGGTCCTGGCCGGCAAGCTGGACGAGAAATCGAAGATCGAAATCTCGGGCGTGCTGCTCAAGAACGACATCTCGGCCGGCGGTTTCGCCACCGCCTCCGGCGAGATCGAGGCGCGCTTCATCGTCAAGAACGACGGCCAGCAACGCTACGACAAGGTCCAGCGCGCCTACATCGGCTGGGAGTCCTCGTTCGTGGGCGCCATCGCCATTCCAAAGGCGCAGCAGCAGTACACGGCCATGGTTCAGAAGCTGCTGTCGGAGCTGTTCGCGGACGCCGAGTTTCAAAAGGCAATTCGCTGAGGCCAGGAGCAGATCATGATGAATCAATTCAAGACCTGGGCGGGTCGCCTGCTGTCCGTCGCGGTGGTGCTGATGGCCACGGGCTGTGCCCACCCGATCTCACTGTCGCCCGATTTTTCCAAGGTGACCACGGCCCCGGTGCAGAAGTTGGAACGCAAAGCGGGTTTGGTGATCACGGAGCAGAACCGCGCGCGTGAGGTCAACACCCCGGGCGGCGGCGGCGACAAGCTGAGCTACTTCCCCTACCGCGACCTGGAAGTCGGCCTCTACCAAGCGCTGTCGCAGGTGTTTGCGGACGTCAGCAAAGTCAGTGGCCCGCAAGATCCCAAGGTCAAGAGCGAAGGGCTGAGCTATGTGGTGACGCCCACGATCAACACCACTTCGTGGTCCGACAGCCCCTTCACCTGGCCGCCGACCTTGTTCACCGTGGAGCTGAGCTGCGCCATCGTGGACGCGCAGGGCCAAGCGGTGACGGTGGTCCGGGCGCAGGGCGAAGGCCGCGCCGAGTTCTCGGAGTTCAAAAGCGACTTCTCGCTGTCAGCCAAGCGCGCCTCCGAAGACGCGCTGAAGAAGCTGATCCAGGCCTTGGCAGAGGCATCCGCCAAGCTGCGTTGAGCCCGCACAGGGGCCCGCTCACGCGGGCTCCTTGACGCTGATTTCAGTCAGCGTCGCCCCTCTCAGGCGCGACGCGCCAGATCCAGGTACTTCGGATCCTCGAAGCGGAAAGCCTGCTCGCCCGCGCTTTTCAGCACCGCCTGCAGATGCGGCAGCGCCTCGGCCTCCCGGCCTTGCTCAAGCAGACACTGGCCCAAGCGCAGCCGGGGCAGCGCCTCCTCGTGCGCCGACTCGAAGCTGGCCAGCAAGGCGCTGAAGGTGTCACTGGCAGATTCGAAATCGTCGAGCAGGAACTGCATGTCGGCGATGGAGAACAAGAGGGCCTGAGCCTGCGCATGGGCAGACCAGGGCTCAGGCAGCAGCTCCAGCGCCTGCTCGAACAGGTCCAGCGCGGCCTCGAACTCGCCCTCGTCCGCAAGCTCGTCACCGCGCGCGGTCAGGGCGCGCACGCGCGCCGCTTCCGCGGCTGTGAGTGTTTCAGCCATGGCCGTTCAACCCAGCACCGCGGCCATGCCCGCCAGGCCCAGGCCCAGCGCGGCCAAGGCGTCACCGGCGATCAGGCCGCCGCCCACCAAGGAGGTGCTGCTCATGTCTTCGGGCAGTTGCTCCTCACCGGCCTTGGGCTTGGGACCGAAGGTGTTGATGGCGCTGGAGATCACGCCGCCGGCCGCAAACCAGGCCGAGGTGTGCAGATTGACGAAGCCGCCGAAGGACGAGGCGTAGGGGCTGGGCAGCAGCACGGCATCAAGCATGAAGTCGGTGGCGAAGCCGGCCTTGCTGCCGGCGGCGAAGCGCTGGTAGCCCTTGTTGGCCTTGATGATCTTGCGCAGCAGCTCGGTCACGAAGCCGATCAGCACGCCGATCAGGATGGCTTGCGTCTGGTAGGGCTTGGGCTCGGTCAGGCTGCGCAGGGCACCGACGAATTTGTAGGTCATGGCCGAGGTCCATTGCGCGGGCGCCTGGTCGGCGCTCATCACGGTCTGGTCCAGCTGCAGCACTGGGTAGGCGGTCATGAAGAACTTGGCCACAGCCACAGCCAGCACCGAGCCCAGCAGCAGGCCGGCCACCTGGAAGCGGAACTGCAGGGTCCGGTTGGAGCCCAGGCGCCAGCCGGTCGAGCGGTCCTGCTGCATATCGCCGGCCACGCTGGACGAGACGAACACCACCATGGCCGCCATCAGGCCCAGCATCGGGTCCTTGAGGCCGATGCTGGCCAGGATCAGCACGGTGACGACAAAGGCGCTGGAGATCGGGTTGGAATCGGTCAGGCCCAAAGAGATGCCGTTGACGATGACGAACAGGTAGACCAGGGCCACGGCCAGGATCATGTAGCCCAGGGGCTCGTTGAAGAACTGCACGCCGCAGACGATGGTGGCCACGGTCCAGACGCCCACCCAGCCGAGCAGGCGCGGCAGGCTGGCACGCGGGCCGGTGCGCTGCTCCTCGGGCACCACGACGCGCTCACCCGGCTGGGTCAGGCGACGGGCGACACGCCAGAAGATCAGGCTCAGGTCGACGACGGCCGCGCCCAAAATCATGCCCAGGGCGATCAGGAAAGCGATCTTGCGAAAGGGCTCACCCTCCTTCAGCCAGCCGATGCTGACGAAGTACGGCGCCAACAGGGCGAACACGGCCCCGCCGACGATGGCCGGAATGCCGACCCGCGCACCAACGATCAGGCCGGCGCCGAAGGTGGAGGTGGACAGCTCGATCGCACCCAACACCGCAATCTTGGCCGCGCCGATGCCGCCCACCAGGCCGGCCCCCATGCCACCGAACAGGCGCGACACCGATTGCTTGAGCAGCACCGGGTCGGTCAGCGCGCGCAGGATGTTGGCGACCGCCAGGCCCGAGGGGAAGGTCAGCTGCATGCGCTCGACCAAGATGGGCGTGTAAAGCATGCCGATGCCTGCGGCCATCATGCCGATGCACAGCATGTAGGTGACCAGCTGCCAGGCCGGCACCTCGGGCATGCCCATCCAGGCCATGGCCTGAATCAGGGTGCTCATGGCCATCATGCCGGCGACCGAGGCGGCCGTGGTCTGGATGTAGTTGGCGCCATGCTTGCCCTCGGCGCCGTAGCCGTAGGTGACCACCGAACCCAGGATGCCGGCCAGCACCTGCCCGCCGACATAGAAGCCGATGGAGAAATTCATGAAGGCCGCGGCGATGCCACCCAGGGGGCCCAGCAGCAACATGCCAATGGCGGACAGCAGGGCGTAATAGCCCCAGCTTCCCACCGGCGGCAACCAGGCCCAGCGGCGGGTGTCGTTGGGGACGGCCAGGGGCGGATTCAAGGGAATGGCGGACATGGGTGACAAACCAAAACGGCAACAAAAAAGGGCCCACAAGGAGCCGGAAGCCGGCGCACAAACGCCGGGAGTGGCGCGCAATGTAACCCCGGGTTCACAATCGGGCCATGCGTGAAGTCACCCCCTCCGGTCTGAACGCACCCGGCGCCAAGCGGGTGGCCCTGGTCTGCTTTGACGGTTTCCAGGAGCTGGACGCCTTCATCCCCCTGGCCCTGCTGAACCAGATGCGCCCCCGCGGCTGGAGCGCCGAGTTGTGCGGGCCAGGCCCCGTGCTCAGCTCGATGAACGGCCTGCAGCAGCCCCTGCAGCGCCCGCTGGAATGGGCCAACGAGGCCGAGGCGGTGCTCTTCGTCGGCGGCCTGTACAACCGCGCCGTGGCCGAAAACTCCGCCCTGCTGGACCGGCTGCAGTTGGACCCCTTGCGGCAACGCCTGGGCGCCCTGGGCTCCGGCAGCCTGCTGCTGGCGCGCCTGGGCCTGCTGGGCGAGAGCCCGGCCTGCTGCGACGCCGCCACCCGGCCCTGGCTGCTGGAGGCGGGCGTGCGGGTGCTGGAGCACGAGGCCTTCCATGCCCAGGGCCCGGTCGCCACCTGCAGCGGTGGCCTGGCCGCGCCCCTGCTGGCCGCCTGGTTGATACGGGAAGCCGAGGGCGAGGCCGCGGTGCGCGAGGCCCTGCGGCCCAGCCTGCCGGTCGGCGACCGAGAGGCGCAACTGGAGCTGCTCCTGGCCCAGCTGCGGCGCGGCTCCACAAGCCTGCGGAGCGGGCTGTGAGAGGCGGCGGGGCGCTCCACCACCTCGGCCCTCTGGGCCGGTGGGTCGTGATGGTGGCCACCTCATGCTTCGTGCTGGGGGCGCAGGCCGCCAGCACGCCCGCAGCCACAGCCTCCGCCGCCCCCGGCAAGCCCCTGCTGCGGGTGGCCCACACCGAGGCCATGGCCTACCCCTTGCTCAGCATCACGCCACCGAACCGCTTGAGCGGCGGCTTTCTCAAGGAACTCGGCGACCTGATCGCCGCCGAGCTGGGCACCGAAGCCCAGCACCTGCTGGTCGCCCGCCGGCGCATGGAAGGCACGGTGATGGGCGGCGAGGCCGACATCGCCTGCTACTACAGCCCGCTCTGGATCCCGGTTTCTCGCGAGCACTGGACACTGCCCGTGGTGCCCCAGGTGGAGCGCGTGGTGTCCCTGGCGGCCCAACCCCTGCCCTTCGACAGCCTGGCCGACCTGCAAGGCAAACGCATCGCCGTGCTGCTCGGCTACCGGTTCCCGCAGCTGCAAGCCGCGTTTGAAAGCGGCCAGGTCACCCGCCTGGACGAGCGCCAGGTCGAGCTGCTGTTCCGCCGCCTGCGCCTGGGCATGGCCGATGCCCTGATCACTTCCGAAGTGGAAATCTCCGGCTACTTCAAACGCTTCCCTGAGGAACGCGAGCGCTTCCACATCAGCAGCCGCAGCTTCTCGATCACCGACACCCAATGCCTGGTCTCCCCCAGCTCGCCCTGGCGCCTCGCCGCCATCAACGAAGCCCTGGGCCGCCTGATCCAGCGCGGCACCCTGCCCCGGCTGGCGCAGCGCTACGGCATGAGCAGCGGGCGCTGAGGCTGCAGCCACCCGGTTCTTTCGCACGAGGCAGCGGCCTCAAGGCCCGCGCCTGTGGCGCCGATGGCACGCCGGGCGGCTATCGCACAAAGTTCAGCGATGGCATCATGACCTGACCCCTTGGCTGTATCAGGAGTTCGCCATGCGTCGTGCATCACAGGGCTTGCCGGCCCTCGCTTGGGTTCTGGTCGGGATGTCGTTGGCGGGCGCCAGCGCGGCTGCCCGGGCCGATGACTGGAGCGTCTCGGGCTTCGCCACCCTGGGGGTGGGCAAGACGGTGTCGGGGGTCAAGCAGGACTACTTTGGCTTCAAGTGCCCCTGCTACATCGCCAACTACCCCGATGTGGGCGTCTACCGCGACTCCTTCTCGCTCAAGCCTGACACCCGTGCCGGCGTGCAGCTGATCTACCGCCCCAACGACACCATCAGCTTCACCGGCCAGCTGACCGGCCATGCCGCCAATGACATGAAGCCGACGATGGACTGGGCCTATGCCAGCTGGAATCTCAGCGAAAGCCTGACCCTGCAGGCCGGCCGCAAGCGCCTGCCCCTGTTCGGCTACTCGGACTTCTTCCATGTCGGCTACGCCTACCCATGGATCCGCCCGCCGGGCGATCTCTACGGCTGGCAGATCGTGGCCTACAACGGCGCCAATCTGCAGTACCGCCGCAGCATCGGCAGCATCTCCGTGTCGGCCAATATCTGGGCAGGCAGCGAGTCCGACAAGGACAACCGCATGCTGGGCCAGATCTACTACGGCGACAAGGTCGAGGAGAAATGGAAGGGCATCTTCGGCGGCTTCGTCGAGCTCAGCAATGACTGGGGCTCGCTGCGCTTGGTGGCCATGACCAGCAAGGTGGACCGCTTCCTCGGCACCGGCGCCGCACGCAGCGTCAACAAGGACGGGGTGAAGCAGAACTTCTACGGCATCACCGGCAATGTGGACTACGGCAACTTCGTGCTGCGCAGCGAGATCAACCGTTTTGTGCGGCCCGATGCGCCCAAGGACATCTACAACGTCTTCTTCCTCGGTGGCGGCTACCGCTTCGGCGACTGGCTGCCCATGCTGACCTACTCGCGCTTCAGCGAGGATTTCAAGGACGACCCCACGGCCAACGAGAAGCACAACACCTGGATCGCCACGCTGCGCTGGGACTTCCGGCCCGACACCGCGCTGAAGCTGCAGTACGACGTGTTCAAGGACAAATCAGCCTTCAACTTCATGGGCAATGCCAAGGCGATTGCCATCTCGCTCGACCATGTGTTCTGAGGAGAACGGCCATGCGCACGCAATCCAACACACGCCTGCTGCGCAGCGCGCTGCTGATCGCCTGGGCTGCCATCGGCCCCTGCCGGGCGGAACCGGTGGTGGTGGTCAACCCGGCCCTGGCCAGCAAGCCCAGCGCCGATGAAGTGAAGGCGGTCTTCCTCGGCCAGGCCACCACCCTGCCCGGCAGCGGCGCGGTGCAGCTGGGCCTGCCCAAGGAAGGCAAGCTGCGCGAAGACTTCGTGATCGGCTATGTCGGCAAGAACGAAAAACAGTACAAGGCCATCTGGACCCAGCTGATCTTCACCGGCCGCGCCCAAGCGCCCAAGCAGTTCGAAAGCGAAGACGAGCTCAAGAAATGGGTGGCCAGCACGCCCAACGGCGTCGGCATCCTCGACAGCAGCAAGGTGGACGCCAGCGTCAAGGTGCTGCCCACCAAATAGGCCCAGGCCGTGGGCCGGTCTAACGCGCTCGCCCAGCCCTCAAGACCCCTCGGCCGGCAAGCGCGCCAAGGCAGCCTTGGCTGAGGTCGAATTGGGATTCAAGGCCAGCGCGCGGCGATAGGCTGCCCGAGCTGCGGCCGTATCGCCCTGGCTCAGCAAGACCTCGCCCAGGCTGTCCCAGGCATTGGCCGAATCGGGGGCCAGCTCGGTGTTGAGTCGCATCAGCGCCAGTGCCACCAGCTTGCGGCCGCGGCCCAGTTCGCGATAGGCCTGATCGTTGAGATAGACCTCGCTGCCGGCTTCGTCGCCCGCTTCACGCAAGGCCTTGTAGGCCGCCACGGCCGCGGTCTGATCGCCAGCCAGCAGCAGCTCACGCGGCGCACGGCTGCCCTCTGCCAGGCGCGGCAAGAGCAAAGGCTTGTTGCTGTTGCGCTGCTCCAGGCGCAGCTGCCAACGGCCCTGTGCATCGGCTTCAAAGCTACGCGCCTGTTCCTGTTCGCGCTGCAGATAACGCCCACCGGCCACGGGCACCAGTTCGCTGGCAGGCTCGCCGCCGTGAGCCAGGAAGAGCTTGTCGCCCTCGCGTGTGACCTGCACGAACTGCTCCCCATTGAGCCGATAGCGACCCGGCGCCAACTCCAGCGCCTCAGCGCTGACCGGCAGGGGCTGCTGAGCCTGGAAGCCCGGCCAGCGGTATTCAAAGGCAACGGCGCGGCGCAGCTCGTCCATCAGGGCCGGCTGGTTGGCATTGATCATGATGGCCATGCCCACGCCGGCGCTCGGGTGGGCCATCAAGCTGGCGCAGAAGCCCTCGTTCCAGCCGCCATGGGCGAAATAGACCTCGCTCTGCTCCTGCGGCAGGCCGAAGCCCAGCCCGTAGCCACTGCCGGCGCGCGCGCTGAGCATGTCCTTGACCAGGGGCACAGGCAGCAGCGCCTTCTTGTCGCCGCGCCAGGCGGCTTGCACGCCCAGCGCAAAGCGGGCCAGATCCTGCGAAGTGGTCCACAGGCCGGCGGCGGCCAGCTCGGGGTAGGTGTTGCGCTGACCGGTCACGGCACGCCCATCGGGCAGCACGCCGGCGGCCGCGCGCGCCAGCAAGGGCGCAGGCAAAGGCTGGGCAAAGCGGCGCTCGCGCATGCCCAGCGGCCCCAGCACGCGGCGCTGCATCAGCTCGGCGAAGGGCCGCCCCTCGGCTTCGCTCATCAGCAGCTGGGCCACGGTGTAGCCCCCGCCCGAATAGCGAAAGGCCTGACCCGGCCGCTGGTCGACGCGCACGGCGGCCGAGTTGGCCGGCGGCTTGCCCTCCAGCAAGGTGGGCACATCGGGCACCGCAACCCCGGGGGCATAACCCATGAAACCATGGACCGTGAGGCCGCCGGTGTGGCTGAGCAGATGGTCCAGCGTCACCGGCTGCTGGGCGGTCCATTCGTTGTCGGGGATGCGCCAGGCCTTGAGCCGGGCATTGACCGGCTCCTGCAGCGCCAGCTTGCCGTCGCGAACCAGGGTCAGGGCGCCGAAGGCGGCCACCGGCTTGCTGATGGAGGCGGCCTGGAACAAGGTGTCGGGCCGCACCGGCAGGCCGGCCTCGCGGTCGGCCAGGCCGAAGACGCGGGTCCAGGCCAGGCCATGCCGGTCGATCACGGTGATGCTGAGGCCAGGCACGCCGTAATGCTTCATGCGCGCTTCCAACGTCCAGGTCGGGTCGCCGACAAAGCTGACCGGTGGCCGCAGGCCGGCCAGCACCCGGGCGATGCGGGCCTCCTGGGCTGCATCGCTGGCCTCAGCAAAGGGTGAGGCGGCCGGTTTGGCGGCTGCCGCCGTCAGGGGCGCTGCCAGCGCGGCACAGGCCAGGGCCAGGAGGGAGGCGCGCCATGGCTGCGCCCGCGTGGTGGACCAACTTGCGGAGGCAGCACGGGAAGAACGGCGCGGGCGAAGTGTCGACATGATGGCTTGCCACGGCAAAGCGGCGGGGGCAACAAAGAAGTGCCGGCAGGGTAGCCAGGCCAGTACAGCCCGTCCAGCCCCGGCCGGACAGGCCGCAGCCCGGGCGGTCTGAGCTGCAGCTGCGGCCGACCGGGGCTTGCGCTGCGATAATCCGCCCCTTTCCCCCTGACCCGTGCAGCCTTTGCGGCTGCGCGCCGCCGCCATGTCCGTTGTCGATCCGCAGCCCGCCTCGTCCCCTGTCCCCTCCCATATTGAGAGCGAGGTCAAGCGCCGGCGCACCTTCGCCATCATTTCCCACCCGGACGCGGGCAAGACCACGCTGACGGAAAAGCTGCTGCTGTTCTCGGGCGCGATCCAGATCGCCGGCTCGGTGAAAGCGCGCAAGGCCTCGCGCCACGCCACCTCGGACTGGATGGAAATCGAAAAGCAGCGCGGCATCTCGGTGGCCTCCTCGGTCATGCAGATGGAATACCGCGACTGCGTGATCAATCTGCTGGACACCCCGGGCCACCAGGACTTCTCGGAAGACACCTACCGCGTGCTGACCGCCGTGGACGCGGCCCTGATGGTGATCGACGCGGCCAACGGCGTGGAGCCGCAGACCCGGCGCCTGCTGCAGGTCTGCCGCGCCCGCAACACGCCCATCCTGACCTTCGTCAACAAGATGGACCGCGAGGTGCAAGAACCTCTGGCCCTGATGGACGAGATCGAGCGCGAGCTGGGCATGACCGTCGTGCCCTTCACCTGGCCGGTCGGCATGGGCAAGCATTTCCACGGCGTGATGGACCTGCGCGAAGAGCGCATGCGCGTGTTCTCGCCCGGCGAGGACCGCGTGGCCGGTGACGAGGAAGTGCTGGAAGGCCTGCACAACCCGGCTTACGCCGAGCGCTTCGGCATGCAGTACGAGCAGGCCGAGGGCGAGATCGAGCTGGTGCAGGATGCCGCCGCGGCCTTCGACCATGAGGAGTTCCTGTCCGGCCGCCAGACGCCCATGTTCTTCGGTTCGGCCGTCAACAACTTCGGCGTGCAGGAAATCCTGGACGCCCTGGTGCAGCTGGCCCCGGCGCCGGGCGAGCGCGCCGCCATGCAGCGCGTGGTCAAGCCCGAGGAGCCCAAGTTCACCGGCGTGGTGTTCAAGATCCAGGCCAATATGGACCCGGCCCACCGCGACCGCATCGCCTTCCTGCGCGTGGCCAGCGGCCACTTCGAGCGCGGCATGCGGCTCAAGGTGGTGCGCAGCGGCAAGGAGCTGCGCCCGAACACGGTGGTGAGCTTCCTGTCCCAGCGCCGCGAGCTGCTGGACGAAGCCTTTGCCGGCGACATCATCGGCATCCCCAACCACGGCGTGCTGCAGCTGGGTGACACCATCACCGAAGGCGAGGCCCTGCAGTACACCGGCCTGCCCTTCTTCGCGCCGGAAATGTTCCGCTCGGTCGAAGTGGCCGACCCGCTCAAGACCAAGCAGCTGAAAGCCGGCCTGCAACAGCTGGGCGAAGAAGGTGCGATCCAGGTCTTCCGCCCCATGGCCGGCAGCGTGCTGCTGCTGGGCGCCGTGGGCCAGCTGCAGTTTGAAGTGGTGGCCCACCGCCTCGAGCATGAATACGGCTGCAAGGCCCGCATCAGCGGCAGCCGCTTCCAGGTGGCACGCTGGGTCACCTGCGACGACGAGAAAGAGCTCAAGCGCTTCATCGACGCCAACGACCACCGCATGGCCCTGGACGCCGTCGACGCGCCCACCGTGCTGGTCGAGTACGCCCCCGAGCTGCGCGCCATCGAAGCCAACTGGCCCAAGATCAAGTTCCACGCCCTCCGCGAACACGCCGGCCTGGTCTTCCAGAAACGACTGGAGGGGTAAGTTGGGACAAAGCCAAGGCCCTGCGGCCTTGGCGTCGCTCAACTTACGCCAGACCGCGTCCCGCGCGGGCTGGCCGGGGAGAAGCGGGACCGAGTTGGATGCATGCGCATCCAACAACGCCTGACGAACGCATTTGCACGTCCTGCGTGCAAAGGCCGGGGTGAACTGGGACCGAGCTTGATGCCTGCGCATCAAGCGACGCCCGGTGAACACCGTGCACGTCCTGCGTGCAAAGGCCGGGCTGAGTTGGGACAAAACCAAGGCCCTGCGGCCTTGGCGTCGCCAAAACACCCACCCTGCTGTGCTAGCCTGAGCCGAAACATGGCACAGGCCTGTGGGCCCGAGGAGCGGCGGCGATGCAAACCCTGAACGAGATGCTGGCACTCAAGCTGCTCAGCCCCGAGCAGCATTTCGAGATCCTCAGCTGGACCACCCAGGCCAAGACGCCGGAGCGCATCATGGAGATGCCGCCGCATCTGTGGCGCTCGCTGGAGCTGGCCGCGGTCCTGATGGGCTTCGACGCGGCGACACCACACGGTGGCTGAGTCCTTGCGGGCAATGGTTGTAGTTCACAGACTCTGACACCGCGGGCGGGTTCGCCTCTGCTATGGTCGGCTCAGCCGCGTGGTGTCGGTCCGCCGAACCACGTTTTGTGCCGGCATGCCGGCAGCCTCCGGGCCCCACCCGACCCGACGATCGCAATGACCACACACCGCTTTCCCCCGGCTGCGCCCACCCTGAGCAAGACCTGGCCCTTGCCGCTGATCCTCGGCGCCATGGCCGCAGCTGCCGCCCTGCCGGCCCAAGCCGGCCAGGGCAGCCTGGACAGCATCCGCAGCAGCGGCGAACTGGTGATCGGCTACCGCGCCGATGCCGTGCCCTTCTCCTACGACGTGCCGGGCGCTAAGCAACCGGTTGGTTATGCGATCGAGATCTGCAAGCAGATCGCCGAGGCGATGAAGAAGGAGCTCAAGCTCAAGGACCTGACCCTGCGCTACAAGGCCGTTGACAGCAAGCAGCGCTTCCCGGCCGTGGCCGAGGGGCAGGTGGACCTGGAATGCGCCAACACCACCAACAACCGCGAGCGCCGCGACAAGCTGGGCATGGCCTTCACCATCCCGCACTACATCGCCGGCACCCGCATGCTGGTGCGCAAGGATTCCAATATTGAGCGGGTGGAAGACCTCGGCGGCAAGCGCGTCATCACCACCAAGGGCACGACCTCGGCACCGCTGATCAAGAGCAAGAGCCAGGATCTCGGCCTGAAGGTCACCCTGATGGAATGCGACGACGACCTGCAATGCTTCAACGCCGTGGACAAGCGCCAGGCTGATGCCTATCTGATGGACGACATCCTGCTCTACAGCTTCCGCGCCAGCGCGCCCAAGCCCGAGGATTTCGCCGTGGTCGGCAAGCTGCTGTCCATCGAGCCGCTGTCGCTGATGATGAGCAAGAAGGACCCCGCGCTGAAGAAGTTTGTCGACGCCGAGATGGGCCGCCTGATCCGCGGCGGCGAGGTGGCCAAGCTCTACAAGCAGTGGTTCGAGTCCCCGATCCCGCCCAAGAACGCCAACCTCAATGTGCCGATGAACTACCTGATGCGGGATTCGCTCAAGTTCCCGACTGACCAGGTCGGGGACTGAGGCTCAGGCATTGACCTGAAGCGGTGGCTGAGGCTCCAGCACCTTGCCCAGCAGCAACTTCACCAGCACCAGGATCACGCCGGCGGCCGCCACCAAGGCGGCATGCAGGGCCCAGAACTGCGTGCCCGGCAGCACATCGAGCAAACCGGCCAGCCAGCCGACGAAGGTGTTGCCGATGAAGAGGTGCAGGTAGTAGATGCCAATCATCAGGCCCTCCAGCCGGCGCGGCGCGGCGCGTGAGTAGAGCGCGAGGCCGACCGGCAGGATGTTGGCAAAGCCCAGGTCGTTGAGCAGGGCGTAGCCGATGGTCCAGGCAAAGCTGATCTTCTCGCCCGTGGCCTCGATCTGACCGGCGGCAATCACCAGCAGAGCCGGGGCCGTGGCGGCGAGCAAGGCACCCAGGGCCATCTTGGTGATCTCGTCCGGCTCGCGCCGGCGCGTGGCCCACCAGCGCCAGAAGGCCAGCGAGGCGATCATGGTGGCCGTGCTCAGAAAAGCATCGACCGCCTGCAGCCAGGTCACCGGCACCTGCCAGCCGAACATGACCAGGTCCATGTGCTTTTGCGACCAGAGCGGGTAGGCGTTGTTGAACTGCTGGTTGCCAACGATGCTCAGCATCAGCACCGGGATCAAGGCAATCAGCAAGACCAGGCGGGCCTTTTCATTGCCCGTCATGCGCAGCCGGGGCTCGGCCGGGTTGTTCTGCGCGGCATGAGCGCGCGAGGTCTCGGGCGGCAGGTGGCGGCGGCCGGCCAGGTAAACGACCAGGCCGATCACCATGCCCACACCGGCGGCACCAAAGCCCCAGTGCCAGGCCACCTTCTCACCGAGGGTGCCGCAAACGATGGGCGCCAGGATCACCGCCACCTGCACGGCCAGCATGAAGATCTGGAAGGCACTGGCGCGGCGCTGGTCGCCGGGCACGTAGAGTGCGCCGACCTGAGCAGCGATATTGCCCTTGAAGCAGCCAACGCCGATCAGCAGGCAGGCCAGGGCCGCCAAGAAGCTGGCCTCAAAGGCCATCAGGAAATGGCCCAGGGCCATCAGGCCGGCACCCAGGGTGACGGTCTTGGTGCGGCCCAGCAGGCGGTCGGCCAGCAAGCCGCCGAACAAAGGCGTCAGGTAGACGAAACCGGCATACAGGCCGAACACCACCGAGGCCAGCTGCTGCGGCGAGCGAGGGCCGGTGACGCCCTCGATCCAGGCGCGCAAGGTCTCGATGCCGGCGACATGGCCGATGTTCTCGGGCAGGAACAGGTAGTTGCTCAGGTAGAGCACCAGCAGGGCCTGCATGCCGTAGTAGGAGAAGCGTTCCCACAGCTCGCAAAAGGCCAGCCAGCCCAGGCCGACCGGGTGGCCGAAAAAGGCGCGATCGCTGCGCGGCGCGCTGCTGCCTGCGGATGGCGCGAGATCCGGTGCTGCACCGGCGTTCAAAGGCAAGGGGGCGGAATTGGCGGGAGTGCTCACAGGCGGCCGCCGCAGCCGGCGCATGGCCGTTGCGGTCTTGAAGTGATGGAACTGGCCTCACTGTCCGCCATGGCCTGCAGCCCGGCAATCCGCACAGACCCACAGCCCGTGCCTTTGGCCCGCCTCGCCGCCTTCGGTGGTGCGCCCAGCGCCCCGCAGCAGGCGGCGCGAAAGCTCAGTCGCGAGCTGGCTTGCGGTGGCCGCGCCGCGACTTCAGGCCACCGATGGCCAGCAGGCCCAGGCCGAGCAAGGCCGCGCGGCTGGGCTCGGGCACCGGCGTCGTGATCACCGGCAAGGCCTGGCCGGGATCGAAGCTGAGGCTGGTGCCCTCGGCCACACGGATGGCGTCGACCGCCAGGCTGTGCGAGAAATCAGCGACACCGCCATTCTCGGCCGCGGTGAACAGGAAGAGGTGGAACTGCAGGTAGTAGCTGCCGCACAGCGGTGAGACCACACCCGCGGGGCAGTCGTACCGGGTCGAATCGGCCGTGACGCTGAAGCGCTGGTCCACCTCGGCGCTGCGGTGCAGGCTGTCGGTCTGCACGCCCACGGTCTGCAGATTGCGCTGCGATGTGGTGGGCCAGTGCGCCAGCTGGTTCAGCAAAGCCTCGCCCTCCAGGTTCGGATCGATGCCGATGTTGGCAAACAGGCGGTCAAAGCCACCTTCGTTGACATCAGTGGGCGAGCCCAGGCCATAGGCCGCCACCACGGCGCGCGAAGGATCGCTGCCCGTGGCGGCGCGATCGCCCAGGGTCTGCAGGCTGCCCGTCAGGTGCAGGTCCAGGGTGACCGGCGCGGCGTTGCTCAAGAAGGCGGCAAAGCTGATCATGGAGTAGCCATGCGCCAGGCTGAAGGTCGCGTCCGGGTTCAGCGCTTGGCGTGCAGCGCTGAAGCTGCCGATGCGGCCTGCAGCCACGGAGTTGCGCGCCTCGGCCGAGCGGCCGTCCAGGTTCAGGCGAGCCTGGCTGTCTTCGGCCAGCAGACCGTCGCCGTAAATGTGGCGATGGAAATCATTCTGCAACTGGCCATCGATCACGGCCACGGCCGAGGTCTTGCTCTCCATGACATACCAGCGATTGAGCTCGGGCGTGCTGCTCGCCAGCACGCTGCTGGCGGTCAGGGCCAGGACGCTGGCCACCAGCACCTGGAGGCGGAAAGAGGGGCGGTTGAGCACTTCGGAAACAGTCATGGGAGAGGCAATCCAAGAAACAAAAAAATCAGTCATCCATCCGAGCAGCGAGGCGAGGCGAACGCAAGGCCGCCCTCAGGGCACGACCGGGGCACGCTCGAAGCGGCGGCCCAGCATGGCCGACCAACCCCGTGCCAACAGGCCGCCGGGCCCGCGCGGCTCGGGCTCGCGCAGGGCGTGCACGGGCAGCTCGGCCCCGGGCTCAAAGCTCAGGGCACAGTCTTCAGGCAGGTGCAAGGCCTCCAGGCTCAGGCCCGGCGAGAAATCGGCCACGGCGCCGTTCTGCGCCTCGGTGAACAAGAAGAGTTCGAAGCTCAGGCGATGGCGCCCGTAGAGCGAAGGCTCGACACCATCTTCCGGGCCCAGGCAATGGCTGTCGGCCTGCACCGAGAGCTGCTGCTCGATCACGAGATCCTGCATGTGCGCACTGGCGCGGGCGCCAAAGGTCTGCAGCTGGGGCTGGCTGCTGCAAGGCCAGGCGCGCAGCTGGGCGAGCAAGGCCTCGCCCTCCAGCTCCTGGGCCAGGCCCAGCTGTCGGAACAGGCGGGCACGGCCGGCCAGATCGCCATCGCTGGTGGAGCCCAGAGCGTACGCGGCCACCGCCGCACGCGAGGGCAAAGGCAAGACGCCCGAGCGCGGGCCGCTGACACGCAGCGTGCCGCTCAGATGCAGATCCAGCACCGCTGAGACGGGGCGTTTGAAATCGATGCAAAAGCTCAGGCTGCTGTGGCTGTGCCCCTGGCTGAGGCTGACGCCTGGGCCGCCCGCCTGCTGGGAGGAGGCGTAGCAGCCCGCGTGATGGGACGCCACGGTGGCAAAGCTCAGCACCGAGCGCCCCTCGCTGGCCACCGTGACCTCGCTGTCGAGGGCGAGGCCGCTTTCGGAAAACTCGGCCCGGTCCTGCTCGCTGAGCGCCGTGCTCTCCACCGCGGCCGAGGCCTGGGTCTGGCTGTGTTGGGGCTGCCAACGCTGCCAGGGCGCCTGCACGCGGTCGGGCAGGAGGCGCACACCAGCCCGGCTGGCCAGCTGGCGCAAGGACAGGGTGGGCTGCGGCAAGACCGGCCGGGCACCGACCGCCACGGCAGCGGGTGCAGACATCATGAACAGCTCGGCGGCAGACAGGGCCATGGCGACGACAACTCCCGGGCTCGTTCGAAGCCGGGGCCGGGCGCCCGCCCACCGGGGGCGAGGCCTGAACAAGGCCAATCCAGAATCGAAACCGACAACAAGGACCACAACAGTCCGTGAGACTCACAGCCCCTGTCGCCAGCCCTCAGGCGCAGCCACAGAAGCACTCCGGCGCACGACACCGAAGCATCGTGAAACCGCCGGCATTCTGTGCGAGCGCTGTCGCCGTTCGTGAATTACTTACGCTTTGTTTCCTCGCCGTCCCTAGAACTTGGGGGAGCCGGCGCGGCGTCTCCCCGGCCCGGGTTCAGGGCTTGCTGCTGTAGTTCGCCGGCACCCAGATATAGCCCTTGCCATCGGCGCGCAGGCGGCCGATGCCGGGGAAGGCCACATGGGCCACGCCGACGTAATAGCCATGCTTGGCAGCATCGGCATAGGCCTTCTCGCGCTGCGGGCGGGCGGCCTTGGAATCGCTGTCGAACTGGATGGTCACGGAAGGATCCGGGAACTGCACCGCGGCCACATGCATCAGGTCGCCCCAGATGGCCAGCTTCTGGCCCTTGCTTTCGGCCACGTAGACATTGTGGCCGGGCGTGTGGCCGTAGGTGGACACTGCGCGCACCCCGGGCACCAGCTCCACGCCTTGCGGCGAGCCTTCGAAGGGCTTGAAGCGGCCAGCCTCCTGGTAGGGCTTGATCGACATCATGGCGCCCTTGAAACCGCCTTGCGCCGCCTCGGGGGCCTTGGCCATATTGGCCTCGCTAAGCCAGTAGTCAGCCTCGCGCTGATCGATGCGCACCACGGCATTGGGGAAGGCCGGCTTGCCCTCGCTGAGCAGGCCGCCGACATGGTCGCCGTGCAGATGGGTGATGTAGATCTCGTCGACCTGCTCGGGCTGGTAGCCGGCAGCTTTGAGATGGCCCAGCAGCTTGCCCAGCGTGGGGCCAAACAGGCTGGCAGCGCCGGTGTCGACCAGCACCAGCTTGCTGCCGGTGTTGATCAGATAGCCATTGACCGAGGTCTCCAGCGGCACGCCGAGATAAGCATGCTGCAGGGCACGTGCCACCTGGCCCGGCTTGGCGCCGGTGAGCAGCTTGTCCATGGGCAGATCGACGGTGCCGTCGTTCAGGGCCGTGACTTCGAAATCCCCCAGCATCATGCGGTAGTAGCCCGGCGCCTGGGTCTTGACCTGGGGCGCAGCGGCCTCAGCGCGCAGCGGAAGGCCGGTGGCCAGCACGGCAGCGGCCAGGGCAAGACTCGTGAATGCAAGACGGGACATGGCGTGATTCCTTGAACAGCAGGGGGTGGGGCGATGGGGGCTGGCGCGGGAGGGCCAGGTCTGGCGCAGCATAGCAAGCCGTCCCGCCGCCAGCACGGGCCGGTGACAATGTCCCCTCCCAGCCAGTGAAGCACCCTTCCTGAGCTGGCTTGCCCCTCGGGGGCTTGGCGCGCGGCGGCAGGTGAGCGGCGGGCGCACGGGAGGACGACATCCATGAAAAAAATCGGCATCGTTGGCGGTGTGGCCTGGGCCTCGACCGTGGAGATTTACCAGACCCTGTGCCAGCTGGCGCAGGCGCAAGCGCATGCCCAAACGACAGCGCAGGGCCTCGGCCCGACCGGCGCGCCGCAGATGCCCGAGTTCAGCATCGAATCGCTGAACATCGCGCGCAGCCAGAGCCTGCGCGGCATCGAGGGTGACGAGGCCTCCTGGGCCGGCTTTGACGCCTACTTCCGCGCCGCCCTGCTGCGCCTGCAGGCCAGCGGCGTCGATTTCGCCCTGATCGCCAGCAACACGCCGCACAACCGCTTTGAAGCCATCACCGCTGGCCTGAGCCTGCCGGTGCTGAACCTGTTTGAACTGGTGGCCCAAGAGGCGGCGGCCCTGGGCCTGCGCCGCCTGCTGATCCTGGGCACCGAGCCCACCATGCGGGGTCAGGCCTTGCCGTCCGCGCTGGCCCGCCAGGACATCGAGGCCTGTGTGCCCAGGGCCTGCAGCGCCGAGCGCGCCGCCCTGGCGCCGCTGATTTTGCAGCTGCAGGCCGCGCCGCAAGCCGAGGCCGCCGCCGCGCAGATCCAAGCCCTGGCTCTGCAGACCCTGGGCGAATCGGCCCGCAACGGCGAGGCGGCCATCTGCCTGGCCTGCACCGAGCTGCCCCTGGCCTTCCCGGCGCACCGGGAGGCGCCGGTGTTTGAGGCCGCCGGCCTGCGTTACCTCAACACCACCCGAATCCTGGCGCAGGCCGCCTTCTTGACAGCCACCGAGCCCGTCTCCAAGCTGGCAGCCCCCGTGAACGGCTGAGGTCCACGCCATGTACTCCTTCGACCTGCAGATGAGCGAGATCCATGTGCTGCTGGCCTGGTGCAGCGTGGCGTTGTTTCTGGTACGCGGCCTGGCGTTTCAGCTGGGCGGGCAGTGGGCGCTGGACAGCCGCCTGAGCGTGCTGGTCTTCGGCATCGACCTGCTGATGACCATCACCGGCCTGAGCCTCTGGGCCCTGCTCGCCCTGAACCCCTTTCTGCGCGACAGCTGGCTGCTGGCCAAGCTGATCGCCCTGGTGGCCTACACGGTCTGTGCGCACTGGGCCATGGGCCGGGGCGAGTTCCGCAGCCTGGGCTATCTGCTGGCCTTGCTGTCCCTGGCTTATATGTTGGCCTGTTCGATCACGCGCAGCCCCTGGCTGGGGCTTTGAAACAGGGCGGTCCACGTGGCCGCTGTTGACAAGATGTCACCCCTCTCACGCGTCGGTTTCATAAGTTACTGCAAACCAATATAAAACCAGATAAACCCCAATTTAAAACCACTTGTGCGCAATGTGCGCACTGCGCAGAATCGTCCGACCCCAACAAGGAGGACGTTATGCGCATCCGAACCCTCGCTCTGGGCCTGCTGGCCGCCACGCTGCCGGCCCTGGCCACCGCCCACGGTTACATCAGCGCGCCCGAGTCTCGCAGCCTGCTGTGCAGCAAGGGCGGCAACAGCAATTGCGGCCCCGTGCAGTACGAGCCGCAAAGCCTGGAAGGCCCCTCGGGCTACCCCGCCACCGGTCCGGCCGATGGCCGCATCGCCAGCGCCGGCCTGACCCAGTTCGGCGCCCTGGATGAGCAGACCAGCACGCGCTGGACCAAGCGCGCCATCAAGGCCGGCGCCCAGCCCTTCTCCTGGACCTTCACCGCCAACCATGCCACGCGCAACTGGCGTTACTACATCACCCGCGCCGACTGGAACCCCAACCTCAAGCTGAGCCGCTCCTCCTTTGAGACCCAGCCTTTCTGCACCGTGGACGGCGGCGGCAAGCAGCCGCCCAAGAACGTCAACCACAGCTGCACCGTGCCGGCGCGCAGCGGCTACCAGATCATCCTGGGCGTCTGGGAGGTGGCCGACACGCCCAACAGCTTCTACAACCTGGTGGACGTCACGTTCGACGGCACGCCGCCCGTGATCACCTGGAACCCCAAGGGCACCATCTACCCCTCGGTGGACCTGGCCGCCGGAGACAAGGTCGCCACCCGGGTGTTTGACGCCAAGGGCGAGCGGCCCGAGTTCCAGACCCGCATCACCATCGCCAACAGCACGGACGGCCAGCGCAACACCTGGCCCTTCCTGCTGGCCGGCCGCATCAATGCAGAGCAGAGCCAGCTCAAGGCCGGCCAGAAGGCCGCCGACGGCAGCATCAGCCCCGCCTACGGCCAGAACGAAGTCTTTGTGCGCAGCGACAGCAGCCTGGAGCGGGTGGAGATCCAGATCGACAAGGCGCCACCGCCCAATGTCGACCTGCTGGTCAACGGCGTGGCCGCCGAGTACACCGCGCCGACCAGCGGGCCGCTGAACCTCAGCTTCAGCGTCACTGCCGTGGGTGAGTTGGACGTGACGGCCACCTTGTTCGATGCCGCAGGAACCAGCAAGGCCCAGGCCAGCGTCTCGCTGAACAACAGCGGCCAGACCCTGAACCTGGCCCTCAACCCCGCCACCGCCGGCGCCTACAACCTGGTGGTCAAGGGCAGCCCCAAGGCCGGCGGCAATGTGCTGCAGAAGACCTATGCCATCACCGTCAAGCCGGCCGGCACGAGCACGTACGACTTTGTGTTCCCCAACAGCCTGGCCAGCTACAAGGGCGGTACCAAGGTGCTGCAGCCCAAGAACGGCAAGGTCTACGAATGCAAGCCCTTCCCCTACGAGGGCTGGTGCCGGCAGTGGAGCAGCAACGCCACGGCCTACGAGCCGGGCGTGGGCGCCCATTGGGGCGATGCCTGGATCGCGCGCTGATCACGCCCCTCAGCGCTGAGCCTCAGACTGCCGCTTGGCGGTGCTGATATCCGCCCCCGTTCCGCTGAAAAGGCGGGCCGGGGGCAAGTCCTTAAGGGCGGCTTCATCGGCATCGGTTCCAATGTCGGGATGACCGCCTTTGCCTCCTCCCGGACGCCCTCGTCCTCCCCCGCCCGGCGCCGTTTCACGCTGGCTCTCAGCGTCGAACAGCTGCTGCTGATCTCCAGCCTGTTCTGGCTGTTCAGCGCCAACCGCCTGTTCTTCAAAGCCGCCCTGGCCGAACGCGTCGCCAGCGACGCCAGCAGCTGGGGCTTCGGCCTGTCCATCGGCGTGATGGTGCTGGCCCTGCATGTCTTTCTGGTCGGCCTGGTGGCCCACCGCTGGACCATCAAGCCGGTGCTCAGCGTGCTGCTGATCGGCACCGCCTGCGCCACCTTCTACATGCAGACCTACGGCGTCTACCTCGACCCGACCATGCTGCGCAACACCTTGCGCACCGACCCGGCCGAGGCCTCGGAGCTGCTCTCCCTGCGCATGGCCGGCCATGTGCTGCTCTGGGCCGGCTTGCCGCTGCTAGCGCTGTGGCGGGTGGACCTGGTGCGCCGGCGCAGCTGGCAGCGCGCGCTGCTTGTGCGCCTGGGCGTGCTGCTGCTGGCCCTGGCCACGGCGGTGGCGGCTGTTCTGTCGGTGTTCCAGCCCTTCTCCTCGCTGATGCGCAACAACAAGGAGATCCGCTACCTGATCACCCCGGCCAACTACATCTGGTCCCTGGGCTCGGTGATCGCGCAAGACCTGAAAGGTGCGGCCAAGCCGCGCCAGCCCCTGGGCCTGGACGCGAAACCGGGTACGCAGATGAGCGCCCGCGCCAAGCCCCTGGTGCTGGTGCTGGTGGTGGGCGAGACCGCGCGCGCGGCCAACTGGGGACTGAACGGCTATGCCCGCCAGACCACGCCGCAGCTGGCCCAGCTGCCCGAGCTGATCAGCCTGCCGCCGGTCGAGGCCTGCGGCACCAACACCGAGACCTCCCTGCCCTGCATGTTTGCGCCCATCGGCCGGCGCGATTACGACGAAGCCCGCATCCGCGGCAGCGAATCCCTGCTGCACCTGCTGGCCCGCGCCGGCGTGCAAGTGCAGTGGCGCGACAACCAGAGCGGCTGCAAAGGCGTCTGCGACGGCCTGCCCAATGACGCGGTTGATGCCCAGAACGCCCCCGGCCTGTGCGACGGCAAGCGCTGCCTGGACGAAGGCCTGATCGCCGACCTGGACGCCCGCCTGAGCGCCGCCAAGAGCCAGTCCGCCTCCACCCACCTTTGGGTCATGCACCAGCTGGGCAACCACGGCCCGTCCTACTTCCGCCGCTACCCCGAGGCCTTCGAGCGCTTCAAGCCGGCCTGCCAGAAGGACGATCTGCGCCTGTGCAGCAAGGAAGAAATCGTCAACGCCTACGACAATGCCCTGCTCTACACCGACCATGTGCTGGCCGAGCTGATCAAGAAGCTCAAAGCCCGCTCGGACGAGGTGGACACGGCCCTGATCTACGTCTCCGACCACGGCGAATCGCTGGGCGAGAACGGCCTGTTCCTGCACGGCATCCCCTACGCCATCGCTCCCAAGCAGCAGACGCAGGTGCCCATGCTGATGTGGGCCAGCCCGGGCTTCGGCGCCAATGCCGGCCTGGACATGGCATGCCTGCGCCAGCGCGCCGTGCAAGCCGAGCCGGCACCTCGCCATGACCACCTCTTCCACACCGTGATGGGCCTGCTCGATGTGAACAGCAGCGTCTTCGCCCCGGAATGGAATCTGGCCCAGAACTGCAAGACCGGGGCGGCGAAATGAGCGCCGCAGGCCAGAACGCCAGCGCCTCCGCCTGGCGCCGGGATCTGCTCCTCACCCTGCTCGCCCTGGCCTTGCTGGCCTGCTGGGAATGGAGCGGCCTGGACCTGAGCATCTCGCGCCTCTACGGCGATGCCAACGGCTTTGCCTGGCGCGAGGCCTGGTTGACCGCCGGCCTGGGCCACCAGGGCGGGCGCAACCTGGCTTGGCTGATCTTCATCGGCCTGATCGTCGACGCCGTCCGGCCCTGGATCGCCCGGCCCGGCCAATCGGCCTTGCCCAGCCCGGCGCGCAGCGAACGGCGCTTTTGGTTGCTGGTGACCCTGGCCTGCCTGATCGCGATTCCCGCGCTCAAGCAGGTCAGTCAGACCAGCTGCCCCTGGGATCTGCAAGAGTTCGGCGGCAGCGCGCCCTATGTGCCGCATTGGTTGCTGGGTGTGAAGGACGGCGGCGGCGGCCACTGCTTTCCCTCGGGCCATGCGATTGCGGCCTTTGCCTTCTTCAGCCAGTTCTTCCTCTGGCGCCAAGACCGGCCGGCCATCGCCCGGCTTTGGCTGGCCGGCGTGCTGGTCTTCGGCAGCCTGTTCGGCTGGGCCCAGCTGGCCCGTGGCGCCCACTATGTGAGCCACACGATGTGGTCGGCCTGGATCTGCTGGGCGATCTGCGTGGCGGCTGCGGCCTGGCGGGCGCGCCGCGTGCAGGCCTGAAAAGGCTTCAGTCCGCCAAACGGCGGCGGATGTCGGCGCGCGCGGCCTCAGCCGCGGCCAGGGCGGCGACGCAATCGGCATCCAGCCGGCCCGCCGCCACCTCGCGCTGCAGCTCGGCCAGGCAGTCGGCCTCGCTCCAGCGCGGCTTGTAAGGCCGCTCGGTGGACAGGGCATCGTAGACATCGGCCACGGCCACGATGCGCGCCACCAGCGGAATCTCCGCCATGCGCAGGCCCCGCGGATAGCCCGAGCCATCGCCGCGCTCATGGTGGCCACCCACCACCTCGCGCATGACCTGGGCCGCCGGGTCGCCCTGCAGGCCCAGATCGGCCACCATGTGCTCGACCAGATCCAGGCCGATCTGCACATGGCGTTTCATGGCAGCGAACTCCTCGGCGTCCAGCCGGCCCGGCTTGAGCAGGATGCGATCGGGGATGCCGACCTTGCCGATGTCGTGCAGGGGCGCGAACAGGTGCACATACTCGACCTGCTCGTCGCTGAGGCCATGGCTGGGCGCCAGCGCCTTGGCGATCAGGCGCGCGTAAGCCGCCATGCGCTCGAGGTGGCGGCCGGTCTCGACATCGCGGATGCGGGCCAGGCCGGTGGCGATGTCCACCGCGCCCACCAAGGTGTTCACCGCCGCCAGGCGCAGCAGGTAGAGCTGGCTGACGATGTCGGCAAAGATGTCCAAAAAACCCGTGACCTCGGGCCCGAAGGCGTTCGCCTCCTTGGCATCGAAGAACAGAAACGCCGCCAGCTCATGGCCGCTGAAGATAGGCAGGGTGTAGCTGCTGCGGTACTGCTGACCGCGCAGCCAGGCGGTGTGCGCGGTGGGGTGGGCAAAGCTGGCCTCGATGTCCTGCACCACCCGGGTGCGGCGCTCGGTCTTGAGCTGCAGCAGCGAGGGCACCTCGGCCAGCACCGCCTCATAGCGCTGCAGCGCCTCGCCATCCTCGTTGCTGCTGGCAAAGGTCTTGAGCGCATCGCTGACCGGGTCATACAGCGCCAGCGCCATGCGGCCGATGGCTGGAAAACGCGCTTGGATGATGCTGTGCAGGCTGCGCAAACGCCCGGCCAGGCCGGACTTCTCGACTTCCAGCTGGTGCAAGGCCCAGGTGGACGGTGGCAGGTTCATATCGGGCTCTCCCGGGCCGTCTGCCTCCCAGGTCAGCGGCCGCCTGGACTCATCCTAGCCCGGAGTGCCCCGGGCTCAAGCCGCGGATTGGCGGGGATTTGCGGTCGAAATGGGCAGAGGCGGCGCCTTTTTGCGGAACACCAACACATTGCCCGCCATCACGCAGGCCAGGCCCAGCAGGGCCGGAAGCGTCCAGCGGTAGCCCTCGAACAGGGCCGAGACATTGAGCGCCACCACCGGGAACAGCACCGTGCTGTAGGCCGCCCGCTCGGGGCCCAAGCGGCCAACCAGGGTCAGGTAGGCGGTGAAGCCGATCACCGAGCCCGGGATCGCCAGGTACAGCAGCGCGCTGCTGTAGCGCCAGCCCGGCTCGTAGGCAAAGGGCACGCCTTGCAGCAGGCAGTAACTGAGCAGCAACACGGTGCCGACCAGCATGCCCCAGGCGTTGGTCTGCGCCGGCTTCAGGCCCTGGCCCTGCAGGGCGGCCGAGAGCAGATTGCCGGTCGAGAAGCACAGCGTGCCTCCCAGCGCCCAGGCCAGGCCTTGCAAGGTGCTGGCACTGGCGCCGTGGGCGCTGATCTCGGGCCAGAACAGCAGCAGCAAGCCGCCCAGGCCCAGCGCGCCGCCGGCCAGCACCTGGGGCGCCAGGCGCCGGCCATGAACCAGGCGGCCCAGCAGCGCATTCCAGAGTGTGGAGCTGGAGAACACCACCGCCACCAGGCCGCTGTGGATCAGGGCGCTGGCATTCAGGAAACAGACGAAGTTGAAGCAGAACAGGCACAGGCCCTGGCCCAGCACCCACAGGCCGGCGCGGCCGCGCGGCCGCTGCAGTTGGCCACGCCAGGCCAGCCAGGCGAACAGGATCAAGGCCGCCAGGCCGAAGCGGTAGGCGATCGACAAGGGGATGGGCACCACGCCCAGCTGCCACTTCAGGGCGATCCAGGTCGTGCCCCAGATCAGCACCACCAGGGCGTACAGCATGGCATTCACAAACACAGCTCCTCGGAATCAGGGCTGCAGCATGCCGGCCCCGCCCTGCCGGAGATTGCACAATCCTGCGCTTTTTGCGCGCCGGCTGGGCCGCGGCAGCCCGGCGGCGCTGAAAATCAGGCCATGTCCACGGCCTCCGCACCGCCCAGCCCTGCCGCCGGCGCCGCCCCAACACCCCAGGTGTTCGCGGTGCTGAGCCAGTCGCGCGCGCAGCTGGAGCGCCTGGCGGACCTGGGCGGCGCCCTGCGCCTGGCCCAGTGGCGCAACCGTGAAGATCACACCGGCTACGAGCGGCCCGGCCACCACACCTTGTCGGTCTATCTACACGGCGGCCAGGATGTGCGCGTGGTCGGCGAGCGCAGCCCGCAGGACGCGCCGCATGGCGAGCCGGGCACGTTTTGCATCCTGCCGGCCGAGCATGAATCGCAGTGGCAGATCGCCGGCCCGCTGCGCTTTGTGCACCTGTATCTGTCCGACAGCGCCTGGGCCCAGCGCATCGTCCGCCTGCTCGACGCCGAGCCGCGCGCCTACACCCTGGCCCCGCGCATCTTTGGCCAGGACCCGGCCCTGGCCCGCTGGGGCCGAGAGGTCAGCGCGCTCGACTGGGGCGACACCGCGCAGCGCCTGCAAGCCCACGAGCTCAGCGAGGCAGCGCTGGACCACCTGGTGCTGATGGCAGCCCAGCCCCAGGCGCGAGAACGCGCCCTGCATCTGGCCAAGGGCGGCCTGGCCCCGGCCGCACGCCGCCGCGTGCTGGAGCAGATCGAGGCGCAGTTGGCCGCCGGCCAGACCGAGGGCCTGAGCCTGGCCGAACTGGCGGCGGAAGCGAACCTGTCCGAGTTCCACTTCGCGCGCATGTTCCGCCACAGCCTGGGCTGCAGCGTGCACGGTTGGATCAGCCAGCGCCGCAGCGCCCGCGCCCTGGCCCTGCTGCGCGAACGCCCCAGCCTGAGCCTGGCCCAGGTCGCCGCCCACTGCGGCTACGCCAGCGCCAGCCACCTGAGCCGCAGCCTGAGGGCGGATCTGGGGGCGACGGCGGGGGAGTGGCGGCGGGCGGGTCGGTGACGGCAGGGCCAGCTGTCGGCTCGCTCAGGCCCCTGCGGGTGCCTTCGCCATCAAAACTTGGCGTCCAAACTGACCATCCAGCTTCGCTGTGCGGAGCGATCCTGATCACGGCGCAGGGCCTGACTTGTGGCGCTTTGCTCAAACAAAGATCGACTCTCCTTGTGCCGGGCGAGCAGATTGCTGGCCTTGAGCCGCAGCTGCAGTTCGGGGCTGAAACGCCATCCGAAGCTGGCGTCCAGATCCCAATGAGCGCCGACATCCATCAACTCGTAGCGACTGACTCGCATCAAGCTTCCGGCCTGCCAACGCGCGTCCAAACTCCAATTCAAGGGCAGGCTCTTCAACTGCTGGCTGAGCCCGAGTTTGGCACTGCCGCGCCCTTGATCTGCAAGGCGGTTGTGTGGCCCCGGCAGCGCTTCATCGCGCGAGCGGTACACGCTGGCAGAAGCGCGCAACACCCAAGGAGGCAGCTGTGGCGAGAGCAGGTCCAGCCGCTGCTTCAACTCCAGCTCCAAGCCCTGGCTCCATGCACTTCCGAGATTCAGAGGCAGATGTACCCAACGCGGCACCGACGACCACTCAACCTGCTGCTGAAGCAAGGCCACAGCCAAGCGATCCTGCAAGCGCCGGTGAAAGAGGCCTACGCTGAACAAGCCTTCGCCTTCCAGGCTGCGCTCCCACGACACATCCAGCCCCCAGGCGCGCTCCGGGCGTAGCGCGGAGTTGCTGGCCGTATCGGGATACAGCATGGAGTTCGTCTGATCGCACAACCGATCTTGTGGGCACGCGAAGTAAGGATTGATCGTGGGCCTTTGCATCAATTGACTTGGCTCTGGCGCCTTGAAGCTGCGCGACAAGCCCAGACGAATCTGGTCACGGCCGGCTTTATCCAACTTGTGAAGCAGATTGACAGAGGGCAGATGCACGCCAAAGCGGTTGCGCCGGTCGTAGGCTCCCAAATTCCCAGCGAGGCGCGAGTGCTGCCAGCGCCAGCCCAGATTGGCGCTCCAGCTCGGACTCAGCTCCCAATCGTCTTGCACGAACACAGCCAGTTCGTGGCGCCCGAATCGGCTTGGCCCCAGATAGCGAGGCAGTTCAAGGTCCGGCTCGCCTTGGCGCCATCGCTTGATCTCTGTCGAATCGTGGCCGTACGTGCCCTCCAGGCCTGCGCTGATCTGGTGTCCTTCCTGAAGCCCACCTTCACTCCACTTCAGCCCCCAAGTCGCTCGGTGCTGACGTTCGTGGCCGAGACGCAGGCGCTCCAGAATCGAGGCAGAGGGCGGGACCGTCTCCTCTCGTCTAGCGTGTGAGTCGGCCTGAAAGTAGGTCAGACCCGCTTCCAGCTTGATCGTGCCGGTCTCACCCCAAGGACGCTGCCAACTCACATCGGTGTTGAGTGACCGTCCGTCGCGACGGTTGCGCGTTTCGGCATGGTCGAAGGGCAGCGGATCCGCGCTGCGCTGCCACTGTTGAACGACGGAGCGGTTGCCGAACTCAGATCCACCCAGACTCAGGTTCAGATCACCTTTTCCAAAATTCTGAACGCGGGCTCGAACTCGAGCGTTGATGGACTTGACTTGTCCCTGATTGGCGGTCTCGACATCCACCGGCTCCAGCCCCTCCCGGTCTTCCATGCCGCGGACCCGACTCTCCCATTGAAAGCTGCTGTAGCCCAGGGAGCTGGTGTAGCTGGCATCCTCGGTCCATTGACCATGGCGGACCCAGGACAGAGATGGCGTGACGCCGCGAGCATCAATCCCGGCGCTCCCAGTCCATTCGTTCATTCGCTTGCGTGGCTTGACCGTGCGCAAGACCAAGTTGATGGTGCCGCCAATGCCCTGGCCGGCAAACTCGGCGGTTGCGCCTCGCACCACTTCAACGCGCTCCAATTGCGACAGCGGTAGATCGAGCGCTTGCACACCTGGCGCAGGCGGCTTGCCATCCACCAGGATTTGCGTGTAGCCCTGCAAGCCCCGTAAAGCCAAGCCGCCATAACGGTTCAACTCAATGCCCGGCAACTGCTTCAGCAATTCGGCAGCATTTGCCCCACCCAGGCGTTCGATCTCCTCTCGACCGAACGTCTGTTTGGCGGCGGTGCTGTTCTTGCGTTGTGCACTGTCGCTTTGATGTCCTGTGATCTCCACTGCTTCGAGCGGCTGCTTCGGGGGGGAGACTGCATCGCCTGCGAAACACGGGTCGAAGGCCCATGAACTCCAAACCAGCACATAACAAAAAACTGTTTTTCTTGAGTACAAAGCAGTTCGAATATTTGGAGGATACAAAAGGCGTGTCCGGGTAAATACGAAGCCACGCAAAACTCGTCACAGATTGATGGCTTTGCACTTGCGCTCACAAATAGATTGAGGGTTCCCCAAGCCCGTGCATTTCTCAAAACAATCAGAGTGCACTGGAACCGCCATTGCCACAGCTACTCCCGCTGCCAACATTGCCCCAGCAACAAGCACACGAGAAATACAGACGATCGCATTCTTTATTCACAAATCTACCTTGCATCGACCTTCACAAACTAACTGCGAACTTCGCCACCACGACCACCCACAAGGCGCGCAAACGCACCACAACCCCACGCACTGGCGTTGAGCTCACGCGTTTGAATCACTCCCTCGTCAAGACCCGGATGGCCTGGCGAGCTTCACTCACAGCCCAGTCTGACAATCGATCTCTTGTTCTTAGACTTCGCCAAGCGCTCTGCGATGGATAGATCGGCTCCGGCGTGTGCGCATGCGACGCGCGCGAATGTGCTCCAAGGGATTGGTGCCGTCAGCCTGTCAGGTCTTACAGCTTGACGTGTAGGTGGCGAGTTTGACTCCAGGTTCACGATGCGTGAAGGCAAGACCTGACCCCTGGGCTTTCCCTCCCCCGCACTTCAGGGCCTGAGGTTTCTCCGGCCGCCCACTCTCACCTCACAAGCCCGCCACAGCGGTGGGCAGCCTTTCAGGCATGGGCCCATGCCGAGCCTTGTTTGTGAGTTGAGCTGCACATGCATCCGAAACTGTCGCCCCGTCTTTCTCAACGTCCTCTCGCGGCCCCGCCGCGACCGGCCCGCCTGGGCCTGCCGGCGGTGCTGTCGCCGCTAGCGCTGCTATTGCTTTCCGCCTGTGGCGGCGGTGGAGGCGAGAGCCCCGCGCCTGCCCCAGCGCCCGCACCGATTGCCCTATCCCTGAGCGCCGATGAAGCCAGCCTGCCCTGGAACAAGGCGTTTGTGCTCAAGCCCCTGGCCAATGACAGCGCCAGCAAGGGCAGCTTGAGTCTGGCGGCGGTGGGCACGCCCAGCCATGGCGCGGTGAAGATCGTCGGCAATGAGCTGGAGTACACGCCGGTGGCCGGTTATGTGGGCCCGGACAGCTTCAGCTACACCGCCCAGGCCGAGGACGGAGGCAAGGCCAGCATCAACATCAACCTCAAGGTGCTGGCGGCGCTGACCCTGCAAGGCTTGGTCAGCGACGGGCCGATTGCCAATGCGCAGGTCAGCGCCAGCGTGGGCGGCAAGAGCTTCAGCGCCACGGCCGATGGCAACGGCGCCTACCGCCTGACCGTGCTCAGCGACAGCAGCAGCGAGCCCATCCAGCTCAACGCCAGCGGCGCCGGCGCGCAAAGCCATGTCAAGCTGAGCAGCAGCCTGGGCGACCTGGCCAGCCTGGCCAAGCTGGCGGACAAGGACGGGGTGCTGGGCGCGAGCCAGGCCGCCGGCACCACGATCAGCCACTACAGCACGGCACTGCAGGTGCTGATGCGCGAGGCCAACCAGAACCAGCTGCCCACCACCCTGGCCCAGATCAAGAGCTTGAGCCGCCAGGTCTCGGGCGAGCGCCTGCAGGACATGGCCCTGGCCATCAAGCTGGTGGTGGACAAGGGCGCCGCCCTGCCCGCGGGCATTGCCGACACGGCCGCTCTGGTGGGCCAGGCCTCTGGCGCCGTGAGCGCCTTCCTCAACCAGCAGTCCAGCAGCAACAGCAGCGCCTACCAGGCGGCGCTGCGCGAGGTCAGCGCGGGTGAAGGCCTCGGCGGCGCCGCTCCGCGCTTTGCGCCCAGCCAGGCTTTCCGCCTGGTGCAATGGGTGCAGAAGCTGGGCACCTCGGGTGGCTTTGTGATCGACTTCCAGCCCGACGGCAAGGCGCGGGTGCTGAACAGCCTGTTCGGTGAATCGGCCACCTGGGTCGCCGACGCCGAGGGCGTCACACTGACGCTGGACCAGCCCTACGGCAACACCAGCCTCAGCAGCGACATCGACCCGACCACGGGCCAGCAAGTGCAGCTGCGCCACGAGACCCTCGGCCTGCGTTTTCGGCAGCTGACCGGCGATCTGGACGGTGGCACGCAGGCACTGAGCCTGCGCACCCGCGAGAAGGTGCTCAGCGGCCCGCAGGCGGGCCAGATCCGCAACGAGCAGTGGACAGCCGCGGGCCTGGTCAAGGCCAGCGATGCCAGCCAGCTGACGCCGCTGACCGGCGGCTTCCAGGTGGGCGAACGCATAGCCGGCGTGCAGGCCATCGACGATGGACACGGCGCCGACATCCTCGAGTTCACCGGGCCCGACACCGCCCGCCTGCTGCGCAGCGGCACGCAGTTCAAATGGCGCCTCAGCGAGGGCCGCTTGATCCTCAGCACCGCGGTGTTTGAGCGCAGCTATGCCGAGCTGGCCAACGACGACAGCCTGGGCATGAAGCAGCTGATCGCCGTGGACACGCAGGACGGTGCCACGCGGCGCTCCCATGAGGTGGCGGCCGTGGGCGTGGAAAACGAAGTCTTCAGCGACAGCCCCTGGATCTACAGCCGCTGGCAGCATGGCTTCGCGCCGGACCTGTCCTTCGAGATCGGCAGCCGAGGCGTGGGCAACCAGGTGCAGCGCAACCCGGACGGCAGCGAAACCCGCTTCCCGCTGAGCTGGAGCCTCACGGCGGACGGCGCCCTGCGCCTGCAGCGCGGCAGCACGGTGCGTGAATGGAAGCTGCTGCAGAACCGCCAGGGCCGCATGGTCGTGCTGGAGGCGGTGGGCACGACGGCGCGCGTGAGCGGCTGGCGCGTCAACGTCTACACCAGCAATATGGCGCCCGCCGGCTCCGGCAGCAATCTGCTGATCGGCAGCGACGGCGAGAGCTACCCGCTGCGCGTCAATCTGACGCTCAGCAACACGGGCCAGCTGACCGGCGGCGGCTACGACTTCCACAAGCTCCGGGGCACGCAGACGCCCTGCACCTTCAACGGCGACATCAGCTGCATCGGCGCCAGCAACAGCTTTGGCACGGCCACGCAAAGCGGCCCGCTGAACAAGAACGGCAGCAACGCCGATGTGACGGTGAACATGGCGGCCGATTCCTACGGCTACAGCTTCAACGGCCGGGTGCAGGGCATGGTCTGGAGCGGCAACTGGACCAAGGTGGCCACGCCCACGTCCAGCCTGACCGGCTCGGGCAGCTTCAGCGTCAACCTGATCCTCGGCCCCTGAGGCCGCCGCGCTCGGGAAGCCGGGCGCCTAAAATCACGAGCGCCGCACTGCCCTTGCCGGGCGGCTGCGGCCTTTGTTTTTCGATCGGCCCGCCCTGATGTCTGCCCACCCGCCCATGTCTGCCACCACCCCCCTCGATTTCGCCGGCCGGCGCTGGCGCGTGCGCCGGCCCAAGCCTTTTGTGCTGGTGATCGAGGGCCTGGAGCCCGAGGCCTTGGATGGCAACATTGCGTCCAGCGACTATCTGCACGACATCCTGCTGCAGCCCGAATGGCGCGAGCCCTTTTTCCAGCTGGCCGATGCCACCGGCCTGGTGGTCTGCCTGAATCTGGACAGCCGGCACCTGAGCTACCGCGATGTGCGCGGCCGCTCCAGCAAGGGCCGCTTGAGCCAGGGCGAGTACTACCACCACGACGGCTGCTCGGGCCCGACCAAGCCGCGCTTCGTCGAAATCCGCTGCCCATATCAGCCGCAAACCCGCTCCATTGCCACCGCCGTGGCGCCCCACCATGCGGTGGTGTCAGCCATGGTGCAAGCCTTGTCCGGCGAGCTGGCTGCGGCGCCGGCGCTGCAGGCACTGATGCAGGGCCGCGATCTCTCGCCGGCTGCCGTGCAGGCCATGAGTTATGAAACGCTGGACCAGCTGCAGGGCCAGATCACCCGCACCGTGCGCCGCAAGCTCGATGCCGAGGGCGCGCGCGCCTACTTCCGCGAGGTCGACCGCCTGGCCGACGCTTACTTCGAACCCTGGCAGCTGGGCGAGAGCCGCATCATTGCCAATGCCAACGCCGGCGTGACCATGCAGCACCGCCGCGCCTACCAAGCGCTCCATGCCGGCGGCGTGGCCAACGGCCATCTGGTCAAGCGCTGGCCCAACGAAGAGCTGCCCCTGCCGGGCCAGGCCCTGGACACGGCCTTGCTGGCGTCCTTCTGCAGCGAGGAAGACGGCACGTGCTGGCGGGCCGAAACCGGCGGCCAGGCCGGCGCTGCTCAGGCCCAGATGCGGTAAGGCCAGAAAGCCTCGTCCTCCTCAATGCGGCGGCGCAGCTCCTCGGGGCTGAAGCCGGTGACGCGGCGGGTTTCGCGGCAAAGGTGGGCCTGGTCGGTGTAGCCGGCGTCTTGGGCCAGGGCGCTCCAGACCACCTCGCCGGCCTCCATCTCGCGGCGCACCTGGAAGAAGGTGGCCTCGGCCCGGCTGATGCCGCGCAGGGCGCGCAGGCTCTGGCCGCTCCACTGCTTGATGCGCCGCTCCATCTGGCGCAGGCTGGCGCCATGGCCGCCGGCGATGGCGCGCAGGGCCAGGTGTTGCATCCAGTCGCGGTAGCGGCCGCGCTCGGGGGCGGCGGTCCACTCCTGCTGCAGCGCCCGCCAGCGCGGCAGAAAAAAGGCCTCCAGCAGTGCCATGCAGTCCTGCTCGTCGCGCGCGGCCAGCATCTGGGTGTTGAGCTGGCGCCAGTCCTCACCCGGTAGCAGCTGCTCGATCGCCACATAACGATCCAGCAAGGCAGACAGATCCAGGCCGGTCAACGCATGCAAGGCCTCGGGTTGCAAGGCCACCATGAAGCTGCGGACACCGCCGTCCGAGCGGAAATGCACCGGCCGGCTGCGCGGGCCGCCGAGCAGGGCGCGGTGTTCGATGGGCAGCAGCGCGCCACCCTCCAGCACCTCCCAGCCGCCGCCCTGCAGGGTCCAGGTCAGGCCACACAGCGGGGTGGCGGCGAAGTGACTCTCGCGCTGTGCCTCGCTGAGCGTGCCGCTCGCCCGCGTGGTGTCGCGCCACAGGCAGGCCCGCAGGCAGCCGGACAGGGCCAGGCTGGGCACCAGCAGGCGGGCGACAGTGTCGGGGTGGCGATCGGCGGGCATGGCGGAAGTGTAGGCAGGCGCGGGACAGGCTCGCGCGGCCGGAAGCGCTGGGCCCAAACGGCGACCCCCCTGCCGAGTCGATGGCGCTCTGCGCACACGCCGATGGCCATGTCGAATTCGTTCAAGACGGGGGTCTGCCGCCTGCGCATCATGCGCGCCATGGACAAGCGCAATCAGCCCGAAACGACTTTTGCGGCCACCCGGGCCACCCAGGCCACCTCCACATCAAGCGCGGCGCGGCCGCCCGGCCCGGCCGGCATCGGCTTTCAGCAGATGCGCGCCATGCGCCGGGACTATCTCGGCACGGTGGGAGGCTGGCACCAGCGCTGGGGCGATGTGGTGCAGCAGCGCCTGATGGTCTATCGCGACTACAGCTTTCTGCACCCCGAGCATGTGCGCGAGCTCCTGGTGGCTTCGCACGAGCAGCTGATCCGCTGGCCGCGCGCGACCGAGATCTTTGCCTCGGCCCATGGCCAGAGCGTGCTGGTGGCTGAGGGAAGCGCCTGGAAGCGCCAGCGCCAGATGCTGCAGCCAGGCTTTGCACCCAAGCGGGTGGACGCCCTGCTGCCGCTGATGGTGGCAGCCGGACAGCAGGCCCTGCAGCGCTGGCAAGGCGCCGGCCGCGAGGCCTTCGGTTTCGAAGCCGCCATGACCCAGCTGACCATGGAGGTGATTCTGCGCAGCCTGTTTTCGCGCAGCGACGAGGCCCAGGGCCGCGCTGCCGCCGAGGCCGTGCATGTGCTCAGCGTGGTGGCCATGGGCGAGTTCTACTGGCCCGTCAGCAGCCCCCTGTGGGCGCCCTGGAAAGCACCCAAGCGGCGTGCCCTGGCGACGCTGGATGGCTTCATCCGCCGCGAGCTGGCGCGCCGCCGCGAGGACGACACGCCGCACGACGACCTGCTGGACATGATGATCCGGGCCCGCGACCCCGGGGGCCGCGGTTTTGACGAAGGCGGCCTGCGCGATGAATGCATGACCACCTTTCTGGCCGGCCACGAGACCACGGCCGCCGCGCTCACCTGGTGGGGCTGGTGCATGGCCAGCCACCCGCAGGAGCAGCAGGCGATTGCCGAGGAGCTGGACCGGGTGCTGGCCGGGCGCGCGCCCACGGCGGCGGATCTGCCCCAGCTGCAGCGTTTGAGCCGCAGCATCAAGGAAACCTTGCGCCTCTACCCGCCCGGCGCCGCCCTGCTCACGCGCATTGCCAGCACGCCGGTGCGCGTGGCCGGCTTCGAGATCCCGCCCGGGGCCATGATCCGCCTGACCCCGGCGCTGACGCAGCGCGACCCGCGCTGGTTCCAGGAGCCCGAGGCCTTCCGCCCCGAGCGCTTCGATCCCGGCAGCGGCCATGGCGAGATCCCGCGCGGTGCCTACCTGCCCTTCGGCGCCGGCCCGCGCGTCTGCCTGGGCAGCCATTTCGCCACGACCGAGATGATGGTGATTGGCGCCTTGATCCTGCAGCACCACCGCCTATGCCCGGTGCCAGGGCTGCCAGCACCCACGCCGCGCTTGGACATCACCTTGCGGCCCAGCCAGCCGCTGCAATTGCAGCTGGAGCGTCGTCGCTGAACACCCAGCCCGCGAACCATCGGGGCTGATGACGCAGCAGTCAACGCGCGAAGTCCACCTCGCCGATCGGCAGCTGCGGTGCCTCCCAGCGATAGCGCGGGTCGAGCACATTGCGTGCCGGCTTCATGCCGGGCCATCCGATGCGCAGGAGCTCGGCCAGCGTCCAACCCGTCCAATCGGCCCGAAACGGCTGCTGGCCGCTGCCCGGGGCAAAGGCTTGCGGCGCTCGCCACAGCATGGCCGGGATCCGATAGCCCGCTTCGGTGCCAGGGCTGTGACCGGCGTGATCGATACTATGGCCGACCTCCTGCCCATGGTCCGACAAGTACATCCAGGCAGCCTCGCCGCCTGCAGACACATGGCGTCTGAGCTTTCGCAAGGTCTCGGCAACCACCCCGTCGTGATAGTGAATGACTGCGTCATAGTCCTGCCGCTGTTCGCGCAACCAGACGGGACGCTGCTGACGCTGCATCTCGCGCTCCACCGCATCGCCACCCTGCTCGAAAGGCCGCAGCGCCTCGGGCGCTCGCAAGCGGTAGTGCGGGTGCGCGCCGAGCAGATGGAGCACGATGAGCTTGCGCGGCGCGGAGCGATCGGCCAAAGCCTCCTCCAGGGAGTCCAGCAGCTCGCCATCCAGCATGGATGAAGAGCGCCCTGGCTCGCGATTGATCATCTCGACGGTGTCGGCCAGCTGGGCATGCTGCTGCTCGATGGCGAGGTCGTCATGGTTGCTCATCCACCAGACGCGGTAGCCTGCCACGCGGGCCAAAGCCAGGATGTGACCCGGCGCAGGCGCCGCCGAGCCTGGTTGTGCCGCCATGCTGCCGCCGAAGCTGAACAGGCCGTCGAGCGCCGCCACCGTCGTGGCCTGCACCGACCAGGCGTAAGGCAGCACCAGCAATCGTGCGCCCTCTTCGCGGCTCAAGGCCTGCAACTGCGGGGTGGTCTCGCGTGGATAGCCATACAAGCTCATATTGTCTCGGTTGACACTGTCGGTCAGCACCAGCACCACCGTCGAAGACTCAGCGCCCAAGGCGCGCACGCCGGACGCCCGGGCCTGTTCCAGCAGGAGCTCACGCTGCCGGCTCTGGTCAGACCAGTTCATGCGCAGGGTCTCGACCGACACCGCCCAATGTGGCCAGAAGGCCGCCGGGTGATGGCGCCGCCAGGGCTTGCTGGCATGGGCCACACAGCACAGCAGCAGCAGGCCCAGCCACAGCCAACGCGAGCCGGTCCCCAGCGGGCGAGGCGGCTGCTGGCTGGTCAAGCGCACCAGGCCGAGCAGCAGGCCCAGCGCCAGCAAGAGCGCCACCAGACCCGGCCACCATTGAGCCCCCTGAGCCATCAGGTACTCCAGGGCCTCGCGCGGGCTGGTGTTGGCTGCAGCGGTGAGCACCAGGGTGCTGTCCGGCACGGCTGCATAACGCTGGCGCAGATAGGCACGCAAGAAGCCATCGAGCAAAAAAGCCCCGAGCAGCATCGCCACACCGAACAGACGCAACCGTCGCCACGACGGGCTGCGCACTGGCCAACGCAGCCAGATCAGGCCGGGCAGGGCCAGCAGCAGCATCTGCGGCACGCGCAGGCCTTCATGCCCCAGGCTGGCCGACAGCAAGAGCAAGGCGGCCAAAGCGGCAATGCTGACAGACGGGCGGCGCCGAAGCAGTTCGGCGAACCAAACTCGCATCGGAAGGAAGATGTTCATAGCAAGGGGCGAAGGCCTCGGGGTCTTGGATGGTAAAGCGCCTGATCGTCCGCTTGAGCTGGGCCACAGGAGCCCGGGACCTAGCCCGGGACATTGCCGTGACCGAACGATGACCTGTCGATCTGGTGCCGTGCTGCTGCAACGCTGCATGCGGGCAAGCCACTAGGCCGCAGCGCGCGGCCCTCGTTAGCATCGTTTCCTTCCCAGGGACTCAGGAGCGACAGACGATGAACCGCCAAATTCTCAAGGCCACCATGCTTGCCGTAGCGCTGGGCCTCTCGGCCGTCGCCAGCGTGCCCGCCCAAGCCGCAGCCCTGCGCTGGGCGGCCCAGAACGACATCCTGACGCTGGATCCCCACTCACAGGACCACAACACCTCCAACACCATCGGTGCCCACATCTACGAGGGCCTGACCCGCCTGGATGCCAAGTACCAGGTCGAACCCTCGCTGGCCACCAAATGGACCTACCTCTCGCCCACCCAGGTGCGCTTCGAGCTGCGCCAGGGCGTCAAGTTCCATGACGGCAGCGCCTTCACGGCCGACGACCTGCTGTTCAGCTTTGAGCGCATCCGCCAGCCCCTGGGCACCAAACAGACCTACGTCTCGGGCATCAAGGAGATCAAGAAGATCAACAGCCACACCGTGGACCTGATCCTCGAAGCGCCCACGCCCATGCTGCTGACCAACCTCAGCAACTTCTCCATCATGAGCAAGGCCTGGGCGAGCAAGAACAAGGCCGAGAACATCTCCGACTACAAGTCCAAGGACGAGAACTTCGCCTCGCGCAATGCCATGGGCACCGGGCCTTACAAGCTGGTGGGCTGGCAGCCTGACCAGAAGGTCAGCCTGGTGGCCAACAAGGACTGGTGGGACAGCAACAAGGGCAATGTGACCGAGCTGAGCTACCTGCCCATCAAATCGGCGCCGACCCGCGTGGCGGCCCTGCTCTCCGGCGATGTGGACATCGTCACCGACCTGCCGCCGGCCGACTTTCTCAAGCTCAAGGAAGAGGGCAAGGTCAAGCTGATCGAAGGCCCCGAGGTGCGGACCATCTTCTTCGTCATGGACCAGGGCAGCGACGAGCTGCGGGACTCTTCGGTCAAGGGCAAGAACCCCTTCAAGGACCGGCGCGTGCGCGAGGCGCTCAACCTGGCCCTGGACCGCGAAGCCATCAAGCGCAGCATCATGCGCGGCCTGTCGGTGCCCGCGGCCCTGATGATTCCGCCGGGCGTGAACGGCCACGACACCGCACTCGATGCGCCCCTCAAGCCCGATGTCGAGCGCGCGCGCAAGCTGCTGGCCGAGGCTGGCTATCCGCAAGGCTTCGAGGTGCCGCTGAACTGCCCGAACAACCGCTATGTCAACGACGAACAGATCTGCCAGGCAGCGGTGGCCATGTGGGCCAGGATCGGCGTCAAGGTGCGCCTGATCACCCTGCCCTTTGTCACCCACAGCCAGACCTTCCAGCGCTTCGAGTCGCCCTTCTTCATGCTGGGCTGGGGCATCTCCACCTACGACGCGCTCTACGGCATGCAGGCCTGGGGCCACACGCGCACCAGCGGCGCCGACGGCAACTTCAATTTCGGCAAGGTCAGCGACGCCAAGCTCGATGCCCTGATCCAGCAGATCAAGTTCGAGCCCGATGTGGCCAAGCGCAATGCCCAAATCCGCGCGGCCCTGCTGCGCCTGCGCGATGAGCACCTGTTCATTCCCCTGCACCACCAGGTGCGCCCCTGGGCCATGAAGCCCGGCGTTGAGACGCTGCACCGCTCAAATGACCAGTTCGAGGGGCGCTTCACGTCCATCAGATAAGACCAGCAGACTGGCGCCGCGCCTAGCGGCCCTTCTTCTGCGCAGCGAAAAAGTGCTCGAAGGCGCTCAAGGCTGCCGGGTGAAGAATGCTGCCGTGGTTCTCTCGGGGCAGGTACTCGAAGACCAGCTCTTGCTGCGCGCGTCGCTGCTGGCGAATGAGCGCGGCCAGAGCACGCGTGTCGCGCTCCATCTCCGGGCCTTCCTTGCCCACAGCCAGGTAGACCTTGCGAACGCCGCCGCTGCCTGAGCCCTGGCCCTGGCCCTGGAGCTTCAGCCACTGCGGCGCCTGCTTGAGCAGGGCGCCCTGATCCCACCACAGGCTGGGGCTCATGATCACGTAGTGATTGAACAGGGCCGGCTTCTTGAGCAGCACCTCGGTGGCCAGCAGGCCGGCCAATGATTGGCCGATCAAGATGCGGTCGGGCCCGGCGCGAAAGTTCTGGGCCACGAAGGGCTGCACCTCGGTTTCCAGGCAACGGATGAACTGCTCAGAACCGCCCGCGCTCTTGTAGGCCTCGCTGTAGGCCTGCAGCCACTTCGGCAGGGCATAGCCAGACGCAGGCTTGAAGGTCATGTCCCGCTTGCGGTCGGTGTTGGCGATGCCCACCAGAATGGCCGGCGGCAGGCGCTCCACCCAGGGAAAGCTGGCGAACTGGACCGCGCCGGCCATGTGGGTGAAGTCTTCCTGCTGGCCGCCATCGAGCAGATAGATCACCGGGTAGCGCTGCTCTGGGTGCTCGGCATAGCCCTCGGGCAACATGATGTTCAGCTCTCGCGCCTCGTTCAAAACCTGGGATTGCAGCCGGTAGGTTTGGGCAATGACGTAGGGCTGGCTGGGCGGCACCGAGCCGGCATCACGGGTGGGCTCGGCGGCTCGCGTGGCAGCGGTCAGGCACATGGCCAGCGCCAGCAAGCTGGCCGCAGCACGGGCTGTGATCCGGGTCTTCATCGAGGGGGCTCCTGAGGGGTGGCGTGTCATGGCGTGTCGTGGCATGAGCGCCCTGGCTCGGCGCTGATGGGGTCTGTCGCAGGCAAACACGCCCATGCTATCCACAACGGTGGCAGGCCCTGCTCCCCCAGAGCTTGAGGGGGCGTCGCGGCAAAATTCCCGCGGCCCGAAGCGGCTCCGCCCGGTCGCTTGAACGTAGAGTGCCCAGCTTTGATGAGACCCGGGCCATCACCTGGCCCTTCCACCCCATCCGCTGGAGCAGTCGCTATGTTGGTCGGCCTGAACGCCTCTTTCGCCCATGACCAGAACGGCATGACCTTGAACGATATGGAAGCCGCCAAGCGGGTGGCGACCCGGCTCAACGAGGTCATCATCTTCCGCTCGACCGGGCCCTGGTCCAAACGCTGGCTTGAGCGCGGCTACCCGAGCAAGAACTTCCACGTCAAAGGCAAGAGCTCCGACTGGGGCCCGCATGCCGGCCTGGTGCCTTACAACGGCCTCTACAGCAAGGTCGGCTACGACCCGGAGAAAGCCCAAAAGGGCACGCATGCCAACGAGGACGGCCTCAAGTCTCGCTTTGCCATCAAACAGCCACTGGTGCTGAGCCTGGCGCAGATCGAAGAACAGCTGACCCGCGCCGAGGGCCGGCCGGCCCGAACGGCCATCGACGTTCGCACCCCGATCCCTGGCAGCCGCGACTTCCTGCTGACGGCGCGCCGCAGCGGTGACGGCAAGCCGGTGGTCTTCCGCGCCTTTGCCAACGGTCAGACCGACCGCTACGAGATCCGCGTCTACCCGCCCGTGGGTTTGGCCAACACCAACAGCTTCATGGTCCTGGACAAGGACCCGCAAGGCCTGCGCGCCGAGGTGTTCGAGGTGATGTGTTCCAACGAGATAGGCGCCGGCCAGCCCATGACGGGCGACTACGACCTGTTCGCCGTCTGCCCCAGCTGGGGCCAGTACGGCAGCCGGGCCGAGGCCGACATCATCAAGCCCGGCATCCAGCTGCAGGACGGCACCCTGCACAAGGGCGTGGCCTTCCGCGCCGGCCAGGGCATGGACAACGTCCTGGACCCCAGCCTGCACACCCAGAGCCGGGCCGGCGACTTCCATCTGCGCCGCAATGCGGCCCTGCACAGCCTGCGCGATGGGATTTCGGCCGAGAAGTTCCAGAACTATTTCGGCGTCAGCGATCGCTCCGAGCACGCCGACATGGGCAATCTGACGCCCCGCATCCTGCGCTGCATCAACCAGCTCAATGTGGCCATGGGCGCGGTGGGCGAGCTGGCGCCCATGCGCCGCGTGCACCACAACGCGGAATCCCATCGCAATCGCGCATTCGGCGCCCTGAGCGCACGCGACATGGTCACCGTCAAGGATGGTGAAAGCTATGGCGACGGCTTTCCGCTCACCGTCTTCCAGCCCAGCAGCCTGTACAGCGCCAAGGCCGCCGCCGACGAGCGCATCCAGGTGGCCCGCTACCGCGACGTCTGCACCCTGGAATCGTTGACCGAGTTCGAAGCCTACGCCGCCGCGCTCAAAGAATCGGGCTTTTATGTGCCCAAGAACTGGATCTGGGCGCGGGCGGCAGCCTGAATGAGTCGGCCGGGGCAGGTGGCGCAGCCCCGCTCCGACCTACGCTCAGCGTGAGCCCGTCTTGCGCCGCACCATGGCCGCCAGCGCCAGCAGGCCGCCGAACATCAGCAGCGCGCCTTTCGGCTCGGGCACCGGCTGTGCCAGCACATCGCCGTCACGCACGGCCAGGGCCGAGTACTGCTGGTCCTTGCTTTGGTAGTACTGGTTGCCATAGTAGGCATAGAAGTACCAGGCCTGGTTCGAACGATTCGGCACTTCGGTGCCGGACCAGAACACATAGGTCGACAGGCCGGTGAAGGGGCCGAAGTCCTTGTCTTCCCAGCCCGGCTGGATGACGCACGCGTCGTTGCCCGCTGCGGTCGGCGTGCAATAGCCCTTGTTGCCCAGGGTCACGTAGTAGAGGTGGCCCATTTCCGAGGCCTTGCCCCAGCCCTGTCCGGTGGCGGCCACGCCGTAGTCGGTGCTGCCGTTGTTGCTGTTGCCGTACTGGAAGGCCTGGCCGTTGACCGGCGTGACCTTTGGCAAGCGCCAGTTGTTGAAACCGTACAGCGATTGGCTGTTGAGCTGAGCGATCCAGCTTTGCGCACCATCCCAGCTCAGGCGGCCATCGGGATCGAAGCTGCGCACAGCACCGAAATCGGCCAGCCAGCTGATGTTCAGCTCGGTGTCGTAATAGGCCTCGAAGCCGGCCTTGGCCGGATCCAGATCTCGGCCCTGCAGCGCCGCCTGCGCAGTCGGCAGTGCGGCCACGGCCAACCCCAACGCCAGGCCGAAATCGGCCAGCGATCGCTTGTTCGTCTTCATTTTCTTGACTCCCTCTTCATGGCCTCGGCACCCCCTGGTGCGAGCCTTCCTCATTGATCCTGGTTCCGTGGCGAGAGCCACAGGATCTTGTTGTCGCTGGCGGAATTGTAGAAGGCCGGCATTTGGGCTTTGTGAAGGCCGAGGCACGCCAACAGGGGGGGCGCCACGGCGCGCCGATCGTCCAGACATCAGTCACTGCCTATTCTTCAGACAAATCAGCGCAACTTGTTGACTGAAAATCAGACGGCCACCCCGGCACACACCGCTATTTGCGCAAAACGGCGCACCGCCCGCTGCGTTTGCGCCGCCAACCTCGCCCCGCTCGGCCCCAAAACCATGCGCCGCACCGCCCATCCGGGAGGCGAAAGCGCCGGCGGCCTAGTGGTTTGCACCAGTCTGGGTCGCACCTGGGCATCGCGGGCACAGCTATTGCAGAAGCCGGAGGTCGCTGCGTGCGCGGGTTCGACCGGTCCATCCTGAAGAGATGGCAGCCCAGGTCGAGCCGGGCCAGCTGCGCCACGCCAAGCGCCAAAAAGAGCACGGCGGCCAGCCAGTCTGCAGCAGGCAGCAACGAGCCGACAGAACATCAAGCAAGCAAACCAACAAGCCACCCCGGAGACAAACCGATGCGCTTCACCCCACGCCCCACCGCCCGGACGAACCTCGCCCGCCTCTCACCGCTGAGCCTGGCCCTGGCCGCGCTGTTCGCGCTGCCGCTGAGCAGCCAGGCGCAAACCAGCAGCGCAGCACCCGCCCAGCCCGCCGCCAGCGCCGAAGAGAGCAGCGCCGCCAAAACGGCCACGGCCGAAGCCACGGGTGGCACCAACAAGCTCGAAGCCGTGAAGGTGACCGCCCGCCGCCGCGAGGAAAGCCTGCGCGATGTGCCGGTGGCGGTGACTGCCCTCAGCGCCACCGCGCTGGAAGCGCTGAATGTGAAGAACCTCGGCGACCTGCAAGGCCAGGTGCCCAACCTGACCGTGTACGCCGCGCGCGGCAGCAACTCCACCATCACCACCTTCATCCGCGGCGTCGGCCAGGCCGACCCGCTCTGGGGCGTGGACCCGGGCGTGGGCATCTATCTGGACGATGTCTATATGGCCCGGCCGCAGGGCGCGCTGCTGGAAGTGTTCGATGTGCAGCGCATCGAAGTGCTGCGCGGCCCGCAGGGCACGCTCTACGGCAAGAACACCATCGGCGGCGCCATCAAGTATGTGTCGCGCCCGTTGGGTACAGCGACCGAGGGTTCGCTGAGCTTCTCGACCGGCAACTACGGTCAGGCCAATTTCAAGGGTTCGGTCGGCGGCTCGGCGGCCGACGGCCAGATCCGCGCTCGCTTTGCTGTGGCCAGCCTGAATCGCGAAGGCTATGGCAAGAACCTGACCGATGGCAGCGATGTCAGCAACCAGGACACCACGGCCGCCCGCGCCACCGTCGGCTACTACGCCAAGGACCTGCCGCTGACCGTGGTCTTCAGCGCCGACCGGGCGCTTGATGAGTCCGGCATGCGCGGCTTCAAACGCCTGAACGCCAACCCGCCGGTGGAGAGCAACTACGACATCGCCACCGGCATGGCCAACCAGAACAGCACCGACACGCGCGGCCACTCGCTGACGGCGACGCTCAACCTGTCCAACGAATGGACGGCCAAGTTCGTCCACGCCAACCGCCGCGGCCTGACCAACACCGGCATCGATTTCGACGGCCTGCCCGCCAAGACCGCCGATGTGCTGGCCCGCTATGCCGACAAGCAAACCAGCAACGAGCTGCAGTTCAGCTACGACAGCGGCAGCGGCCACGCCGGCGTGCTGGGCCTGTACCAGTTCGACGGCGAAGCCGGCGGCACGGTGCTGAACAACTTCTTCAACCTGCTCTTCGGCAGCACCAATGGCACCGTCTACACCAAGGGCAAGGCGGCCTATGCCGACTGGAGCTGGCGCCTGAGCCCGGCTTTCAGCCTCAGCACCGGCCTGCGTTACACCAAGGAAAGCAAACGCGCGCGCGTGCTGAACCAAGGCTTCAAGGACGCCACCTTCAGCCAGGTGACCGCCGCCACGGCCGACTTTGACAAGACCCGCGAGGTCAGCAACACCGCGCCCAAGCTCTCACTGGACTACAAGCTCAGCGGCACGACGAACCTCTACGCCAGCGCCTCGCGCGGCTTCAAGTCGGGCGGCTACAACGTGCGCGCCCAGGCCGTAGCGGTGCCGCGCTCGGCCGAGCCCTTCGAAGACGAAACCCTGGATTCGCTGGAGCTGGGCGCCAAGACCGTGCTCGACGGCGGCCGCCTGGAGATCAACAGCGCGGTCTTCCACAACAAGTACAAGAACGTGCAGCTGTCCATCTTCACGTCCTACATCGCCGCGAACGGCACGCCCAGCTTCTTCGGCGACTTCACCAACGCCGGCCAGGCCACAGTGCAGGGCGCGGAAGTGGAGTTCGCCTGGCGGCCCGACTCGGCCTGGTCCATCAGCGGCAATGTGGCTTACGTGAATGCCAAGTACGACGAGTACATCGACCGCGGCGTCAATGTGGCGGCCGACAAGAAGTTCAGCAACACCCCAAAGTTCCAGGGCGCGCTGAACATCGAGTACCGCACCGGCGTGCCCCTGGGCGGCGTGCTCAAGACCCGGCTGGGCCTGAACTACCGCACCAAGGTCTACCCGACCACCGACCTCAGCGAGGTGATCGCCCAGAACGCCTACGGTCTGGTCTCGGCCGGCCTGATCTGGGAGAAGACCGAGCGCCTGAGCTTCTCGCTGCAAGGCAGCAATCTGGCCAACAAGGCCTACCGCACGGACGGCTACAACATCGCTTCGCTGACCGTGCTGAGCGGTTTCTACGGTGCGCCGCGGACAATCACGGCCGGCGTGGGCTACAAGTTCTAAATACGCCGATGCGTCGCGGCCTCGCGCAGGCCGCTGGCCGAGCGGGGGTGCCGGACAGGGCTGCTACATTGACGCAGGCCCGTCGATCGGCCCCTCGCTTTTTCCGTTTTTCTTGGCCTCTGCCTCACTGTCCTGTGCCCGCCTCCAGCCTTCTGATCCCCGAACTGCCCGCCGATGCTGACGGCGTGCTGCGCATGGCTGCGCAGTCCTTGTTCGATGTGCTGGCCCAGGCCACCGAGGGCATGATGGTGGTGGATCGCTCGCACCGCATCGTCTGGATCAGCGAGGGCTACAAGCGCTTTCTGCCGGCCCTGGGTTTTGGTGACGAGACGGAGTTCGTCGGCCGGCCGGTCGAGGAGGTGGTGCCCAACACTTTGATCCCGCAAGTGATCGCCTCGGGCAAGCCGATGCTGATCGACCTGCTGACCAACCGGGCCGGCACCTTTCTGGTGACCCGCCTGCCGCTGCGCAACGAGGCCGGCGAGGTGATCGGCGCGCTTGGCCTGGTGCTGCTGGATCACCCCGAAACCACCATGCAGCCGCTGATCTCCAAGTTCGGCCGGCTGCAGCAGGAGCTGGACGACACCCGCCGCCAGCTGGCCGCCGAGCAGAGCAAGAACCGCCGCTCCAAGCACACCATCGCCAGCTTCATCGGCAGCAGCGCCCCGGCGCTGGAAGTCAAGCGCCAGGCCCGCCGCGCCGCGCTGACCAGCTCCACCGTACTGCTGCTGGGCGAGACCGGCACCGGCAAGGAGTTGCTGGCCCATGCCATCCACGCCGCCTCGCGGCGCGCGCACAAGCCCCTGGTCAGCATCAATATTGCCGCCGTGCCCGACACCTTGCTGGAGGCCGAGTTCTTCGGCGTGGCCCCCGGCGCCTACACCGGCGCCGATCGCAAGGGCCGCGAGGGCAAGTTCAAGCTGGCCGATGGCGGCACGCTCTTCCTGGACGAAATCGGCGACATGCCGACCACCCTGCAAAGCAAGCTGCTGCGCGTGCTGCAGGAGCAGGAAGTGGAGCCGCTCGGCAGCAACACCGTGATCCCGGTGGACGTGCGCGTGATCGCCGCGACCAGCCGCGACCTCGGCGCCATGGTCGCGGCCGGCGAGTTCCGTGCCGACCTGTACTACCGCCTCAATGTGCTGCCCCTGCGCGTGCCGCCGCTGCGCGAGCGCCTGGGCGACATCGAGGCCTTGGCCGAAGCGCTGCTGGAGGACATCGTGCGCCGCGCCGGCATGGCCTCGCGCAGCCTGGCCCCCGATGCGCTGGAGCTGCTGATGCAGCAGGACTGGCCCGGCAATATCCGCGAGCTGCGCAATATGCTGGAACTGGCCTGCCTGATGGGCGACGAGATGCTGCTGCAGGCCGAGCAGCTGGCGCCCTACCTGCCGACGGCCGCCCACGGCGCGAGCCGCAGCCTGATGCAGACCAGCAGCCCACGCGCGCTGCCCGCGCCGCTGGCCACGCCCACGCCGGGGCCGGACGACCCGCTCTTACTGCGCCCCCTGGCCGAGCAGATCGCCGAGCTCGAACGCAAGGCCCTGGCTGCCGCCCTGCGCGTGACCGGTGGCAACAAGCTGGCCGCCGCCAAGCTGCTGCGCATGTCGCGCGCCTCGCTCTACGACAAGCTGCCCCTGCTCAACGCCGACTGATCGGGAGAAGCACCGGTCTGATCAAGCGCGGGCCGGACTCCAGGCCAGCTCACCCACCGCCCGGCACAGCTCCTCGGGCTTGAAGTCCCCCAGATTGCCCAGGGCCACGATGGCACGACCCTGCTGAGGGTAGCGTTCAAAGCGCGCCGAGAAGCCTTCGCTCTGACCTTCGTGCCAGACCTGAAGCAAACCCGCCGGGCCGCGCCGGAAGCCCCAACCCAGGCCATAGCGATCGCCCGTTTCGGTGCGGACGCCCTGGGCCCAGAGCTTCTCGAACACGCGCCGATAGGGCTTGAAGGGCCCCCAGCCTTGCAGGGCGCGCTCCCACTGGATCATGTCGCGCAAGCTCAGCTCGAAACCGCCGCAGCCGGCCGCCATCCAGCTGCGAACGCCCGGCGGCTGCTGGGCCCCGATGTCGAGCACCACGCCATCGGCGCCGCGCTGGTGCGGCCCGGCCATGTCCGCAAATCCGGGGCTGGGCGCCATCAGGCGGGCGCTCTTCATGCCCAGCGGCTCGAACAGCGTTTGCGCCAGCAGCTGCTCATACGGGCGCCCGCCCACGCGGCCGATGGCGCAGGCGAGCAGGTTGTAGCCGATATTGCTGTAGTGATACCGCTGGCCGGGCGCGCTCAGCAAGGGCTGGCGCAATACGATGGGCAGCCACTCGGCCTCACCATAGTTGCGGGGAAACAGGGCCTGCACCTCCGGGTCGCTGAAATCGACGTTCTTGGGCAGTCCGGCGGTGTGCTGCATCAGCTGGCGCAGGGTGATGGTCTGCCAGGCCGGCGGCAGGCCGTCGATGACCTCGGCTAGACGCAGCTCCAGCCGCAGGCGGCCGTCTTCCACCATCAGCTGCGCGGCACAGGCGAGCAAGGGTTTGGCGATGGAACAGATGGCAAAGCGCAGGTCGTCGCTGACCGGCCGCTGCTGGCCGGCATCGGCCCAGCCCAGGCCGCGCGCGTAGATGGGCTCCCCGTCCTGCAGCAGGGCCAGCGCCAGGCCCGGCATCTTCTGGTCGCCCAGCCACTGGCGGGCGTAGCCGTCCACCCGGTCCAGAGCTGCAGCCGTTGGGCGGGCGCGGCCCGTGGCCGCAGCAGCAGCTGCGGCTGCACTACCAGCCACGCTCCAAGTTCCGGCGGCCAGAAGGGTCTGCAAAAGCTGGCGTCGCTGCGCTGATGGGCTCATGGGGCTGGGCTCCTCCTTCCCAGGGGCGCCAGGGTCGGCGGCGCCAGACGGTGTCTGACTGGCAGACAGCTCAATTTCGTTGTTTGAAATTCGTACACGCCTGTCCAGGCTTCAGCCAAATGACCGGGGCGTCAGCACCACGAGCACGGGGCGGCAAGGCCTGACCCCGCGCTGCAAGCCACTGGCCGGGCCATGGTAGGCGGCAAGGGTGCGGCCTGCAGCCGCCGGGCGCTCGGGGTTTACGCCAGTTTGGGCGCTCTGCAGGCCACAACTGCCTGCCGCAGGCACGGGCCTTGCACCATGATGGACATTGAGCCCGGGCACAGACCCAACCAGGCCGCACCACAACCGGAGACACGATTCATCATGCCCCCCCTGCCTCACTCGCTTCATCCGCTCCTCCCCCGCCGTACGGCAGCCAGCCTGGCCCTGATCGGCGCCTGTTGCGGACTGTGGGCTACTGCCGCCCTGCCCCTGACCGCGCAGGCAGCGGGCAACGAGATCCGCATCGCCCACATCTACTCCAAGACCGGCCCGCTGGAGGCCTACGGCAAGCAGACCCAGACCGGCTTCATGATGGGCCTGGACTACGCCACCGGCGGCACCATGACGGTGGGCGGCAAGAAGATCGTGGTGATCGAGAAAGACGACCAGGGCAAGCCCGATGTGGGCAAGAACCTGCTGGCCACGGCCTATGGTGACGACAAGGCCGATCTGGCCGTGGGCCCCACCGCCTCGGGCGTGGCCCTTGCCATGCTGCCGGTGGCCGAGGAGTACAAAAAGATCCTGCTGGTCGAGCCGGCCGTGGCCGACTCCATCACCGGCGACAAGTGGAACAAATACATCTTCCGCACCGGCCGCAACTCCTCGCAAGATGCGATCTCCAATGCCGTGGCCCTGGACAAAGCCGGCGTCACGATTGCCACGCTGGCGCAGGACTACGCCTTCGGCCGCGACGGCGTGAAGGCCTTCCGCGATGCGATCAAAAAGGCCCGCATCGTCCACGAGGAGTACCTGCCCACGACGACCACCGATTTCACCGCCGGCGCCCAGCGCCTGATCGACAAGCTCAAGAACGAGCCCGGCCGCAAAGTCGTCTTCATCCTCTGGGCCGGCGTGGGCAACCCCTTCAAGATCGCTGACCTGGACTTGAAGCGTTATGGCATCGAGATCGCCACCGGCGGCAACATCCTGCCGGCCATGACGGCCTACAAGCAGTTCCCCGGCATGGAGGGCGCCGCGTACTACTACTTCGGCATCCCCAAGAACCCGGTCAACGAGTGGCTGGTCGCCAACCACTACAAGCAGTTCAAGACCCCGCCCGACTTCTTCACCGCCGGCGGCATGACGGCCGCTATCGCCGTGGTGGAGGCGCTCAAGAAGACCGGCGGTGACACCAACACCAACAAGCTGATCAAGGCCATGGAAGGCATGAGTTTTGAAACGCCCAAGGGGAAGATGAGCTTTCGCCCCGAGGATCATCAGGCGATGCAGGCGATGTATCACTTCAAGATCAAGGTGGATCCGGCGTTTGCTTGGGGGGTTCCAGAACTCGTACGAGAGATCAAGGCCGAAGAGATGAATGTGCCGATTCGGAATCAGCGCTGAGTTGTAGAAGCCGAAGAAACCAGAGCGCCGGATGCTCGGCTACTGCGCGACTCCAGGCCGTCGTTGCGGGTCCCCCCGCGAATCCTCACGTAGCGCCGCTACGTTCCGGTTCTCGGGTCCTCCCGCGCCTAGTCCTGAAGCCGCTCGCTACGCCTCGGGCGCTGGCACTGGGGGCGAACCCGTGAAGCTCAAACGATGAAACACGGACGGGCCGAAAGCAACGATAGCGCCGACGTTCGGCACGCGCATCGCTAGCGCGCGAGGCGTAGCGAGCGGCCGTTGGGCTAGGCGCGGGGGACCCACAGACCGGAGCGTAGCGGCGCTACGTGAGGATCTGTGGGAGGACCCGCAACGACGTCCAGCGGCCGCGCAGTAGCCGAGCTTCCAGCGCTCTAACTTCAAAAAAACGTGGAATCCATCCCGTGCTTGAAACAAAGAACCTCTCCATCCACTTCGGCGGCCACAGGGCCGTTGACGCGGTCTCTTGCAGCTTCCAGCCGGGCACGCTGACCGCCATCGTCGGCCCCAATGGCGCCGGGAAGACCACGTATTTCAACTTGATCTCCGGCCAGCTGAAAGCCAGCAGCGGCAGCGTCTGGCTGGACGGCCTCGACCTGACCAACCTGCCCGCACCGGCTCGCACCCGCCTGGGACTGGGCCGGGCTTTTCAGCTGACCCAGCTGTTCCCGCATTTGAGCGTGCTCGAAAACGTGCGCCTGGCCGTGCAGGCACGGCGGGGCCTGGGCCTGCGCATGTTCTCGGTCTGGCTGCAGCACCAGGACCTGATCGACGAAGCCATGGCCATCGTCGAACGCGTGCGGCTGCAAACGCGCGCCCAGGCCACGGCCGCCAGCCTGCCGCACGGCGACCAGCGCAAGCTCGAAGTGGCCCTGCTGATCGCCCTGCAACCCAAGGTCTATATGTTTGACGAACCGACTGCCGGCATGAGCGTGGACGAGGTGCCCGTGGTGCTGGACCTGATCCGCGAGCTGAAAGCCCAGGGCCAGCACACCATCCTGCTGGTCGAACACAAGATGGATGTGGTGCGCGAACTGGCCGACCGCATCATCGTCTTGCACAACGGCCAGCTGGTGGCCGACGGCGAGCCGGCCGCCGTGATCGCCTCGCCCGTGGTGCAGAACGCCTACCTCGGCGCGGCACTGCCCGTGGCTGAGATGGAGGCTGCCGGCACATGAATACAAATACGAAAACCCATAACACTTCATCGCTGCTGACCCTTCAGGGCGTGCACACCCACATCGGCGCGTATCACATCCTCCACGGCGTGGACCTGGAGGTGCCGGCCGGCCAGGTCACCATGCTGCTGGGCCGCAACGGCGCGGGCAAGAGCACCACCCTGCGCACCATCATGGGCTTGTGGCAGGCCAGCCAGGGCCGCATCAATTTCGACGGCCAGCGCATCAGCGCCAGCAGCCCGCGCGAGCCGGCGCAGACGCCCGAGATCGCCCAGCGCGGCATTGCCTATGTGCCCGAGAACATGGGCATCTTTGCCGACCTCAGCGTGGCCGAGAACCTGCTGCTGGCCGCGCGCGGCGCACGTCGACTGGGCGAGCTGGATGGGCAGCGCCTGGACTGGCTGTTCGGCCATTTCCCGGCGCTCAAGAAGTTCTGGCTCTACCCGGCCGGCAAGCTCAGCGGTGGCCAAAAGCAGATGCTGGCCATCGCCCGCGCCCTGATCGAACCGCGCCGCCTGCTGCTGATCGACGAGCCCAGCAAGGGCCTGGCGCCCGCCATCATCCTGAATCTGATCGAGGCGCTGCGCGAACTCAAGCGCGGTGGTGAAAACGGTCAGGCCCCCACCACCGTGCTGCTGGTCGAGCAGAACTTCATGGTGGCGCGCGCCCTGGGTGACCGGGTCGCGGTCATGGACAACGGCCGCGTGGTCCACGCCGGCGCCATGCAGGCCCTGGCCGAGGACGAGGCCCTGCAGCAGCGCCTGCTGGGCCTGAGCCTGGCGGCTCACCAATAGAAAATTAGGACCGGCCGAATGAGCACACAAGCTGAGACCCTGAGCACCCTCCCTTCCGCGGCGGATGCCGCCGCCATCCCCAAGGCCCGCTTCGACCTACGGCCGCTCTGGCTGCTGGCCGCCCTGCCCCTGCTGGCCCTGCCCCTGGTCGGCAGCGGCAGCACCTGGCTGACGCTGACCATCGCCGGCCTGGCCATGGGCCTGATCATCTTCATCATCGCCTCGGGCCTGACCCTGGTGTTCGGGCTGATGGATGTGCTGAACTTCGGCCACGGCGTCTTCATCGCCCTCGGGGCCTTCATGGCCACCACGGTGCTGGGCGCCATGAGCGGCTTCACCGAGACGCCTCATCTGGGCGCCAATCTCTTCGCCGTGGCCGTGGCCTGCAGTGCCGGCATGGCGGTGGCGGGCGCGGTGGGCCTGCTGTTCGAGCGCGTGCTGGTGCGGCCGGCCTACGGCCTGCACCTCAAGCAGATCCTCATCACCATGGGCGGCATGATCATCGGCGAGGAGCTGCTCAAGGTGGTCTGGGGCGCGCAGATGATTCCCCTGCCCCTGCCCGAGGGCTTGCGCGGCTCCCTGCTGCTGGGCGAGGCGGCGGTGGAGAAGTTCCGCATCGTCGCCGTGCTGACCGGCCTGGCCGTGCTGCTGGCCCTGCTCTGGCTGCTCAACCGCACCAAGCTGGGCCTCTTGATCCGCGCCGGCGTGCAGGACCGGGAGATGGTCGAGAGCCTGGGCTACCGCGTGCGGCGCCTCTTTGTCGCCGTCTTCGTCGGCGGCTCGGCCCTGGCCGGCCTGGGCGGCGTGATGTGGGGCCTGTACCAGCAAGGCGTGACGCCGCAAATCGGCGCACAGGTCAATGTGCTGATCTTCATCGTCATCATCATCGGCGGCCTGGGCTCCACCGTGGGCTGCCTGGTCGGCGCCCTGCTGGTGGGCCTGCTGGCCAACTACACCGGTTTCCTCGCGCCCAAGCTGGCCCTGTTCTCCAACATCGGCCTGATGGTGGCGGTGTTGATGTGGCGGCCGCAAGGCCTGTACCCGCTGGGTCAGCGTTGAACAGCCAGGGACCCCAAGCCATGCATTCCACCTTCTCCCTCAAGAACCTCCTGTCCCACGACCTGCCGCGCAGCCGCTGGCTGGCCCTGCTGCTGAGCCTGAGCGTGCTGGGCCTGGCCCTGCTGCCCTTCATCTTCCCCTCGACCAAGGCGCTCAATGTCGCGGCGAAAGTGCTGGTCTTCATCGTGCTGGTGGCCAGCTACGACCTGCTGCTGGGCTACACCGGCATCGTCAGCTTTGCCCACACCATGTTCTTCGGCATCGGCGCCTACGGCATTGCCATCGCCAGCAGCCGCATGGGCGCGGGCTGGCCAGCGCTGGCCACGGGCTGGGCGGCCGGCCTGGCCTTGTCCCTGCTGCTGAGCCTGGTGATCGGGCTCTTCAGCCTGCGCGTGAAGGCGATCTTCTTCGCCATGATCACCCTGGCCGTGGCCTCGGCCTTTCTGACCCTGGCCTCGCAGCTGTCCGACTTCACCGGCGGCGAGGACGGCCTGAACTTCAAGCTACCCGCCGCCCTGCAGGCCTCGACCGAGTACCTGGAAGAGCCCCTGCTGGGCGTGACGATTGACGGCCGCCTGCTCAGCTACTACCTGCTGTTCTTCGCCGTGCTGGGCCTGGTGCTGCTGCTGCTGCGCATCGTCAACTCGCCATTTGGCCGCGTGCTGCAAGCCATTCGGGAGAACGAGTTCCGGGCCGAGGCCATCGGCTACCGCACCGTCGTCTACCGCACCTTGTCGAACGTGCTGGCCGCCCTGTTCGCCAGCAGCGCCGGCGCCTTGCTGGCCATCTGGCTGCGCTACGCCGGGCCGGACACGGCCATGTCTTTCGAGATCATGCTGGACATCCTGCTCATCGTCGTCATCGGCGGCATGGGCACCATCTACGGCGCGGTGCTGGGCAGCCTGGTGTTTGTGCTGGCGCAGAACTATCTGCAAGACCTGCTGCGCCTGGGCGAAGGCGCGCTGCAGGGCGTGCCCCTGCTATCGCAGCTGGTGTCGCCGGACCGCTGGCTGCTCTGGCTGGGCATTCTTTTCGTGCTGGCCGTGTACCACTTCCCCAGCGGCATCGTCGGGCGCCTGCGCCTGGCGGCGGCACTGCGGGCTCACCAGCAGACAGCCACATCGGCGGAGGTGTCCTCATCATGAACCCCAGCTCCCACTACCTGCGCTGCGAAGGCCGCGAGCTGCACTACACCGAATGGGGCAGCGAGCACCGTGAATGCGTGATCGCCTGGCACGGCCTGGCCCGCACCGGCCGCGACATGGACGAGCTGGCCCGCCATCTGTCCACGCATTACCGCGTCATTTGCCCGGATACGCTCGGCCGCGGCCTGTCGGAGTGGAGCCCGGCACCGGCCACCGAGTACTGCCTGGCTTTCTATGTGCAACAGGCCACGGCCCTGGTGGACCAGCTGGGTCTGAAGGAATTCCACTGGGTCGGCACCTCCATGGGCGGCGCCATCGGCACGCTGGCGGCGGCCACCCGTCTGCGCGGCCGCATTCGTCGCCTGGTGCTCAATGACAACGGCCCGCAGCTGGCCGAGGAAGCACTGCAGCGCATCCGCAGCTATGCCGGCCAGCCGGCGGCCTTTGCCACCGTCAGCGAGCTGGAGCAGTACTTCCGTAGCGTCTACAAACCCTATGGCTGGCTCAGCGACGCGCAGTGGCGGCAGCTGACCGAGACCTCGGTGCGCCGCCTGCCCGATGGCCGGGTCACCCCGCATTACGACCCGGCCATGGCCCTGCAGTTCACCCACCACCCGAACGACTACCTGCTCTGGGACGCCTGGGACAGCCTGGCCCTGCCGGTGCTATGCCTGCGCGGCGAGCATTCCGACCTGCTGCTGGAAAGCACGGTGCAGGCCATGCGCGAGCGCGGCCCGGCCGCCGCCGTGGTCACCATCCCCGGCTGCGGCCATGCGCCGGCCCTCAATGTGCCGGAGCAGCTGGCCCTGGTGGAGCGCTTTCTGCGCGCCGACGGTGTGGCTGCATGAGCCGGCATGCGGGTATGTCCGCAGCGTGCAGCGCCCCGGCTTCATCGGCAGCTGGGCACTCTGCTGCTACGCTTGATTCGTCCCCTGAACCGGCGAACGTCTGACGATGAGCGAACTGATTCTTGAAACGCGAGGTCTGGGCAAGGACTTCAAAGGCTTCACCGCCGTGGACGGGGTGAACCTGCAAGTCGCGCGCGGTGCCATCCATGCCTTGATCGGCCCGAACGGGGCGGGCAAAACCACCTGCTTCAATCTGCTGACCAAGTTCCTGGAACCGACACGCGGCCAGATCCTGTTCAACGGGGTGGACATCACCGGCGAGCGGCCGGCCGAGATCGCCCGGCGCGGCGTGATCCGCAGCTTCCAGATCTCGGCGGTGTTTCCGCACCTGACGGTGCTGGAGAACGTGCGCATCGGCCTGCAGCGTTTCACCGGCACCAGCTTCCATTTCTGGAAGGGCCTGACCGGCCTGAAGCAGCTGGACGCGCGCGTGCTCGCCCTGCTGGAGCTGGTGGACCTGCGCGAGATGGCCAGCCTCAAGGCCGGCGACCTGCCCTACGGCCGCAAGCGCGCGCTCGAGATCGCCACCACCATGGCCATGGAGCCGACGCTGATGCTGCTGGACGAACCGACCCAGGGCATGGGCCACGAGGATGTGGACCGTGTCACCGCCCTCATCAAACGGGTGGCCGAGGGCCGCACCGTGCTGATGGTTGAACACAATATGAAGGTCGTCAGCACCATAGCCGACCGCATCACCGTGCTGGCGCGCGGCTCGGTGCTGGCCGAGGGCGACTATGCCGAGGTCTCGCGCCACCCCGCCGTGCTGGAGGCGTATATGGGCACCGAGGCGACCGAGTTGCAAGGAGCACACGCATGAGCTCGGCCGACACTGCATTGGAGATCCGTGATCTGCATGCCTGGTACGGCGAGAGCCACATCCTGCATGGCATCAATCTGTCCGTGCAGCGGGGTCAGGTCTTGACCCTGCTGGGCCGCAACGGCGCCGGCCGAACCACCACCTTGCGCGCCATCATGGGCCTGACCGGGCGGCGCCAGGGTTCGATCCGCGTGCACGGCGAGGAGACCATCGCCCTGCCCACCCACCGCATCGCCCACCTGGGCCTGGGCTACTGCCCGGAGGAGCGCGGCATCTTTGCCTCGCTGACGACCGAGGAAAACCTGCGCCTGCCGCCGCGCCTCAGCGGTGGCCGTGCCACGCCCATGACCGAGGCGCAGATCTACGAGATGTTCCCCAATCTGGCCGAGCGCCGGCACAGCCCCGGCACCCGGCTCTCGGGCGGCGAGCAGCAGATGCTGGCCGTGGCCCGCATCCTGCGCACCGGCGCCGACATCCTGCTGCTGGACGAGATATCCGAAGGCCTGGCCCCGGTGATCGTGCAGGCCCTGGCCCGCATGATCACCACGCTCAAGGCCCAGGGCTTCACCATCGTCATGGTGGAGCAGAACTTCCGCTTTGCCGCGCCGCTGGCCGACCACTTCATCGTCGTCGAGCATGGCGAGGTGGTGGCGTCTTTCCCCGCTTCCGAGCTGGCCGCACAGCAGGCCAAGCTGGACGAATTGTTGAGTGTGTGAACCCTTGATCCATCGACCCCATAAAAGGAGACCGTCCATGAACACCATCCGCATCAAGCATCTCGCCCTGGCCAGCCTGCTGGCCTGCACCGGCGCCGCCCAGGCCCAGATCTCTGGCGATGTGATCAAGATCGGCATCATCACCGACATGTCCAGCGTCTACGCCGACATCGATGGCGCCGGCGGCGTCGAAGCGATCAAGATGGCCGTGGCCGATATGAAGGGCATGGTCGCGGGCAAGAAGATCGAGGTGATCTTCGCCGACCACCAGAACAAGGCCGATGTGGCCGCCAGCAAGGCGCGCGAGTGGATCGACACCCAGGGCCTGGACCTCCTGATCGGCGGCACCAACTCGGGCGCCAGCCTGGCCATGGCCAAGATCGCGGCCGAGAAGAAGAAGCCCTTCATCGTCATCGGCGCCGGCTCCGCCCGCCTGACCAATGAGGACTGCTCGCCCTACACCATCCACTACGCCTACGACACCGTGGCCCTGGCCAACGGCACGGGCGCGGCCGTGACCAAGGGCGGCGGCAAGAGCTGGTACTTCCTGACCGCTGACTATGCCTTCGGCGCCTCGCTGCAGGCCGACACGGCCGCCGTGGTGGCCAAGAGCGGCGGCAAGGTGGTGGGCAGCGTCAAGCACCCGCTCAATGCCAGCGATTTCTCCTCCTTCCTGCTGCAAGCCCAGGGCTCGGGCGCACAGATCCTGGGCCTGGCCAATGCCGGCGGCGACACCATCAATGCGGTCAAGGCCGCCAACGAGTTCGGCGTCACCAAGACCATGAAGCTGGCCGGTCTGCTGATGTTCATCAACGACATCCACTCGCTGGGCCTGAAGACCACCGAAGGCATGTACCTGACCGACAGCTGGTACTGGAATCAGACGCCCGAGGCCCGAGCCTGGAGCCGCCGCTTCTTCGAGAAGATGAAGCGCATGCCCTCCTCGCTGCAGGCGGCCGACTACTCGGCCACCTGGAACTACCTCAAGGCCGTGGAAGCCACCAAGACCGACGATGCCGACAAGGTGATCGCGCAGATGAAGGCCACGCCCATCAACGACTTCTTCTCCAAGGGCCAGATCCGCAAGGAAGACGGCCGCTTCGTCCACGACATGTTCCTGCTGCAGGTCAAGGCGCAGAAGGACTCCGTGGAGCCCTGGGACTACTTCAAGGTCGTGACACGCATCCCCGGCGAAGAAGCCTTCACCAAGCTGGCCGATTCCAAGTGTCCGACTGTGAAGAAGTAAGGCACGCGAGTTGTTGAGCATGAGCGCAGACAGGCCCAGAACATGACGGACTTTTTCGGTATCCCCCTGCCCGCCCTTCTGGGCCAGCTGTTGCTGGGCCTGGTGAACGGCTCGTTCTACGCGATGCTGTCCCTGGGCCTGGCCGTGATCTTCGGCATGCTCAACATCATCAACTTCGCCCACGGCGCGCTCTACATGATGGGCGCCTTCCTGGCCTGGATGGGGCTGGAGTACCTGGGCCTCAATTACTGGGTGATGCTGCTGCTGGCACCGCTGCTCGTCGGTGTGCTGGGCATCTTGATCGAGCGCCTGCTGCTGCAGTGGCTGTACAAGCTCGATCACATCTACGGCCTGCTGCTGACCTTTGGCATCACCCTGGTGATGGAGGGCGTCTTCCGCAGCTTTTACGGCGTCTCGGGCCAGCAGTACGCGGTGCCCGAGGCCTTGCAGGGCGCCACCAACTTGGGCTTCATGGTGCTGCCCAATTACCGTGCCTGGGTGGTGGTGGCCTCCATCGCCGTCTGCCTGGCGGTCTGGGCCCTGATCGAGAAAACCAGCCTGGGCGCCACCCTGCGCGCCGGCACCGAGAACCCCAAGCTGGTGCAGGCCTTTGGCATCAATGTGCCGCGCATGATCACCTTGACCTACGCCGGTGGCGTGGCCCTGGCCGCCTTTGCCGGCGTGCTGGCCGCGCCCATCCTGCAGGTGACGGCGCTGATGGGCAGCAACCTCATCATCGTGGTCTTCGCGGTGGTCGTGATCGGCGGCATGGGTTCCATCCTCGGCTCCATCCTGACCGGTCTGGGCCTGGGCCTGGTCGAGGGCCTGACCAAGGTCTTCTACCCCGAGGCGTCCAGCACGGTGGTGTTCGTCGTCATGGCCCTGGTCCTCTTGATCCGCCCCGCCGGTCTCTTCGGAAAAGAAAAATGAGCGCCACCCAGAACCGCAACCCCCTGCTCGGCTACGGCCTGCTGTTCGGCGCCATCGCCCTGCTGCCGGCCCTGGGCGTCTACCCCATCTTCGTGATGAAGGTGCTGTGCTTCGCCCTGTTCGCCTGCGCTTTCAATCTGCTGGTGGGCTTCACCGGCCTGCTGAGCTTTGGCCATGCGGCTTTTCTCGGCACGGCCGCCTACGGCGCCGGCCATGCACTCAAGGTCTGGGGCCTGCCCACGCCGCTGGGCTTGATGTTCGGCATGCTGGCGGCCGGCGGCGTGGGCCTGGTCTTCGGCCTGCTGGCGATTCGCCGCACCGGCATCTACTTTTCGATGATCACCCTGGCCCTGAGCCAGATGCTGTTCTTCGTCTTCCTGCAAGCGCCTTTCACCGGCGGCGAGGACGGCCTGCAATCGGTGCCGCGCGGCCACTTTCTGGGCCTCGATCTGGCGAATGACCTGACGCTGTATTACGTGGTGCTGGGCCTCTTCATCGCCGGCTTCTGGTTGATCTACCGCACCGTGCACTCGCCCTTCGGCCAGGTGCTGACCTCGATCCGCGAGAACGAGCCGCGCGCGATTTCGCTGGGCTACGACGTCGACCGTTTCAAGCTGCTGGCCTTTGTGCTCTCGGCCATGTTGGCCGGCCTGGCGGGCGCCACCAAGACCCTGGTGCTGGGCTTCGCCACCCTGACCGACGCGGTCTGGACCACCTCGGGCCTGGTCATCCTGATGACCCTGGTCGGCGGCATGGGCACCCTGGTCGGGCCCATGCTGGGCGCGCTCATCATCATCGCGCTAGAGAACAAGATCGGCGATCTGGGCAAGGCCCTGGCCGATGTCTCGGGCATCGCCTGGTTCAACGGTCTGGGTGAATCGGTCAGCCTGGTGACCGGCCTGATCTTCATCGTCTGCGTGCTGGCCTTCCGCCGCGGCCTGGTCGGCGAGGCCCTGGCCTGGTGGGAGCGACGGCAGGCACCGGCCGGGCGCTGACCGAAGATCGCTCGCCCCCCCCGCGAACAGGGGGCTGAGCTTCTGTGCCGCGGCAGCATCCCATCAGTGGGGCACACCGCCCCGCCACACAGGAGCTGCTCTCATGTTCTTCACCACCCACCGAGTTCTTGGTTCTGATCGCGCGCTTCGCCGCGTCCGCCAGCTGGGCTGCGCGCTCACGTTGGGCCTGGCTGCCCTGGGTAGCGCCCAGGCCGGCGCCGTGCAGCTGTCCAACTGGGCGCTGTACTTCGGCCAGGTCGACCCGCGACAGGGCGGCATCGTCACCCTGCAAGACTTCGGCGATGGCAATGGCAGGCCCCCGATCGCCGCCTTCCAGGTGCAGCTGGCCGGCTTTGGTGATGGCCAGAGCCCGGTACCGGGCTGGTTGCGGGCGCTGGAGGGCAGCGACTACCAATTCGAGGCGGTGGACCTGGCAGAGGTGATCGCCTGGCCAGACGGCAGCCTGACCTACTACAGCTCCATCGGCAAAGGCAGCAACATCGACGCACCCACCTTCGCAGGCCCGGCGAACTACGGCATCGGCATCGGCTTTTACGGCACCGGTCTGCTGGTGCAAACACCCAACACCGGCAACCCGGTGCCCGAGCCCGGCAGCGCCAGCCTGATCCTGCTGGCCTTGCTCGCAGCGGCGGCGGCCATCGCGGGCGTGCGTCCTCGCCCACCGGCAAGCCAGGCCTGAAAGCGGATCAACCGATCAGCGGCAAGGATGGGCGGAGCCCGGAATGCCGGGGCTGGTCAAGGTGAAGCGGCGCTGCGCCACATCCACCGCGGACACGCGAAAGCTCACCGTCGTGTGGATGGCCGGGTAGTGCACAAACACCCGGTCCAGGTGCGCGAGCTGATCAAAGGCATCGGCATAGGCCAGGCGCACCGCATCGCTGGCCACGACATAACCCCACTCCGCATCCCGGTCCACCGTGATGCGGTTGAGCTCCGACACCCGAGCGCAGCGCGCCGGCACTTCGGGCCCGCCGCGGTGATACCAGGCCACCGCCAGAACCAGGGCCGCGCTGGCCAGCAGGATCAGGGGCAGCACCCAGTTGCGCCAAGGCGCCGGGGCTTGGGGATCGTTTGTGGCTGTCGCTGTTGTCATGCTCATCCAAGCGCCCTCCCGCGCGTGCCTTCATGCCGCTGACCTAACGCTGCAAGTGATTGTGCCGCAAGGCCTCCCGGCCGCCCCTGCGGGCCAGCATCCTGCATGCGACACTGCAAGCGCATCGCCTCAGGAGCCCGCCGACATGACTCTTTTTCCGCCACCGCAACCGGCCTGCAGCGCCGCGCGCCTCCAGCCATGAGCGCGGGCGGCAAAGGCCACCGAGGGCCGGTGGATGTCGATGACATCGACGCTTTCGATACCCTGATCGATGCCCGCTCGCCGGCCGAGTTCGCGCTCGACCACCTGCCCGGCGCCATCAACTGCCCCGTGCTGGACGACGAGGAGCGGCGCATCGTCGGCACGCTCTACAAGCAGCAAGGCGCTTTCGAGGCGCGCCGGGTCGGCGGCGCCATGGTGGCGGCCAATCTGGCGCGGCATCTGCAATCCGACATCTTCAAGAACCAGCCCATCGGCTGGAAGCCCCTGGTCTACTGCTGGCGCGGTGGCCTGCGCAGCGGCTCCATGGTGCAGTGGCTGCGCCTGGTGGGCTGGGACGCGCAGCAGCTGGCCGGCGGCTACAAACGCTTTCGCCAGCATGTGATGGCGCATCTGGACCTGCTCTGCCCCCAGCTGCCCCTGCGCGTGATCTGCGGCCCCACCGGCAGCGGCAAGACCCGCCTGCTGCAGGCGCTGGCCGCCCAGGGCGCCCAGGTGCTGGACCTGGAAGCGCTGGCCTGCCACAAGGGCTCCATGCTGGGCGAGCTGCCGGGCCAGGCCCAGCCTTCGCAGAAGGCCTTCGACACGGCGCTCTACACCGCCTTGCGCGGCATCGATCGAGGCCGGCCGGTCTTCATCGAGGCCGAGAGCCGCAAGATCGGCCGCCTCAGCCTGCCCAGCGGCCTGCTGGCGCGCCTGCGCGACAGCCCCTGCATCGAGCTGCAGCTCACGGCCGAAGCACGGCTGGAGTTCCTGCTGCGGGACTATGCCTACCTGGGCGAGGACGGCGCCGGCCTGGCCCGCATCCTGGAGCGCCTGCGGCCCAGCCATGGCCACGAGACCGTCAATCGCTGGCAGGACTGGGCGCGCCGCGGCGAGCTTTCGCCCCTGTTCGCCGAACTCTGCCGCCTGCACTACGACCCGCATTACGCGCGCTCGCAGGCGGGGCAGTTCCAGCAGTGGCCGCAGCGGCAAGCCTTGCGGGCCGAGGGCCTGGCGCCCGCTCAGCTGCACGCACTGGCGCAGCACCTGTTGGCACTTCAGTCCTGAGCGCGGGGCGGCGCCGGTGGCGCCAGCTCGGTCTGACCGAGGCGCCGCATGGCTTCGCGCAAAAAGGCCATCTGCTCATCCACGGTGCGGCAGCTGCGGCACATCACCAGATGCAGGCGGAACTGGGCCCGCTCGGACGGCGCCAGCGTACGGTCCTGCCGGTCGCTGATCAGGCGGGCCACTTCGCGGCAATCGAGCATCAGCTTGATACTCATGGCACCACCCCGAACCAGTTCTTGTCCAGGCATTCGCGCAGGGACATGCGTGCCCGGTACAGCATCACGCCGCAGTGGTTGCTGGTGATGCCCAGCTCGCCGCAGATATCTTCGACCTCCTGATCCAGGCCCTCGCGCATCATGAAGACGCGGCCGACCTTGGCCGGCAGGCGATCGATGCAGTCCTGCAAGGTGGCGAAGAACTGCTGCTGCTCCAGCGCCCGCTCGGGCTCGCGCCAGGCGGCGGGCCGCTCCTGCCAATGGCCGCTGCTGGCGAACAAAGCGTCCAGCGCCTCGTCCATGCTCTGTTCGTCGAGCGGCTCGATATGGACCTCACGCCCGCGCTTGCGCAGCAGGTCGATGATCTTGAACTTGAGGATGCCAGTGGCGTAGGTGCGCAGCGAGCTGCGGCCTTCAAAGGCCTCGGGCTTTTCCAGGATGGCAAGAAAAGTCTCGGACACCGCGTCTTCGGCCAGGCTGTCCTGGCGCAGCTGCAGCTGGGCAAAGCGCAGCAAGGGCTGGTGCAGTTCCGCAAGTTGGGATTCCAGAGTCATGGGCAGGCCGGTGGCGAGGAATGGAGCTTGCGCTTGGTCGGCGAAAGGCTGGCCCACATTACAGCGCAGAAGTCAGCGCATAAGTCAGGGCATAAGGCGGGCAGCGCCGCGGCGACAATCGCCGCCATGAGTTCCAACGCTTCGCCCACCCGTTTTCGGCTCTACCTGAACCTGATCCGCTGGGACCGCCCCGCCGGCTGGCTGCTGCTGCTCTGGCCCACCCTGGCAGCGCTGTGGATGGCAGCCGATGGCTGGCCGGGCTGGCATCTGCTGACGGTGTTCACCCTGGGCACCATCCTGATGCGCTCGGCCGGCTGCTGCGTCAACGATGTGGCAGATCGCGATTTCGACAAGCATGTCAAACGCACCGCCCAGCGCCCGGTCACCAGCGGTGCGGTCTCGGTGAAGGAAGCCCTGGCCCTGGGGGCAGGTCTTGCCTTGCTGGCCTTCGGCCTGGTGCTGACGACCAATGCGCCCACCATCCTGCTGTCTTTCGCCGCCCTGGCCGTGACCCTGGTGTATCCCTACGCCAAACGGGTGCTCAACATGCCGCAGGCCGTGCTGGGCGTGGCCTTCAGCTTCGGCATCCCCATGGCCTTCTCGGCCGCGCTGGGCGGCACGGAGTGGAGCCTGGCCGCCGTGCAGGCCTCGGTGCCGCTGGCAGCCTGGGCCCTGCTCGTGGCCAATCTGTTCTGGGTGCTGGCCTACGACACCGAGTACGCCATGGTCGACCGCGACGACGACATCCGCATCGGCATCAAGACCTCGGCCCTGACGCTGGGCCGCTTCGACGTGGCCGGTGTGATGGCCTTCTACGCCATCTACCTGGCCGCCTGGACGGCTCTGGGCCTGCGCCTGGGTCTGGGCCGGGTCTTTCTGCTGGGCATCGCCGTGGCCGCGGCCCAGGTGCTGTGGCACTACACGCTCATCAAGGACCGCAGCCGCGAGGGCTGCTTCAAGGCCTTCCGCGAGAACCACTGGCTGGGCCTGGCGGTGTTCGCCGGCACGGTGGCGGATCTGGCGCTGCGCTGAAGTCCGGTTCAGGCTCTGCAGGCAAGCCCGGAGAACCGCAGCCATCAAGTGTGGCCGGGGCCTCAGGGCCGCTCCGGCCGGGCGAAGAAGCCCGGGCCGGTCATGGTTTCGAGGCCCTGCAGCAAGCGCTGCCAGGCCTGCTCACGTTCCTGGCGGCCGTCGTTGCGAGCAGCAGCTAGCTTGCGCGCCAGGCGGCCGGCGGCCCTTCGGGCCGGGCGCCATCGGCCCGTCGCACGGTCAGCACGCGGCGCGGTCCGTCGATCAGCAAGAGGGCTTGGCTGACACCGGGCAGGCTCTCGGCATCGGCACGGCCCACGATCACCCACGGTGCGGCCTGCGCAAGCACGGCGCTCAGCACCATGCCGACCCCAGCCAGCGCACGTGCGCTGCGACCCCATCGCCTCATGAAGCTCCTCCCCTGCGGCGGCTCCAACGGCCCCGGGCTCGGCAATATACGGCCAAGTCAGGGCCTATCGTGCCGCTCAGTCAAAGGGGTAGCGCACACCCACCTGGGCGCGCAAGGCGTCCATCCAGGCCAGGGTGGCCAGGGTTTCGGACAGCGGCATCTGCGGGCTCTCGGTCAGGCCGGCGCGCAGGCAACGGCTCACTTCGAGGATTTCGCCTTCAAAGCCGTTGATCTGGAAAGGCAGGTGCACGGTCTGCGGCGCCTGGCCGGCCAGGGTCAGGCGGGCCTCGGTGGCTTCCCAGAACTGCTGGGGCAGCTCGATCAGACCGCGCTCGCCGAAGATGCGCAAGCCGTTGTCGGCCATGCCGTCGAAGGCACAGACGAACTGCGAGCTGATGCCGCCGGGGAAATGCAGGCTGGCGGCCAGGCGCTGGTCCACGCCAGTGGGCGCCAGCACCGCCTGCGCCTCCATCCGCAGCGGCTCCGGGCACACGCCCAGCGCCTGCTGCAAGACCCAGCGCGTCATGCTGAGGTTGTAGATGCCGATGTCCAGCAGGGCGCCGCCGGCCAGGGCCGGGTCGAAGCAGCGGCTCTGGGCATCGAAAGGAATGGAGAAACAGAAGCTGGACTGGACGCCGCGCAGCGGCCCGATCAGGCCGGCCTGCAGCCATTGCTGCACCTGGGCGTAGACGGGCAGAAAGCGGGTCCAGAGCGCTTCCATCAAAAAGACCTGGCGCGCCTGCGCCAGCGCCAGCAAGGGCCGGGCCTGGGCAAGACCTGGCACCAGCGGCTTTTCACAGAGCACGGCCTTACCGGCCTGCAAGGCCGCGGCCACCGCCTCGCCATGCTGGGCATGGGGCGTGGCGATGTAGACGGCGTCGATGTCGGGGCTGCTGAGGGCGGCGCGCAGCTGTGCCTCGCCCACGGCCTGCTGCAGGCGCGGCTCGGGCCGGCCCGCAGCGTGGTGGGCCGAGGCAAAAGACTGCGCCCGGGCCAAGTCACGGCCCAGGATCAGGCTCAGCTCTTGATCGGGCAGGCCCTGCAGGGCCTGAACGAAGCGCCCGGCGATATTGCCGGGGCCGACCACCGCCCAGCGCAGGGCTGGCTGCGCTTCGGTCACGGGCGGCTCAGCACCGGCACTCAGGCGCGCGCAGCGGCTTTGCCGGCAGCCTTGCGGGCGACGGTCTTGGCCGGAGCTTTTGCCGCCGCCTTCACTGCTGTCGTTTTGGCAGCGGGCTTGGCCGCAGCCTTGACGGCCTTGGGTGCGGCCTTGCTCGCCGATGCCTTGGGCGCGGCCTTCGGTGCAGCCTTGACCGCCACCGGCTTGGCTGCCGCTTTGGCAGCCGGCTTGGCCTTGCTGGCCTTGGCTGCCGGAGCGGCCGCCAGGATGGACTTGAGCTGCTCCTTCAGCAGCTTGCCTTCGGCGCGCTTGGCACGGGTGGCGGCGCGTTGGTAGGCCTCTTCGGCCGACTCACGCAGGGCCACGGCCTTGGCCAGAGCGGCTTGGTACTTCTCCACCGTGTAGGTGTTTTCGGTACCGATGTAGACGCTGCGGCCACGCGGCGAGCCGCCGAAGCGCGGCAAGGACACGGCGAAGCTGCAGTCGCGCACGCGGCTGCTGGCACGTTGGCGAACGATGGGGCCGGAGATACCGACCGGCAGACCACTGCCCTTATTGCCGCTGGGACGGCGTTGCAGGCGCGAGGGCGCCGGCATGGTGGCAATGCGACTCAGCAAGGCCTTGGTGGCCTCCGCCAGTGCTGCGGCGGCGCCGCTGCCATCTTGCGAGTGGTCAGAGAAAAGTTTGGTGCCGCCATAACGCAGCTGCCAACCGTGCGTCGACTGGTGGTCGATACGCTGAATACATTGCGGCACCGCGAAGCGCTGGCCGCTGAAAATGACGACGTCACGAGTTTTCATGAGATTCCTCAAAACAGCTGATGAACCTCCCTACCTTTTATTCTAGGGCCTATTGTTACGCCTCTTTACACACCTAACGCGACCAACTGTCGGCATATTTCCGGCCAGTTCCGGCACAAATAGCTCCATCACCCGTAACTGAGCACCGCAGCGGCTGAAAACAGAGTTGCGTGACCACAACATTTGGGCCGAAGCGGGGCTGCCCGTGGCAGCCAACCACTGCTTTTGCATCTGCCGGCGGGTGTGACCATGTCGGGACAGGCGGCGCGGCTGCAGCTCGCTACGCCGCACCCGGGGGTCGGCATAGAGCAGATTGGCCAATGGGCGCGGGCCCAGGCCTTTGAGCGCACGCCACGGGCCAGCCAGGGCGCTCTGGTGCAGGCTGGAGCGGGCCCAGACCAAGGGACGGCCGTCGACGCTGAGGATCACCTCGCGCACCACGGTGCAGCCGTGCCGCGGCAGGCCTAATGCCTTGAGCTCGGCCGCCCGCAGCGGCGCGGTGCGCTGGCTCAGCACCGTCACCTCGAAGCGTTCGCCCAGGCGCGCCAGGCGCCGGCTCAGCGAACCCGGCGCATGCAGCCATTTGCGCAAACTGTCGCGGCTGGCTATGCCCAAGATTCGGTCCTCATGCCCGGCAGCACGGGCCGGCGCGTGTTGGGGGTCAGGTCGTGCACCGGTTCAGCCCGCAAATTCGTCGCCCAATTCACGGGCCCGCTGCTGCGCCGCCCGCACGGCCCGCTGCACCGCAGCGCCGACCTGGTCGGTCTGCAGGCTGCTGATGGCCGCAAACGTGGTGCCGCCCTTGGAGGTGACCCGCTCGCGCAGCACGGTGGGCGATTCGCTGGACGCCAAGCCCAGGGCGGCCGCACCGCCGCAGGTGGCCAGGGCCAGCTCGCGGCCCTGGGCTTCGCTCAAGCCCATGTCCACCGCCGCGGCCGTCATGGCCTCGACGATGTAGAAGAAGTAGGCCGGCCCGGAGCCCGACAAGGCGGTGACGGCGTCCAGATCCGCCTCGGCCTCGACCCAGAGGCAGCGGCCGGTGGGCGCCAGCACCTGCTCGACGCGGGCGCGGTCCTCAGCCGACACGGCGGCACGGGCGAACAGGCCCGCGATGCCCTGGCCGATCAGGGCCGGGGTGTTGGGCATGGCGCGGACGATGCGCTCGCTGCCAGTCTTGGCCGCCAAGGTGTCGCTGCGGATGCCGGCCATCACCGACAGGTGCAAGGCGCCCTGAAGCAGGCCGGCCAGCGGCGCGGCCGCCTCACCAAACAGCTGCGGCTTCACGGCCCAGACCACCAGGCTGGCCTCGGCCAGGCTGGGCTCCGCTGCCGCCAGCACATGGAGGCCGGGGAAATCGGTCTGCAGGCGGGCGCGCTGCGGCTCGTAAGGCTCGACCACCCAGACCCGCGCCGGGTTGAGGCCGGCGCGCAAGAGGCCGCCGATGATGGCGCTGGCCATATTGCCGCCGCCGATGAATGCAATGGGAGAACTCATGGCGCTCGCCGCCTTGTATCGATGGAAGGGACGAAGTGTAGGCCGGGCTCAGGCCGAGCCCCGATGGTCAAGCCGCAGGCGCCCCGCTAGGCTCTCCGGGTCGTACGCCTCGCCCCGGCTGCATGCACAGCCGATCCACAGTCCAAACCCCGAGGCGCGACGGAGGAGAACACCACGATGACCGACACCACGATTCAACAGGAGCGGCCCGCGCCGGCTATGGAGGCCCTGCCCGCCTTCCAGGAGCTGCCGCCCGAGCAGATGATCGAGCGCGCCCGCCGCAACTACCAGCAGCTGCTGCGCCGCCGCACCGTGCGCGATTACGACAGCCGGCCCGTGCCGCGCGAGGTGATCGAGCAATGCCTGCTGGCCGCCGGCACGGCGCCCTCGGGCGCCAACCAGCAGCCCTGGCATTTCGCCGTCATCAGCGACCCGGCGATCAAGCACCAGATCCGCATCGAGGCCGAGGAAGAAGAGCGGACCTTCTACAACGGCCGCGCACCCGAGGAATGGCTGCGCGCCCTGGCGCCGCTGGGCACCGATGCCAACAAGCCTTTTCTGGAAGAGGCGCCGCTGCTGATCGCCATCTTTGCGCAGAAGTACGGCATCGACGCCCAGGGCGAGCGCTACAGCCACTACTACGTGCCCGAGTCGGTGGGCATCGCCACCGGCTTTTTGATCAGCGCCCTGCACGACGCCGGCCTCGCCACCCTCACCCACACGCCCAGCCCCATGGGCTTTCTGAGCAAGATCTGCGGCCGGCCGGAATCGGAAAAGCCCGTCATCCTGCTGGTCGTGGGCTACCCCAAGCCGGGCTGCCTGGTGCCGGTGCATGGTGGCATCAAAAAGCCGCTGGCGGCGATCAGCAGCTGGTTCTGATCAGGAGCCGCCGGCCAATTGCTCCAGCAGGCGCCGCTCCCAAGCCGGCTGCTCGTTGACCGACACCCAGCCCGAGGCCTCGGCGCGATAGACGTAACGCGGCCCGCTGGCGGCGTCGGCATGGCGCTGACGCAGCGGCGCCCAGCTGGCTGCCGCCTGCTCAGGCCGGCCCAGTCGGGTCTGGGCGGCGCCCTGGATGATCAGTGCCAGGTCAGCCCAGGGGTCCAGGGCCCGCGCGGCCCCGGCCTGGCGAAGGGCCTCAATGGCATCGCCGCTCAACAGCGAAGCCCAGGCCTGCAGCGCCAACACGCCAGCGTCCTTGGGATCCAGCAGCGCGGCTTCCTTGAGCTGGGCACGGGCAGGCTCCAGCCGGCCGGCGCGCAAAAGATCGCGGGCCAGATCTCGGCGCAGCTCGACCAGGCCGGTGCGCAGGCGCAGCGCCTGCTCGTAAACGGCAAAGGCCTCGTCCCAGCGCTCGGCCTGGGCCAGGGCGGCGGCCTTGCCCCAGAGGGCCTCGGGGCTGTCGCTCTGGTAGGCCAGGGCCGACTCAAACGCGGCCAGGGCCGGCGCGGCCGCACCCAGGCGCAGCTGGTGGGCGCCCAGGGCCAGGTCGACCCGCTGGCGGTCTTCGCCCGACAAGCCCTGGGCTTGTACGCTGAGCTGGGCCGTCAGCTCGGCCAGGGGCTGGCCGCTGTGCCACAGCGCGTCCAGGACCGAGGTGAGCACGGCGCCGCTGTGCGGATAACGGCTTTGCAGCTCGGCCGCGAGTTGGTGCACCGCCGCGGCGTCACCGGCCAGCGAGGCCCCGTAAAGCGAGGCCGTCAGCACCAGCTCGTCCTGCGGCGCCACGGCGCGGGCGCGCTCGAAGAAACCGCGTGCAGCGGGCAATTCGCCCGACTCCAACCGGTGGTGGCCAGCATTGACCAGGGCGATGGGCAGGCTGGCACGTGTGTCGGTCTGATCGAAGAGGCGCTGCACCAGGGCCTGAAGCTCGGGGTCCATGGCCTGCAGGCGCTCGCGCAGGATCTCGCGCGTGTCGAAGGCATCGCGGCGCGGCGAGTCGAGTGCATTGGCGCCCTCGGCGAAATACTCCCAGACCGAGCCGCCGGCATAACGCGACAAAAACGCGTTCTTGCTGCGCTCATCGCGCAGCTTGGCGCGGCGGTAGAGCTCCTGGATCTCGCGGGCCGTATCGGCCGTCAGCACGCCGTGGACCTGGTGGCTCAGCTCATGCAGCACGGTGTTGTAGCGGCCGAAGATGGAGCGCTCCACGTCCTCGATGCCGGTCACGGTGTTGAAGCCGCCCATGCCGCGCACATCGTCCCAGAGGCGCGAGTCGTAGCCGATGCGCTGGTCCTTGAGTGCTTGCGCCCCGGGGGTTTCGGACAGGCGCATGTCCAAAGGCTTGATGAAATGCGTGGCGCCACCCTCGACCAGCACCGGGATGAAGGCCTTCCAGGGCGCCAGCGACAGGGCCACGCGCTTCTGATGGCGCGGCGAGAGCTGGGCCCAGTTCAGCACATAGCGCTCGATGGCGGGCACCTGGGGCATGGGCGTGGCGGCGAAGCGGGCCTCGTCGGCCGCGCGATGCGGGTCCTGGCGCAGACGCAGGCCTTCGATGGCCTTGGCCAGCACGGCATGGGCACGGCCATGGCCGGGGCAGCGCGTCAGGGCGCTGGCGGCCAGGCGGCGCGCGGCCAGCAGCTCGCCACGGTCAAAGGCGCGCGCGGCGCGGCGGATCAAGGTGTTGGCGACGGCAAAAGCCGCGGGCGACTCAGCCGCCAGCTCGCTGTAGTTCTTGCGGGCATAGCCATTGCCCAGGTGGTAATGCGCTTGCTCGTGCAAGGGGTCCAGGGCCACAGCACGCTCGGCGGCGGCCACGGCATCGGCCGTGCGGCCCAGGCGGATCAAGGTCTCGGCCAAGGCCTGCTCGCCATCAGCACTGGGCTGCAAGGCCAGGGCCTGCTGGTGCAAGGCCAAAGCGCCGTCGTAGTTACGCCGCTGATAGGCCAGCTGGCCCTGGCCACGCAAGACCGCAGCCCGCTCGGCCACGCTACGGGCCTGCGCTTGCGCCCGCTGCAAGCACGCCTCGGCCCGGTCCAGCTCACGCAGATCCAAAGCCAGGCGTGCCGCCGCCAGCAGATCGGCGGCCGTGGCAGTGATTCCTTCCTCCAACACCGCCGCCGTGCGCCGCCCCACCTCGGCCAGGTTCTCGCTGGCAAACAACCAGCGGTACATCAGCTCGCCCTCTTCACTGCCCAGCGCCTGCCCGGCCGCATGGCGGCGCAGCAGGGCTTGCAGCTGCGGCTGAGCCGCGCGGTAGTCCTGCTGCTGCAGCTGCTGGCGCAGGCGCTGGACGGCGGGGGCACTGAGCGGCACTGCCGCGGCATGCGCCCGGGCAGCCCCGTCAGGCAGAGCCAGTGCCGGCAAAGCGCTGGCAACCAAGGCCAAGCCGACCAGGCCCGAATGACAGACCTGGCGAAGCAGGGGCGGTCGGCGCATCAGTGCAAACCAGCCAGCAATGCCGCGTTGCCGCCCGCCGCTGCGGTGTTGATGGTCAGGGTCTGCTCGGCGCTGAAGCGGTATTGCTGCAGCGGGTCTTGCACTTCGGGGGCGGTGATCAGCGGGCGGATGGCACCGCTGTCAGCGGCCAGCTGGCGGGCCAGGCTGCGCTCGGTCCCGGAATCGGGTGCAGCCAGGATGACGCCGGACACACGCTCGTCATCGAGCAAGGCGGCCAGGGTGGCCGCGCCGCCTTGCGGCAGCACCAGCAAGGCCTCGGCCGGCAGGCCGGCGGCGCGCAGGCGTTGCTGCAAGCGCTCGGCCTCGCCCGGCTTGTCGCTGAGCAGGGCCACGCTGTTGCCGGCCACCAGGGCGGCCGCCAGGGCCAGGGCCAGATCGGGCGCTGCAGCGCCTTGGGCCAGCAAGAGCAGCACACCGCGGCCGTGCAGGCGCAGCTCGTTGCTCTCACCGGTGGGGCCGGGCAGGCGCTGGTCGGCCAGCACGCGCTCGGCCAGGCTCAGGCGGGCGTTGACCTGCAAGCCACCGGCCTGGCCCTCGAAGGCCTGGCGCAGCACGGTGGCGCGCTCACCCAGAGCGCGGGCGCTCCAGACCTCGTGGCCCGCAGCCAGGGCTGCCACCGTGGCAGCCACGCCCGCAGCGGGTGCGCTCTCGGCAGCCAGCACGGCGGGAACGGCCGGGGCCGGCACCAGGGGCAGGGCGCAGAAACGGTAGAGGTAGTTCGGGCCGCCCGCCTTCGGGCCGGTGCCGGACATGCCTTCGCCACCAAAGGGCTGGACGCCAACGACCGCGCCGATGATGTTGCGGTTGACATAGACGTTACCGATGCGGGCCTTGTCGGCCAGGCGCAGGGCGCGGCTGTCGATGCGGGTCTGGATGCCCAGCGTCAGGCCATAGCCCAGGGCATTGATCTGCTCGACCACGGCATCCACATCGCCGCCCCAACGCACCACATGCAGCACCGGGCCGAAGATTTCCTGGCGCAGGGCGCTGATGGCGGGGATCTCGAAAGCCACCGGCTGGATCAGGCGCGGCAGTGCATCGTGCACCGGGGCCTCGGCGATCAGCTTGGCCTCGCGCTTGAGGCGGGCGACGTTCTTGGCGATGTTGTCGAAGGCCTCGTCGTCGATGACCGGGCCGACATCGGTGGCCAGCTCGGCCGGGCGACCGACCCACAGCTCTTGCAGCGCGCCCTTGAGCATCTCGATCACACCATCGGCAATGCTCTCGTGCACGCACAGCAGGCGCAAGGCCGAACAGCGCTGGCCGGCCGAGCGGAAGGCCGACTGCACCACGGCATCGACCACCTGCTCGGGCAGGGCGGTCGAGTCGACCACCATGGCGTTGAGGCCACCGGTTTCGGCGATCAGGGGCACGACGGCGCCTTCCTTGGCGGCCAGGGTGCGGTTGATGATCTGGGCCACTTGCGTGGAGCCGGTGAAGCAGACGCCGGCCGTCTGCGGCGCCGCCACCAGGCCGGCGCCGACGGTTTCGCCGGCCCCATGCAGCAGCTGCAGCGCGCTTTGCGGCACGCCAGCGGCATAGAGCAGCTCGACGAACTGCTTGGCGACATAAGGCGTTTGTTCAGCGGGCTTGGCGGCCACGGTGTTGCCCGTCACCAGGGCGGCGACGACCTGGCCGGCGAAGATGGCCAGGGGGAAGTTCCAGGGGCTGATGCAGACGAAGACGCCGCGGCCTTGCATGCGCGGGCCGTCTTGCTCGGCCTGATCGGCGTAGTAGCGCAGGAAATCGACGGCTTCGCGGACTTCGGCCACGCAGTCGCCCTGGGTCTTGTAGGCTTCCTTGACCAGCAGGGCGCAGAACTCGTGGATGCGGCCATCGAGCGCATCAGCGGCGCGGCGCAGGATGTCGGCACGCTCATGCGCAGGCGTGATGTTCCAGGCGCTGAAACCGGCTTGCAGCTGGGCCATGGCGGCCGCCACGTCCTCGGCCGTGGCCTCGGGCACGGGCTGGACTTCCGTGCGAGCCAGGGCGTCGAGATAGACCTGGCGTTGGGCCAGATCGGTCAGGTCGGCGCCGGTGGAGTTGGCGCGGCCCTGGCCCTTGGGGTCTTGGTAAAGCGCGCGCGGCAGCGGCAAGGCGCTGTAGGGCTGCACCTGCTCCAGCGGCGAGCCGAGCAGCTCGGGCACCTGGACGTTGACGTCGGCCAGCTGATGGACGAAGGACGAGTTGGCGCCGTTCTCCAGCAGGCGGCGCACCAGATAGGCCAGCAGGTCGCGGTGCTCGCCGCCCGGGGCGTAGACGCGGCAGGGGATGGTGCCGGCCTTGAGCACCTCGCGGTACACGCCCTCGCCCATGCCGTGCAGACGCTGCATCTCGAACTTGGCATTGGCCGTCTTGGCCATCTGCACGATGGCGGCGATGGTGCCGGCGTTGTGGCTGGCGAACTGCGGGTAGATCACATCGGCGTGCTGGATCAGGGCCTGGGCACAGGCCAGATAGGACACATCGGTGTGCTGCTTGTGGGTGAACACGGGGTAGGCGGCCAGGCCCAGCTCCTGGGCGCGCTTGATCTCACCGTCCCAGTACGCGCCCTTGACCAGGCGCACCATGAAGCGCAAGTGGTGCTTCTTGGCGATGGCGGCCACCTCGTGGATGACGGCCAGAGCTCGGGTCTGGTAGGCCTGCACGGCCAGGCCGAAGCCGCGCCACTGCGGGTAATGCGTGGCGATGCGGGCGGCCAGGGCGTCCAGCACATCGAGCGAGAGCTCGAGGCGGTCCACCTCCTCGGCGTCGATGGTCAGGTTGATATTGGCCTGCGCGGCCAGGGTGATCAGCTCCCAGACGCGCGGCAGCAGCTCGGCGAACACACGCTCGCGCTGCAGCACTTCATAGCGCGAGAACAGGGCGCTGAGCTTGATCGAGATGCCGTCTGCCGCTTCCGGCGAATCGGCCTTGGCGCCGGCGGCGATGGCCTTGATGGCGCCGACGTAGGCGGCCTGGTAGCGGCGCGCATCGGCCTCGGTACGGGCGCCCTCACCCAGCATGTCGTAGCTGAAGCGCAGCATGGGCTGGACCTTGCGCGCCGAAGCGGCCTCGTCCATGGCCTCACCAATATTGCGGCCCAGCACGAACTGGCGACCCAGCAGCTGGATGGCGCGCACCGTGGCGCCCACCACGGTTTGCGCGCCCAGGCGGGTCAGCAAGCCGCCCTGGCCTTCGGCATCGGGCAGGAATTTCTTGGACAAGGAAATGGCCGAGGCCGAGAGGCTGGACCAGAGCTTGTGCGGGCCGTCCGAGCCGCCGTCAAACTGGCCGCGACCGAGTTGGTCGGCCGTCAGGGCGATGGCGGTGGGCGCGTCGGGCACGCGCAGCAGGGCTTCGGCCAGGCGCATCAGGGCCAGGCCTTCCGAGCTGGTGATGGGGTACTCGCGCAGCAGCGATTCCATGGCCCAGAAGGGCGCGGGATTGGCGCGCACCTGCTCCACCCAGGGGCGGGCTTGCTCGATGACGGCGGGCCAGTTCAGGCCGGCGCCCAAGCTCTGGGCCAGCGCGTTGACCACGCCGATCTCGTCGCGGTAGGGGTCGGGCAGGCGGGCGGCTTCGGGCGGCAGGGCGAAAGCGGTCATGAAAAACCTCGTAATGGGCGAAACTAGCGAAGCTTCGAACTTTATGTGGGCTGGCCCTGAATTAAATTCAGAACATCAGCACACCCGTAGTCGAAAATTCAGCATGAGCAGCGACACCCCCACCCTGGACAAGACCGATGCCCGCATCCTGCGTGTGCTGCAGGCCGACGGCCGCATCTCCAATCTGAAGCTGGCCGAGGCCGTGCACCTCTCCCCCACCGCCGTGCTCGAGCGCGTCAAGCGCCTGACCCGCGAGGGCTACATCCTGGGCTACGAAGCGCGGCTCAATCCCGAAAAACTGGGCGCGGCCATGCTGGTCTTCATCGAAATCCTGCTCGACCGCACGGTACAGGACGTGATGGACAACTTCAAGGCCGCCGTCCAGGCCCGCCCCGAGATCCTGGAATGCCACCTGGTAGCGGGCGGTTTCGACTACCTGCTCAAGACCCGCGTGTCCGATATGGGCGCCTACCGCGAGTTCATTGGCAGCGTCATCTGGACCCTGCCCGGCGTGCGCGAGACGCGGACTTACGCGGTGATGGAGGAGGTGAAGAACACGACGGCGTTGCCGATTTGAGCGGCAAGCGACAGCCCCAAAAGTTCAGCCCCGAGCGGGCGGCAAGGCACGCAGGCCCAGGCGGCCCATGCCCAAGGATCCGACCAAGGCACCCGATGTCTTGCTGAACACGACTGCGCTGAAGCGGCAGCCCAGGTTTTTGAACACAGCCATGGAGGGCACATTGGTGGCCCGCACATGGGTGACCAGGCGGCTCAGGCCCTGCTCGCGCATGCCCTGCTCGGTGGCGGCGATCAGCAGCTGCGCCGCGCCCCGGCGGCGGAACTCAGGCCAGGTGTAGAGGAAACCAAGGAAACCGTCGCCCGCGGACAGATGCAGGGCCAGCTTGGGATCGTCCACTTCGCAGACCGGGCCGGTTTCAATATTGAGCTGGGCCACCACCGCCTCGCCGCACAGCAGGACATGGATGCTGCAGCCGCGCTGCAGAAGGCGCTCGGGCTCCGGCCCCGACTGAGCGGCGATCTGCGTGGCCGTGCCGGCCGGCAGGCGAGCCAGATCAGCCAGGCTGGAGAGGCGCTGATAGGCCCAGCCCTCCGGCAACTCAGGCGCCGCCGCAGCGGGCAAGGCCTTGCTGGCGAAGCGAAACACCTCGAGCCCGCTGAGCAACTTGAAAGCGAAGAACGCCGAGGCCGTGAGACCGCCCGGGCCGAGCAGGAAAGACAGGCGTTGGTTCATGCGGCGGCAGCGGCTCAGGCCAGCGAGTCCAAGCGGACCGTCCAGGTCGGCAGGGCTTTCTTGGCCACCCAGGCCAGCAAGCCGCCGATCAAGCCCGGCTTGAACATCATCACGTCATGCAGCAAGGAGGCCTCCTGCGCACCCCAGCGCTGCTTGTAGCCTGAGTCGCCCTGGCCCCAGTCCAGCAAGCGCTTGCCGCGCGCGACAGCGTCCTGCAGCACGTCAAAGGTCAGGATGGAACCGGGGCTGTGGCTCTTCCATTGTTCGTCGTAGGAGTTGGCGATGATGTAGACCGCGGTCTCGGTCTCCAGATGCGCCGAGAACGCCACCGGCTGGCCGCCGCAGCGCAGCACCCAGAACACGGCCTCCGAGTGGCCCTCGGGCTGCTCACCCATCAGCGCCCAGAAACGCTGGTTGGCCGGGCCGATGAACTTCAGTTCGCCGCCCTTCTTGGCCAGCCAGGATTGCGACTCGATGCCGGCCAGGGTGTCGAGGATGTCCAGTGAGCGGCCCATCACATGGCGCTCCACGCTGAGCTCGCCCACCGTCTTGCCCAGGCGCCGGCGCGAATACTCGATGTTCTTGATCAGCGAGTTGCTGAACTTGGGCTTGAGCCCTTCCATGCCTTGCGACAGATCCAGCTCGAAGACCGCACCGGTTTCCCGGCACAGAGACCGCCAGCCCTGGCGGCTCAGTTCACGCAGGACGGAGTGCAAAGCGGCATCGCGGCTGGACACCGGCCCGAAGCGCAGCACGGCGCCGGGCGGGCGGCGTGCCAGCTCGCGCCCCAGCGCTTCGGCCGCCGCCAGGCCAGGCTCTTTCTGCGCCCCCACAAACAGAGTTCGGAACGGCCAGTAATAGCCCGCCAGCGAGTGGATGGAAAACAGCGCGATCTTCTGCTTGGCGAAAGGCACAAAGGCCTGGATGGCGCCGTGCTCACGGCTCACCACATGGCACAGCGGGCCACTCCAGCCGCGCCCGGGCAAAAAGGCCTGTGCCCAGGCACGCAGACTCCTGGGGCTGCAAAAGGCCTGGTCCTCGAGCTGGTGCGTTGGCCAGGTACCGGTTTGAGACAAGGCCTCGTCACTGATGAGCGCTGGGCCCTCCGATGTTTTCATGTAGCTTCCGACTCAAGAATCAAAACCCGGCGCACCGGCGGCAGCAAAACCTCAGGCACCGAAGCGCATCCACTGGCGGATGCGTGTCTTCAAATTGTGGCGCTCGAGAAACTCGCCGAATTTCTCGACCGCGGCATTGAAATGGCGATGCCCCTGCACCAGCAACCAATGGGCCAGACTGCGGCGAATGAAAAACACATCGGCACATTGCCGATGGCCGGTGGCGAACAGCTTTTTGTGCTCGGATTCGCCCTCGGTGAAATCGAAATACTTGTGCTTGCCTTCGGCAAAAATGGTTTCCAGCGCCTGCCACTGCAGCACGGTGCCGACCGACAGTTTCATGAAACTGGGGTCGTAGCCCAGATAGGAATACACCAGCACGCCCTCTTCGATCGGGCAGTACAGATAAGAAACGGGTTTGCCCTCGTGGAAGATGATGTAGGCGCGCACGAGATCCTGCGCCGCCAGTTGCATCACCTCGGCCGTGAATGCCTCTGAATTGGGAATCCCGGCGTCGAGCAGTTTCTCCTGATAGGTCAGGGCCGAAACCTGGCGGGCCAGTTTCAGAAACTCACCCATCTCCTCGGGGCGTGTGTACTGGCGCCAATCCAGGCTGCCACCACAATGCTCGGCAAATTTCTTGATCTTGCGATTGATGGTCGAACGCGTCTTGGCCGAAAACTTGGCCTTGTAGTCTTCAAACGACTGGTTCAGGTCGATGAAATAGCGCGGGTAATGCTGGCGGACATACACCAGATAATCATCCTGCGTGCTCAACACGGGCAAGGTGGCCTGCACTGGCAGCGAGCGAATCAGGTAACCCGCACAATCAGCCGGCAAGGCGCGATCCGGCGCCACGGGCTGCAACACCGGTTCACCGGGGTCGGACAGGCGCACCTGGCTGCATTGCAGGTTCAGATTGAAGCGAAACCAAGTCCAGTCGCTGAGCTGAAACTTGAAAGGCACCTGCGCGACAAACCAGGAATTCACTGATATCTCCGGCGATACGCTTGTTCCAGCGTTCGCATCCCGGTTTTCCAGCGTGTGGAAGCCAAGGGCAAGGGTTGGGTTTGCACCGTGCGGGCGTTCAAGCCATGAAAGCCCGACATATTGAAGTGGGCGCGATTGTCGCTGACGAAACGGCACAGCTTTTCGAGGCGCTTGACGACCACTGCATCGGCCCGGTTCTTGGCCGGATTCAGCAACTCGAAGTTGTGCGAGAGGATGACAAATTCGGACTGGCCGCGCTCCAGCGCCTGCCACAACAAAGTCTCCATCTCAGCGCTGGACGTGGCCGTGAGCTGGGTATGGCGCAGACGGCCGAAACCGTCGTCGTACACCGTCATGGGATGCTCCAGCACCTCCTCAAACGCGCAACAATCGGTCAGCAGGGTTCCCGGCGCCAGGCCGCTGTCCGGGCCAAACATGGTGGCGTTGTAGCTGGAGTCGTGAACGATGCCATGCGCCTGCAAGGCCTGCAGGGTCAGATGGTTGAAGCCGAAGCTGCCAGCGCGGAAGGCATTGGGGCGCCGGGCGCCGGCCTGGGCCAGATAGTCCAGGCCGATGCCGATCAGCTGGCTCTGCTCGGCCAGATCGAACATGCGCAGGTACTGCCGCTTGTGTGTGCTGTTGGGCAGGATGGTGTTCGGCCGGCCTTCGTCCACCCACTCGGTGTGCAGATGCAGCTGCACCTCATGGCCAGCGGCTTCAATCATGCCGACGATCTCTCGCAGCGGCTCCATGCCAAAGCGAGCGGCGAACAGAGGCTCGACAAAGAACACGCCGGTCAGGCCATGGTCGCTGAGCAGTTTCAGTTGGAAAGGCAGGCCAAAGTTTCCGGCCGCCGTCGGCCCGTACACATAGCTCTGGAATGCGGCAGGAAACTTGGAATCGATATCGTTCCAACCGTCACACCACACCTCCACATCGACTGTGTAAAAAACATTGAGCATCAGCAGATCCGTCCTTTTCGCGCTGCGGCAGCATACGCGACTTGATTGAACTTTCTGCCGGGGGCGGGCCCTCGCTTGCGGGAGCTGGGGCGTGAATTCGACCGCAAAACTCGCTTCGATTCATCGCACCGGGCACAGCAGTCAAGCCACCCACTTTTGGGGGAGCCTGCCAGCCACCTCCCCCCACCCTCCCCCATCGCACGCCCCGAAGTGTGATGGGAAGCACGAATCGCGTCGCCGAATATGAATTCCAGACGCCGGCGCAGGCTCCTCAGCCTGGCAGCCGGCAGTGGCAACACAAGCAAGCCCTCTGGAGACTTTCATCATGCGCATCCAAGCAGCCCTGCCCCCGGCCACCCCAGCTCGCAACGCCCCGGTTCCGGCCGGCGAGGTCGACGCATTCCACGGCTGCGGCTGGTTCGACTCGTCCTACGAACTGAGTCAAGGCCTGGAGGTGAAGGAAGGCGGCGAAGACGAGGAGCGCCTGCTGGCCGAGCTGTGCATCGCCACGCTCAGCCTCCTGAGCACCTCAGGCGCAAGCGCGAGCCAGCCGGGCCTTGCGCTTTGCCACTGAGGGCCAGCGGCCCGGCTCAGGACGCCGGCTCGTGCTGCAGATCCTGGCGCTCGACCGGCTGGCTGCGCCCGGACAGTTGCAGCGCCCACTGGGTCACCCAGTCATGGCTGCGCGATCGCGGCGCGGCCACTGGCATCAAGAGCAACAAGGCCAGGGCCGCCACCGGCAGACCACGCGGCAGGCCACGCCGCAAAGGGGGCGCCAGCCACACGCTCAGGCCGCTGGCCGTCGCCCCGAGTGCAAAGCCGGTCACCAATTCAGAGACGGAGTGCGCACCAACTTTCAGCCGAGAATAGGCAATCAAAGCGGCGAGGCCGTAGGACAAGCCCAGCAAGCAGCAGGCGCCTGTCGACAGGCGCCCACGGCTTGAATCCACATTGGTCAGCGACGCCGCGTGGGGCGAGGCCGCCAGCGCCAGCCAGGTCAACAAAGGCAAAACCGCCGCTGCGAACATGGCGTGGCCGGAAAAACCGGTGAAATCCCAGCGCGCGATGCCCAGGCCCCAGCCCATAAAGGCCAGCTTGCTGGCCGTGGTCACGCCGATCACGGCGGCCAACAAGGCCAAGGCGCGCCAAGCCCATGCCCTTTGGGCGGCGCGAGCTCCCGCGCTGCGCCAGACCCAGGCCAGGCCCAACAAGGCCAGCGGAAGAAGAAACTGCGCCTCGCCCAGGCGGGTCAGCCAGGGCCACAGTGCGACGGCGGAAGATGCAAAGCCCCAATTCATCGACCCGATCCTAGCGCCTGCACGCGCCCTCAGCGGTCGGCGCCGGGCGCTCCGGGCGCTTCAGCGAGACCTCTGCCACGCAGAACCCTCGCCTGAGACCGGACCGACGTTCACGGCGTCTTCATCGAGAGGGTGCCGTCCTCGGTGACCAGGCTGAGGCTCATGAAAGCGCCGAGGCTGCCATCGGCCAGCACCTGGTGGCATTGGCTGCCCACGCGGGTGAAGCCACTGGCCACCACTTTGGAACTGCGATTCAGACACAGCAGGACCCGACCGCCCTCTTCTTTCAGCTGCCAGGTGTCGACGTAATTGGCCTCCACAGCGGCGCCCGGCGCGCAACTGACGTACTCGAACCCGCTGCCGTTGGCGCCACTGTCGCCGACCTTGGCCGCGCGCGAGAAACTGCCCTTGGTCTGGGCCTGCTCGCAGGTGTCATCGCTGCGTGCGCTCACCGCCTCGGTCTGCATCACGGTCGCGTCAAAAAACAGCTCGCCTATGGTGTTGGTGGTCTGACCATTGGCCGTCAGCTTCATCTCTTGCTGCGTGTAGGTGTAGGCCTTGCCATTGACCGGGAACACCGCCGTACCCGTCTTGGGCACGACACTCAGAACCGCGCTGACCGGCACAGCGCCAACAGTTCCGCTCAAGCTCCAGCTCTGCGCCTTGGTGTAGTACTGGCTCATCGTCGCCTGCAAGTCATAGCTGGTGGGCTTGACGGGCTCAGGCGTCGCATCGTTCCCCCCACCGCCGCCGCCGCAACCTTGGATCAATCCCAGGCTCAAGGTCAGGGCCGCCCAAAGGCTGGCACGCGCGGGAACAGACGAAAACAATGAAGTGTTTGAAGCAGAGGTCGGCTGGAAAAACATGGAGGCGCTCGCAAGCAGGGAGTCAATCGGCGGCCGGATTGCAGCCGGGCTCGCCTTCGCAGTCCATCACCCGAAATGGGGAGATTTCAGTACAGCTCCGGCACCACCATCTCCGGCGGCACGGGTTGGCGCTCGTAATCCTCGTGGCGTTCGCGCGAGGGCAGGATGACCGGCGGGTGCGGGATCTCGTGGTACGGCATCTGGGCCAGCAAATGGGCCATGCAGTTCAGGCGGGCCTTCTTCTTGTCGTCGGCCTGCACCACCCACCAGGGCGCCTCGGCAATGTGGGTGCGCTCCATCATCACTTCCTTGGCCTTGGTGTAGTCCTCCCAGCGGCGGCGCGACTCCAGGTCCATGGGGCTGAGCTTCCACTGCTTGAGCGGGTCGTGGATGCGGCCCAGGAAGCGGGTGTGCTGTTCCTCGTCAGAGATCGAGAACCAGTACTTGATGACCTGGATGCCGGCGCGCACCAGCATCTTCTCGAACTCTGGCACCGAGCGGAAGAACTCTTCGTACTCGTCGTCGCTGCAAAAGCCCATCACGCGCTCGACGCCGGCGCGGTTGTACCAGCTGCGATCAAACAGCACGATCTCGCCCCCGGCCGGCAGGTGCGAGATGTAACGCTGGAAGTACCACTGCGTGCGCTCGCGGTCGTTCGGTGCCGGCAGGGCCGCCACGCGGCAGACGCGCGGATTCAGGCGCTGGGTGATGCGCTTGATCACGCCGCCCTTGCCCGCCGCATCGCGGCCTTCGAAGATGATGACGGCCTTGTGCTTGCTGGCCACCACCCAGTCCTGCAGCTTGACCAGCTCGCCCTGCAGGCGGAACAGCTCCTGGAAATAGGCGCGGCGCTGCAGGCGCTGCTCGGGCGTGAAGCGGCTGCGGATCGCGTCTTCATCGAAGCCGCGGTCGTCAATCTCCATCTCCAGCTCTTCGTCATAGCTGTCGATCAGGTCCGCCTGCATGCGCTGCATCAGGTCGGCGGGGTCCACATTCGAGTTCGGCGGCGTGCTCATGGATGGGCGGCAAAAAGAAGAAGGGCAAGAAAGGCGGGCGAACGAAGCGCCCGCCTGAACATGAGCAGCAGCCTGCCTGCGCGGCATGACAGGCTCATGAACTCAGGCTGCGTCACCAGCTCCAGCGCTGGTTGCTGCCCCCGTTGCAGCGCCACAGCAGCACCGGCTGCTTGGGCTGGGCGCGGCCTTCCTTGAGGTCCAGGCATTTGCCATTCATGCGGCTGCGGATCTCGCTGCCCTGGCGGGTCCAGCGCTGGTTGTTGCCGCCGTTGCAGGGCCAGGCGATCACGCGTGCGCCGTCCTCGCGGTTGCCCTCAGCCACGTCGAGACACATGCCGCCCACGCGCAGCTCACCGCGGTTGCTCCAGCTGAAACGCTGGTTGTTGCCGCCATGGCAGTTGAAAACAATGGCCTCGGTGCCGCGCTCGACCCGGCCCGACATGTCCAGGCACAGGCCGTCCTTGCCGCGGATCTGGCCGCTGCCCCATTGCGGGCGGTCCGGGCCCTGCCAGTCGTCGTTGTTGTTGCCGTTGTCTTTGTCCTTGCCCGATTTGGAGGCCAGCAAGGCGATGGCCGCCACGGCCGCCACACCGGCCACCACGGCACCGGTGCTGATGCCCGAGGACTCCTTGCCACCGTCTTCGCCGTTGATGGCATCGCCAAACAGCTTGAAGCGGGCCGAGCAGCCATCATTGACCCAGAGCTCGCGGTTGCCGAGATCGAAGCCCCAGCTGCGGTTGAAGCGGCAGGCGCCGCTGATCTGATGGTCCAGCTCCACATCGCGCACGCCTTCGTCGAGGCGCAGGCTTTCATAACGGCCGCTGGAGCGCAGCTCCACGGTCTTGAGTTCCACGCCGCGATCGCGCGGCTCCGCCGACCAGGCGGGCGCCACAGGCGCCGCGAGCAGCGCAAACGCACTCAGGCTGCAAATGAAGTAACGACGCGGGTGTTCTCGGCTCATGCGGGTTTCTCCTCGGGCAGAACTGGGCTGCCAGCGGCAAGCCACCCCATGAGCGTAACGCAAGGCCGAGGCGGTATCCATGACCACGCCCCAAGAGGCGCGCGCCAAAGGCTCAAGCCAGCTGCAAATGCCGCAGCGTGCGGCGCGGCCCGTCGGGCAAGGCATGTGGGGTCAGCACAAAGTCCTCGGCTGGCATGGGGCGGCCGTAGTGCCAGCCCTGGGCCCAGTCGCAGCCTTCGCGCTGCAGCCAGGCGGCCTGCTCGGCGGTTTCCACGCCCTCGGCCAGCACATCGAGGTTGAGGCTGCGCGCCAGCACGATGACGGTGCGGGCGATCGCCGCCACATGGGCGTCCTGGCCCAGCTCGGAGACGAAGCTGCGGTCGATCTTGAGTGTGCGCACCGGCATGCGGCGCAGATAGGACAGCGAGGAATAGCCGGTGCCAAAGTCGTCGATGGCCACACGCACGCCGCGCGCGGTCAGCGCACCCAGCAACTCGATGGCGGCCTCGGCATCCTCCAACAGCAGGCTTTCGGTCACCTCCAGTTCCAGGGCCTGGGGCGGGCAGCCAGTCTCGGCCAGGATGAAGTCCACGGTCTCGATGAAGTCGGGCTGGCGCAGCTGGCGGGCCGACACATTGACGGCCACCTGCTGCGGCTTGCCCGGCTGGCCCTGCCAGCGCGCGGCCTGGGCGCAGGCGGTTTCCAGCACCCAGCGGCCGATCGGGATGATCAGGCCGGTGTCCTCAGCCAAGGGGATGAACTCGGCCGGCGAAATCGGCCCGCGGGTCGGGTGGCGCCAGCGCAGCAAAGCCTCGGCGCCAATCAGGGCGCCGTCGGACAGGCGCACCTGGGGCTGGTATTCCAGGCGGAACTGCGCCGCCTCGTTGGCGTGGCGCAGGGCATGGGTCAGCTCAAAGCGCTGCTGCACCGCCTGGGTCAGCTCGGGCCGGTAGGCCTGCACGGTGTTGCGGGCATGGGCCTTGGCCCGGCACATGGCCGCCTCGGCATTGCGCAGCAGCTCGTCCACGCTGACGCCATCGGCCGGGAACAGGGCCAGGCCGATGCTGGCGCCGAGCGTGAAGCTCTTGTCGCCCATGAGGATGGGCTCGCGCATGGCGTCGATCAGGCGCTCGCCCAGGCGCATGGAGGTTTCTTCGTCCACCAGGCCCGACAGCACGACCACGAACTCGTCGGCGCCCACCCGGGCCACCGAGTCGCTGGCGCGCACCACATTGATGAAGCGGGCAGCAGTTTCCTTGAGCACGGCGTCGCCGGCGGCATGGCCGGCGATGTCGTTGACGTCGCGAAAGCCGTCAAGGTCGATGTAAAGCACGGCCACGCAGGTGTGGTCGCGCTGGGCCAGGCCGACCTGGCGCTCGATGCGGTCGCGCAGCAGGGCCAGATTGGGCAGGCCGGTCAGGCGGTCATGCAGCTTCTGGTGCAGCAGTTCGGCCTCGGTCTGCTTGATGCGCGAGATGTCGGTCAGCACCGAGAGGTAATGCGGCTGGCCATGGCTCTCGGCCGGCGGCACCTTGACGATGGTGCCCCAGAGCGGCACGGTCTCGCCGTTCTTGTGGCGGTCGGTCAGCTCGCCGCTCCATTTGCCGTGGGCCTCGACCTCGGCCCAGAGGCGCTCGAGGAAGTCCGGGTCCTGCTCGTTGAGGCGCAGGTAGTGCGGCATGCTGCCTTCCAGCTCCTCGCAGCTGTAGCCGGTGATGGCGCACAGGGCCGGGTTGACGTCGCGGATGCGCAGATCGGCGTCCATCACCATGATGCCCTCGCCGCAGTGCTCGAACACGGTCACCGCGCGGTGCAGCTGGCTCATGGCCTCGCGCAGGGCGGTGACGTCGCGAGCCACGCCGACCTGGCCCAGGCACTGGCCCTCGTCGAACACCGGCGCCTGCACCACGTCCAGGCAGGCGCGGCTGCCATCGGCCTGGGTCAGCCAGCTCAGGGTGCGCTGCGGGCCGGGCTTGCCCGGTTGCTGCGGGCCCAGGGCCTGGCTCCAGGCCGGGCGCTCGGCCAACTGCTCGTCACGGCGGCCCACCAGATCGGCTTCGCGCAGGCCTGTGCATTGCTCGAACGCCGGGTTGCAGCCCTCGTAAGCGCCGCTGGCGTCCTTGAAATACACCGGGTCGGGAATGGCATTGAGCAAGGCGCTCAGCTTGGTGCGCTCGCGCCGCACCAGCAGCAACTCGGCGCGGCGCTGGCGCAGCTTGAGGCGCTGGAATTGCACCAGGCCCAGCACCAGGCCCAGGCCGAGGGCGCCCAGCAGGCCAAACACGCTGAGCCAGAACATGGGGCTGCGCAGGTCCAGGGCGATCACATCGCCGCCGCTCACCTGCGCCCAAGCCGCCGGGGTGCAGCCCAGCAGCCAGATCGTGCGTGCCGCCGGTCGCAGTCGCGCCCGCCAGCGTTGAAAAAATTCGCTCATGCCTGAAACCCGTCTCGTCGGTCAGGACTCGCCTTGCGTCACCGCGGGGTCACCGCTGAGCGCTGCGTCTTGCCTGTTGTGATGTGTCGATCCGACGTCACCCCGCACCACAGGTGACCCCTCGTTCTCGCCGTTTCGGTAGTGTCCGCGGCGCGCTTGAGGGTGGCTAGGGTTTACAGGGACGCTGCGAGCCGGGTTCCCTGCAAGATTGCACGCTTTGCATCCAATTCGCCGGCCTCGAGTGCGCCGCCGATCACATGGACGCGGGCGCCTGCCGCACGCAGCGGTGCTTCCAGCTCGCGCAGCGGCTCCTGGCCGGCGCACAGGATGATGCTGTCGCAGGCGATCAGCTGGCTGTCGGCATGCTTCTCGCCGTAGCTGACCCACAGGCCTTCGGGGGTGATGGCCTCATAGTTGACGCCGGACAGCATCTCCACCTGCTTCATCTTCAGCGCGGCGCGATGGATCCAGCCCGTGGTCTTGCCCAGGCCGGCGCCCGGCTTGCCGGCGCGGCGCTGCAGCAAGGTGATGGCGCGGGCCGGCGCGGCCGGCTCGGGCCGCACATAGCCGGCGCGCAGCTGGACCGGATCACCCACGCCCCATTCGCGCTGCCAGGCGGCCAGGTCCTGCGTCAGCGAATGGCCGTCTTCGGCACCCGCCTCGGCCAGGTACTCGGCCACATCGAAGCCGATGCCGCCGGCGCCGACGATGGCCACGCGCGCACCCACGGGCTTCTTGTGCCGCAGCACATCGATGTAAGTCAAGACCTGACCCCGCGCCTGGCCTTCGGCCTGGCCTTTGATGCGAGGGTCGCGCGGCGTCACGCCGGTGGCCAGCAGCACCTCGTCAAAGCCCAGCAGCGCGTCGGCATCGACCCGGCGGTTCAGGTGCAGCTGCACACCGGTCAGCTCGATGCGGCGCGCGAAATAACGCAGGGTCTCGCGGAACTCTTCCTTGCCCGGGATGCGGCTGGCCATGGTGAACTGGCCACCGATCTGCGCCGCGGCGTCGAAGAGGTGAACCTCATGCCCGCGCTCGGCCAGGGTGGTGGCCGCCGCCAGACCCGAGGGGCCGGCGCCAACCACGGCGACCTTCTTGCGCGGCGCCTTCAGCGCGGCAATCGGGATGATGGGCAGCTCCTGCTCGTGGCAGGCACGCGGGTTGACCAGGCAGGAGGCGATCTTCTGCTGGAAGGCATGGTCCAGGCAGGCCTGGTTGCAGGCGATGCAGGTGTTGATCTCGTCGGCACGGCCCTCGCGCGCCTTCTTCACAAAAGCGGGGTCGGCCAGGAAAGGCCGGGCCATGCTGACCATATCGGCCGCGCCCTCGGCCAGCAGGTTCTCGGCCACCTCGGGCATGTTGATGCGGTTGCTGGTGATCACCGGTGTGGTGATGCCCTCGGCGCGCAGGGCCGCGCGCAGCTGGGCGGTCACGCCGGCAAAGGCCGCGCGCGGCACCGAGGTGGCGATGGTGGGCACGCGCGCCTCATGCCAGCCGATGCCGGTGTTGATCAGGGTGGCACCGGCCTTGACCACGCCGCGCGCCAGCTGCAGCACCTCGTCCCAGCTGCTGCCGTCGGGGATCAGGTCCAGCATGGACAAGCGGTAGATGATGATGAAGTCCGGGCCCACGGCCTCGCGCATGCGGGTGAGGATCTCGAGCGCGAAGCGCATGCGATTGGCATAGCTGCCGCCCCATGCGTCCTGGCGGTGGTTGGTGTGGGTGACCAGGAATTGGTTGATCAGATAGCCCTCGGAGCCCATCACCTCGACGCCGTCGTAGCCGGCTTCGCGGGCCAGCTTGGCGCAGCGGATGAAGGCGCGGATCTGCCGCTCGATGCCGCGGGCCGAGAGCTCGCGCGGCGTGAAAGGCGTGATCGGCGACTGGATGCGCGAGGGCGCCACGCACAGCGGCGAGTAGCCATAGCGGCCGGTGTGCAGGATCTGCAGCGCGATCTTGCCGCCCTCGGCATGCACGGCGTCGGTGACCACCCGGTGGCGGCGCGCCGCGCCGCTGGTGGCCAGGGTGCCGGCGAAGGGCTTGGTCCAGCCCTCGATATTGGGCGCATAGCCGCCGGTCACCATCAGGCCCACCTCGCCGCGCGCGCGCTCGGCGAAGTAGGCGGCCATGCGCTCGAAGTGCTTGCGGCCATCTTCCAGGCCGGTGTGCATGCTGCCCATCAGCACGCGGTTCTTCAGCGTGGTGAAGCCCAGGTCCAGCGGTTCAAGCAGGTGCGGGTAGTTCATGGCGGCGGCTCGCTGAAGGTGGCTCTCGGTGGCAGGGCAAAAGACTGCGGGCGATGCTAGCAGCGCACCCCTGCGGTGCGCGTCGCCGGTCGGGGCTTTGGAGAGCTGCCCCCAAATGTAAAGAACCGGCCCAGCAACACAAGTTCACCGCCGCGACACAGGGGCACATGGGCGAGCAACACGCAGCCCGCCCAATCGCGCCGGTACGCCCTGCCCCGATTCCTCTTTTTCTCTTCCCTATTTTTCGGAGTTCTCCTCGATGCGATTCAAGCAAATCTGGGGCTCAGGCCTGAGCTGCCTGGCCCTGAGCGCGGTCACCCTTCTGAGCGCCTGCGGCGGCGGCAGTGGCAGCAGCAGCAACACCCAAGTCCGCCTGCTCAATGCCAGCGTGGGCTACAGCTCGCTGGATCTGGCCGTCAACAGCACGACGCTGAACACCGGCGTGGCTTACGGCAACGTGGGCAGCTATGCCAGCGTCGACACCAGCGCCACCAGCACACAGATCCAGACCACCGGCGTGGGCGCCACCGTGGCCAATCTGACCCCCACTCTGGCGGCCGACAGCCACTACACCTTGATCGCCTACGGCTGGGGCGGCGCCGTGCGCAACAGCCTGCTGCAAGAGACCGAAACGGCCGCCGATGCCAACAAGAGCAAGCTGCTGGTCTTGAACCTGGCGCCCGATGCCGGAGCGCTGGACGTCTACATCACCGCCGCCAACAACAGCGACAGCCTGGAGACCGCCACCCCGGTGGCCAGCGCCATCGCCGGCGGCACCGGCAGCGGCTACAACACCCTGAACTCCGGGACCTTCCGCATCACCCTGACCGGCAGCGGCAAGCCCAGCGACATCCGCCTCGACCTGCCCAGCGTCACGCTGGAATCCACCGGCGTGGCCACCCTCGTGGCCACTGCCACCGCCGGCGGCCGGCTGGTCAATGGCATGGTGCTCAAGCAGCAGGGCGCCGTCAGCAACCTGCCCACCAACAAGGCGCGGGTGCGGGTGGCCGCCACCCTGGCCGGCTCCGCCTCGGTGAATGCCAGCATCGGCGGCCAGAGCGTGCTGCCCTCCACCCTGGCGCCGCAGATCGGTGCCTACACCACGGTGGAGGCCGGCGCCCCGGTGCTGGACCTGCGCGTCAACGGCATCGCGCTGAACACCAGCAACCCCACGCTCAAGGCCGGCGGCGACTACACCCTGCTGGTCTGGGGCACAGCCGCCAGCCCGCAGCTCAGCGTGCTCAGCGATGACAACCGCCTGCCCACCGCCAGCGGCACCGCCAAGATCCGGCTGATCAATGGCCTCTCCGGCGCCAACACCGGCCTGGGCATGGCGCTGGACTACAGCAGCATCGCCAGCAACATCACGCCCGGCAGCGCCTCCAGCGCCGCCGTGGTCAACGCCAGCGCCACCGCCTCCCTGCTGACCGTGAACTCGCCCGCCTCCGCCACCGCCATCTACAGCAACGCCAGCCTGATCGTTCCCACCAGCGCGGTGTTCAGCCTGTTCATGATGGGCGACCCGGCGGCGCCGATCGGCCAATTGGTGCGCGACGACCGATGAGAGCCTGAGGCGGGGTGTTTGGCTGGCAAGATGCCGGCCATGCCCTCGCCAACGCTCGCCACTTCCGTCTCCTCCGCCCCCCACCGCCTCAGCCTCTGGGCCGGCCTGGCCGTCATCCTGGCCTGGGGCCTGAACTTCCCGCTGCAGAAAACCCTGCTCACGGCCATGGGCCCGGAGGGTTTTCTGTTCCTGCGCTTTGCGCTGATGCCGGTGTTGGTGATCGGCCTGCTGCTGCAGCAGCATGGCCTGCGCTGGCCGCGGGTGTCGCGTGCCGATGCCTGGGCGCTGCTGCGCTTGGGTTGCCTGGGTCAGGGCCTGCACCTGGCCCTGTCCAGCTACGGTATTCATTTCTCCACGCCGTTCTCCAGCTCGGTGCTGCTGGCCTGCGGGCCGGTGTTCACCCTGCTGATCCTGCGCGCCTGGGGCCTGGAGCGCCTGCGCCGGCCGCAGCTGCTGGGCATGGCGGTGGCCGCCGCGGGCGCCCTGCTCTTCATGTCCGACAAGCTGCTAGCCGCCAACTGGCGTGCCGGTGGCGGCGACCTGGTGCTGCTGACGGCGGCCGCCTTGTTCAGCTACTACACGGTGGCGGCCAAGCCCCTGATCGAGCGCCACGGTGCCGTACTGGTGATGTGTTATGCCTCACTGGCCGCCACCGTTCCGGTGCTGGCCTATGCCACGCCCGCCGCCCTGCGCATGGACTGGGCCGCGCTCAGCCCCTGGATCTGGCTGGGCGCGCTCTGGGCCATCGTCGTCATCGGTTTCCTGACCTGGCTGGCCTGGGGCTGGGTCAATGCCCAGCGCGGCGTGGCCCGCACGGCGCCGCTGATTTACCTGATGCCGCCTATCGCCGGCGTGGCTGCATGGCTCAGCACCGGTGAAACCTTCAGCGCCGTCAAGCTGGCCGGTGCTGCCCTGGCCCTGGGCGGCGTGGCCCTGGCCCAGTTCGCCGGCCCGGCCAGGCCCGCCGAGCCCGTTGAATCCGGCACCATCCAGGGAAGCTGAAGCCATGCAGGTCGACTACCGGATCGAGGCGCTGAGCGCCGCACAGTTCCCCGAGGTTCTGGCCTATCTGAACGCCCACCTGGCGGAAAACGGCAGCCCCGAGACCGGCTACTTCCAGCCCCAGCCGCGCGGCCAGGCCGAATTCCCGCCGGAGCGGGCCGCGGCTTTCGAGCGCGGCCTGGGGATGGCTGTGGGCGAAGCCGGCTGGCGCCGCGCCTGGCTGGCTCGCCGCGCGGCCGACGGCGCCATCATCGGCCATGTCGACCTGCGCGCCCACCCCATGCCCCATGTCGAACACCGCGCCCAGCTGGGCATGGGCGTGCATGCCAGCGCCCGCCGCCAGGGTCTGGGCCAGGCTTTGATGCGCCACGCCTGTGATTGGGCCCGCAACCACAGCGCGCTCGACTGGATCGACTTGCAAGTCCTGAGCAGCAACCCGGCCGCGCAGCGCCTCTACCAAGGCATGGGCTTCGTCATCTGCGGCGAGCGCGCCGATCTGTTCCGCATCGATGGGCTGAGCCTGGGCGACCTCAGCATGTGCTTGCGCCTGCGCAAAGAGTGAGCAACAGGCCTGCAGTCCCCGCCTGCGGCGGCGCAGCGTCTGAACGTCGCCAGCGGTGGCCCCAGCCCCGTGCGGCCCCTCATGCTCAGCCCTCCCCGTCGATCGGCTGCCAGCTCCCCTGCACACGGGGCGGGTTCAGCTCGAAGCGGAAGTAGTTGCCGCCGCCGTTGCCCGGCTGATCCCAACGGCGCGAGATGGGCAGACCCGCCAGATGGCAGTACAGCAAGGTGCCGACGGCACCGTGCGACAGGATGGCAATGGACCCGCCGCCACCCGGATTGCGCAGCCTCTCACGCACCGCCAAGTGCTGCACCGCGCCCACGATGCGGGCCTGCGCCGCCGCCGCGGTCTCCCAGCCACGCACGGACTGCGCGGGCCGGGCAAAGAACTCATCGGCGACACGCTCGAACTCTGCCGGCGGAAGAAAGCCGGTGGTGGAGCGATCGTTCTCACCCAGCGCTTCATGCGTGTGCACCGGCAGACCCAGATGCCCGGCCAGGATCTCGGCGCTGTCCAGAGCCTTGCGCTCACAGCTGGAATGAACGGCGCTGAGTCCGGCGACCCAGGGCTGCTGCAAGCCTGTACGCATGCGCCGGCGGCCCAGCTCCGACAAGGGCCACTGCGGTACCGGCACATCAGCGCTGATCTGCACGTTCGGGTGGCTGATGAAATAGAAATGCATCGGGTGATTCCAAGTTCGCTCACCGAGCTGGGCCCAGGCGGCTAGGGTGTTCCGAGGCAAGCGGGCTCAGGAACCCGCAGCGCCGAGATCAGGTTCTGATCGTCCACCGTGAATGCCACCCTCTGGACGCAGGTCATCAGAATCCCACGGGTCCGCGAGCAGTCGAAATGCTCACGTGTGCGCCCGCTGACCGAACAGACATAACCCAGACGCGAAAGCTGCGCGGTCGCCTCCCAATGCGGGGTGCCCAGCCTCAGGCCGTGTTCGGCGAGCTGCGCTTCGCTGAGCTTTTGCGGGGTGCTGCAGGCCGTCAGCGCGAACGGCAAAAGCATGACCCACGCAGCCCGCACAAGCCCGCCAGGCGCCGGAACACGGCGCAGCAGCGCAAGCTTCACAGGCTTGGTCGATGGGGCCCGCAACTCAAGCCCGCAGAAGCCGAGCCCACCAGGCGCGCGGCGCTGCCGGCAGCGGCAGCGCGGGCGCACCCCGGGCCTGAAGTGCCGAGACCACCTCGGTCAGGCCGCGCCGCTGTGCCGCCATCATGGGCGTGGCCTGGTCGAACTCGGACGGCAGATTGGGATCGGCGCCGGCCCGCAGCAGGTAAAGCGCCACCGCCTCCTGCCCTGCCAAGATCGCTGCAACCAGGGGTGTGCTGAGAAACTCGGGATGGGCGTAGTTGATGTCCACCCCGCACTTGACGTGGTAGTCGACCAGCTCGAGATCTCCCGCCTCTGCCGCCTCGAACATCTCTTTCCAATTGCCTCCGGACATGGCCTGCGCTCCCCTCATCCCGATTGCCACACGGGCCAGAGCCTAACTCAGCCGCTCGACGCCGCGAAGATTTGACCCAGATTCCTCAGCCGACCCACTGGGGATCAGGCGGCAAGCCCAGCCACAGGTTGCGGCGGGTGCGCATGGCGCCGCTTCGCCGACGATGCCGGATTCACCACATGGAGACGATAGCGTTGGCTCGCGCGCTGACACCCCGCTGCGTCTTGCACCGTGACGGTGAACTGCCACTCACCCCGCCGTATCGGCCGCCCCAGGATGCGCCCATCCGGGCTCATGACCAAGCCGGAACCTTCCAGGTTTCCATCCTTGAACTCGAACCGATAGGGTGGCTGGCCCCCCTCGGCTCGCAAGGGCCGGGCATAGGGGCGGAGCAGGACTGCAGAAGGCAGCTGCTGCGCCTTCTGATCGCTCGGCCCCGCATCGACCTGTGCGCAGGGCGCCGAAGCTGCAGACGCCGCCTCGCCCGGCGCATCACCTGGCGCATCACCCGCAGACGCAGGCGACGAACTGACGCTCAGCAAGAACAACAAGGCGGACACAGACAGCAAAGGGGGTCGAGCACTCATGGCGGAGAAGATGAGAAGGTGGCGGTGTCAGTGTCGGGCTGCTGCTGGGCTTGTGGCGTGGGTCGGCTTTGAATCTCAACCGCGCCGGGTGGCTTCAGGCGCCTCCGACGCTGCAACCCACTCCACCCGGAACTGCTCACATTCGAACGGATCCGGCGCCTCCCAGAACTGACTGGCCATGTCAAAGACCGCGTCAGGCACCACCATCGAGAAGGTCGGGCCCTGTTCCACATTGCGGCGATGCACACGCTCACGGCGGACCTCGGTGGGTGCATCCAGCACATGGATGCGCAAAGGGCGGCCAGCCTCGGCCACCTGCTGGCAAAACGGGAGTCGGGCCGCGCGCTGGATCAAGCCGAGTTCGAGGATCACATCGTGACCTGAGTCCAACAGACGCTCGGCATGGGCCCAGATCAGGCGCAAGAGCCGCTCCTTGCGCTCGATGTACCAGGGCAGCCAGTTCTCGGCCGGCCGGTCGGGGCTGAAGAGCGCGGCAAACCAGGCGTCCAAGGCGATGTGCACACCGCGCCCCTCCTGCTCCAGGCCGCGCGCGTAAGTCGACTTGCCCGCGCCGACCGGGCCTTCAATCAAATGAACCTGAGCCATCGATGGCCTCGCTGCCCCCCGACCGCCTCGCCCCTCAGGCTGCGCCGTCCAAGGCGGGGATGAACAGCACCTGGCCGCCGGTGGTCAGCTCATCCTGGCGCAAACGCTTCAGCGGCGCATAGGCCTCAGAGTCGTACATGGCCTGCGCCGCCTCACGTGACGGGAATCGCAGAATGGCCGTGAAGTTGCCGCCCAGCGCCCCTTCCATCGCCTCGGCCTGCGGCGTGGCCGCCAAGAACTGGCCGCCAAACTGCGCGGCAACAGCGGCCATCTTGGAGGCGTAGTCGGCACGGTAGCGGGCGAAATCCTTCACCTCGAATTGCACAAACACAAAGATGGGTGCGGCCATGTTCTCCTCCATGATTTGGTGAGCGGGTCAACTGCCCGAAACGTCTTGATTCGCGTCGCCCTTCGAGAAGCGAGAAATCTCAAGCTTCGATTCCAGAGCATGCCGTTGCGCCCACTGACTCAATTGCTCTTCGCTCAATCGACGATACGCAGCTTTCAAGGCTTGAAACTTGGTTCCGTCGAGAGCGTCGATAGCCGCTACGAAGGCTTGAGGGTCGGAAGACAACTCGATCAATGGCACCGGAACCACCTCCCAGTACGCGTCCGGGAGTTCTGCGACCTGGGCCATCAGTTGGGCCAGATCTCCCGACTGTTCCGTCAAATGGGCCAATGCTCTTGAAGCAGCAGTGAGTGAATCAAGGCGATGAAGTGCGTGCAGCATGTACAAGTTTGCGCGCATACCGATCAGTGTCTTGTCATCCACAGCAGCAGAAAGTCTTTGCAGTACACCGGGCTTCAGAATGGTCAGGAGTTTTTCTGCGGCTTTGCACTTCGCCTCGGGTTGATTGCCCATGTCGCGTGAAGTCTCTTTCAAGCGCTCAAGTACCGCCACGACCTCCGGCAATGGCAGCTCATCCGCCAACGACTCCAATTCCTGGCTCGGCATTGCTTGCAGCGCCAAGAGCAGTTCCACCATCACTTGAACACTGGTTGAATTGGGAACGCCAGACTGGCCGAACTCAGATGCGGCGCACCGCTGAGTTGCAACGATCAACGGCCGCAGCCTATTGACGTTAGACGGCAAGTGCTCATATTCCAGCAGCTTGCCAATAGACGTCAAACGAACCAGATCTTCCTGAGTGAACACCGTCCGCGAGTTGCCAAGAGCCTGGTCAAACTCGCTGGGGTTGTTCAACCAGTTGTCGAGCTCTCGACCCGTTACTTCATTGCGGTTTGCCCGAAAGCGACGGTAGTGCTGAAGATTGGACCGGACCTGCAGGCGACGTTGCACCAACAATTTCAGACTGAGTTGTTTCGTTTCGTTGGCGAACTCAGAAAACAACCACCGAAGGGCTGCCATTTCAAACCCAGGGCCGAGCTGGGCCGCGATGGATTCTTGCCTTTCGAACTGGGCCTTACTGAGGCGCAGAGAAGTGCTCCCCAGATCATCGCCATCATCGTCATCAGCCCCCAAACTGTTCGTCAAGTCTCGCCAAACGCTTGCGCCAAGCTTCTGTTTCAAGGCTTCGGCCACGCATAAGTCAGCGAGGTTGATGCTGCCGGACAAACCTCGGGCAGACCACCCCAGATGATTGGCCCAGCGCACGACGTCCCGTGGGGTGTTGCAGAGTCGGGCAACATGCCCGAACGCCTCACTCAGGAGGCTCAATTCATAGGGCTTGAGCTGATGTGACAGTGAGCTTTTGAGTTTGTCGAAGCGCAGGCGAACATCACGGACGGCATCACCCAAATCGATGGGGGGCACCGAGACATTCAGCTGCACGATTTTCTGCAGGTATCGATGCCCCTCACTCGGGTCGTCCTTCTCCGCCAAGGCCCGTGCCACTTGATCGGAGTCCATGGACAGCAAAAAGGAAGTGTTCGGAAAGTCAGCCACTGCCTTGACGAGTTGCATCACGGCCCGGATCTCTTTAGCGCGTAGCCGGTCAATATCGTCAATCACGACAACAAGACGCTGCTCGAGGCTTCGGACGGTGGCTCTTGCCTCATCGCGGGCTTGAAGCAAGCTCGGACGGCTCTCTTTGCCTTCCGCCAGTGCTTTGGAAGCTGCTTCCGCTTTTTCGCCCCACTCCTCGTGTAAGGCATCAACAGTTCGTCCAATGGAGTCGACAAAAGGAATCGGCAGGTACTTCAGATGCCGTCCGTATCCAAGCACCTTGGCATATCGAAGCAGACTGACCGCAGTCGTCTTCGCCTTGTCCGTTGCTGCATCCACGGCGTTCAGTTCGAGAGCGACTTGGACCAAAAAGTCCAGAATCAAAGCTGACTCCTCTCCAATCAACCAGGGATTGAAATGGACGACCTTGGCCGGAGCGCCTGCTTCACTTTCCGCCAACACCTTCGTGACACGATCAATCAGCCAAGATTTTCCAGAGCCCCAAGGCCCATCAAGCGCCAGAACCAAGCTTTCTGCTTCGTCTGCACGAACAAGGGCCTCGGCGATCCGAAGCGCAAGCTCAGATCGGGAGTACTTGTCTGGGCGACCCTTGCTGGCATCAGCATCCGTTTGAAAAACAGCGTCAGCTTCCTTCATCGTGAACTCGATAGCCCGTGTAAATTGATAATGAAGACTATACGAGCAGCACCCCGTCCTCTTGGGCACCGAGGATTCAATCCAGCTTTCCAAACCCCCAAACCCCACAGGCTTGCGGCAGTACCTCTCCTCCTACCGCCGCCGCCAGGGCCAGGCCGCGTTCGCTGTTGCTGTTGCTGTTGCTGAGCATCACAAAGCCGTCACCGCTGCGCACTGAGGCCATGGCGAAGGCGCGGTAGCCGGGGTTGTTGCCCCATTGCCAAAAACAGGGGCCGCCCTCGGCTTGCTCCAAGCCCCAGCCCAGACCCCAGCTGAGGTTCAAGGCGGGCGACACGGGCATCGGGCGGTCGAGCAACAACGCCAGGAGCTCGGGCTCGCGCAGCCATGCGGCCATCAGGCGGGCGTAGTCGGGGGCGCTGGTGATCAAGGAAGCGGCGGCATTGGCGCGTTTGAACTCGATGGGCTCGACCGGACCGCCCAGCCAGCCGTGGCCGGACACCAGGCGAGCGCGCAGCTCGTGGTCGGCCGAGCTCAGGCGCAGGCGCGAGTCGCGCATGCCCAAAGGCTCGAATACGCGCGCCTGCATCAGGGCTTCGAAGTCCTGCCCGGTCGCTGCGCTGAGCACGGCCTGCAGCAGCACATAGCCGTCGCCCGAGTACTGCCAGCGCTGCCCGGCCTCGAAGTCCTGGCGCAGCGCGCCCAATGACGAGCCCCAGTTGGGCAGGCCGCTGCTGTGGTTGAGCAGGCAGCGCAGGGGGATGCGTGCCAAGGTAGCGGCCGAGAGTTCGGCACCGGCGGCAGCCGGCTTGCGGGAATAGCCCTGGGCAAGGTGGCGCGAAATCGGTGCTTCCAGGTCGAGGCGGCCTTCGCGTACCAGCTGCAGGGCCAGATAGGCCACGGCCGGCTTGGTCAGCGAGGCCGCTTGAAACAAGGGCGGCGGCGGCTCACGCGATTCCCTCCCATGCGAGGTCTCGCCACAGCCGGTGCCCAGCAGACGTTGCGCCTGCGGCTGAGCGCCCTTCAGGGTGACCAGGTGAGCCAGGCAGATGCCTTGCTGGGCGGCCAGCGAATCAATATCCAGGCCACGGAAGCTGCGCAGATCTCGGCTGGCGCAGGCGCTGCTGCCCAGGGCCGACAGGCCAGCAAGCATCAGATGGCGGCGGCGTGGATCGAAGAAGCTGGAATCCATGAGGGCAGGCCTGTTCACGCGGCCAGGTTGCGCCGAGCTGGCGATGCGGCGGACTCTAAACGCTGAATTCGACGCCACCCGGTTCCGGCAAGAGGGCTCGCCGCATGCACCCCGGCGTAGCGCGCGGCGGCTCAGCTTGGCTCGGCTCGGCTCGGCTCCGTCCGATCCTCAAGCCGCCACCATCACCTCCGCGCACGCCGGGCTCGGCACCGCCACATACTGGCCGGCAAAACGGGGCAAGCCGGAGGCGGCATCGACGGCAAAGACGGTGACGTGGTCGCTGCGCTGGTTGCAGACATAAAACCAGCGGCCGCAGGGCGAGAAGCGGGCGCTGCGTGGGTAGGAGCCGCGGGTCCACTCGTGGGTGAGCAAGCGCGGCGTGCCATCGGCCGCCAGGGCGAAAACGGCGATGCTGTCGTGCAGGCGGTTCAGGGCGTAGAGAAAACGGCCGTCGCCCGAGGCGATCAGGTCAGAGGCAAAGTTGGTGCCGGCGAAGCCCTCGGGCAAGGCGCTGATCTCAAGGCGCTGGCTCAGGCGGCCGCTGTGCGGCTCCATCTGCAGCCAGGCCAGGGTCGACGCCTCTTCGTTGAGCAGGTAGAGCTGCCGGGCATCCCGCGGGTGAAACACGAAATGCCGCGGGCCGGCGCCGGGGCTCAGGGCCAGGTCTTGCCGTGAGCCCAAGGCGCCGGTTTCGGGGTTGAAGGGCCAAACGGCCAAGCGGTCGCGGCCCAGATCGCTGGCCAGCACAAAGCGGCCATCGGGCGAGCTCAGGGCCATGTGCATGTGCGCTGCCTCATGGCCGCTGATGGCAAAGCTGCCCGGGGGTGCTTTGGCGGCGCGCTCGGGGCCGAGCCGGCAGTCCTCGGGCAGGCTGCGATCACAGCTGGGGTGCAGGCCGACGGGGCTGAACTGGCCGTCGGCGGCGCGGCGCAGCACGGCCAGGTCGGCACTGCCGTAATGGGGCACGAAGGCGAACGGCGCCGTCGGATGCAGGCTCAGGTGCACGGGGCCTTGGCCGCCGCTGGGCAAGGCTTGCAACAGCTGCAGTGCGCCATCGGCCTGCTGGCGGTAGACATGCACGCTGCCGCCGCCTTCGTTCGCGGCGTAGAGCAGGCCCGGCCGGGCCGGGTCGGCCTGCAGCCAGCTGGGGCTGTGCGGGTTGCGCGTCAGGCCGCTCGGGCCTCGGGGGCGCAAATGGCCGGTGGCAGGGTCGGCGCTGAAGCTGTAGATGCCTTCGCTGTTCGGGGCATAAGCACCGATATGGACGCTGAACGGTGCCGCAGACGGGCGGGACCGTGCCGAGCTGCGGCCACTGGCAGCGGCCTGCGCCGCGAGCGGCGTGGCCGGTGTCAGGGCGGCCATCAGCAGCAGAAAAGCGCGGCGCGGCCGGCTTTGGGGGGAAGGCAAAGAGTCATCGGACACGGGGCGAGATGAGGTGCGGGCCAAGATCGAAGTTGCCGGTGGGCACGCGCGCAGTATCGATCACCCCAGCGGGAGCGATGCGCGGGCCGAACAAGAAAAACACGGGCGTTGCCGGGGCCTCCCAGCCTGGCAACGCCCGCTCAAAGCCTCCGGCTGCAGGCGACCGGAGGGAGGAGACACACAGACATGTCATCCCTGGGGCGGCCCTCAAGCCGCCCCGAAGCATGCGAGCGATCAGTAGTTGACCGTCGCACGCACGCCGAACATGCGCGGCGGGTTGTAGCTGTTGAAGGTGTAGCCGCCCGCCATGCCCTGACCCATCCAGTTCTTGACGATGTTGTTGCTCAGGTTGGTGCCCCAGAGCTCGACATTCCACTTGTCGCTGGTGGGCGCGAAGCGGACCGAGGCATTCCAGTTGGTATAGGCCTTCTGGAAGTCACCGATCTTGTCGTTGTCCAGATTGCGCACGGTGAAGTACATGCGGCTCTGGTAACGCATGCCGATGGTCGGCGTGATGCTGTACTCACCCACATGCATGTCGTGCGAGTAGTTCAGGGCGAAGGAGGTCTTGGGCGCGTAGGGCAGCTGGTGGCCGGTCACGTCCAGGATGCGGCGGCCGCGCTTGCTGGGGTCGGTGCCCAGGTAGACCGGGGCGCATTCGGGCGCGCCGAAGTCCTTGCGGTAGCCGCACATCCAGCTGTCGTCATAGGTCGGGTAGGACTTGACCTTGGCGTCCAGCCAGGCGAAGTAGCCCGAGAGGTTGCCGCCGGCCCAGGGCAGCAGCTTGAACTCCAGCTCCAGGCCCTGAATCTTGGCGTCACCGATGTTCTCGGTCTTCCAGGCGTTCACCACATCGCAGGCCGGTTCCCAGTCCGCGCAGGTGCGGGTCAGCTTTTTCTGGCCCACGGCGGTGGAGCCGGTCACATGCATGCCCTTGTACTGGGTGTTGAAGTAGGTGGCGCTCAGCTGCAGCTTGTTGCCTAAGTGACGGCCCTTGTAGCCCAGCTCGAAGTTCTTGGTGGTCTCGGGGCCGTAGTCCAGGAAGCTGTATTTCTTGCTGCCGCCGTCCACGCATTCGCCGCCGCCGCAGGTGTCGAACTTGTCGCCAAAGCCGCCCGGGCGATAGCCGGTGGCGAGGGAGGCGAAGACCATATCGGTCTTGCTCAGGTCGTACTGCATGCCGAAGCGGTAGGTGGTCTTCTTCCAGCTCTTGCTGTAGCTGTTGACCACCGGCTCGGGGTAGACACCCAGGCCGGCGAAGGGGCCCATGCCCAGGGTCAAGTCGGAGCCATTGTGCGGGGTGCACAGGCCGGGCTCGCAGCCGGGCTTGTACTTGCCGTTGTAGTACCAGGGCGTGCTGGCGTCCCAGAGGCCGGCGGAGATGCCGCCGTTGTCGCTGCGCTTGTCGCGGCTGAAACGCACACCGGCCGTGGCGGTCAGGCGCTCGGTCAGGGCCAGGTCGCCCTGGGCGAACAGACCCTTGGATTCGATCTGGCGATCGGGCTGGGCATAGAACTGGCCTTGCGGCATGGCATAAGGCGCGGCGACCAGATTGTCCTGGGCGAAGTTGATCGCGTTCTTCTCGTTCAGGAAGAAGGCGCCGGCCACATAACGCCAGTTCTTGGTCTGCTGCTTGAGCTGGAACTCATGAACCCAGGACTTGTAGTTGGAGTCCAGGGTGTAGCTGGCCTGATCGATGGCGTGCTGGCGGCCCCAGTTGCCCCAGGGCTGCATGATGTCGACCTCGCTGTCCAGCCAGGTCTGGCCACCATCGTCGTCGTGGTTCTGGGCGCGTTTCTGCACCGCGTAGGCGACCTTGTAGCCCAGCTCTGTTTGCTCATCGAGCTTCCAGACCAGGTTGCTGCGCACGGTGTCGATGGTCATGTCGATCTTGCCGGGCACATTGATGATGGCGCTCCACTGGCCCTTGGGTCCGCAGGCCCATTTGGTGCCTTCGGCCATTTCGCAATCCTTCAGGCCCACTTCGCCGGCGCCGCTGTTCTGGTAGTGCTCAAAACCACCGGTCCATTCCAGCGCCTTGCTGATGGCCCAGCGCGCGGTCAGGCGGGCGGCCCATTGGTCAGAGTTGCCGTAGGCATCCGAGGCATCGACCTTGCGGTTCAGGCGCTGGTCGGTGTCGGGCTTGCCATCGGGCGTGAACTTGCCCTTGCCATCGGCCGTGGGCAGCTTGACGCCGCGGTCGCGCAGATCCTGCTCCTGGTCGATGTAGCTGTCTCGCTTGTCCACCATGAAGGCGGCGCGCAGGGCGAAGTTATCGCCGAAGCTCTGGTTGTGGACAGCGCGCAGCTGCTTGGCGTTGTGGTTGCCCAGCTGCACCGAGGCCCAGCCGTAATTGCTCTTGAAGTCGGGCTTGGCCGGGATGATGTTGACCACGCCAGCGGTGGAGTTGCGGCCGAACAGCGTGCCCTGCGCACCGCGCAGCACTTCGACCTGGTCCAGGTCGAACATCAGCGCCAGCGAGCCCTGGGGACGCGGCGAGTAGATGCCGTCGATGTGGATGCCCACGGCCGGGTCGCCGATCTCGGTGAAGTTGGTCGAGGTCACGCCGCGGATGGAGGCCAGCACGCCCGAGTCGCCGCTGGACAGGCCCAGCTGCAGATTGGGCACGTAGCCGCTCAGATTGAGCAGTTCCTTGACGTTCTCGCGCACCAGGTCGTCGGCCTGCAGGGCCGTCACCGACACCGGCGTCTTGAGCGCGTCGGTGCTGACGCGGGTGGCGGTCACGGTAACCTGGGGCAGCTCGGTCTTCTCGACCTTTTTGGCGTCCTTCTTCTCGTCCTTGCCGGCATCGGCGGTCTGGGCCAGGGCGGGCAGGCTCAGCAGGCTCACCAGGGCGGCGGCGGCCAGCGCCGTGGGGGTCATCAGGCGTCGGGCGCGGGGTTCAGCGGGCTTCATCTTTGTTGTCTCCATGCGTTTTATTGGCGAAAGATCAGGGGTCTCGTTTCCATCAACACGTCAAGGGTCGGCCAACAGCTCCAACACTCACTCACATCCAGTGCGCGCACTGGTTTCTTCAGGCAGGCAGTCAGTCAGTCAATTCATTGATCGATCGATCCATCCATCGAACCGTTGTTGCTGCGGGCCGTGGCCCTCAGCAACCCAGGGGCTCGCTCAACGGCACCTCCAGCAGGCTGCTGGCGCGGCGGTAGAACTCAATACGGCGGTTCAGCTTGCGCAAGGTGTCGGGGTCGGCGCTCTTGTCGCACTCGATCACGCCGTTGATGGCGCGGGTGGTGGCGCCAAAACCCTTGCCGGCCCACATCGCCTCATGGGCCGACTGCGGCGCCACGCCGGGCTGGGTGGTCCAGTACCAGAGCGCGGTCTGCCAGGCCACCTTGGAATCGCGCGCCACGCGGTCGGGGTCGGCCCAGAGGTCCAGGCCCAGGTGTTCACCGGCGGCCTTGTACTGATAGTTCCAGCTCAGCTGGATGGGGCCGCGGCCGTAGTACTGCTGGCCAGGGGCGCAGCCGATGCCATCGTCGCGGCGGCAGTAGTGGTCCCAGTTTTCTCGGCGGTACTCGCGCTGGGCCTTGAGCTGGTCGGACTCATGGGCGATCTGGGCCAGGAAGGCGGCCATCTCCTGGCGCTTTTGCTGCTCGCTGCCGCGAGATGCGAAACCCGGCGTCTGGCGCACGGCCTCGGCAAAACCCTCGTAGCTGTAGAAGGCAATGCGCTCGGGGAAAAGCTGGTCGAACTGAGCCGGGCTGGGCAGAAACTGGGCCTGGCTCTGCGCCAGCGCGGCCGCCGGGGCGGCCAGCGCCAGCCAGGTCGTCACGAGCAAATGCAGCGATGTCGTCATGCCAATGAAGGGTGAGAAGAGGGAGAAGAGCAGCCAGCGGCAGGCCGGCTCAGCGTCTGCGCTGCACTATCCGCCCAGCCGCCTACACAGCACGCAAAGAGACTGTTAAGACCGTCTTAAGGCCCACGCAAGCCGCCGGGCCGCCTGCCGCGCGCGCGGCCGCCATCCATTGCTAGAGTCCGCACCATCATGAAAATCTGTTTGGTCGAAGACGATCTGGAACTGGGCCGGGCGGTGCAAGCCCTGCTGCAGGACGCCCAGCACGAGGTGATCTGGCTGCGCCGGGTGGCCGATGCACGCTTCTGGACGGCCGAGCAGGCCTTCGACGCCGTGGTGCTGGATCTGGGCCTGCCCGACGGCAACGGCATGGACCTGCTGCGCAGCCTGCGCCAGGCGGACAAGAAACTGCCCCTGATCGTCATCACCGCGCGCGACAGCATCGAAGACCGGCTCAGCGGCCTGGACAGCGGCGCCGACGACTACCTCGTCAAGCCCTTTGCCGGCCCCGAGCTGCTGGCCCGGCTGCGCGCCGTGGCGCGCCGTGCCGGCATCGAGGAAGGCGATGACTCGCCGCACCAGTGGCAGATCAAGGACCTGGTGCTGGACGAGCACCGCATGGTGCTGAGCCGAGGCGGCGAGCGCATCAACCTCTCGCGCACCGAGTTCGCCATCCTGCTGACCCTGCTCAAGCTGCCCGATCGCGTGGTCACCCGCCGCCAGCTGGAGAGCAAGACCTTGAACCAGACCGATGGCCGCAGCCTCGATGTGCACATCTCCAATCTGCGCCGCAAGATCGGCGAGGGCTATATCCGCACCGTGCGCGGCATTGGCTACCTGATCGAGCAGAACGCGTGAAGCCAAGGGCTGACTCCACTGCCCCAGCGGCCACCACGCGCCCGGCCCACCGCTCGCTGTTCCGGCGCAGTCTGGGGGCGGTGTTTGCGGTCATCTTCCTGACCTGGGCGGCCTTGATCGCCCGCGAGCTGATCGACATCGGCCTGCTGCAAAGCCGCAACGGCCAGGCCGAGAACCAGCTCTGGGCCGAGCTGGCCAAGCTGCAAGCCCTGCCCCGGCTGGAGCAGCCCCAGGCGCTGCAATCGCGCATGGCCGAGCTCGACGGCCTGTTGCGCGACGAGTGGCGCCACAAGGGCCACCGCCCGCCTTTTTACCTGCTGCAGGTCTGGCATGAAGACCGCCTGCTGCTGCGCCGCGACCCCGACCTCAGCGGCCGCGACCGCCCCCAGCCGCAGGAACAACGCTACGAGAGCGACCGCCTCTGGCTTTACGCCGAGGCCAGCGATCCCGAACATGGGCTGATCGTGCGCCGCTGGCAAGAGCGGCCGGGCGACTGGCATTTCTCCGTGGCCGGCTTCAGCTACTACGCCCGCCCCCTGCTCTACGGCCTGCCCCTGCTGATCCTGCCGGTCTGGCTGCTGTTCCGGCTGGGCTTTGCGCCGCTGCAGCGCATCGGCCAGCAGATCTCGCAGCGCTCGGCCAAGGACCTCTCTCCCCTGCCCGATTCGCCCTATGTGGAGCTGGCGCCCCTGGTCAATGCCGTGAACTCGCTGATGGCGCGGCTGCAGCTGCGCCTGGAGCGCGAGCGCGAGTTCTTGCTCGACGCAGCGCATGAGCTGAAAACGCCGCTGGCCGTGGTCAAGCTCAGCGCCGAGGCCCTGGACAGCGGCCAGGATGCCGAGCGCCGCGCCGCCTCGGCCCAGCGCCTGCACCAGGGCGTGGACCGCGCCACCCACACCGTGCACCAGCTGCTGGCCCTGGCCCGCTCGGGTGCCGATGCGCTGGACATGGCGCAGCGCGAGCATGAGCTGGTGGCCCTGGTCAGCGACCGCGTGGTGCTGGCCAGCCCCATGGCCCTGAGCCGCGATGTCGAGCTGGAGCTGCAGGCGCCCGAGGAATGCTGGCTCAGCGTCAACCGCGAGTCCCTCGGCGCCCTGATCGACAACCTGGTGGACAACGCCATCAAGTACTCGCCCCCCGGCGGCCATGTGCTGGTGCGCATCAGCGACACGCCCGAGGCCGTGCAGCTGGAGGTGCTGGACCAGGGCCCGGGCATCCCGGCCGAGCTGCAGGCCAAGGTGTTTGAGCGCTTCTACCGCATCCCCGGCCAGGAGCAGCATGGCAGCGGTCTGGGCCTGGCCATCGTCGAGCGGGCGGCCGCCCAACATGGCGCGCGGGTGCAGCTGAGTGAGGGCCTGGAGGGCCGCGGCCTGGGCGTGGCCGTGCGCTTCCCGCGCGCGGGTGGCGCTGCGAGCGGCACGCCGGCCCCGTCGGCCGAGGCCTGAGCCCAGTCGGACAGCGCGGCAGCGGCAGCAGCGGCCTCACGCCGCTATAGTGCCGCCCTCCCCCGCCCACGCCTTCTTCGCCCTCCCCAGCCCATGAGCCTGGCCGACCTCCGCGCGGCGCTGCACGCCGAACTGGCGGCCACGCCCGAGTTCTACGACTTCAAGGTCCTGCGCAGCGAGCGCGAGGGCACGCTCTGGCGCGTCAGCCTGGAGCCGGGTTACGTGTTCGCCGAGGGCCAGCGCCCGGGCACCGCCTCGGCCCAAAGCCTGCTGGACGACAGCCTAGACGGTGCCGCCGCCTGGTGGGGCGCCCCGGTCAAAGGCGGCGCCAGCGTGCTGGCCGTGCTGCCCGAGGACGACCAGCTGCTGCTGCAAAACGCCAGCAGCCCGCCGCCCGGAGCGGACGCCCTGATCCGCCTCTACCCCAGCCGCTTCCTCAAAGCCGTCAGCGATGCCTGGTGGGACACGCCCTGGGCCGAGCGCGCCCTGACCTGCCTGCCGGCGCTGCAGCGGCCCGCCGCCCGGCCCGAGGGCCCGCTGCTGACGGGCGCACCGTTTCGCTGGCTGCGCCCGGGCCAGCGCCAGGCCCTGGGCTTGCTGCAGCAGCAAGCCGCCTTTCTCTGGGGCCCGCCCGGCACCGGCAAGACCACCACCCTGGGCGTGATGCTGGCCGAGTATCTGGAGCAGCGGCCGCAGGCGCGCGTGCTGCTGCTCTCCAGCACCAACCAGGCCGTGGACCTGGCCACCCTGGCGGTGGACAAGGCGCTGGAGAAAGGCCGGCGCGAGCCCCTGCGCGCCAGCGTGCAGCGCCTGGGCACCCGCTTCGACGCGGCGGCCTTTGAGGGCCGCGAGCACCTGATCCCCGCTCAGGACCGCGAGCTGATCCAGCGCCTGGCGCGCGCCGAGGCCGCCCGGCCCAGCGGCCGCGCCAGCGCTGGCGAAGCCAGCGCGCTGAAGGCCTGGCACGACCGCGTGCAGGACCTGCGCGAACAGCTGCGCGCCTCCTCGCTGCAAGTGCTGCAGCGCTGCCGCCTGGCGGCCATGACCACCACCCGCGCCGCCTTCACGCTCAAGACCCTGCGCGCCCTGGCGCCGGAAGGCCAAGAGGACAGCACCCCGCCCTTCGACCTGTTGGTCTTCGACGAAGCCAGCCAGGTCAGCCTGGCCCATGCCCTGGTGCTGATGCCGCTGGGCCGGCAATGGTTGTTCGCGGGCGACCCGCAGCAGCTCTCGCCCGTGCTGCGCAGCCGCGAGCGAGAGGCACGCCGCTGGCTGGGCCGCTCGGCCTTTGCCGAGATGCCGCGCCAGGGCCCGGCCCTGGCCTTGCTGGACGAACAATCGCGCATGGCTGCGCCCATCAGCGATTTGGTCAGCCAGCTCTTTTACGAGGGCGCGTTGCGCGTGGCCGCCGACGCGAGCGCTTCGGCCGCTTGGCTGCAGGCGCGCCAGCGCCGGTTCGCCGAGGTGCCGGCCGAGACCCACATCCATGTGCAGACCATGCGCGCCTCGGGCGCCTGGTCGGCCGCCGACCGCGGGCCGCTGCGGCGCGAATCGGCCGAGGCGATTGCCGACATGATCGAGACCGCTCTGGCCGAAGGGCCCGGCGGCGGCTGGCAGCCGCATGAGCTGGTGGTGCTGACGCCCTTTCGCGCCCAGCGCGCCCTGATCCGCCAGCGCCTGCGCGCCCGCGGCCTGCCCGAAGCGCAGATCAAGGTCAGCACCGTGCACCGCGCCCAGGGCAGCGAGGCGCCGGTGCTGCTTTTCGACCCGGTGGACGGCAGCCAGCCCTTTTTGCAAACGGACGAAGCCCAGCGCCTCTTCAATGTGGCCTGGAGCCGCGCGCAGGCGAAGCTGATCGTCTTTCTGGCGCCCGGCGACAGCGCCCACAACCCCTTTCTGGCCCCCATCGTCCAGCGCCTGCGCCTAGCTGGCGACACCCGGCCCGTGCATGCCCTGCTGGAGCTGGCCGCCCAGCCCGGCTTCCCGGCCAATGCGCTCGGTTTGCGCGTCAGCGCCGGGCGCCTGAACGGCGAGATCAGCCAACTCAGCCCCGACGGCCGCCAACTCGTTTTGATCAATGAGCGCAGCGGCGCGGCCGTGCCCATCGATGTGGCCTTCTGGCGTGCCAAAGCGCTCGCTCAGGCGCAGGCCTCAACCGGGTGACAATGCCCGCCATGGCACAAGGCAAACGCATCTCCGTGGACATCGACGAACAAGCGCTGTCCTCCATCCGCGCCCTCGGCGCGGCCGCCAAGCAGGCCCGGCTCGCCGCCGGCGAAGGCCAGGCCACCGCGGCCACCCGCCTTGGCGTGCATGTGCAGACCATTGCCCGGATTGAGTCTGGGGAACCCGGGGTGTCGGTGGGGCATATGCTGGGCTTGTTGGCGCTGTATGGCTTGGCGGTGACGCTTCAGCCACCAGGCAGCCACTGAAACGCAAGTCAAACGCTGCGCGGTACCTACCTGCTGAACTCCCGCACTTCACACAAGGACAAGCCCGCATGCAGCACACCGGTTCCTGTCACTGCGGCGCCGTCCGCCTTACCTTGCCTGCCACGCCCGAAACGGCCACCTCCTGCAACTGCTCGCTGTGTCGACGAGTCGGCGGCCCCTGGGTGTATTTCGAGTGGGGCACGGTGACGATTGATGCGGCGCCTGATGCCATGCAGGCTTACGTCCAGGGTGACAAAACCCTGCGCACCATGCGCTGCCGGCACTGTGGCTGCGTGACGCACTGGGAGCCGATCTCCGCAGAGCCGGGCGGCAAGCACGGCGTGCATCTGGGCAACTTCGACCCGGCCTTGATCGCCTCGGTGCGAATTCGCAGGTTCGACGGGGCGGAAACGTGGAAGTTCTTGGAAGAGTGAGATGCTCCGCCGGGCCAGTGTGGTCGCTCAGGGAGAAGCTATTTTTGAACTTTAAGTTGGCTAACCCGCGCGCGACTTGCTGAACCCAAGCTTGGGCAGAATTCGCTAGTGATCGGCAGATAACAAGTTAGGCATCCACATGACCGTCCGCGAATCATCCGCACTCGACAATGCCGCTGAGTTTGAATGGCAGGCGGACGACATATTCGGCCGCATCGCCACGCGGTACGACAGACTTTGTGACGCTTTCAGCTTTGGCATTCATCGCCTGTGGAAGCGGAAAGTCGCGCGGCGGATCGCTAGCGAGAACTGGGATGTTCTCCTTGACGGCGCCACTGGAACTGGTGACATCATTCTTCGCGTTTTGACGCAGGAAGGCGTCGAAGGGCGAACGATCCTGGCGTCGGACGTGAGCGCAAAGATGCTTGCCATCGCAGGGGAACGGTTGAGTAGGCATTCCGCTGCAGTCGTTCTAAAGCTATTGGACGCCGAGAACATGCCGTCGGTCCCGACGCATAGCGTCGATGCCTATTCGATTTCCCTCGGCCTGAAGATCTGCAACCGACGCCTTGCGTTGCAGGAGGCGTTGCGAGTGCTCAAACCTGGTGGTCGTCTCATCATTCTGGAGGCTTCCAACATTCCCTGGGCAGTCTTGCACCGTGTGTACTTGGCATACATGTCCGTTTGCATGCCGGTTCTAGGCTGGCTGGCGACTGGCGGCGATGCTTCTGCGTACAAGTATTTGCTGCAAGGCATTCGAGAATTTCCAACTGCTGAAGGTCTGGCCGAAGAATTGGAGAACATGGGCTTCGAAAACGTTGTGTTCGAACGGCTGTCGCTTGGTATCGTCGCCATTCATACCGCCCGTTCGCCGAGCGAGGAAAACGGTGCCTAGCCAGTCACTCAATCGGACCCGTACCGGCATCACCTCTACGGGCCTCATTTCATTCTGGCCCTGCGGCGTGCTGCCGACGAAGACAAGTACAAGGTCAAGGACCCCATGCCAACTCTGACTCCCTGCGCATGGCCACGCCGCGCAGCCACCCTGCTGCTCCTTGCCTTCGCCCTGTCAGGCTGCGTCCAAACACCGGTGATCTCGCCCCAGCCCGCCGTTCACGCCCAAAGCCTAGACGACACCGTGAGGCTTGCCATGGCCGCCACCGGTGCCCGGGGTCTGGCGCTGGCTGTGGTCGACGACGGCCAGCTGGTGTTCACCAAGGCTTACGGCGTGCGCAACGCCAGCGGCGACCCGCTGCAGGAGGACACCGTGATGTACGGCGCCTCGCTGACCAAGGCCGCCTTCGGCTATCTGGTGATGCAGTTGGTCGAAGAAGGCAAACTGGGCCTGGATGTGCCGATGGCGAACTACCTGCCGCAGCCGCTGCCAAGCTATGCCTCGCCGGACATCGTGCGGCGCTACTCCGCGTTTGCGGGCCTGGCCCGCGATGAGCGCTGGCGCCGGCTGACCGCTCGCATGCTGCTCACGCACAGCAGCGGTTTTGCCAATTTCTACTTTCTGGAACCGGACCAGCAGCTGCGCATTCACTTCGAACCGGGCAGCCGTTATGCCTACTCCGGCGATGGGCTGATCCTGCTGCAATTCGTGCTGGAGCAGGGTCTGGGCTTGGATGTCGGTGCGGAGATGAATCGGCGGATCTTTGCGCCAAACGGCATGAGCCGCACAAGCCTGATCTGGCGACCTGACTTTCGACCGAACTTGGCAGACGGGTTCACCCTGGAAGGTAGGCCTGTGCCCCATGACGAGCGCAGCCGGGTGCGCGCCTCGGGCTCCATGGACACCAGCATTGCCGATATGGGCCGCCTCGCGGCCAGCTATGTGCGCGGCGATGGCCTGAGCGCTGCCGCGCGCGCCGAGCTGACCCGGCCGCAACTCCCGATCACCACGCGCAGCCAATTCCCTTCGCTTCAGACGACCCTCGCCACGCCGGCCTTTCCATCACTCAGCGCCGCGTTGGGCGTGATCGCATTCACCGGCCCGCAAGGTGCCGGCTTCTTCAAGGGCGGGCACAACGACTCCACGGCGAATATCTGGGTCTGCATCGAGGCAACAAAGCGCTGCCTGGTGATGCTCTCCAACGATGTGCGGGCCGAGCCGGCGTTTCCGGCCTTGGTGCGGTCCGTGTTGGGCGACACAGGCCTGCCCTGGGCCTGGGAGTATGACGACATGAAGTTCTGGTCGCCGGAGCGCTGAGTCCGGCGCTCGCTGATGGGGATGGCGCCAGGGCTTCAGCTTCATCTGTTCCCTAGTCCTGCCCGTCGAACCTGGCTATGCAAGCAGCCGCGGATGGCCCCGCGTGTCAATCGCTGCGACTCATAATCCCGCATGAAACTCATCGTGGCTGTTCATTTCGAAGACGCGCAAGCGACCAGTGCCACTGCTGCGGCTGTGGCTTTCGACGCCTGGGATGCGGCCGAAGCGGCCCGCACTTACCTCTCGCACATCGCCCATGTCGAGCCGGCGGTCCGGGGAACGCTGGACTTGCGCGAGCTGCCCTGCGTGATGCAACTGCTGCGCGAGCACAAACTGGAGCCCGAGCTCATCTTGATCGACGGTTTTGTGCATATGGATGCCGACGAAACGCCGGGCCTGGGCCAGCACATCTTTCACGCCCTGGGCGGCAGCGTGCCCATCGTCGGCGTTTCGAAGAAGCGCCTGCCAGGCCTGACGGCGCAGTTCGAGGTGATGCGGGAGGAGGAGACGCAGCCGCTGCTGGTCACCTGTGCAGGCATCGACATCGGCGCGGCCAAGGCTCGCCTGCGGGCCATGCACGGCAGGAAGCGCGTGCCCACGCTCATGAAACTCGTCGCGCGCCTGGCGAAGAACAAGGACTGACTGCGGCCGGCGTCTAGAGCATGCAAGGCGTTGTCTTCGTTTGCGGCAGGAACCGCTGACGCAGCCGCACGGCCGGGGTGAGCGGCATGCTTCCTCCTCGATCCAAGGCAGCGATTTCAGCGGGAACGGATGCAGCCTAAGTCCCCTGCCGATACTGCCCCCGATAGCCCTGCGGCGTCAGCCCCGTCGTCTGCTTGAACATGCGGTGAAGAGCCGCCTCGTTGCTGAAGCCCAGGTCTTCGGCCAGGCGCTTCAGCGGCTCGGGGCCGCGCGAGAGGCGTTCGGCCACCTGGCGCAGCTTGACGCGGCGCAGCCAGCTGGCCGCGGGCAGGCCGGTGGCGGCTTGCACATGGCGGCTCAGGGTGCGCGGCGAAAGGCTCAAGGCTGCGGCGGCGGCCGGCACGGTCAGCGCCACGGCCGGGGTGCGCTGGGCCCAGAGCAGCAGCTCGCGCAGCCAGGGCTCGCGCAGGGCCATCAGGCTGACTGCGGCAAAGGCCGGGTGGCGCTGGCGCGGCTGGGGCAGCATCAAGACCTCTTGCACCTCGCGCAGGCTTTCGATCTCCATGCGGCGCGCCAACTGGTCCAGCATCAGGGCCAGGTAGCCATTGGCACCAGCGGCAGTGATCGTGCCGTCGCTGTCCACCAGGGCTTCGTCGAACTGCCAGGCCACCTGCGGGAACAGCGCTTGCAGATGCGGCGCCAGCCACCAGGTGGCCGTGGCCGCCTGGCCGTTCAGCCGGCCGCTGGCGGCCAGCAGGGGCACACCGGCGCAATAGCTCCAGAGCGCGCAACGGGCAGGCAAGGCTCGCAGGGCGGCGATCTCGGCCCGGCGCGCCTGCAAGGTCTGCTGCAAGCCTTCCAGGGAACTGACCCACAGGCCGGGCAGCAGCAGGGCATCAAGCTCATCCGCGCTGTCGACCAAGGCGCCCGCCGGTGTCAACGCTGGCCCGCCCTCGATTCCACCACTGATTCCATTCACCGGCCGGCCATCCACCGTCAGCCAACGCCAGCGCATCAGCTCCCGGCCGGCGCGTAGATTGGCCGCGCGCAACAGATCGGCCACGGCGAACAAGCCAGCCGGCATGCAGCCCTCGAACAGCAACAGGCCCAGAGTGAAGGGCGGGCCCGCGACCGTGCGGCGAACTGGAGATGGCATGAATGGCTAATTTAATTTCCGATTCAGCCATTTTGCGGGCGGCCTGAACTTTCAACAATGGCGCCATCCCCTCTCACACCGGCCCGCCATGAAGATCACCCAGCTCCGCAATGCCACCGTCGTGCTCGAGTTCCACAGCCAGGGTCACGACATCACGCTCCTGGTCGACCCCATGCTGGCCGAGGCCGGCGCCCTGCCCGCCCTGCGCTACTTCGGCAGCCAGCGCCGCCGCAACCCGCTGGTGCCGCTGCCGCCCGGCAGCGAGGCCTTGCTGGGCCGCGTCAGCCACGGCCTGATCACGCATTGCCAGCGTGGCCACTTCGACCACCTGGACCGCGCCGGCAAGCGCTGGCTGCGCGAAGCCGGCGTGCCCGTGCTGGCCATGCCACGCGATGCCGACTACCTGCGCCAGCGCGGCCTGCAGGTGCAAGCCCTGCAGGCCCCAGGCCGCCAGCCTCTGCTGCCCGCCCAACTCAGCGGTGCCTTCATCACGCCGATTCCCTGCGTGCACGGCCGCGGCATCGCCGGCCTGCTGATGGAGCATGGCCACGGCTATCTGATCGAGGTGCTCGGCGAGCCCAGCGTCTACCTGGCCGGCGACACGGTGATGTGCAAGCCGCTGCGCCACTGCCTGAGCACCTTGCGCCCCGATGTGGCCGTGCTGCCGGCCGGCGGCGCCCGCTTCGACCTGGGCGCTGAGATCCTGCTGACGCCGGAGGAGCTGATCGAGGCCGCCGCGCTGTGCCCACAGACGCAGATCGTGGCCAACCATCTGGAGGCGCTGGACCATTGCCCGGGCACGCGGGCGCGGGTGCGCGAGCTGGCGCAGGAATGCGGGCTAGGCGCACGGGTGTGGGTGCCCGAAGATGGTGAATGTCGGATCTTTTGAGGCGGAGACCCTTGGCCCTAGACTTACCCTTTGTTGCGTTCGGCAGGACCGCCCAGCGGCGAGCAGCGCGGAGAATGCATGCGATCTCATTGGAGACACTGGCGTTTGAAATGAGCTGACCCCATCGGTCGCATGAACGCCCAAGCCCGAGTGAAACAGGAGTGCCTGCCATGCGCTTGTTGTCTGTCAGTCGATCCTCACCCCAGGCCAGAATCAGCCTGCGGACCAAGAGCGGCCTCATGCTGTCGGCGCTGACACTGGGCTTGATGTTGATGCAAGGAGAGGCAATGGCCAAGATGGTGATCTTTTCAGCGGTGCAAGGCCAGGTCTTGCTGGCTGGCAAGCCGGTCGTGGGTGCGGTGCTGGAACGGCGCTTCAACTGGGGCTGGAAGGACGAGAACGGCGGCGACAGCGCTCAAACCAATGCAACGGGTGAGTTCAGCCTGCCCTTGATCGAACGCAGCAGCTTTCTGGGCGCCGTGCTTCCGCATGAACCGGTGATCCGCCAGCAGATCGATCTGCGCCACGAAGGCAAGACCTACGAAATCTGGATGCACATCAAACGCGACTATGAGCGTGACACCGAGGGCGAAGGCAAGCCCATCCGCGTGCGCTGCCAGCTGGATGCTCAGCCCGCGAAACACGGCAAGGTGATGGGCTTGTGCGAGTTCCTTTGAGCCTCGGCCCTGCTAACACATTTCCGCGCAGCAGCGTGATGCGCTGAACCCATCGAAACGGCAGGCGACCGCCCTCGCAGCCCACCAGGGAGAGACCCCCGCATGCACACCTTCAGCCCCTCCGAAGCTGCCGCCATCGCCTCCGGTGTCTATCTCCTTCGTGAAAAGGCCATGAGCGTGAGCCAGGTTCACAAGTTCGGCGAGAAGCTGGGCTGCGAGGACATGTTCGACGTCAATGACGGGAGCAAGTTCGAGGGCTACTCTGGCCTGCCGGGTTGGCGGGCGCTGTCGGGCTTTGGCTACATCGCTCAGGGCAAAGGCGCCTACGCCGGCGAGGTCTTGCTGGTCACGCGGGGCACGGCGTCCATGAGCGACTGGCTCACCGATGCCCATATTGGATTGCAGCGCGGCCCGAGCGGCTTGCCGGTGCATGCCGGCTTCAACGAGGTCTGGAAATCATTCGCCGCTGCGCTGCGCGAGTTTCTGCGTGGACGCAACCCCTCACGCATTCACTGCGTGGGTCATAGCCTTGGTGGTGCCTTGGCCATGCTCAACGCCGACTTCCTGACGGAAAACCGTGTCGCCGATGTGCAGGTCTACACCTTCGGCGCGCCGCGCGTCGGCGATGGCTTCTTTGCGCGCTCGCTGACCGAACGTATCGGCGCCAAACAGATCTACCGCGTCTCCAACCCCGTGGACCCGGTGCCAATGATTCCGCTCTTCCCCTTCTGGCACCTGCCCTTCGGCGCCTCGGGCCACCAGATCGGCGCCAGCTCCAGCCTGCCCATCAGCCCCTCGGGCCACAAGATGCTGGTCAGCTACATCCCCGGCGTCAAAGGCAAAGACTGGAACGACTTGGCCGCGAGTGCGGATCCCGACCCGGGCAAGATCAAGAGCTGGCTGATGCTGGCCGCCGAAGGACAAGGCTCCTTCCTCAAAGGCTCGGCCTGGGTTCTGACCCTGATCGGCCGCGCCCTGGCCTGGATGCTGGGGAAGGCCAGCCAGCTGGTGTTCGGCTGCATCAGCGCCCAGCTGACTGCCAGCTTCACCGCACTTGATCAAATCGCCTGGCTGCTGAGCCGCTCGGCCGATCTGTGCCGCGAGATGGGCGTTCAACTCAAAGGCTTGGTGGCGGCCATCGCCGGCTTTCTGGGACGACGCCTTCAACAAGGCGTGGACATCACACGCGCATTCCTGCGATGGGTGCTGGATCTGTTGCTCGCCTCACTGCGTGCGGCCGGCCAGCTGGCTTTGTCTGTGCTGGGCTGAGCAGGCAGCAGCGGCACGCACTCAGTCTTTCAAGTACTTGTCGTAAATCGCCTGAAAGCGCCCCGATTCTTTCAGCTGCTTGAGACCCTGGTTGAAGTCATCGCGGATGCGGGGGTCGCGGAAGATGGGGCGGTAGTCCTGCGGGTTGAGCTTGACGAAGGCGGTTTCGTCCACCGGCTGCAGCTCGGTAAAGCCCTCGCTTTTGAGCTGCAGGGCGAAGTACTTGAAGATGTTGCGGTCGCTGAGCACCACGTCGTAGCGGCCCAGCATCAGGGTCTTGACCTGGACCGACTGGTCGTTGATCTCGGTGTAGAGCCCGGCGCGGCGCACCGGCTCCAGCCACTCGGGATAGCGCTTGATCGCCCCGGCAAAAGACACCACGCTCAAGCCCTTCAGATCCGCAGGCGTGCTGATCTTGAGCTGGCGCCGACTCAGGGTGATGAAGACGTTGTCGTAGAGCACGGCCGGGTCGGCATAGTGGCCGCCGGCGCTGCTGAGGTCCTGGCCGAGATCGGTCATGGCCGCATCAACCGTGCCGTCGCGGAAGGACACGGGGATGCGCGCAAAGGGAAAGTACAGGGGCTTGAGCTGGTGGCCTTTAAAGGCCAGAGCACCGCGGATCACCTCCAGCTCGATGCCGCTGTCGGTCTTGGGGAAGCAGAACGGCGGGATCTTCTCGCCAAAAGCCATGCGCACTTCGGCGGCTTGGGCGGGGCCAGCGGGACACAGCAGCAGGAGCGGCCACATCAACAACAAGCACGCCGGCCAAAGCCGCGAAGCCTGGCCGCTGCAGCCCGAATCTCGCACGCGTTTCAGCATCCTAATCATGGAGCGAGCCTTCCACCAGGGTTGAACTCAAGGCCTCGGTGGAAGGCTATCACGGCCGCCGCGCTTCAGGACGGCAGGGCTTCCCCTGAACGTAGGCGCGAGCGTGCGCCGGCCAGCAGGACAGCCGCCAGACCCAGGCCCAGCAAGACGGCGCTGGCCGGTTCGGGCACCGGCTGGGCCTCGAAGGCGACCTCGCTGAGCATGGTGGCGGTGTCGTAGCGCAGCACCTGCAGCTGCAGGCTGCTGCCTACAAAGCCGGGGCCCAGGTTCAGCACCGAGGCAAAGGGCGCGTCGCCAACCGGGTCGATGATGTCAAAGCTCTGCGACTGGCCGCCCACCGTGACGATGAAACCGCGCGGTGTGGCGACGTTGCCATAACCGTTGGCATCGTCGTGCCAGATGGTCAGCTGGCTGAAGGCCAGGGTTTCGCCGAAATAGAACGTGATGACCGGGTCCATGGCCGACCAGCCGACGTAGGGGCCGGTGCCTTCGAGGTTCTCGACCCGGTCCCAGCGCTCGGTGGCGATGACACCGTCTGTCAGGTCGCCCAGGCCGCCGCTCAGCGGCGCGAAATCGAGCTGGGTGTTGCCGCTGCCGCTGTAGCCGCGGTCCCAGTAATTGAAGCTGCCGCCGCTGGCGGTGCCGTAGCCATTGGGCATGTCGTAGGACGTGGGCGACACCGGCGCGGCCAGCGCCGCGGCGCTTGAAAGGGCCAGCAAGACGGTGGCACTGCCGAGCAGGCGGCGGAAGGTCGGGCGACGAGCAAGAAGACGGTTCATGGTGAACTCCTGTGTGGATGCGTTGTGGACCTGGGGTCAAAGGAAGTGGAATGAATGAATGAACGAGGAAGGAGCACCGCTCCGCCCTCTGCCACTCCTTCAGTCCTTACGCATTCCGCCGACCACAGCGGCCACACGGAGATCGACAAACTAGGGGTGCACCCCGCTCCAGCGCCGCAGCAGCAGCAAGACCAGCAGCATCGAGCCGCCCGTCGCCAGACCCAGTCCCAGCGAGGCCGGGCTCAGCGCGGCGAAGCGGAACACCTCGCGCAGCGGCGCCAGCCAGAACACCGCGGCCAGCAACACGGCGGTGGCGGCCAGCACCTGCCAGAGCACGCGGTTGGGCCGCAACAAGGCCTCGCGCCAGCGCCCGCTCAGGCTGCGGCTGGCCAGGATCAGGGCGATATTGCAGCTGACCAGGGCCAGGAAAGCCGTGCCCCGCACCGCCTCCTGGCTCATCTGGCCACGGCTGAGCAAGACGGCGTACAGGCCACCCACCACCGCCAGGATCAGCGCACCCTGGGCCACGCTCCAGGCGATCAAGCGGCCTGAGAACAGCGGCGCGGCCGGGTCGCGCGGCGGCCGGCTCATCACATCGGCCTCTTCTTCCTCGGCCTCGAAGACGATGGAGCAGACCGGGTCGATCAGCAACTCCAGAAAAGCAATGTGCACCGGCGAGAGAAGCAGCGGCCAGCCGAACAAGAGCGGCAGCAGCGAAAGGCCGGCAATCGGCACATGCACGGCCAGCACAAAGGCCATGGCCTTGTGCAGGTTGTCGTAGATGCGGCGGCCCAGGCGGACTGCGCCGACGATGGCCGAGAAACGGTCGTCCAGCAGCACCAGGCTGGAGGCCTCGCGGGCCACATCGGTGCCACGCCCGCCCATGGCAATGCCGATGTGGGCAGCCTTCAGCGAAGGCGCGTCGTTGACCCCGTCACCGGTCATGGCCACCACCTCACCCTGCGCCTTCAGCGCCTCGACGATGCGCAGCTTCTGCTGCGGTTTGATGCGGGCGAACACGCTGGCATGGGTCAGGCGCTGGCTCAGGTCGGCGTCGGACATTTCCGCCAGCTCGGCGCCGGTGATGGGCGCCTGCTCGGTGTTCAGGCCGGCCTGGGCGGCGATGACGCGCGCCGTGGCCGGGTGGTCGCCGGTGATCATGATGACGCGCAGGCCAGCGGCGCGGCATTGGGCAATCGCCTCGGGCACCTCAGGGCGCAGCGGGTCGGCAAAAGCCAGCAGGCCCAGGAACTGCAGCTCGAAGTCCTGCAGACCGGCGGGCCAAGGGGCGGCGCGCAACGGGGTGTCAGCCTGCGCCACGCCCAGCACGCGCAGGCCGCGCTCGGCCATGGCCTGCGTCTCGGCCGCCACCTGCGCGCGCTGCGCCTCGCTGAGGCCACACAGCGCCGCCACCGCCTCGGCCGCGCCCTTCACGGCCAGGCGCGAACCGGCGATGCCCGCGCCCTGCCAGACATGGCCCATGGCCGGCAGCTCAGGGCTGAGCCCGTACTCGTGGGCCAAGGTCCAGCCGGCGTGGCGGCGTGCGGCCGGCAGCTGGCCTTTGGCCACGCCATACAGGGCGCGTTCCATGGCATCGACGGGCGCGATCTCGCTGGCCAACAAGGCCACCTCCAGCATGTCCATCAAAGCCTCGGGCAGCGCCTGCCCGGCTGCGGCCACCCAGCGCACAGGCGTCTCGCCGAGCGCGGCCAGCTCGGCCACGGCCATGTCGTTGACGGTCAGCGTACCGGTCTTGTCACTGCACAACACGGTGGCGGCGCCCAGGGTCTCGATGGTGGCCGCGCGGCGCGCCAGCACGCGCTGCTGCGACAAGCGCCAGGCGCCCATGGCCATGAACACCGTCAGGATCAGCAGGAACTCCTGGGGCAGCATGGACATGGCCAGGGTGATGCCGGCCAGCACACCGCCCAGCCAGTCGCCGCGCAAGAGGCCGAAGAGCAAGAGCACCAGCACGCTCAAACTGAGGCCCAGGATGGAGAACAGGCGCACCAGGCGGCGCGTCTGCTGGTTCAGCGGCGTGGGCGGGATCTCGATCTCGGCCAGCGAGCTGCCGATGCGGCCGATCTCGCTGCGCGGGCCAGTGGCCGTCACCCGCGCCAGGCCCTGGCCACCCACCACCAGCGAGCCGGCAAACACCCGGCCCGCCTCCTGCTCGGCGCCGACGCGCTTGTCCACGGCCAGCGATTCGCCACTGAGCAGGGATTCATCGGTCTGCAGGTCGTGGCTGCTGAGCAGCAGCGCATCGGCCGCCACCCGGTCGCCCTCCTCCAGCAGCAGCAGATCGCCACACACCACCTCGCGGCCGGCGATGCGCTGCGCCTGGCCGCCACGCCGCACCAGTGCGCGCGGGCTGGTCAGGTCGCGCAGGGCCTCCAGCACCTGGGCCGTGCGCTGCTCCTGGCTGACGCTGATGATGACCGTCAGCAACACAAAGGCCAGCAGCATCAGCGCCTCGCCGCGGTTGCCCAGCAACAGGTAGATGGCGCCGGCCGCCAGCAGCAGCTGCAACATGGGCTCGCGGATCAGCTCGGCCAGGATGTGCCAGACCGTCCGGTGCTGGGGCGGGCTCAGCTCGTTGGGCCCGTCCTGGGCCAGGCGGCGCGCAGCCTCGGCGGGGCTCAGGCCTTGCTTGCTGTCGTCGTCCGGGGCAGGGGGCACTGGAGCTGGCTTCATCCCTTGAGAGTATGGCCAGGGAGGTGACCGCGGCATGTAGGAGAGCGCCGCGCTGGGACATGCCAGCCAACTTCAGATGGCGCTAAGCCAGCGCGCGCAGCATGGGTGAACTGCCCCCATCAGGACACACGCCATGCCCCGTCACCTCAAGCTCACGTCACCCCTGCTGCTGCTGCCCCTGCTGCTGGCCGCCGCCCTCCTCGGCCCCAGCCGGGCCAGCGCCGCCACCCCGGCCGAGCTGCTGGACGGCTATGTGGCCGCCGCCCGAGCGCCGGCCGATGCCCGCCGCGGCCAGGCGTTTTTCACCCAGCGTCACGGCGCGGAGTGGAGCTGCGCCTCTTGCCACCACGCCCAGCCCACCGGTGCGGGTCAGCACGCCAGCACCGGCAAGGAGATCGGCGCGCTCGCGCCGGCCTTCAACCCACGGCGTTTCAGCGAGCCGGCCAAGGTGGAGAAATGGTTCCGCCGCAACTGCAAGGACGTGTTGAACCGCGAGTGCAGCGCCGGTGAAAAGGCCGATGTGCTCGCCTGGCTGATGACGCTCAAACCCTGAACCGAAAGGCTCACCCATGAACACACGCACCGCCCAATGCCGCCGGCTTGCCCTGATCGGCCTGGCCCTGGTGGCGCCGCTCTGCCCCGCCGATGAAGGCCAGCGCCTGAAAGTGCCGCTGCTGCCGGCCTACCAGCAGGAATGTGCGGCCTGCCACATTGCCTACCCGCCAGGGCTCTTGCCGGCGGCGTCCTGGCAGCGCATCACCCAGAACCTCGGCAAGCACTACGGCAGCGATGCCTCGCTGGACCCCGCCACCGTGGCGCAGCTGAGCCAATGGCTGAGCGCCAATGCCGCCACGGGCAAGCGCGCCCGCGAGGCGCCGCCCGAAGACCGCATCACCCGCAGCGCCTGGTTTGTGCGCGAGCACGATGAAGTGCCAGCCGCCACCTGGAAGCGCGCCTCCATCAAAAGCGCTGCCCATTGCGCCGCCTGCCACGGCGGCGCTGAACAAGGAGATTTCAATGAACACCGCATCCGCATTCCCAAGTGAGGGCGACACCGGCTCACCCGCCCCGGCGCCACAGCGCCGCGTCATCGACGCGCCAACCCGCGCCCTGCACTGGCTGCTGGCCTTGAGTTTCAGCGGCGCCTATCTCTCCGCCGAGAGCGAGCGCTGGCATCTGCTGCACATCACCCTGGGCTACACCGCCCTGGGCCTGGTGCTGGCGCGCCTGCTCTGGGCGCTGCTGGGGCCGCGCCGGGTGCAGGCTTCCGTCTGGTGGGGCAAGGTCCGCACGCTGCCGGCGCAGCTGCAGGCCTGGCGGCAGGGTCGTGGCTCGGTGCCGGCAGGCTTTCAGGCTGTGAACGCGGTGCTGGTGCTGGGGCTGCTGGCCACGCTGCTGCTGGCCACGCTCAGCGGCATGGGCCTGGAGCTGGAATGGTGGAGCGCGGCGGCCGAATGGCTGGACGAGGCCATGGAAGAAGGCCACGAGCTGATGGGCAATCTGGTGCTGGCCCTGGCACTGGCCCATATCGGGCTGGTGCTGGGTGTCAGCCTGCTGCGGCGCCAGAACCTGGCCGGCCCCATGCTCAGCGGCAAGGCCCCCGGCCGCGGACCGGACCTGGTGCAGCGCAATGGCGGGCTGCTGGCCGCGCTGATCGTCGCCGCAGTGCTGGGCTTTTGGGCCTGGCAATGGCAGCAAGATGCACCATGGGGCGCAGGCCCCGACCGCGACCGGGCCGGCAGCTCACAGGGCCACGCCGAGGCCAAGGCCGGAAGCCATGACGACGACGATGATGACGATTGAATGAATGAAGGGATGAGAGAAAGAAGCGGTAGGCCGGCGAGCCCGGCCCGTCCGTCACATCAGGCTTGAGCGGCTGGAGCCACGCGCCCTGCGCGGCGCCGGCTGCCCGCCAGGGCCAGCAAGGCGATGCCGCTCAGCGCCACGGTGCCCGGCTCGGGCACGGCATTGCCGAAGACCTGCACGTTCACATCGCTGGTGAAGGCGCCGCCGACGCAGCCGGCATCCTGGCCGGTGCAGGCAAAGCCGGTGAAATCGGCGGTGCCGGGGATGCTGTCGCTGAGCTTGAACAGGCGGTAGCGGTCGTCGGCACCGGGCTGCGGCAGGCCGCTCAGCGCGGCGTTGCTGGCATGGGCAAAAGTGCCACGGCCACCGTCCAGGTCGATGCCGAACTGCACCAGGGTGTTGGACGCGAAATGCAGGCCCAGGTTGTCGAAATCCACGCGGTAGCGCGCGCGCGCGCCCTCGGGGCTGTCGAAGGTGCTGCCATCGACATAGGCCACGCGGGTGGCGCTGATGCTGGGACCGCTGCCGCTGCCCGGGGTGGCGTCGCTGCCGCTGCTCAGGTTGGAGAAGGCCAGGCGCTGCAGGCCGTCGCCATCGGCATCGCCGATGTAGAAGGACAGCGAGCGGTACAGATCGCCCAGAAAACTGTCGGTGGCGCCGCCCACCACCCAGGTGCTGATCTTGCTGACGTTCCAGCCGAGCAGGCTGTTGCCGAGCTGGAAGTCATCGCCCGCGAACTCGCGCGGTGCGCCCGCATTGACGGCGGTGTTGCTGCGCGGGCTGCCGGCCGGGCTGTTCAGGTTGGCCGTGGGCAGGCCGCGATCCACCAGCAGCGTGGGCGTGGCCAGGGCGCTGCCGGCGCTGCCCAGGAAGAGGCTGGCCGCAGCCAGGGCGCTGAGGGCCAGGCGGCCGGGCATGGCTGCAACTGAAAAAGCGTTGTTCTTCATCATCGGGGGCACTCCACTCGGGGTTCTCTTGTCGATCACAAGCGCCGCTGGCCCGCCCATGGCGACAAGGCGGGGAACAGCTTGCGCAGCCAGGTGCGCAGCACACACGGCAACTGCAGCGAGGGTATCGCCTGGGGCCGCGCTTGTCCCCCCTAGGTCATGGGAAAAACCCGCCCTTTTCACCAAGGTTCGCCCCCAGGGGCGACGCTGGAAATGGGGTCAGGTCTTGCTAGATCAAGGTGTCGCGGCGGCCGGGCGAATCTCGACCGTGGCTTTGAGCGTCAAAGGCACGCCCTTGCGCAAGGAGCACACACCCACCACCGAGCGCACATGGCGGCCCCGCACCGGGCCGAAAAGCTGGAGCAGGAGATCCGAGGCGCCATCCAGCACCTCGGCATGGGCCTCGAACTCGGGCACGGTGTGCAGCGAACCCTGCAGCTCGACGAACTGGACCACCTCGTCGAGCGAGCCGAGCTCGGCCCGCAGCGCCGCGATCAGCTCCAGCGCCGCCGTGCGCGCGAAGGCGTAACCCTGCTCGGCGCTGAACTCACGGCCCAGCTTGCCCCGGGGCAGAACCCCATCGACCGGCGACGGTGCCTTGCCCGACAGGAAAAGCCAGGGCCCGCTGCGCAGCGCAGCCACATAGCTGCCGGCCGGCGCGCTGCTTGGGGGCAGGACCAGGCCCAGCTGGGCGAGACGTTGTTCGGTGGACATGGAGATGGCCTCGGGTGAAGGGGTGAACAGGTGAACGGGTGATGGGGCGAGTTAAGCGGTGGGGGGGTTCTTGCGGTCGGAGTTCAGCTCGCGCCAGGCGTCGGCTCCGATCCAGCGCGCGCTCGGCTCAGGCCGCTCGCGCAGGCCTTGGGCCACGTACAAAGCCCGGGCTCGCAGCACCGGGTTGCGCTTGCCGATCTGGCGCAGGGCCCAGCTGACCGATTTCTTGACGAAGTTGCGAGGGTCGGCCGCGGCGGCTTCGATTCGTGGAAAGTGCTCGCTGAAGGCCTCGTCCGAGTAGAACTTGCCGTGCACGGCCAGCACCGCCAGCAGCGAGAACGCCGCCCGCTTGACGAACTCCGGCTCGGCCACCGCCCAGGCCTCGATGCGCCCCCAGGCCAGCGGCGTGCGGCGAAAGGCATTGAGGCAAGCCTGGTCGCAGACATCCCAGGCCTGCATGCCACGCGCCCAGCGGTCCATCTCTCCCGCCGTCAACCGCTCCGGGTCCACCAGCAGGGATGCCAGGATCTGCGCATCCGGAATGCCGCTGTCCCAGAGCGCCAGGCCCAGTTCATGGTCGGTGCCCAGCTGCTTGCCCAAGCCGCGCAACGTGGGCACCGCCAAGCCCAGCCGGCTCGACCCCGTCAAGCCAAACCGCGCCATGCCCGCCAGTTGCTCGGGCCGCGCCTCGGCTTGCAAGCGGGCCAGGGTGGTTTGCAAACGCTGCTCGAGCGTGGGGCGGCTGGGTGATGGGGGAACGAGGCGGAGGTGGGGCTTGGCGGCAGGCATGGCGGGTTGGGATTCGCGGGCTGGGGCTCGATCATGCATGCGAACCCGCCCTCTGCGTCAGCACCCCACGCCGCAGCTCAACGCGGGGTGCTTGCCTGCAGGTCAAGCGACTGGTGCTGCGACGCCATGACCATGCCCAGCCGAGTGCAGAACTGGGATCAAGCACAGCCAGGGCGGAACAGCACGCCAGCCGAGCCTGTGCGCAACGTTGCACAAACACACGCCGCTCATCCGCGGACTCAGGGCAGCACTCGCCGACAGTCGCTTGGGTCAGTCCCTGGGTCGTGAGACATGGTGCATCATCACGCACCGGGCGCTTGACGCCCTTCAGACCCAACGTTAGCCATCACCGGAGACCGCATTGCTTCGTTCATTCACGCTCACCCTCGTTTGCGTCGCGTTCAGCGGCTTGCCTGCCAGGGCGTCGCAGCAATGCGAGGGTCCACCGAAGCGAAACGCCAGCGATTTCGTGGCCCTGGGCGACGGTTCGCAGGTCTACGACAAGAGCACCCATCTGATCTGGATGCGCTGTGTCGAAGATCAAACCTGGAACGGCTCGACCTGCATCGCCAATGACCCGGACGCCGTGAACCCCGGCCCCCGACTGAGCTATCAGCAAGCCAAGGCGCTCGCCATCAGCAAGTCCACGAAAGAGGAGCACTGGCGAATTCCCAGCCGCAAGGAGCTGCTCTCGCTGCGCGAGCCGAACTGCTACAACCCGTCCCTCAACCTGAAGGTGTTTCCCAGCAAGCCGGAGTGGAGCTCCGACGGTTCGTTCTGGACTTCGACGCCGGAATCGAAAGGCATGTCGCTGGTATCGGCCATCGGCACCAGCGATGCATGGGCCCGCACCGACGAAGGGAACACACACCATGTGCGTCTGGTTCGCACGCCCCCGCCAACGCGATAGCCGTCTGGCGGCAGCGGCTGCAGCCAGTGGTGCGGCCTGTCAGCAAATGAAGCCGCATGCTGCAGCGTCAAGCTCACACGAGCCTGGCGGTTCAGCGCCCAGAGCCGGTGGAACGCCCGTTCACTGCATCGCCCCCACCCACTCCTTGCGACGGAGCCCCTCATGAAAATCACCGTCACCACCCTCGTCCCCGCCCCCCTGCCGGCGGTCTGGCTGGCCTACACCACACCCGAAGACATCAAGGTCTGGAACACAGCATCGCCCGATTGGCACACGACCGCGGCCGAGGTCGATCTGCGCCCGGGCGGCAAGTTCTCCTCCCGCATGGAGGCCAAGGACGGGTCCTTTGGTTTTGATTTCGCGGGCGAGTACACGCACATCGCTCCGCATCAGCGCATCGAATACGTGTTTGGCGACCGCCATGGCGTCGTCGAGTTCAGCGAGGGCGCCGCAGGCGTCCAGGTGACGGTCACGTTCGACGGCGAGACCACCCACTCGGAAGCGCAGCAGCGCACGGGCTGGCAAGCCATCCTGGACAACTTTGCGGCCCATGTGAAGGGCAAGGTCGCCAGCGAGTAAGGCATCCGCCGAGCGCAGCGCCCCCGTCCGCTTGCCCTCGTACGACGACCAAGGCCCGGACACCCGCATGAAAAGCCTTGCGCTGACCGTTGGTGCCCTGTTCGCCCTTGTTCACTTCGCGTGCGCTCAGGAACCTGAACGCCGTCCACCGGCCGGCATGGTGGGCGTGCTGCGCTGGCCCGGGCTGTTCGGCGCCGATCCCTGCGACCCGACGCCGGCCACGCCCGTTCCGATCTTTGCAAGCCCTCGGGCCAAGGCGCCCATCGGTGCGCTGGAGCTCGTGCGCACTGCGAAGCCTGAGCCGGAGGGCGGATGCAGCAACGGGCGCGTTGTGGGCCTGCGACGGCATGGCACCCCGCAGGCCGAGGCCCTGCCGACGATCGAGATCGAGTACGAGCAGCCGGCCGCCATCGCCCTGGCCAAATCGGGCCCCTGGTGCCAGCTGCTCCTGCACTCGGGCAGCGCCTGGGTCCATGAATCTTGCGAAACAGGCTTCATCTCGCTCGAAGCACTCTTGGCCGAAAAGCCCTGGCTCTACCTGCTGGAGGGCGCCATCGATCAGGCACGCGGCCAGCCGGGCAACTCAGGGCAGAGCCTGCAAATTGGCGATCGCGCCAAGGCCCTGGCCTTGCGCTCGGCCCATGTGCTGGGTCGCCGCATCGTGGATGGGCAGACCTGGCTGCGACTGGCCGCGAGCGGGGTGAACGAATGCGAGCGCAGCCCCCTGCCGAATGAAGTGTTCGAGCTGTGGCTGCCGCTTCGGAATGCGGCTGGCCGGCCGAACGTCTGGTTCCACGCGCGTGGGTGTTAGTTCGCGAGCCCTACAGCGCCTGCCGGTAGCGCTGGCCCTTGAAGCGCAGCACCAGCTCGCGGGCGCCGATCTGTTCGAGCACATGCTCGGGGCCGAGCTTGGCGCCTTCGCGCAGCACCTCGCCGTTGGCGATCACGAAACGGCTGGCCGGGTCTTCGGAGTAGACGGAGCCGCTGATCGCGAGCTTGGGCAGCTCTCGGCGGACACTTTCGGGCAACTCGGCCAGGCGCGGGATGGGCGCCGCCTCCGAGGGCGCGGCGGCCTTGGCGGCGAGCCCTGGAGCGGGAGCGGAGGGCCTGAGAGCGGCGACGGGCGGCGCGACGATGGGAGGCGCCGCGACGGGCGACGGGGCCGCAAACGGCGGGTTTGCAAGCGCGGCCACCGCGGGTGCAGGTGAAGGTGAGGATGCCGGTGAAGGCGGATGCACCGGCGTCGCTTCGGCGCGCTGCGGCGCGGGCGGCTGCTGCGTCACCGGCCTATCCACCGCGCTGCTGACGCCGCTGCCACCCGCCCACCAGCTGCCCGCGCCGACACCGGCCAGCACAAGCAAAACGACAGCGCCGCCCGCGGCCCAGAGCCGGCCTCGGCGCGGACTCCGAGCAGCGCCCGCCACGGCTGCGCCGCCTGCGGGTGGCTGGGCGTGCAGGCCGGGGACCTGGCCGCGCTCGCGTTCGCGGTCGGCTTCGGCACGGCGCAGGGCGTCGAGGATGTAGGACATGGCGGCTCGGTTGTTCTTTCTTCTATCGGTCGTTCGTTCGGTCTGATTGTGTGCCGGTCGGTCCTCAGCTGCGTTCAGCGCGCCGGCGCCAGCCGCGGCTCGTCCACACCCGCGGCGCGGTTGAGCTGCATCAGCGTGATCGGGCCGACGCGGCCGTCCGGCTGCAAGCCCTGGCTGGCTTGAAAAGCTTGGATGCGCGGGCTCAGCTCGGCCCAGCCGGGCACCGCAGCGGAAGCGGCAGCAACAGGCGCACTGGCGGGCACGGCGCGGCGGTTCAGCGCGTCCAGCTGGCCGGCCAGCCATTCGCGCAAGGGCCCGGCATTGGCGGACCGCTCGGCATAGCCCGGCGGCGCGCGCCACAAGGTGCTGAACTCACCGCGCCAGGCGCTGGCCAACTCCGCCAGCGCCAGCCGGCGCGGCCGGCCCTCCACCCACAGCGTCAGCTCCTGCCCGTCCAGGCCCACCAGCGCGGCCAGTGCCGGCGCCTGGCCCGGGCGCTGCAGGGTCAAAAGCACCGGCCGGTCCATCAAGCGGATCAGGGACAGGCTGCCGCTGACGCTGCGGTAGCACTGCAGGCCTTGCAGGGCGGCCGCGTCGCAAGGCTTTACCTCGTTCGGCGCCAGGGGCAGACCCCAGCGCTCGGCCAGCGCGGCCCAAGCGGCAGCATCGGATGGCGTCCAGTCGGCCAGCTGCAGCAGTTCGGCAACTGGCCGCTCGGGCGAAGGCGCGCTGCTGGCAGCCGAGGCCGGCGGCGCCGCGGCGCTGGCGGCGGCCGGGACCGAGGAGGCAGCGGCAGAAGCCGGAACTGAAAGGGTCGCAGCCAACAAAGCCGCCGAGCTGGCGGCTTGTTTTCGTCCTGCCGGAGATTGCGTTTGCACGGCCCAAGTCAGCCCGGCGCCGACCAGCACCACCGCCGAGAGCACCGCCAGGCGGGGCCCCAGACGCGGCAGCCCACGCCCCGGGCTGGCCGCGGGCGCATCGAACACCTCGGCCGCGGCCTGGCGCACGATGGCTGGCGTGACCTTGGCCTGGCTGCCGGCATAGGCCCCCAAGAGCGCGCGATCGCAAAGCAGGTTGATGCGGCGCGGCACGCCGCGGGTCAGGCGGTGAACCCAGCGCAGGGCGGCGTGGTCCAGGGGCAGCGGGCCCGTGAGGCCCGCCACCTTCATGCGGTGCTCGATGTACTGGGCCGTTTCGGCCTCGGACAGGGCGCCCAGGTGGAAGCGTGCAACCACGCGCTGGGCCAGCTGCTCTAGCTCCGGCCGGGCCAGCATGCCGCGCAGCTCAGGCTGGCCGATCAGCACCACCTGCAGCAGCTTGCGCGTGGCGGTCTCGAGATTGGTCAGCAGGCGCAGCTGCTCCAGCACATCGGCCGAGAGGTTCTGCGCCTCATCGATGATCAAGACGTTGTTGCGGCCGGCAGCATGCTGCGCCAGCAAAAAGGCGTTGAGCGGGTCGAGGTAGTCCTTGACCGTCTGCGCGCCCGCGGGCACCGGCACATGGAACTCGTCGCAGATCGCCTGCAGCAGCTCGCGCACGGTGAGCTTGGGGTTGAAGATGTAAGCGACGTTGCAGTTCGGCGGGATCTGCTCCAGGAAGCAGCGGCAGACGGTGGTCTTGCCGGCGCCGATTTCGCCGGTGAGCAGCACAAAGCCGCCGCCACCCTCCAGGCCGTAGAGCAAATGCGCCAAGGCCTCGCGGTGGCGCTCGCTCATGAACAGGTAGTGCGGATCCGGCGCGATCGAGAACGGGGCGTGCTTCAGGCCGAAATAGGACGCGTACATGGGCCGGCAGGATAACCGCTGCCTCGGCCGGCGCCGAGAATGGCCAGACGCCCGCTTCGGCCGCCTGCGGTGCGATAGGCGCATGGCATGCGCCACAAAACGCCTAAGCTCAGGAGCGCCCCGCATAGGCAGGTTTCGGCCAGACGCCGCACAATCCTGCACCTGACTCTTTTCCATTCATGGATTCATCCCACCGCTTCGCGCCGACCCGGCACGGGGTGGCCCAACGAGTGACCGACACCACGATGAGCCTCGCCACCAAGCCCTTCGCCCAGCGCGCCGCGCTGCTGCGCCCGACCACCCTGGCCCGCGCCGCGGCGCTGAGCCTGGCCTTGATGAGCGCCGGTGGCGCCAGCAGCTGGCTGCCCGCGGCCCAGGCGGCTGCCAGCGCCACGGCCAGCGTGGCCTGGCTGCCGGCCGCCGGCGATGCCGACATCGAACGCGCCTTTGCCCAGGCGCGCGCCGAGAAGAAGCCGGTGCTGCTGTACTGGGGCGCCAAATGGTGCCCGCCCTGCAACCAGCTGAAGGCCACCCTGTTCAACCGCGTGGATTTCATCGAACAGACGCGCGCCATCGTGCCGGTGCACATCGACGGTGACCTGCCCGGCGCGCAAAAGCTGGGCACGCGCTTCAAGGTGCGCGGCTACCCGACCATGATTCTGTTCAACCCCGAGGGCCAGGAGCTGACCCGCCTGCCGGGCGAGATCGATGCGCCCCAGGTCATCAAAGTGCTGCAGCTGGGCCTGGCCGGTGGCCGCCCGGTCAAGAGCGTGCTGGCCGATGCGAAAGCCGGCAAGAAGCTGAACGCCAACGAATGGCGCCTGCTGAGCTTCTACTCCTGGGAAACGGACGAGCAACAGCTGGTGCCGCCGGCCGAGCTGCCGGGCCTGCTGGCCCAGCTGGCCGGTGCTGCGCAAGGCGTGGACGGCGAGGCCGGCACGCGCCTGTGGCTCAAGGCCGTCTCGGCCAATGACAACGGCAAGGCGCTGAAGGTGGACGCCGCCCTGCGCGAGCGCGTGAGCAAGGTGCTGGAGAGCCCCGAGCAAAGCCGCGCCTTGATGGACGTGATCACCAACGGCGCGCCCGACATCGTCAAGACCCTGGCCCCGGCCGCTGGCCCGGAGCGCACGGCCTTGCTGGCCCAGTTCGACACCGTGCTCAAGCGCCTGGAAGGCGACGCCAGCCTGTCGCGCGGCGACCGCCTGCAGTCGCTGCTGGCGCGCGTGCAACTGGCCCGCCTCGATGTGGCGCCGAGCGAACTGCACCCCAAGCTGAGCCCGGCCCTGGTCAAGGAAGTGAAAGACCACGCCGCCCGTGCTGACCGCGAGATCACCGATGGCTACGAGCGCCAGGCCGTGATCACCTCGGCTGCCTACCTGCTGGGCCAGGCCGGCCAGTGGAAGGACAGTGACGATCTGCTCAAGGCCAGCCTGAGCAAGAGCCACTCGCCCTACTACCTGATGAGCTCACTGGGCGGCAATGCCAAGAAGCAAGGCCGCAAGGACGAGGCCCTGAAATGGTACGAAGAGGCCTTCAACAAGAGCGAAGGCCCGGCCACCCGCCTGCAATGGGGCTCTGGCTATTTCGCCGCCCTGACCGAGCTGGCGCCGCAAGACGCCGCCCGCATTGAGAAGACCGCCGCCCAGCTCTTCAACGAAGCGGCCCAGGACAAGGGCAGCTTCTACGAGCGCAGCGCTCGCTCGTTGCAGAAGGTGGGCAGCTCGCTGGCCAAGTGGAACGACAAGGGCCAGCATGACGCCGTACTCAGCCGCCTGAAGACCCAGCTCGACGGCATCTGCGCCAAGGTCGACACGGCCGACAAGCAGCGCGAGACCTGCGAATCGCTGGTGAAGGCACCGGGCAAGAAAGCCTGAATGCGCGGGACGCTTTAAGCCGTCCACAAAAACAGAAAAAGGCCGGCTCGCGATGACGAGCCGGCCTTTTCTTTTCGTTGCGCCTGTAGGGCGTCAACGCTGGGTAACCACCACCTCGGGGTCGAAGCACAGCACCTTGTTGAACGGCGGCACGCCGCCTTGAATGCGAGCCACCAGCACCAGGCTCAGCTCCCAGCGCAGCGATTTGCTGGCCGGCGCCTTGACCGTGACCGCGTCCGAACGCAGCACATAAAAACCATCCACCGCCTCCATGGGGCTGCTGAAGGGCAGCACGGTCCACGGGCTCTCTTCGCCCACGGCTTCGAAGGGGCTGAGCGTCTGGTTGCTGCCGCTGGCCTCGCTGAGCACGGTGTAGAGCTTGGCCTCACCGACGGTGAAGTCGACATCGACGTACTCGTTCGCAAACGACATGATCAGCTCGACGCAGAAGTCGTCGCCTTGCTGCAGCTCGATGGCACCGGCGTTCTCGGGCCGGGTGCTGAGCTCGCCGGGGTTTTCCCAGACGAGGTTGCGGCTGATCTGCGCGCCATTGAAAGACAGCTTCAATACCTTGGTCATCTTCATGGTCGAACCTCCTAGATGAATCGTCACTGGGCTTGCTGGTGGTGATAGCGCCGCTCGCTGCGCAGCGCCGCCAACGTCGGCTCCTGCTCGATGAGATGCGCGGGGTAGCCCGCGGCGCGGGCTTGCTGCAATCGGGCCAGCGCGAGATCGCGCTGCCCCGAAAGTTCGGCGGCCAAGGTGGCACGGAACAGGACATCGGGCACCAGCGGTGCCAGCTGCAGGGCGCGTTGCGTCCAGTCGGTGGCGCGCTGGCGGTCCTGGCTGCGCGCGGCGTAGAGGCCGGCACGGCTGAGCAAGGTGGCGTCCTTGGGGTAGCGAGCCAGCAGAGGCTCAAGCAGCTGCAGGGCGCGGCCATAGCCCTCGCGCGCCTGCTCGCCACGGCCGGGCAACAGCAGCAAGGTGTCGGCCCAGTTGGCCCACATCAGGTAGTCGCCGGGCCGGCCCTTGTCGGCCGACAGCGCAGCTTCAAAAGCCTCGGCCGCCTGCACATAGCGGCCGCGGTTGTAGAGCAGATTGCCCAGGTTGGTGTAGAGCTGGCTGCTGGGCCGGGCCTTCAGGCCTTGTTGCAGCAAGGCCTCGGCTTCATCGGCCCGGTCGGTGCGCAGCAGCACCGCGCTCAGATTGGCATAACTGTTCACCCCGCCGGCACGCTGGGCGATGCTGCGGCGGAACAGTGCTTCGGCAGCGGCCAGATCGCCCTTTTCGTAAAACACCGTGCCCAGGTTGTCCATCAAGCGGCTGTCCTGGGGATGGCGCTTGAGCGCGCCCTCGAAGAGCAGCTGCGCCTCATCGAGCCGGCGCTGGCGGGTCAGGAACATGCCGTAGCCATTGATCACCTGCGCGTCCTGGCCGTCCAGCGACAAGGCCTTGGCATAGGCCGATTCGGCCTCGGCGCTGCGGCCCTGCAGCTTGAGCACCATGCCGCGGGCGGCGTGGCTCAAGGCCAGCATGGGGTCGTGGCGCAAGGCCAGCTGTGAGCTGGCATCGGCACGCTGCAGCCAGGCCTCGTCCACGCTTTCGTTGTGATAGCGGGTGGCATAGGCCAGGGCCAGGGTGGCCTGCACCCAGGCATGCAGGGGCTTCTCGGCGGCCAGCTGCTCCAGCAAGCCCAAGGCTTGCTCGAGCGCGCCAAAGTCTTCGTCGGAACCCTGGATCAGCTGCTCCGCCTGAGCCAGGCGCTGCGGCCAGGGCGCCGGCTGGCCCGGCAGGCGCAGATAGCCCTGGCTGGCGGCCAGGCCCAGGCCGAACAGCAAGGCTGCCGCCCCGCCCCACAGCCAGCGGCGCGTGCCGGCCGCCGCAGGCGATGGCGGCAGGCCCTCGGCCTGCAGCAGCGGGCGCGCCGTCGCGGGCACCGAGCGCGGGCGGGGAAAGGTGCTGCCCGGCAGCCAGCCATCCTGCAGGTTGAGCAGGGCCTCGTGCACCTCGGCCATGCTGGCCGGGCGCAGCTCGGGCTGGCGGCTGACCATGCGCTGCACCAGGGCGGCCAGCGGTGCCAGGCCGGGCGGCAGCTCGGGCAGGGCCAGGATCAGCTCGCTGCCATGCAGCTTGTGGTGGGCCAGGGCAAGGGGGTCGGGCTCCATGAAGGCGCGCTGGCCGCTGAGCATCTCGCCCATCACCAGACCGAGGGCGTAAATGTCGCTGGCCACGCTGGCCGGCCGGCCCAGCATCTGCTCGGGCGCCATATAGGCCAAAGTGCCGGAAACCAGGGGTTGGGCGCTGGCGCCTGAAGTGCCGAAGGTGCCCGATACGCCGGGGCCCAGGGTGGCCATGCGGTCGATCAGCCGGGCCACGCCAAAGTCCAGGATGCGCAGCCTGCCGCTGTCATCGATCATCAGGTTGGCGGGCTTGATGTCGCCGTGGGCGATGTTCAGCTGATGGGCTTCGGCCAGGGCTTCGCTCGCTTGCAGGGCCCAGTCCAGGGCCTGCTCCACGCTCAGCGGGCCGGCAGCCAGCACTCGGCTGAGGCTGCGGCCCTGCACCCGCTCCATGACGATGTGGCCGGCGCCCTGGTCGACGAACACGTCGTAGACGGTGACGAAGGCGCGATGGCTGACACGGGCGGCCAAGCGGGCCTCCTGCACCCAGGCCTCGGCATCGCCGGCGGCGCTGACCTGCAGGTTCAGGCGCTTGAGGGCCACACTGCGCTGCAGGCGGCTGTCCCAGGCGGCGTAAACCGCGCCATAGCCGCCCTCGCCCAGCAGCTCGCGCAGCTCATAACGGGCAAAGTCCACGCGGCCTGAACTGGGAACAAGCTGGGGTGCGTTCACCCGGCCCCGCAAAGGCTGGGGCTGCGTGCTCTGAGCCGTCGACTTGTCCTCACCCCCGTCCACCATGCGCTGCGCATCCCCAAGCTTGGAGTGATGTTTCAAACTGAAACACACCACCCCGAGCTAACGCGACAGCTGCGGGGTGTCCGCGTCATTCTCAGCGGCGGCAGGCCGGTCACCGCTCAGGGTTTGCACCGGACGCCCCCAGTTTGAAAACCCGGGGGCCTCAGGCGCTCAAGGGCAGCTGCGTGGGCTGCTGCTGTTGCCGCTGAGTTTCTGCAGTTGCAGGAGGTTGAGCAGCTGGCCGTCTTCGCTGCGCAGCTCCAGCTGCAGGCCCGGCACGCTTTCCAGATTGGACGGAGGCAGGGCCTTGACCGCGCCGGTGGCCAGCACCGGCTGGATCAGCTTGGCGTTGAGGTAGCCGCCGAAATACAGCGGCACCGCGCTGCCCACCTGGCCCCATTCGCCAGTGAAACTGACGCGCGGGCAGCCGCCTTCCAGGCTGATCTTGTTGCCCTCGAGACTGAGCACCCATTCGGGCTGGGCACTGCTGTCGCTGGCGTACTGGACCTTGGTGGTGCCCGGGTGGTCGGCGGCCACGGCGCTGGTGTTGATCACCGGCGGCTGGCAGTTGAGCAAGCCGGCCCAAGTGGCGCTGCACACCGGCACCGGCTGGGCGCCGGCCTGAACGGCAAACTCGCGCGGCTCGGCGGTGCGACCGGTCCCCCCGACACCCGGACCGCAAGCGCTCAACAGCACCGCGATCGTGAGCGCCAACACATGCTTGGGTTTCACGGCTTCTCCCCCTCGTTCATCGAATCAGAATAGAAATACACACCGAAGCGCGCCCGCTGGTTTCTGTCGCCGCTGGGCGCGGTCTTGGCGTCTTCATCAAAACGGATCTGGGCCTCGCGCAGCACCTGCTTCAAGGCCTGAGGCCAGGCCTGGCGCGCCACCTCGTGCAGCTGATGGGCGGAAGCTGCGGTGATCTCATCCACGAACACCGCTTGTTCCAGGAACTTGGCCTCGCCCTGCAGATTGGCGCTGGCCGCGGCCAGGGCGTCGCTCATATTGTTGGCATACATCCAGGCCATCTCTTCCATGCCCTGGTGGGGCGTGAAGCCCGCCTCGTTCAGGCGCAGGCCTTCGGCGCTCTCTTCCACGCCACCGAGGCGCAGAAGTTCATCGAGCAGCGCGCGCGGGCGGACATCGCTGCTGACGCGGGCGACCAGGGCGTCGAAGCTGTCCTCGCTGCCGCTGCGCGGCAGCACGCGCGGCTGGCCCTGGGCATCGACAAAGGGCGGCAGATTGAGCCAGACGCCCACCACCTCGGCGGCCAGGCTCAGCGGGCGGGCCAGCTCGGCCTCGTCCACCTTGGGCTCGGCTGGGCGGGTCAGGTTGCGCACATCGCGGCGGTGCACGCCGGAGAGCAAGCTCAGAGCGCTGTCGGTCTGCGGCATTCGGCGCTCTTGCAGCTCGCGCTGCGCGGCCGCCAGGAACTCGGTCTTGAGCGCCTGCGCAAACGCCGGGTAAGCCACGCCGCGCTTGACCAGCATGCGGATCAGCGGCCGCATCACCTTGAGGCTGGCTTCCAGGGTCAACGTGGCGACGGACTTTTTCATCATCATCGGAGTCATCGGGCAGGGCTCCGCCGGGCGATGCTGCGGATCGAGATCAGGCGCTGGGCCTGCGGCAGGGCGGTCGGCATGGCGATGGGCGAACGGGGAGGGTCCATGCAGCCCGAGGGCTGCGACGATGATGTGGAACATTGTCCCACACCCCTCCCCTCGCTCACCAGCGGCTGCTGAGATTCACGGCCAGCAATCGCCCTTGTCGCTCGGCATAGCTGCCGCTGCCGCGCAGCTCCAGGCTGCGGTGGTTCAGGGCATTGCTGAGCAAGAGGCGCAGGGTGCTGGGCTGGCCGCCCAGCTGCAGGGGCCAGCGCAGGCCCAGGTCCAGCTCGCTGAGGGCGGGCAGCTCGACTTGGTTGTCACGCGTGGCCGGCATGCGGCCGGTGTGAGAGAAGCCGGCGTCGAAGCTCAAACCGCCCAGCTCGGCCGGGCGGTAGACGGCATTGAGCTTGAGGATGCGCTCGGCCTGGCCGACCGGGCGCGGGCCGACCCGGCCCAGGGCCACGCCCTCGCCGCGCACGCGCGGCTGCATCAGCACCGCACCGGCCACCAGCTGCCACTCGGGCGCCGGCCGGCCGTTCAGCGACAGCTCGAGGCCGCGGTGGCGCACATCGCCGAGCTCGGTGTAGAGCTGCTGGGCGTCGAGGTTGTAGTAGGGCTTCCGCACATCGAACAGGCCGGCCACCAGCTTGAGCCGCGGGCTCATCTGCCAGCGCAGGCCGGCGTCCATCTGCGTGGTCAGGATGGCCGGCAGCGCCTGATTGCGGTTGCTGGCGTTGCCGGGCGCGACACCGCTTTCCTCCAGGCCGCGGGTCAGGCCGGCATAGGCCGCCAGCTCGGGGCTGAAGTGCCAGGCGGCGCTGAGGTTGTAGAGCCAGGGCGTGGCTTGGGTTTCGGTCAGCGGCAGACCGGGGCGGTCGACACGCTTGCGGTAGTCGCTGTGCTGCAGGCCGGCATTGAACTCCAGCTGCTGATTCCAGCGCAGCTCGTAGGACAGGCCCAGCCAGTGCTGCTTGACCTCGTCCAGGCTTTGCGCGCCGAAGGCAAACACGGGCTGCGGCGGCTGGAAGGGCTGGAGCTGGCTCATCGTGCCGTAGTCCAGGCTTTGCGAGCCACCGGTGCGGCGGTCGCGGGCGCGGCCGGCCAGCTGCAGATGCAGGCGCTGCGCCCAGGGCGCCGGGGCGAACGCCCAGCTCAGGCGCAACTCGCCGCTATTGGAGGCCACGCGGCTGGCCGGGTCGGCAATCACCAGGCGCTGGGCCTGGCCCTGGGCGTCCATGCCCAGCAGCAGATTGCTGAAGCTGGCGCGGTCGTCGTTTTCGGAGTAGAAGATGCCGGCACGCAGCTGCCAGGCCGGGTCGAAGGCATGGCGCAAGGTGGCGCCGTAGTTGCGGCCGACGCCGCTGTAGGCCGCCCAGTCCGGCCCCTTGAAGACCCGCGCCTCGCCCAGCGGCGGCAGACCGGGCGTGGCGCTGGACACCTGCGGGCCCATGCGGTCGTAAGGCGTGTCGATGGCCGAGGCGAACACCATGGCCTCGGTGTGCACATCGGGCCGCCACCAGACCGCCAGGCTGCCGGTGGTGAATTCACCGTCGGTGCCGTTGCCGTATTCGACGTGGGCTTTGGAGAAGCCGCCGGTCACGGCCCAGCGGCCATCGGCGCTCAGCGGGTGGCTGAAATCCAGATCGACAAAACGGCCGCGCCACTGGTCCAGGCCCAGCACCAGCTGCGCGCTGGGCTCGGCGTCCGGGCGGCGCAGGCTGAGGTCGACGATGCCGGTGGGCGCGGGGAAGACAAAGCCCTGGGCCGAGAGGCCGACGCGCACATTGCTGGACTGGCGCAGGCGAGCGCTCAAGCCCCAGACCTGGTCGAAGTACAGGCCGTCAATGCGCACATTGCCGGCCGCCGTGGGCGAGAAACCGCGCACGCTGCCGCTGGTATAGAGGCCGATGGTCTCGCGGCCGATGCTGGTGCCGAAGGCATCGCTGGCGGCCTGCACCGCGGCGTCATTGGCCCGCGCGGCCAGCGGGGCCAGGGACAGGGACAAGGACAGGGCCGCCATCATCGTCCACAGGCCAGCGGCCAGCGGGGTCAGAGGCAGGGCGGGAGCGGCAAAAGAGCGATCAGGCATGGGGCGCAGCGCAGAAGCAGGCAAAGCTGCGCAGTGTAGGTGGCAGGCCCGCCGCAGGCGAAAGCCATGTCGGCCCGCCTGCCCGCTCGCCCCCTCACCTGTTCGCTCAGGCCAGGCCCAGCGCCGCCAGCTTGCACGCCACCCTTTGAAAACGCAGATCGGGCGCCTCGGCCCAGGCGCGCACCGTCTGCCAAGTGGCGGCATGAACCTCGGCCAGCTGCGGGCGCAGCGGCGCGCGGCTGTCGGCCAGCAGCAGGTAGGCGTAGTCGTGGTGCCAATGCGCGCCCTCCTGCTTTCGCGGGTTGGCGGGGATGGCATGGCTGTCGATGTCCAGAGGCAGGGCCAGGCCGCTGGCGGCGTCGAAGTATTCGGGGTGCGGCTGCAGGGCCTGGACCCCGGTTTCCTCGCGAGCCTCGCGCAGGGCCGAGGCCAGCAGGGGATCGGCCGCCTCGTTGGGCTCGAAATGCCCGCCCGGCTGCAACCAGCGCTGCAGGGTCTTGTGATGGATCAGCAGGAGCTGGCGGGTGCCGGGGTCCAGCACGATGGCGCTGGTGGTGATGTGGCCGCGCATCTGGGCGCGGTTGAACACATCGCCGTCCGGGTCTTGCAGCTGGGCCCGCAAGGCTTGCAGCCGCGCGCTTTCTTCGGGAAAGCGCGGGCTCAGATAGGCCTGCAGGATCCGGCAGGCCTGGGCGTGAACAGGGGAGCGGGAGGTCGACATGGGGCCATTGTCTGATCCCTGACTTGAAAGAGTGAATCAGTGAACGGGTGAACAAGTGAAGGGGCTGCGCCCCACCATTCACCCATTCACGTGTTCACCTGTTCACTTCAGCAGGCCTTCGGCCTTCATCGCTTCCTGCACCGCCGGGCGGGCCGCCACGCGGGCGCGGAAAGCCACCAGATGCTCGAAGCCGCTGACGTCCACACCGACGTACTGGCCCCAGTTGCTGACCACGAACAGATAGGCATCAGCCACCGTGAACTGATCGCCCATCAGGTACTGCTTGCCTTCCAGCTGGGCGTTGACCCAGGTCAGGCGCGCCATCAGCGCGGCGCGGGCGACCGGCTTGTAGTCTTCCGAGGTGGCCGGGTTGAACAGGGGCGAGAAGCCCTTGTGCAGCTCGGAGGTGATGTAGTTCAGCCATTCCTGCAGGCGGTAGCGCGCCATGCTGCCGGCGGCCGGAGCCAGGTTCGAGGCGGGCGCCAGATCGGCGATGTACTGGACGATGGCCGGGCCTTCGGTCAGGCGCTCACCGTTGTCCAGCTCCAGCACAGGCACCGAACCCTTGGAATTGATGGCGTAGAAATCGCTGCCGTCCTGCAGCTTCTTGGTCTTGGTGCTGGCCAGCACCAGATCAAAACTCAGGCCGGCCTCGCGCAGGGCGATGTGGGGGGACAACGAACAGGCGCCGGGGCTGTAATAGAGCTTCATGGTTCAGGATTCCTTGCAGATGCTTGCCGGCGGACCTGCCGGCAAAGCCCGAACCATACGCCGGTTTGGCGACTCTTGCAGGCAGGCGCCCAACGGCCCCCCGGGCTCAATCCTGCGGCACAAAGATCCAGAGCAGCAGGTAGACGAACAAGCCCGTGCCCACGCACAGCACCAGCAGGGTGAAGAGCAGGCGCCAGACCCAGGAATCCAGGCCGGTGATGCGAGCCAGGCCGCCACAGACACCGCCCAGCCAGCGGTCGTCACGGCTGCGGCGCAGCTCGTTCAGGCCGTTGGCGGCCGGCGCAAAACCCGTGCTGGCGGAGGCGCCAGCAGCTGCCTCGCCGCTCAGCAGCCGGGCCTTGGCCTGCGCGAACTCAGCATCACTGAGCACACCGCGCTGGTGCAGCTCGGCCAGTTTGTGGAGTTCTTCGGCGACGGACATCTGGGTTCCTCCTTCTGAGTGACGGGGCTGTTATTGCCCCAGACCTCAATCTAACGCCATTGGCGGGCTGAGTCCGTGCGCTGCGACAAACTGCAGCGCCGGGCGCCTGAACGGCCGCCCCGCATTCCCCGCAGCTTGTCGCCGCGTTCCGCCATTCGCCGCAGGCAGTGGGCTGGGCCTTGCGGGCGCTGCCCATAATCCGCCCCCATACAAGCACCCAAGTCTGGAGATGACGCTGATGTGGAAACAAAGACAAGGAACAGGAGCCGCCCCGCTGCTGAGCGGCCTGGCCCTGCTGCTGGGCACCGGCCTGACGGCGGCCGCCGCGAGCGAAGGCGGCACAAGCAAGCCGGGCAGCGGCCCCACCCATGCTTGCCGCATCGAGGGCATGCCCAATGAGATGCAATGCGGCAGCGTGATGCGGCCGCTGGACCCAGCCAAACCGCAGGGCACGCAGATCGAGATCCACTACCTGGTGGTGCCGGCCATGGCCCGCAACAAGCAGCCCGACCCGGTGTTGATGCTGGCCGGCGGCCCCGGCCAAAGCGCCATCTCGCTGGCGCCGCGCATGCTGAACGTGCTCAAGCGCCTGAACAACCGCCGCGACCTGGTCTTCATCGACCAACGCGGCACCGGCAAATCGGCGCCGCTGCAGTGCGCCGACGACAGCAAGTTGCCGGTCGCGGAAGGCCTGGACCCGCAAGCCCAGGAGCGCCGCCTGCGCGACTGCCAGGAGGCCCTGAGCCGCCTGCCCCACGGCGATCTGCGGCTGTACACCACGACCATCGCCATGCAGGACTTCGAAGCCGTGCGTGAGCAGCTGGGCGCGCCCCAGTGGAACCTCTACGGCGCCTCTTACGGCACGCGTGCGGCGCTGGAGTACATGCGCCAGTTCCCGAGCAAGGTGCGCCGATCCCTGATCGACGGCGTGGCGCCGCCGGACATGGTGCTGCCCGCCAGCTTCTCGACCGACAACCAGGCCGCGCTGGACGCCGCCTTCAGCGCCTGCGAGAAAGAGCCGTCCTGCCAGGCCCGCCACCCGCAGCTGCGTGCCCAGTGGCAAGCGCTGCTGGCCAGCGTGCCGCGCCAGATCACGGTGCGCCAGCCCATGACCGGCAAGCCGGAGCAGTTCACGCTGACCCGCAGCCAGCTGCTGCGCGCCGTGCGCGGCCCGCTCTACATGCCGGCCCTGGCCGCCGCCCTGCCCGCCGCCATCGGTGATGCGGCCGAAGGCCGCTTCGACGGCCTGATGGGACTGACCAGCACCATGACCTCCAACAAGAGCACCCGCCTGGCCATGGGCATGCATTTCTCGGTGGTCTGCGCCGAGGACCTGCCCCGCCTGCCGCAAGCGACCGACAAGCCGGGTGCCGACTACGGCAACAGCGACGCCCTGCTCTACGGCGCCGCGTGCAAGACCTGGCCCCGCGGCGAGGTGCCCGAGGCCTTCTACCAAGTGCCCAAGGCAGCCATGCCGGTGCTGGTGCTCAGCGGTGGTGCCGACCCCGTAACCCCGCCCCGCCACGGCGAGCGCGTGGCCAAAGCCCTGGGCGACAAGGCCCAGCACATCGTCGTGCCCGAGGCTGGCCACGGCGTGGCCACCATCGGCTGCATGCGCGATGTGATGTTCCGCTTCTTCGACGCCAAGACCGACGCCGCCGCCCTGCCCCAGGACGCCGCCTGCGCCACCCGCATCCCGCGCCCGCTGGCCTTTGTGCCGGTGCAAGACGCTTCTGCCACCAAGGTGCAGCCATGATCGAAATCAAGAACGTCAGCAAGAGCTTCGTCAGCGCCAACGGCGGCTCTTCTTTCTTCAAAAAGGGCAAGAAGCAGACCGTGCAAGCGGTGCGCGATGTCAGCCTGCATGCGCCGAACGGCCGCATCACCGGCCTGCTGGGCGCCAACGGCGCCGGCAAGACCACCACCTTGCGCATGCTGGGCGGCTTGTTCGAGCCCGACCACGGCCAGATCAGCGTCGACGGCATCCAGGTCAGCCAGGCGCCGCGCCAGGCCCTGGCGCGCATGGGCATCCTGGGCGATGCACATGGCCTCTACCCGCGCCTGAGCGCCCGCGAGAACATCATCTACTTCGGCCGCCTGCAAGGCATGGAAGCCGATGCCGCCAATGCCCGCGCCGAAGAGCTGGCGCGCCTGCTGGACATGCGCCACATCCTGGACCGCCGCAGCGATGGCTTCAGCCAGGGCGAGCGCATGAAGACCGCCCTGGCCCGCGCCCTGGTGCATGACCCGGCCAATATCGTGCTGGACGAGCCGACCAACGGCCTCGATGTGCTGGCCACCCGGGCGCTGCGCGAGGCCCTGCGCCATCTGCGCTCGCCCGAAGGCGGCGGCAAGTGCATCGTCTTTTCCACCCACATCATGCCGGAGGTGGAACAGCTCTGTGAGCATGTGGTGGTGGTGGCGCAAGGCCGCAGCGTGGCCGAAGGCTCGGTGCCCGAGCTGCTGGCCCTGGCCGGCGAAAAGCACTTCGAGGACGCCTTTGTGAAGCTGGCCTTCACTCAGCAGCAGCAGCAACAGCAGCAACAACAAGAGGTGGCGGCATGAGCACGAGCATCACCAACAACAACAGCGGCAGCTCCAGTCTGCTGAGAAACTTCTGGATCGTCTTGCGCAAGGAGGTGGTCGACGCCTTGCGCGACCGCCGCACCCTGATGCGCCTGTCCATCCCCGCGGTGCTGATGGGCCCGCTGCTGCTGCTGGCGCTCTCGGGCCTGATCTCTTCGCTGGAAGGCCAGGCCGACAAGCGCGAGGTGCAGGTGGTGGGCATTGAGCATGCGCCGAGCCTACGCAACTTCCTGGAGCGCCAGACCTACACCCTGAAGCAGGCCCCGGCCGACTACGAAGCACGCCTGCGCGCCAGCACCTTGCTGGAGCCGGTGCTGGTGATCGGCAAGAACTTTGAGGCCGAACTGCTGGCCGGCGACAAGCCGACGGTGGAGCTGGTCAGCGACAGCGCCAACCAACGCGCCAGCGCCGGCGTCGGCCGGCTGGAACGCCTGGTCAACGCTTTCAGCCAGGAGCGTGCCGCCATCAGCCTGGCCCTGCGCGGCGTCTCGGGCGAATTGCTCCAGCCCGTGGCCATCGAGGAACGTGACCTGGCCAGCGTGCAGGCCCGCGCCGCCCGCATCACCGGCATCATCCCCATGTTCATCATCATGGCCGTGCTCTACGGCGCCCTGACGGCCGCCCTGGACAGCACGGCCGGCGAGCGCGAACGGGGTTCATTGGAGCCCCTGCTGATGAACCCGGTGCAGCACATCGCCCTGGTGCTGGGCAAATGGGGCGCGGTGGCCTTGCTGGGCATGGCGGTGGCGCTGATTGCCTGCGTCAGCTTTGTGCCGGCGCAGTGGCTGCTGCAGAGCGACAGCCTGCAAGCCATGTTCCAGTTCGGCAGCTACGAGGTGATCGCCTTCCTGCTGCTGCAGCTGCCGCTGGCCGTGGGCATCAGCGCCGTGCTGATGGCCCTGGCCATCCGCTCCAAGACCTTCAAAGAAGCGCAAGCCGGCAGCACCATGGTGATGCCCGCCGTGAGCCTGATGCCCATGGTCACCCTGCTCAACCCGGGCGGCGAAGCACCCTGGTATCTGTGGGTGCCCGGCCTTGCGCAGAACACCTTGATGATGCTGGTGCTCAAGGGCGAGACGCTCAGCGCCGCCCAGGTCCTGCCTGGTGTCGCCGTGGGCCTGGCCCTGATGGCCGGCGGCCTGCTCTTCGTGGCCCGCTCCATGCGCGGCGCGGTGTCCAAGTAGGCGCGGCAGCTTTCCCTTCTTCTTCCTCCAACACGAGCCCGGGCATGCCCGGGCTTTTTCATGGGTGCTGGGAGGGGCGGAGAACGGCACGAAGCAGTCCTTGGGTTGCTTGTTGATCGGGCCGACTGGGCGCTCTGCTCCGTTCATGTCCCCCGGCGCCCGACTGCGTCGGGCGCCTCCTCCTTTACTTCACTTCGCAGAGCACCCAGCCGACCCGATCCAGCAAGGCCTTGCCCCTTCGACGATGACGCCGACCGGTTGAACTGACAAGGGGTGTCGGGTGAGTGCTGAAGCGAAGTAAAGGAGGAGGTCCGCGCGAAGCGCGGGCCGGGGGACATGAGCGGAAGCACTCGCCCGATGCCCCTTGGCACAAGCCCGGTCTTCAAGGGCTGCTCTGTGCCGAGAGCTGCCCTCAATGCTGCCCGAGCGCTCGCTGAACTTCGTACTGCCAGGGCAAGGTGTGAACGATCTCGTTGAGCTGACGGGCGGATTCCAGCGGCGCCAGCACTTCGCCCTCGGCATTCAAAAATTGAAGATTGGTGACCAAGGCGAGGGGGTCCACCATGGCCACCACACCCGCCGACATGCTGACCCAATCCCAGGCCACACCGGCGACGGTGTCGCCGTCGTCCCCTTGCCACAGGGTTTGTCCCATGGCGGGCCGACCTCCTTCGCCTGGAACCAGCACCTGCGTGCTGCGGTGTGCAAACTGCAAGCGAGGCGCATGCTGCGCTTCACAAAGAACCCGTGGCCATGCGTACACCATCCAAGCTGGAGTCATAGAGCAATCGCTTCGAATCGTTGATGATTGATGGAGCAATGAGCGGAGAGACTTTTGCGTAACTGTTTGTGCAGTGTGCAAGCGGCGTTATCGGCACGCCAGCTGTAAACCTTGCCAGGGGTATAACCGAGTTGACCGCGAGCCCACGGTTGAATGCAATGCGCGCCATGGACGGGAGCAATTCGATGCTGCAAGGGGGTTATCAGGCTGTGCTGGAGGCACGCAGCCGCGAGGAGTTTCGCCACGAGGTGATCCGCTTTGCGCAAGGCCTGGGCTTCTCCACCGTTTCGGCCACGGTGGTGTTGGATCACACCGTCGGTGAATCTGAGTTCGAGACGGTGGACAACACGCCGGAGTCGTTTTCTTCGGTGTTTGCAGATCGATCCAGCTGGCGCCAGGACCCGGTGATGCAGCACTGCAAGCGCCACAGCGTGCCCATCGTCTGGAATCAGAAAACCTATGTGGCGTCCGGGCAAGCGGAAATGTGGGAAGAGCAGGCGCGATTCGGCTATCACACCGGTATTGCCTTGGCCCTGCACCTGCCGGAAGGCCGACACTTTTTCCTGGGCGTGGATCGAGACAGTGACTTGCCCCGCGAGCCCTTCGCCATGACGCAGATGGTCGCCAACCTGCAGCTGTTTGCGGTGTATGCCCAAGAAGCCGCGTGGCGGGTCGTCATGCCCAAAGGGCATGAGAGCGTCAGTTTGCCCAGCAGGTTGACTCCCCGTGAGCTGGAATGCCTGCGTTGGACCATGGACGGCAAGACGGCTTGGGAGGTTGGCACCATCTTGAGCATCACCGAACGTACCGCGGTGCTGCACCTCAACAATGCCATGCACAAGCTGGGCTGCACCACCAAACACCAAGCGGTGCTGAAAGCGCTGCGCATGGGCCTGATCCGTTGAAACCCGCGGTTCCTCGCAAACCCGCAGCCCTGGCGCTGCGAGGCTGACATAACCTCTCACCCTCGCGCAACTGTAAGAGTTGACACTTCCACCGGCGGCTTCGCCTTGCTGAAATCACGCCAAGCACTCGTGGGAGTGAGTTCTTCGAACGGATTCCATCATGAACCATCAAACCCGCACTGAACTGGACTCTTCGGCATCGACACCCGTGGAGCTGACCTTGGAACAACTGGCCCACGTGGCCGGCGGTGGACCCAAGGGTGGTTGGGGCCCCCTGCCCGGCGCCCCCGTGGTGCCCGATGCACCGACGCCAACCGAAGCACCTGTCCCCGGCCCCAAAGGCGGCTGGTAACCCCTCTCTCGCTGTCACCCCCCGCTCCTGAACCGAGCGGGCCTTGACGGGCAAGAAGGTATCAAAGACCGGTCTTCGCCACACATGCTGTTCCGCCGCGAGGCCTTGCAAGGCCAGCAGCACAGCGGCTTGGGCAGGGTGCAAGTCCTGCCACCGCTGTCTCTCACACTGCTCACGGCTGTTGCCGTGGGCAGTGTTGCTTTGGTGCTCGCGTTTCTCTGCACGGCGGAATACACCCGCAAGGCCCGGGTCAGCGGCTATCTGGTGCCGGACCGCGGCGTGCTGCGCATCCAGGCGCCGCAATCGGCCACGGTGCTGAGCCGCGAAGTCGGCGAAGGCCAGGCGGTCAAAGCCGGCGATGTGCTGTTCGTGCTGGCCCTGGACAGCGCCAGCCAGACCATCGAAGGCATCGCCCAGACCCTGCAAAGCCGTCAGCTGAGCTTGCAAGGCACGGCCAGCCAGCAGCTGGCCCTGGTGCGCACCCAGCTGCAGACCCTGACGCAGAAACGCGCCGGCCTGCTGCGCGAACAAGCCCAGCTGCAGGTCGAGCGCCAGCTGCACGACGAGCGCCTGGCCCTGGCGCGCGAATCGCTGGAGCGGCAGGAAAATCTGGCCCGCAACAACTTCATCTCGCCCGCCCAGCTGCAGAGCAAGCGCGAGGAACTGCTCGGCCTGCAATCGCAAACCCAGGCCCTGGCACGCCAAGGCGAAGCGCTGCAGCGCGATCTGCAAGCGACCGAGGCGCAGATGCGCGAACTGCCGCTGCGCAGCGAAGTGCTGCAGGCCGAGATCGCCCGCGACCTGGCCGAGCTGAAGGAAAGAGGCCTGGAAACCGAGGGCCGACGCCGACTGGTGCTGCGCGCACCCAGCGATGGCATCGTCTCCACCCTGCTGGCCGAAGCCGGCCAGAGCATCCAGGGTGGCGCGGCCTTGGCCCAGTTGCTGCCGGCGCGCACGCAGATGCAGGCCCAGCTGTTCGCGCCTTCCAGCGCAGTCGGCCTTTTGCAGACACAACAAGCGGTGCAGCTGCGCTACCAGGCCTTTCCGTACCAGAAGTTCGGCCAGCAAAGTGGGCGCGTGCTTCAGGTCTCGCGCACGCCCCTGGCCCCAGCCGAATTGGCCACCCTCAATCTGCCGGCCGCGCTCAGCCAGGGCGCCGGCAGCGAGCCGCTCTACCGCATCACGGTCAGCCTGGACTACCAAACCGTCAGCGCCTACGGACAGCCCCAAGCCCTGGCCGCCGGCATGCAGCTCGATGCCGATGTCATGTTGGAGCGGCGCCGCCTGATCGAGTGGATCTTCGAACCCCTGCTGAGCCTGGCCCAACGTGTCTGATCCCGCCCCCGACGCCGCCCCCGGCCTGCTGTCACGCCTGCACCTGGGCTGGCTCCGCCGCGGCCGGGTACCGGTGATCCTGCAGACGGAGGCAGCCGAGTGTGGCCTGGCCTGCCTGGCCATGGTGGCCAGCGCGCGTGGCCTGCATCTGGACTTGCCGGAGCTGCGTCGCCGTTTCTCGCTCTCGCTCAAGGGCGCGACCATGGCCGACCTGCTGCGCATGGCCGCGCCCCTGGGCCTGGCCGGCCGCGGACTGCGCGCCGAGCCCGCGCATCTGGCCCGGCTGGAGCTGCCGGCCATCCTGCACTGGGATTTCAACCATTTCGTGGTTCTGGTCGAGGTGCGCGGCCAGCAGGCCCTGATCCACGACCCGGCCCATGGCCGGCGGCAGATCTCTCTGGCGGAGCTCTCGCGCCACTTCACCGGCGTGGCCCTGGAGCTGCGCCCCGGCCCGGACTTCTCACCCCAGGCTCCGGCGCCACGACTGCGCTGGCGCCAGCTGTTCGGACGCATCAGCGGGCTCAAGCGCTCGCTGGGTCAGATCCTGCTGCTGGCCCTGGCGCTGGAGCTGCTGGCCCTTCTCTCGCCCTTTTTGCTGCAATGGGTGGTGGACGGGGTGCTGGTCAGCGCCGACCGCGACCTGCTGGTCACCCTGGGCCTGGGCTTTGGCCTGCTGGTACTGCTGCAAACGGCCATCAGCGCCCTGCGCTCCTGGGCGGTGCTGGTGCTCTCGGCCTCGCTCAATCTGCAATGGCTGACCCAGGTCTTCGGCCACCTGCTGCGCCTGCCGCTGGCCTGGTTCGAGAAGCGCCATCTGGGCGACATCTGGTCGCGCTTTTCCAGCGTGCAGCAGATCCAGCGCACCCTCTCCACCCGCTTTGCCGAAGCCCTGCTGGACGGCGCCATGGTGCTGCTGACCCTGGCCATGATGGCCGTCTACTCGCCGCGGCTGAGCGCCGTGGCGCTGACGGCCGTGCTGGGCTATGGCCTGCTGCGATGGGCTTACTTCGGGCCGCTGCGCGAAGCCAGCGAAGAGGCCCTGGTGTTCGAGGCCAAACAGAACAGCCATTTCCTGGAATCGCTGCGCGGCGCCCAAGCCATCAAGCTCTACAACGCCGAGGCCGAGCGCAGCGCCGCCTTTGCCAATCTGGTGGTCGAGCAGATGAACGCCAGCATCGCCACCCGCCGGCTGGACCTGGGCATGGCCGTGGGCCAGCGCCTGCTGTTCGGCCTGGAGCGCGTGGCCATTGTCTGGCTGGGCGCCCTGCTGGTGCTGGACCGTGAGCTCTCGGTCGGCATGTTGTTCGCCTTCCTGGCCTACAAAGAGCAGTTCAGCACCCGCGTGGCCGGCCTGATCGACAAGGGCGTGGAGCTGAGCATGCTGCGCCTGCAGGGCGAGCGCCTGGCCGACATCGTGCTGAGCGCGGCCGAGCCGGCCGACCTGAGCGCGGGGTCCAAAGTGAGTGCCGGCTCTCCGGAAGCGCTCGAACTGGTGGACCTGAGCTTTGCGTACGCGGAAGGTGAGGCGCCCGTGATCCAGGGCTGCAGCCTGCGCATCGAGCCCGGTGAGGCGGTGGCCATCGTCGGCCCCTCGGGCTGTGGCAAGACCACCTTGCTCAAGCTGATGCTGGGCATCCACAGCCCGCAGCGGGGCGAGATCCGCGTCGGAGGCCGGCCGCTGGCCCAGCTGGGTCTGGCTGCCTGGCGCGCCCGCATCGGCACGGTCATGCAGGACGACCAGCTGTTCGCCGGCAGCATTGCCGACAACATCAGCTTCTTTGACCCCGAGGCCGACGCAGCCTGGGTGCAGGAATGCGCGCGCATTGCCTGCGTGCACGAGGACATCAGCGCCCTGCCCATGGCTTACCAAAGCTTGGTCGGCGACATGGGCAGCAGCCTCTCGGGCGGGCAGCGGCAGCGCGTGCTGCTGGCGCGCGCGCTCTACAAACGGCCGCAATACCTGTTCCTGGACGAGGCCACCAGCGCGCTCGATGTCGAGAAGGAGCGCCAGCTCAACGCCTCGCTGCGCACGCTCAACCTGAGCCGCATCGTCATCGCCCACCGGCCGGAGACCATTGCCTCGGCCCAGCGCATCATCGCCCTGCAAGGCGGGCGCGTGGCGCAAGATCTGCGCAGCGTGCCGCCGGCCAGCAACCAGGCCGGTTGAGCACGGGCTATTGCCGCCATCGAGATTGCCAAATGGACGGCACTTGGCCGCATCTTTAGCATTCGCCTGTCGAAATTAAAGCATCAATAGGCGAGAGCACCATGGCCAAAACCGCAAGCTTCGGCGTCCTCCATCTGGGCACCTCCTTCGGCGTCACCTACGCCCTGACCGGTAATGTGGCCGTGGCCGGCGCGGTGACCTTTGTGGAGCCGGCCGTCAACACGGTGATGCACCACTTCTTCGACAAGTACTGGGGCCACCCGCGCTTGAAAGCCTGGTTCGCCGGGCGCCGCCTGCGCCGCAACGCGGGACCGGCGGCGGCGACGCCAGCCCAGATCAATCCGGCTTGACCTTGGCCCGGTTCAGCACCGGCTTCCAGCGCTGCTGTTCCTGGGCAATGAAGGCGGCGAACTGAGCCGGAGTGTTGCCCACGGCCTCGGCCGAATCGGCGCTCAGGCGCTCGGCAGAAGCGCTGCTGCGGATGGCCTTGGCCGATTCCGTGGCCAGGCGGTCGAGATGGGCCGGGGCCAGATTGGCCGGCGCGAGCAGGCCGTACCACTGCGTCATCTCGAAGCCCGGAAAGCCCTGCTCCGCCACGGTCGGCACATCGGGCAGCTGCGGCAAGCGGGCTTTGGAGCCGGTGGCCAGGCAGCGCAACTTGCCGGCCTTGATGAACTGCAGCACGGCCGGTGCGCCGACCGAGGCGGCATCGAGGCGGCCGGCCAGCAGATCGGTCAGCTGCGGGCCGGTGCCGCGGTAAGGCACATGGACGATGAAAAGATCGGCCGCCATCTTCAGATACTCCATGGCCAGATGGCCGGCGCTGCCATTGCCGGCCGAGCCGTAATTCAGGCGGCCCGGCTTGCTGCGCGCCAGAGCCACAAATTCCTTGAGGTTGCGCGCCGGCACATCGGGGTGGACCACGTAGAGGCTGGGCACCTTGGCCAGCAGCGTCACGGGCTTGAAGTCCTTGACCGGGTCGTAGGGCAGCTTGTCGTAGATGAAGGGGTTGACGGCCAAGGTGCCGATATGGCCCAGCACCAGGGTGTGCTGGTCATCGGCGCGGGCCACCTCGGCCATGGCGATATTGCCGCTGCCGCCGGGCTTGTTTTCCACATAGACGGTCTGGCCCAGGGTCTTGCCCAGCTCGAAGGCGGTGGCGCGAGCGACGATCTCCGAGCTGCCACCGGGCGCAAAAGGCACGACCAGGCGCACGGAACGGCTGGGCCAAGCCGCCTCGGCCCAGGCCGGCAAGCCCAAGCCGGCGGCTGCGCCAGCCAGGCCGGTCTGCAGCAGAAACTTGCGGCGGGCCCGCGAATCGAGGGCGGCGTGAAGATCATTCAGGTCCTGGCTCATGGCTCTTGTCTCCGGTGGATGTTTTTTGGGGAACCGTGTCGTCGAGCCAGTCTAGGTCGTGGGCCTGTCAGGGCGCTGTCGCCTGCTCCATCCAGCCCAGCCAGCGCATGGCCTGCTCACGCGATTCGCCGCACATCTGCTCGCTGGGCTGCAGGGAGCCGCAGACGGCGGGGCGATCCGGGTGACCGAAGATCTGGCAGCGGTCTTGCGCATCGAGCTGGATGCAGCGCACGCCCGCCGGCTTGCTGACCCCGTTGATGACGGGCATGCCCGGGATGGGCGAGCTGATCGAAGGCGCAATGCAGCAGGCGGCGCAATGGGGACGGCAATTCATCGCGATATTGTCGGCGCAGGGATGGCCGGCGGCCGTGACTTATCCACAGCCGATCCGTAAAATCACGGGTTTGCCCGCGCCAGCTTTGGCGCTGTGGAAACGGGCCCGAATTACCCAAGACCCTGCGCAAAAAATGCGCAGCCGATCGGGCCACTATGAAAGCAGCCAGCCCCATGCAATACCCCAAGGAATTCGATGTCATCGTGGTCGGTGGCGGACATGCCGGCACCGAAGCGGCGCTGGCCGCCGCCCGCATGGGCTGCGCCACCCTGCTGCTCACCCACAATATCGAGACCCTGGGGCAGATGAGCTGCAACCCCTCGATCGGCGGCATCGGCAAAGGCCATCTGGTCAAAGAGGTGGACGCGCTGGGCGGCGCCATGGCGGCGGCCACCGATGAGTCCGGCATCCAGTTCCGCATCCTCAATGGCTCCAAGGGCCCGGCCGTGCGCGCCACCCGCGCCCAGGCCGACCGGGTGCTCTACAAAGCCGCCATCCGCCACCGCCTGGAAAACCAGCCGAACCTGTGGCTTTTCCAGCAAGCCGTGGATGACCTGCTGGTCGAGTCCGACGGCCAGGGCGAACGCGTGGTGGGCGCCGTCACGCAGATGGGTTTGCAGTTCCGCGCCCGCGCCGTGGTGCTGACGGCCGGCACCTTCCTCGACGGCCGCATCCATGTCGGCCTGGAAAACTACAGCGCCGGCCGCGCCGGTGACCCGCCGGCCATCAGCCTCTCGGCCCGGCTGAAAGAATTGAAGCTGCCGCAAGGCCGGCTCAAGACCGGCACGCCGCCGCGCATCGACGGTCGCAGCATTGATTTTTCCAAGTGCGAAGAACAAGGCGGCGACCTCGATCCGGTACCAGTGTTCAGCTTCCTCGGCGACGCCGCGCAGCACCCGCGCCAGCTGCCCTGCTGGATCACCCACACCTCAGAGGCGACGCACGCCATCATCCGCTCCGGCTTCGACCGCAGCCCCATGTTCACCGGTGTGATCGAAGGCGTGGGCCCGCGCTACTGTCCCAGCATCGAGGACAAGGTCAACCGTTTTGCCGACAAGGACAGCCACCAGATCTTTCTGGAACCCGAGGGCCTGACGACCCACGAGTACTACCCCAACGGCATCTCCACCTCCCTGCCCTTCGACATCCAGCTGGCCGCTGTGCGCTCGATCCCGGGCCTGGAGAACGCCCACATCATGCGGCCGGGCTATGCCATCGAGTACGACTACTTCGACCCGCGCGGACTGAAGTCCAGCTTCGAAACCCGGGACATCGGCGGCCTGTTCTTCGCCGGCCAGATCAACGGCACCACGGGCTACGAGGAAGCCGCGGCCCAAGGCCTGTTCGCCGGCCTGAACGCCGCCTTGCAGGTGCGCGGCCAAGGCCCCTGGTTGCCGGGCCGCGACCAGGCCTATCTGGGCGTGCTGGTCGACGACCTGATCACCAAGGGCGTGACCGAGCCCTACCGCATGTTCACCAGCCGCGCCGAGTTCCGCCTGCAACTGCGCGAGGACAACGCCGACATGCGCCTGACCGAAATCGGCCGTCAGCTGGGCCTTGTGGACGACATCCGCTGGACCGCATTCAACCGCAAGCGCGACGCTGTTTCACGTGAAACAGAGAAGCTGAAAGCGACCTGGGTGCACCCCAGCATCCTGCCGGCGGCCGATGCCGAGCGTCTGGTCGGCAAGGCGTTGGAGCGCGAGTACAACTTCATCGACCTGCTGCGCCGCCCCGGCGTGGTCTACGACACCCTGGCCGAAGTGGCGGCCATCGCCCGCCCGGAAGCCGCTGTTTCACGTGAAACACTGACCGCCGACCTGGGCAAGACCATGGCCGACGCCGTCATCGAGCAGATCGAAACCAGCGTCAAGTACGCCGGCTACATCAACAAGCAAGTCGAAGATGTGGCCCGCGCGGCCAATCTGGAGAACCTGCGCCTGCCCGAGGAACTGGACTACAACGAGATCCAAGCCCTGTCCTTCGAGGTCCGACAGAAGCTCAACACCCATCGACCCGAGACCCTGGGCCAGGCTTCTCGCGTTTCGGGCGTTACGCCCGCCGCCATCTCCCTGCTGCTGGTGCACCTGAAGAAGAAACGCTTCAAGGGCTTCAGCGAGGCTCACGACAAGGTCGGCGCATGAGCAAGAGCGAACCGGCGCTCGATCTGAAGCAAGCAGCCCTGCTGGTGATCGATGTGCAGTGCGGCGCCTTCGATGGCCGGCTTTGCCCGCCCATGCCGGACGGCGACGCCCTGCTCAGCGCCTGCCGCAGCGCCCTGGACTGGGCTCGCCGGCAGCGCGTGCCGGTGTTCTGGATCCAGCACTCCGAGCCCGGCGGACCGATGGACGGCCCCGGCTTCGACATCGATCCGCGTCTGAACCCGGCCGCCGAAGAACCCCGCTTCACCAAGACCGTGCCCAATGCCTTTGAGGAAACGAGCCTGGCCCAAGCCCTGCAGCAGGCCGGACGCAGCCAGCCCATCCTGATCGGCTTGCAATCCGATTGCTGCATTGAAGCGAGCGCACGCGGTGCACTGGCCCTGGGTTTGAAACCTTGGCTGGTTCCCGACGCCCACCACACCTGGCCCGACCAAGGCCTGAGCGCCGAGGCCTTGCGCGACCAGGTCTCGCAAGCGCTGGCACAAGCCGGCGTGCCGCTGATTCCCCTCTCCACGCTGTACACGGTGACCCACCCACAAAGCCACTCCGCATGAGTTCCGACGCCCTCTTTGCCCCCTTGCACGACGCCGCCCAGACCCTGGGCCTGAACCTCAGCGACGCTCAGCTGCACCAGCTGCTGGCCTACCTGGCCATGATCAGCAAGTGGAACAAGGTCTACAACCTGACCGCCGTGCGCGAGCCCCAGGCCATGCTGACCCAGCATCTGGTGGACAGCCTGAGCTTGCTGCCCGCCCTGCGCCGCCATTTGCAAGCCACCGGCAAAAGCAGCCTGCGGCTGATGGACGTGGGCAGCGGCGGTGGCCTTCCGGGTGTGGTGGTGGCCATCTGCGAACCCAATATCGACGTCAGCTGTATCGACGCCGTGGCCAAGAAGGCCAGCTTCATCAAGCAGGTGGCGGCCGAATTGCGCCTGCCCAATCTGCATGGCGTGCACTCCCGCGTGGAGGCGCTGGACACCCCGCCCTTCGACCTGATCACCTCGCGCGCCTTCGCTTCGCTGCTGGACTTCACCACCCTCACCCGCCAGCATCTGAAGCCAGGCGCCGAATCCGGGGCGATTTGGTTGGCCATGAAAGGGCAACATCCGGCAGAAGAACTGGCTGCACTGCCCGCCGACCTCGATGTGTTTCACGTGGAACAACTGCAGGTTCCTGGCCTCGACGCCCAGCGCTGCCTGATCTGGATTCGCCCCAAGGCCTAAGAAATTTCTCTGCGCCGCAGCCCTGAGGGCCCCGCGCCACAAAAGCAGCCCCCATCTCCCGCTACCATCACGCCTGCTAAGAAAAACGAGACCATGGCCAAGATCTTCTGCGTTGCCAACCAAAAAGGCGGAGTCGGCAAGACCACCACCACCGTCAACCTCGCTGCCGGCCTGGCCAAGGTCGGCCAGCGCGTGCTGGTGGTGGACCTGGACCCGCAGGGCAATGCCACCATGGGCTCGGGCATCGACAAGCGCGCGCTGGAGCTCAGCGTCTACGACGTGCTGCTGGAATCGGCCTCGGTGAAAGAGGCCAAGCAGACAAGCGAAAAGGTCGGCTACGACGTGCTGGGTGCCAACCGCGAGCTGGCCGGCGCCGAAGTCGAGCTGGTTGATCTGGAGCGCCGCGAACGCCGCCTCAAGGGCGCCCTCGCCGCGGCCAACGACGACTACGACTTCGTCCTGATCGACTGCCCGCCCTCGCTGTCCATGCTGACGCTGAACGGCCTGTGCTGTGCCCACGGCGTGGTCGTGCCCATGCAGTGCGAGTACTTCGCGCTCGAAGGCCTCTCGGACCTGGTCAACACCATCAAGCAGGTGCATGCCAATCTCAACGCCGACCTGCAGATCATCGGCCTGCTGCGCGTGATGTTCGATCCGCGCATCACCCTGCAGAACCAGGTCAGCGACCAGCTCAAGACACACTTCGGAGACAAGGTCTTCGACACCGTGATCCCGCGCAATGTGCGCCTGGCCGAAGCGCCCAGCTACGGCCTGCCCGGCGTGGTGTTCGACCCCAGCTCCAAGGGTGCCCAGGCCTTCATCGAGTTCGCCCGCGAGATGGTGCGCCGCGTCGGCAGCATGTGAACGGGTCGGGAATGAACGAGCTGCCGGTCCCGCTGCAGGACGACGATGTCGAACTGTCCTGGCGGGCCGAACAAGCCGGGCTCAACGCCAGCGCCCCGCCCCAGCAGCAGCGCGTTGAAGGCTGGCTGATCCGCCTCTCCCCCGGCAAGGCCAAGCGCTCGCGCTGCATCAATGCGCTGGAAGCCGGTAGCCTGCCACTCGATGACTTGCTGTCGCGCTGTCAGCACGCTTTCCAGGCCGCCGGCCTGCCGCTGATCGTCCGCCTCACGCCCTTTACCCAGCCGGCCGATCTGGACGCCACCCTGGCCGCCAAAGGCTGGCCCAGCTACGACGCCGCCGATGTCATGACCCGCAAGGATCTGCAGGGTCTGCCCGAGACCCTGGCACCCGGCCTGCGCCTGGAGCGGCTCAGCGCCACCGAATACGCGGCCCTGGTGGGCCAACTGCGCGGTTCCAGCGCCACCGAGATCGCCGCCCATGCCGAGCGCCTGCAAGCCTCGCCCGTGCCCTATCTCGGCCATGCCTTGCGCACCGCCGAAGATGGGCGTTTGCTGGCTCTGGGTCAGTACGCTCGGGAAGAGGCCATGGTGGGCCTGTACGACATCTTCACGCCGCCCGAGGCACGCGGCCAGGGCCATGCCACCCAACTCTGCGCCGCCCTGCTCCGCGCGGCCCAGGCCGAGGGTGCCCAGCAGGCCTACCTCCAGGTGGGCAGCGACAACCTCAGCGCCCAACGCGTCTACCAGCGCCTGGGTTTCCAGCTGGCCTACCGCTACCACTACCGCTCTCCCGAACCCTCGATTTGAGCGGTGCCCTCGCGAACCAAATCAATCGCGCGGCTTCCAGACCTTGAGCAAGGTGTGGCGCGTGAAGCCCGGCACGAAATCGTGCACATGGCTGATGCAGACATAGCCGAGGTGCTCATAGAGCGCGGCCGTCTCGTCGGACAGGGTTTCGATCAAGGCGTCGACACAGCCGCGACGCAAGGCCTGGGCCTCGATCTGGCGCAGGCAGGCGCTGCCCAAGCCCTGGCTCCGCAGGTCCTCCCGAACCCATAAGTAGTCGACGTACAACCTTTGGAACTCGGTGCGGCCGCTGGCGCCCACCAGCAGCTCGCCCTGTTCATCGAGGCGTGCGCAGACGATGTCCTGCGCATCGCTGCCCTGGGTCTGCTGACGGCCGAACAGGCGCACGCGCTCACGCAAGGCCTGCACCGCCGCCGGCGAGACCTCCTCATCGCGCCACCAGCGCTCGGCCTCTCCGCGCGGCGCCGGGCTCACACGAGGCCCAGGCTTTCTTCCAGACCCAGATGCACATTCATGGCCTGCACGGCGGCGCCGCTGGCGCCCTTGCCGAGGTTGTCCAGGCGAGCCATGACGAGGATCTGCGTCTCCGAGCCGAAGACGAACAGGTCCACCCGGTTCGTGTCATTGCAGCCCTGCACATCGAAGAAGCCGCCGGCCAGGGTGTCGGCATCGCGCAGCGGCATCACGCGGATGAAGCGCTCGCCTTCGTAATGCGCGGCCAGGGCTTGCTGGACATGCTCGGCCTGGGTGCCGGCGCGCAGCTGGCTCAGGTGCAGAGGCACGGTCACCGCCAGGCCCTTGTAGAAATTGCCGACGATGGGCATGAAGACCGGCGCGCTCTTGAGGCCGGTGTGGGCCATCATCTCGGGCAGGTGTTTGTGCGCCAGGCCCAGGGCATAAGGGCGGGGCGAAAGCAGCTTGGTGTTGCCGCCCGCTTCGTACTCGCCAATCATGCCCTTGCCGCCGCCGGAATAGCCGGTGATCGAGGTGGCCGACACCAAGGCCTCGGGTGCCAGCAAACCGGCATCGACCAGAGGACGCAAGGCCAGGATGAAGGCGCTGGCATGGCAACCCGGGTTGGCGATGCGCTTGGCGGCGCGGATGGCCTCTCGCTGGCTCTTGCACAGCTCGGGCAGGCCGAAGGCCCAGCCGGGCACCGTGCGGTGCGCGGTGCTGGCGTCGATCAGGCAGGTCTTGGGGTTGCTGATCATGGCCGCGGCTTCACGTGAAGCGGCGTCGGGCAGGCACAAGAAAGCCACATCGGCGGCGTTCAGCAGGCGCGCGCGCTCGGCCGGGTCCTTGCGCTTGTCGGCGTCGATGCGCAGCACTTCCACATCCTGACGCGCGGCCAGGTACTCATGGATGCGCAGCCCCGTCGTGCCCTCTTGTCCATCCACAAAAACCGCGTACGTCATGACTTCTCCAGCACAATCAAATTCAAGAAAGAAGTGAAAGCATAAGGCAAGCGAATGAAAGCAAGCACCGTCCTCCTGCTGCCCGGCTGGTTGAACTCCGGCCCTGGGCATTGGCAAAGCCTCTGGGAGGCGCAGTTCGGCCACCAGCGGGTCGAGCAATCCGACTGGGAGCGCCCGCTGCGCGGCGACTGGATGGCGCGCCTGGACGAGGTGCTGCAAGCCCAGGCGGAGCCCGTGGTCCTGGTGGCCCATTCCCTGGGCTGCCAGCTGGTGGCCAGCTGGGCCTCGCATTCCGGCCACAAGGCGCGGGTGCGCGGCGCTCTGCTGGTGGCGCCGCCCGACACCGAGGCACCATTCTCCCCGCCGCAGCTGCACAACTGGCGCCAGATCCAGCGTGCCCGCCTGCCCTTCCCGGCCATCGCCGTAATCAGCAGCGACGACCCTTTCTGTGCGCCTGAGCGCGGCGCGCAGATGGCTGCCGACTGGGGCGCCAGCCTGGTGATGGCTGGGCCGCGTGGGCACCTCAATGCCGATTCCGGCCTGGGCAACTGGCCCGAGGGTCAGGTCTTGCTCTCCCAGCTGATGCCCCAGCCTGCATAAGGGACAATCGCTGCCATGGTCACCAAGAAACCCAAAGGCCTCGGCCTCGGCCTCGAAGCGCTGCTCGGCCCCAAAGTCAACGAAGCGGAAGCGGCCGCCGCCCGCGAAGGCAGCCCCAGCCAGCTGCGCCTGGAGCAGATGCAGGCCGGCAAATACCAGCCGCGCACGCGCATGGACGAAGGCTCGCTCTACGAGCTGGCCGAGAGCATCAAGGGCCAGGGCATCATGCAGCCAATCCTGGTGCGCCCGATCGCCCCGCCCTCGCCGCTCAGCGATGTGCGCTACGAAATCATCGCTGGCGAGCGCCGCTTCCGCGCCGCCAAGCTGGCCGGTCTGCGTGAAGTGCCTGTGCTGGTCAAGGCCGTGCCCGACGAGGCCGCGGCCGCCATGGCCCTGATCGAAAACATCCAGCGCGAAGATTTGAATCCGCTGGAAGAAGCCCAGGGCCTGCAGCGCCTGGTCAACGAGTTCCACCTGACCCATGAGCAGGCCGCCCAAGCCGTGGGCCGCTCGCGCAGCGCCGCCAGCAATCTGCTGCGCCTGCTGCAACTGGTCGAGCCGGTGCAGAACATGCTGATGGCCGGCGACATCGACATGGGCCATGCCCGTGCCCTGCTGCCGCTGGACGGCGCGCACCAGATCACCTGCGCCACCGAGATCGCCGCCAAGAAGCTGAGCGTGCGTGATGCCGAGAAGCTGGTCGCGCGCCAGGGCGCCGGCCGCCAGACGCCGCTGCTGCGCGTCAAGAACGACAAGAGCCGCGACCTGCTGCGCTTGGAAGAGGAGTTATCCGACCTGCTGACCGCGGTGGTCGAGGTGCGGGTCAAGAAGCGCACCAAGCGCGGTGAACAGGGCGAGCTGTCCATCCAGTTCGGCTCCCTCGATGAGCTTAACGGCTTGATCGAACGCCTGCGCAAAAGCGAGTGAATATCGGTGTGAGGAAAGCGCATCAAACGCCTTCACACCAAACTTTTCAGATCGGCGTAGCATCAGCCCATGGCTTGATTTCGAGCCCGGTTTGAACCCCGGAATCAAGAGCGGAAATTGCCGCTCTTTTCAGGGCTTCAGCAGGGTCTTGAACGGCCAAGCTTGAATCACTGCCGCTGCACCTCGGAAAGCTCTGATGACGCCCCCAGCCACACGTGGCCGGTGCGCCAAGGGACTTCATCAGAACTTCCCAGGCGATGCGCCGACGAGCCATGTCTGCGCGCTGCCCGGGACCTTACCGGAGGTCAGCATGGACGTGATCAGCAGCTTCACCAAGCGCTACGAGCGCACCCGCGTCGAAGAGCTCTCGCTCGAGGATTACCTCAACGAGTGCAAACGCAACCCCCTCGCCTACGCCACTGCGGCCGAGCGCATGCTCAAGGCCATCGGCGAGCCCGAGATGGTGGACACGCGCCACGACGCCCGCCTGTCCCGGCTGTTCGCCAACAAGACCATCAAGATCTACCCCGCTTTCGCGGAGTTCTACGGCCTCGAGGAAGCGATCGAACAGGTGGTCAGCTACTTCCGCCACGCCGCACAGGGCCTGGAAGAAAAGAAGCAAATCCTCTACCTGCTGGGCCCGGTGGGCGGCGGCAAGAGCTCCATCGCCGAGCGGCTCAAAAGCCTGATGGAACAAGTGCCTTTCTACGCCCTGGCCGGCTCGCCGGTGAACGAGTCACCGCTGGGCCTGTTCGATGTGGTCGAGGACGGCCCCTTGCTGGAGCAAGAGTACGGCATCCCTCGGCGTTATCTGAACCGCATCCTCAGCCCCTGGGCGGTCAAACGCCTCGACGAATTCGGCGGTGACATCCGCCGCTTCAAGGTGGTCAAGCGCTACCCCAGTGTGCTCAAGCAAGTGGGCGTGGCCAAGACCGAACCGGGCGACGAGAACAACCAGGACATCTCTTCCCTGGTCGGCAAGGTGGACATCCGCAAGCTGGAGACCTATGCCCAGGACGACCCCGATGCCTACAGCTACTCCGGTGGCCTGTGCCTGGCCAACCAGGGCCTGCTGGAATTTGTGGAAATGTTCAAGGCGCCGATCAAGGTACTGCACCCCTTGCTGACCGCCACGCAGGAAGGCAACTACAAGGGCACCGAGGGCTTCGGCGCCATCCCCTTCGACGGCGTGGTGCTGGCCCACAGCAATGAGAGCGAGTGGAAGACCTTCCGCAACAACAAGAACAACGAAGCCTTCCTGGATCGCATCTACATCGTCAAGGTGCCTTACTGCCTGCGTGTCAGCGAGGAGGTCAAGATCTACGAGAAGCTGATCCGCGGCTCCTCGCTGGCCGAAGCCAAATGCGCCCCGGGCACGCTCAAGATGATGAGCCAGTTCGCGGTGCTGACGCGGCTGAAGGAGCCCGAGAACTCATCGCTGTATTCCAAGATGCAGGTCTACGACGGTGAAAGCCTCAAGGACACCGACCCGCGTGCCAAAAGCTTCCAGGAGTACCGCGATTACGCCGGCGTCGACGAGGGCATGAGCGGCATTTCCACCCGCTTCGCCTACAAGATCCTGTCCAAGGTCTTCAACTTCGACAGTGCCGAGGTGGCAGCCAATCCGGTGCACCTGATGTATGTGCTGGAGCAGCAGATCGAGCGCGAGCAGTTCCCGGCCGAGGTCGAGCAGAAGTATGTGGGCTTCATCAAGGAAGCGCTGGCGCCGCGCTATGCCGAGTTCATCGGCAAGGAGATTCAGACCGCTTATCTGGAGAGTTATTCCGAATACGGGCAAAACATCTTCGACCGCTATGTCACCTATGCCGACTACTGGATCCAGGACCAGGAGTACCGCGACACCGACACCGGCGAGGTCTTCGACCGCGTGGCCCTGAATGCCGAGCTCGAGAAGATCGAGAAGCCCGCGGGCATCAGCAACCCCAAGGACTTCCGCAACGAGATCGTCAACTTCGTGCTGCGCGCGCGCGCCAACAACGCCGGCAAGAACCCGGCCTGGACCAGCTACGAGAAGCTGCGCACGGTGATTGAGAAGAAGATGTTCTCCAACACCGAGGAGTTGCTGCCGGTGATCAGCTTCAATGCCAAGGCCAGCGCCGACGAGGCCAAGAAGCACGAGAACTTCGTGCAGCGCATGGTCGACAAGGGCTACACGGCCAAGCAGGTGCGGCTGCTGTGCGAGTGGTACTTGAGGGTTCGCAAGAGTTCTTGAGTCCGAGGACGAGGCCACGCAGGAGCAAGCACCCATGCTGCAGCAGATCATCGACCGAAGGCTTTCCGGCAAGAACAAGTCCATCGGCAACCGTGAGCGCTTCCTGCAGCGCCACAAGACGCAAATCCGCGAGGCGGTGCGCCGTGCGGTGGACGGCCGCGGCATCCGCGATCTGGAGCGCGGCGAAGATGTGCACATCCCCAAGAAGGACTTGAGCGAGCCCGTCTTCGGCCACGGCGAGGGCGGCGTGCGTGAGGTGGTGCGGCCGGGCAACAGCGAGCATGTCAAAGGCGACCGCATCGCCAAGCCCAAGGGCGGCGGTCAAGGCCAGGGAGGTGGCCAGGCCAGCGATTCCGGCGAGGGCGAGGACGACTTCGTCTTCCACCTGAGCCGCGAAGAGTTCATGCAGGTGTTCTTCGAAGACCTGGCCCTGCCCAATCTCGAGCGCACCCAGCTGGCCGAAACACCGGAGTGGAAAAGCCACCGCGCCGGCTTCACCAGCGATGGCACGCCGACCAACCTCCATGTGGTGCGCTCCATGCGCGGCGCCCTGAGCCGCCGCATCGCCCTGGGCACCGGCAAACGCCGCGAGCTGCATGAGCTGGAGGAACGCCTGGCCCTGCTCAAGCGCGAGAACCCGGCCGAGCTGGAAGTGCAGCGCATGCTCAAGGAAACCGAGGACCGCATCGCCTTCCTCAAGCAGCGAATTGCGGCGATTCCGTTTCTCGACCCCATCGACCTGCGCTTTCGCAACCGCGTGCGCACACCGGTGCCGACCAGCCGGGCCGTCATGTTCTGCCTGATGGACGTGTCCGGTTCCATGGACGAAAGCCGCAAGGATCTGGCCAAGCGCTTCTTCATCCTGCTCTACCTCTTCCTGACCCGGCATTACGAGAAGATCGATGTGGTCTTCATCCGCCACCACACCCAGGCCCAGGAGGTGGACGAGCAGAACTTTTTCCACGCCACCGAGACCGGAGGCACCGTGGTCTCCAGCGCCCTGGTACTGATGGAGGAAATCATCCGCGCGCGCTATCCCAGCAGCGAATGGAACATCTATGGCGCCCAGGCCAGCGATGGCGACAACTGGCACCACGACAGTGGCCGCTGCCGCGAGCTGCTGGCGCAGCAGATCCTGCCGCTGTGCCGCTACTTCGCTTATGTGCAGGTGGCCGAGCAGGAACAGAACCTCTGGGACGAGTACAGCAAGCTCAGCGAAGAGGTGCGCCACTTCGCCATGCGCAAGGCCACCGAGGCCGCGCAGATCTACCCGGTCTTCCGTGAACTCTTCAAGAAGGAAGGGGCACAGGCATGAGCCAGATCGAAAACCGCCGCCAGATCGGCATCGCCCCCTTGACCGATGAATACGGCGGCCGCCGCACGCGTGCGCCCCTGCGCGAGATGAAGCCCGCCGGCCCCCGCCCCGCCCAGCCCCTGCCCTCGCCCAGCGACTGGACCTTCGAGCTGATCGACGAGTACCACGACGTCATCCGCGCCACCGCCGAGCGCTACGGCCTGGACACCTACCCCAACCAGCTCGAGATCATCACCGCCGAGCAGATGATGGACGCGTATGCCTCGGTGGGCATGCCGGTGAACTACCGGCACTGGAGCTATGGCAAGGAGTTCATCGCCACCGAGCGCAATTACAAGCGCGGCCAGATGGGCCTGGCCTACGAGATCGTCATCAACTCCGACCCTTGCATCGCTTACCTGATGGAAGAGAACTCCATGGCCATGCAGGCCCTGGTGATCGCCCACGCCAGCTACGGCCACAACAGCTTCTTCAAAGGCAATTACCTGTTCCGCATGTGGACCGATGCGTCCAGCATCATCGACTACCTGGTCTATGCCAAGAACTTCGTCGCCGACTGCGAGCAGCGCCACGGCCTGGCTCAGGTCGAGCAGGTGCTGGATTCCTGCCATGCGCTGATGTCCTACGGCGTCGACCGCTACCGCCGCCCGGCCAAACTGTCCCTGGCCCAGGAACGCAGCCGCCTGGCCGACCGCGAGGCCCATGCCCAGCTGCAGATCAACGAGCTCTGGCGCACCCTGCCCAAGCGCGCCGACAAGGCCGATGAAGCCGCCGCCACACGCCGCTTCCCCGACGAGCCGCAGGAGAACCTCCTCTACTTCATCGAAAAGAACGCGCCCCTGCTGGAACCCTGGCAGCGCGAGATCGTGCGCATCGTGCGCAAGATCGCCCAGTACTTCTACCCGCAGCGCCAGACCCAGGTGATGAACGAGGGCTGGGCCACCTTCTGGCACCACCGCCTGCTGAACCAGATGTACGACGACGGCTACCTCAGCGACGGCATGATGATCGAATGGCTGAAGTCCCACACCAATGTGGTGGCGCAGCAGCCCATGGCCAACCTGAACCCCTATGCCCTGGGTTTTGCCATGTACACCGACATCAAGCGCATCTGCGAGAAGCCCACCGAGGAAGACCGGCGCTGGTTCCCCGACATCGCCGGCGGCGCCTGGCTGCCCACGCTGGACCACGCCATGCGCAACTTCAAGGACGAGAGCTTCATCGGCCAGTACCTGAGCCCGCATCTGATGCGCGAGTTCCGGCTGTTTTCCATCCTCGACGATGAAAAGCAGTCCGAGTACGAGATCTCGGCCATCCACGACGAGAGCGGCTACCAGCATGTGCGCGAGGCCTTGTCGCGCCAGTACGACCTCAGCACTCGCGAACCCAATATCCAGGTCTGGAACGTCAATCTGCGCGGCGACCGCTCCCTGACCCTGCGCCACACCCAGCACATGAACCGGCCCCTGCACGACAGCGCGCAAGAGGTGCTCAAGCATGTGGCCCGGCTCTGGGGTTTTGGCGTGCAGTTGGAGAGCGTCAACGAGGCCGGCGACATCAGCCGGCGCTGGAGCGTGCCGGCGCCGCCGCACGGATGATGAGGCCCTCGGGCTGCCACCGGCTGAGCCCGGTGGCACCGCCAGCCCCGGCGCGGTGCATCCGGCGGCACCTGGCGCAAAGCCGCCTAACTCCCCACTGTGGGGGACGGTGATCGTCACGCAGGCCCCGTACCATCGCCAGCCTCAAGACTCGGAGGCTGAGATGATGATCACGACTCGCATGCTGACCGCTCGCACCGCATTCCGCCAACCTCGCGTCGCCACGGCCGCAGCCTGGTTGATGATCGGCCTCGGCAGCCTGGGCCTCAGTGCCTGCGGCGGTGGGGGCGGCAGCGACAGCAGTCCGGTCGTGCCGGCGCCGGTCCCTGAGCCCCTCAAGCTGATCGCCCCGCCCACCACGGCTGGCACACTGGGGCAGAACGGCGAGGCCGCGCAGGACAGCGTCAAGGCCACCGCGGCCGCCGCGGCCAACTTGGTGCGCCGCAGCGAAGACCCCAGCAATCTGTTCCTGCCCTTCGGCGAGCTGATGAGCGGCCGCCAGAACAGCCACAAGCCCAGCGCCGCAGAACCAGAGCGCCGCAAGATCCTGGAGACCACCACCGTCAGCTGCAGCAGCCTGGGCATCAGCGTCATCCGCAACTGCAGCGGCTCCATCGTGGTGGACACCAATGTGAGCAACAGCGCCACGTCCTTGCCGGCCGGCAGCTACATCAGCATGCGCTTTGACAAGATCAGCGGCATCGTCGACGGCCAGAGCCTCAGCATCGATGGCGGCATGCGCATCGATTTCCTGACCGCCATCAGCAATCTCGACAACCCAGGCAACAACGTCCGGCTGCAGCTCAGCTTCGACAAGCTGAGCGCTTCCGGCGGCGGCGAAAGCTTTGGCCCGGTCACGGCCGTGGCCCTGCTGGAAGTGGATGGCCAGGGCAAGCCCAGCCTGACCCTGAACGGCGTGCAATACGCGGGGCTGAATGAGCTCAGCGTCACCGACGCCAACAACTACAGCCTCGGCCACAGCAAGCTGCGCAGCGCCCACTGGAGCGACAGCAAGGCGTTTGTGGACACCCAGTTCAGCAACTGGCAGACCAGCAACGGCCGCCCGCTGCAAGGCTCCAGCGCCACGCTGACCGCCGGCAAGGACAGCGCCCTGATCACGGTGGAATCAAGCAGCAGCAGCCAGGTCAGCTACAGCGTGCAGCTGAGCAGCGGCGGCGTGGCCAAGAACTACCAGGTGCTGGCCAGCTACAGCGGCAGCACGGTCAGCTACAGCGTCAAGGCCTTGTGATCCCGCGCGAGCTGCGGGCTGCACAAGCTCTCAGCTCGCAAAGATCTTGCCCGGGTTCATGATCTGGGCCGGGTCCAGCGCCGCCTTGATGCTGCGCATCAGGGCCACCGCGCCCGGCCCGGCCTCGTCGAGCAGAAAGCCCTGCTTGTGCAGGCCGATGCCATGCTCTCCCGTGCAAGTGCCGCCCAGGCGCAGGGCGCGGGCCACCATCTGCGCGCTCAGGCGCTCAGCCAGCTCCCGTTCCGCCGGCTGCTGCGGGTCGATCAGATAGCCCATATGGAAATTGCCGTCGCCGACATGGCCGACGATGAAATAGGGCAGATCGGTGGCCTCGACCTCGCACACCGATTCATTGATGCTCTCGGCCAGGCGAGAGATGGGCACGCAGGTGTCGGTGGTCACGCAGCGGCAGCCAGGGCGGGTCTGCAGGGCCGACAAGTAAGCATGGTGGCGGGCTGTCCACAGCCGCGTGCGCGCCTCGGGCGTGCTGGCCCATTCAAAGGCCTCGCCGCCCTGCTCCGCTGCCAGCGCCTGCACGCTCTGCGCCTGCTCGGCCACGCTGGCGGCCGAGCCATGGAACTCCATCAGCAACATCGGCGATTCACGCAAGCCCAGATGGTCATGGGCGTTGACGGCACGCACGGCATGGGCATCGAGCAGCTCGCAGCGGGCGATCGGGATGCCCATCTGGATGATGGCGATGGTGGTCTGAACCGCGGCGTCGATGCTGGGGAAAAAGCAGATGGCGGCCGACACCGCCTCGGGCAGCGGATACAGGCGCAGGGTCAGCTCGGTGATCACGCCCAAGGTGCCCTCGCTGCCCACGAACAAGCGGGTCAGGTCGTAGCCGGCACTGCTCTTGCGCGCGCGGCTGCCGGTGCGGATCTGCTCGCCGCTGGCCGTCAGCACGGTCAGGCCCAGCACGTTCTCGCGCATGGTGCCGTAGCGCACCGCATTCGTGCCGCTGGCGCGTGTGGCCGCCATGCCACCCAGCGAGGCATCGGCCCCCGGGTCGATGGGAAAGAACAGGCCGCTGTGGCGGATCTCCTGGTTCAGCTGCTGGCGGGTCACGCCGGCCTGCACGGTGACCGTCAGGTCCTCGGGATGCAGCTGCAGGATGGACTTCATCCGGCTCAGGTCCAGGCTGATGCCGCCCTGCACCGCCAGCAAATGCCCCTCCAAGGACGTGCCGGTGCCGTAGGGAATGACGGGCATGCGATGCTGCTGCGCCAGTTGCAACACGAAGGCCACCTCCTCATTGCTTTCGGCAAAGACCACGGCATCGGGCGGCGCCACGTCGAAAGGCGACTCGTCGCGGCCGTGCAGCTCCCGCTGCGCCAGGGCGGTGCTGAAGCGTTCGCCCAAGCGCTGCTGCAAGGCCACCAGCATCTCGGCCGGCAGGACAGAAGCCGCCCGCATCATTCGCTGAGCTGCAGGCTGCGGTAGTTCGGGTCGGCCTGAATTTCGGCCTCACTGAAGGGCAGCTTGATCCAGGCCCCACCCTTGGTATAGATCGCGGAATAGGCCTTGGTCTGGTCCGCAAAGTGGGGCGAGAAGATGTGGCTGGACTGCGAGTAGGTCAACACCCCCTCGGCCACCGGCCCCTTGGCATCGAAGGTGACGAACTGCAAATAGCTGTTGCCGTAAAACGGGTCACCGTAGAGACCGCCGTTGAAATTGCCGCGGGCATTGTTGAAGGTGTAGGGGCCGCCGGGGATGGGGACTGGCGCGCTATCACGCACCACGACCTGGCGCCGCGCATTGACCTCTTCCAGCGCGATGTTCTGGCTGGCGAACCACTGCACCGCGTCGGCCAGCAAAGTGGCCGCCTTGCTGTTGGCAGTGTTGAACCCGCGCGGGGTGTAGACCGGATCGGCCGGGTTGTAGGCCACGCGCCAGTAGCTGGCGTCCTTGAGCTCACCCGAGAGTTCGTAGAACTTGCGGAACAGCAGCGAGCCCGGGTCGAGCAGGCCCTCGGTCTTCTTCCAGGCGGCCAGCACGGCGCAGGCCTTGCTGAGGTCGGTGGCCTTGCCCGTGCTGTCCTTGGCGCTGGGCGACGCACCGCTGCAAGCCGCGGCCAGGAACTCGTCCAGCCATTGCTCGGCCTTGAAGAAACGGGCCTTCTGGTAGACCTGCTGCAGCTGGGCCAGGGTGAAGCCCTTGCCGGCCAGGCCATCGCTGCCCTGCATGCGTTCCAGGGCCTGGACGATGCCCATGCGCGTGCGTTCGCCCTGCGGTGCGCCCTCGGCATTGGGGCCGGTGGCGATGATCTTGGGATAGCCACTCAGCCGCACCTGGTCGTTGGGCAGCCAGTGGCTGTCGTTGGCGTTGACGATGAAATCGTCGCGCAGCACATAGGGCCGCTGCGCCGCAGGGATGGCGCCGCTCCAGTTGCAGGCGGATTTGCTGCCGTCCAACAGCACCAGGCCGCGCGTGGCCAGCAGGAACTGGCCGGTGGGGCTGTTCACGCAGCTGGCCAGCTGGGCATCACTGACATTGGCCGCCACCGAGTAATTGGCATAAAGCGCGCGGCCGTTCTTGTCCGCAGCCATGGTGTTGACCCAGGGCATGGCGTTGAAGGTGGCCAGGTTCTCGCGCAGACTCTCGGCACTGCTGGACTTGCCGTTGAGCAGGGCTTGGTCGAGCAGCTTGGTGTTGCCGTAGTTGGCATCGCGCAGCGCAAAGCCGGCCGCACCGCTCCAGGCGAAGCTGGCACCGTCGCTGACCATGGGGCCGAAATCGGTGCCGTAGAGCGTGCGCGTGACGGTCTTGAGGCTGCCATCGGGCTGCAAGGCCAGCACCGACAGCGGCGTCTGGCTCATGGGCTTGTAGGCCCCATCGACCCAGTAGCGGGTTGGGTCGGCCGGGTCGAGCTTGAGCTGGAACAGGGTGAAGCGGTTGTCGGTCGAGAAGGTGTGGGTCCAGGCCACATCCTTGTTGAAGCCGATCAGGGGCACCACCGCACCGAGCAGCGTGGCCCCCATGACGTCGTACTTGCCGGGGATGGTCAGGTGCAGCTGATGCAGCCGCAATGCGCCCCACCAAGGAAAGTGCGGGTTGCCCAGCACCATGCCGGCGCCGCTCTGCGTGGCGCCCTTGCCCAAGCCATAACCGTTGGAGCCGATCACATGCTCTTCCAGCTGGCGCAAGCCCTGCAGCAGCGGTGTGCGAGCCAGGGCGAGCTGGGTGGACTTGGCGCGCAAGGCCTTGGCCGACAGCAGCACCGGCGCGGCGCCCGCCGGCTTCACCAGCGGCGGCTGGGCGCTGCCCAGGGCGTGAATGAACTGCAGCGAGCTGCCGGCGATGGCGGCCTGGGTGAAGCGGAAGTAGGCGTCGTCCTCGTTCATCGGGCGCACCCAGGCAGCGCCCTTGCATTCCAGCGGCAGGCCGTTCAAGCCCTTGTCGCTGAGGTAGCGGTTGTAGCCGGCGACAAAGCCGCTCACCAGCTCACGAACTTCGGCACCGGCGCCGTTCTTCATCGCCTGCGCCTGGGCCGGCGTCATCAGCGATTTGTAGAAAAAGTCCGAGGACAGATTGGGCGTGAAATCACCGAACTGCCCCAAGTAGTTGATGGACTTGCCGCTGGCATCGACATCCCCGAAGAAGCGCGAGCGCTCGCCGCGCAAGGTGATGAGCTCCTCGGCAAACAGGCAGATGTGGTCCTGGGCAAAGGCATAACCGTAGCCATAGCCCGCGCCCTTGAAGTTGTCCGCCTTGATGTGCGGCACGCCGTAGCTGGTGTAGCGGATCTCGGCCGCGAACTCGGGCGCTGCAACGGGCTCGGGTGCCTGCGGATTGCTGTCACCATTTCCGCCACACGCACACAAGAGCGCCGCGCTTGCCAGGGCCGAAAACACAGGGTTGATACGGAGAGGGTGAACCGAACTTGTACGTATTTGCACGAAGTTGTCTCCAATGTGACTACCGTCTGTGGGTAGAACGCTCTAATTCGCCATCTGCGCGGGCGCTAATTTGTAGGCCCAGGCTATCATCAAAATGGTAAAAAGCCCAAGAAAAGGGCCTACCACGACAACACTGGAGACATCATGAAATTCAAGCTTTCCGCGCTCGGTATGGCCGTCATTGGCGGTCTGTGCGCTCAGTCTGCCCTGGCCTCTGGCTACCACTTCGGTTCGCAGTCGGCTTCGGCCCAAGGCACGGCGAACGCCAACACCGCGGAAGCTTCGGACGCTTCGGTGCTGTTCTACAACCCGGCCGGCATGACCCGCCTGGACGGCACCCAAGCCTCTGGCGTCCTGAACGTCGTCTTGCCCAAAGGCACGTTTGAAGACCAAGGCAGCATCACCAGCTTCGGCTTGCCCACCAAGGGCGGCAACGGCGGCAAGTTCGTGCACAACACGGCCGTGCCCCACGCCTACCTGACCCACAAGCTGAGCGCCGACCTCTCCGTCGGCATGGCGCTGTTCGTGCCCTTCGGTTCCAAGAGCGAGTACGACAAGGACTGGGCCGGTCGCTACAACAGCATCGGCACCGAGCTGAAGACCATCGCCCTGAACCCCTCGATCGCCTTCAAGGTGAACGAGAAGCTGAGCGTCGGCGCCGGCCTGACCGCCCAGTACATCGAAGGCAATCTGGCCAAGGGTGCCGACTTCGGTTCGGGCGCACTGGGCCTGATCGTCGAGCAGGAAGTGGCCAAGGCAGCCGCCGCCTCGCCGACCGTGCCGCTGCCCATGATCCGTGCCGCCGTGCTGAACAAGCTTGGCGGCATCATCCAGGCGGTCTCGGGCAACCCGACCTACTCGGGTGGCGTCGAAGTCGAAGGCAAGGATTGGGGCTTGGGCTTCAATATGGGCCTGATGTACTCGCCCAACCAAGACACCCGTTTCGGCATCGCCTACCGCTCCAAGATCTCGCACAAGCTCAAGGGCGACGCCGTCTGGAACGTGGCCACGCCCGCTGGCAATCTGGCCACCCTGCTGAACAACGCCCTGCCCGGCACCAATGCTGGCACCACGGTGCAGCAGCGTCTGGTGGGCCTCTACACCAACAGCGATGCCAGCCTGAAGGTTGACACGCCCGAGTCCCTGTCGCTGTCCTTCTTCAAGCAGCAGGACAAGCTGGCCGTGATGGCCGATGTGACCTTCACCCGCCACTCGCGTTTCAGCGAACTGCGCATCGACTTCGCCAACAACCTGCCAGATTCGCTGACCCCGGAAAACTGGATCAACACCGTCCGCGGCTCCTTCGGCCTGAACTACCAGTGGAGTGATGACCTGAAGCTGCGCGCCGGCATCGCCTACGACCAAAGCCCGGTCAAGGCCACGACCCGCACGCCTTCGATCCCGGACAACGACCGCACCTGGATCTCCGGCGGCCTGAACTGGAAGCTGGACGCCAAGAACTCCGTCGACTTCGCCCTGAGCTTCATCCGCGTGGCCCCGAGCCAGATCGATATGTACGACAACGGCGCCCAGGTCAACGCTGCCGGCTCCGCCGTCTGCAACCCGTCAGGCAACACCTCCAGCTGCGCCACCATCAAGGGCCGCTACAAGCTGAACTCGGCCTTGCTGGGTCTGCAGTACAACCGCCAGTTCTGACGCGATACCGCTCACGCGGTACCTCAGCCTGCCAAAGCCACCGGCTCACCCCGGTGGCTTTTTTCTTGCCTCCTGCAAACAAACACGGGCGAAACAGGGGCTGACTGTCAAAGCCGTGGACGACAGCGCCAGGCCGTGACACCATGAGCATATCGGCTGCTCTGCCGATGTTTGTCAGTTCGATGGAGGCTTGAACACCATGGCTGATCTCTCGACCCTGCTGATCTTGCTGGCCTTGTTGCTGGCTCTGGTGGGTGCTTTGCGCTTGGATCTCTTGCGCTTGGCTGTGAAGAACCTGCTGCAGACACTCACGCCCGAAGCGAAACCCTTGCGAGACGACCCCGGCTTGAAAGTCAGTCCGCCAGCCGAGCCGCCGCGCCATGCGCAAATGGCTGCCCACAAGCCGGCCTTTCATCGCAGCGGCCGTCGCCACTGAAGCCACCGGGCCATTGAACTTGGGGCAAGATGCCGGCTTCTTCACAGACCACGCCGGACCCGGCAAGCCCCATGGCCAATCGACTTTCCAATATTGCCACCCGCACCGGTGACGACGGCAGCACCGGCCTCGGCGATGGCAGCCGCGTGCCCAAAGATCATCTGCGCGTGCAGGCCATGGGCGATGTGGACGAGCTCAATTCCAACCTCGGGGTGCTGCTGGCCGAGCCGCTGCCCGAGGATGTGCGTGAGCTGCTGGTGACCATCCAGCACGAGCTGTTCAATCTCGGCGGCGAGCTCTGCATGCCCGGCTACGAGTTGCTCAAGGAAGGTGCCGTGCTGCGCCTGGACCAGGCCCTGGCCCATTACAACGCCGCCCTGCCCCGGCTCAAGGAATTCATCCTGCCGGCCGGCACCCGCAGCGCCGCCATTGCTCATGTCTGCCGCACCGTGGCACGCCGCGCCGAACGCGCGGTGGTCACCCTGGCCGCCGCGGAAACCATCAACGCGGCACCGCGCCAGTACCTGAACCGCCTGTCCGACCTGCTCTTCGTGCTGGCCCGCGTGCTCAACCGCGCCAACCTCGACGGCCTGGGCGGCGACGACATCTACTGGCACAGCGAGCGCCTGGCCCGCCTGGATCAGGACGAGAACAAAACCACCGAGGCCTGAGCTCAGCCGCCCAAAGCCTCGACCGCGCCGCGCAGGCGCTTGGCATAAGCCGTGCGTAAGTTCGCCGGGCCCAGCACCTCCACCTGGCCGGCGTGGCGCAGCAAGTCCATCAAGAGCTCGGTGGCGTCGACATAGGGCACCTCCAGGCGCCAGCGTCCGTCATCCAGCCACTCGCTGCGCTGGCTGGGGTGCCACTCCTCCTTGCTCACCCATTGCGCGGCCTCAGCGCTGAACAAAAGCTGGGCCTGCTGGGCCTGGGCGCCAGCAAAAATGCCGTAGCCCTGATCCAGCTCGGCCTCCAACTGCTTGAGCGGCACGGCCTTGGCGCGTTCCGTCAGCAGCTCAACACCGTCCATGGCATCGAGCGCAAAGCGACGAAAGCCCTCGCTGTCATGGCACCAGGCATCGAGGTACCAGGTGTTGCGGTAATGAACCAGGCGCTGGGGTGACACGGTGCGGCGGCGCAGCTGCCCCGCCCGCCCACCCTGGCTGCGGCTGCGATAGCCCATGCTCAGGCGCTGCCGTTTGACCACGGCACTGCCTACGGTCTCAAAGCACTCGGCCACCACGCGGCGGCGGGCCGTGCTGATCAGTTTGATGCGCTGGGTCAGCTCCTTGGCCTCGGCCTCATCCACACCCAGCATACTGGTCAGCTTGTCGAACATGGGTTGCAGATGTCGGCTCAGGATGCCCTCTTCGTCCAGGCTGGACAACATCTGGTGCATGGTCAGCAAGGCATGCAGCTCTTTCTCGCTGAACCAGACCCCTGGCAGCTCATGCTGGCGGCCCCGCCATTGCTGGCCGAAACGGTAGCCGTTGGCGCTGGCGTCGTATTCGATGGGTGCATCCATGCGCTCACGCAGGTACTGCAGATCACGCTTCAAGGTGGCCGGTGACACTTCCAGTGTCTCCAGCAGGCTGGCAAAACTGACGCATTCGCGGCTGCGAATCATCATTTCGATCTTGTAGAAACGCTCGGTGCGATCCATGCGATCTCCTGTTTTTTGGTAGCTCACGTCATGAGCCAGTGAGCCCAGACACTGTGCCACAAGGTCGCTCAAGTTCGTGGTGACCGGCACCAGGAGATTTCCCATGGCATCGATCGCAGCACGCACCCACAGTCCCGTGAACGCCAGCGCCACGCCGGGCGCCGCACGACAACAGGATCTGGCCTTCATCCACGTCAGCCCTGCCACTTCAAGCCCGGAAGGGCAAGACCTGACCCCAAACTCGCCGCTACCGGCCCACCAGGCCCTGGGCCAGGCGCTCGGCTGGGACTATGCCCACCACGGCCTGACCCCGCCGGTCGAGCACCTCTACCCCAACTCGCCCTTGCGCCAGGGCTGGCTGGCCGGTGCCGCCACCTTCGGCGCTCGCACCCTGCCCGCCACCATCCACACCCAGCGCTGGCTGGCCCTGCGCAGCCATGCCTGGGCACGCGGCCGCAGCTTTGAGTTGGTGCAGCTGACGCCCAATTTCCTGCAGCAGATCGACACGGCGTTCTGCCCCATCCTGCGCCAGGCGCTGAACGACAAGGCTGGCGATGCACTGCAAAAATCCATCGACCGCGTGCGTGACGATGCCGGCTATGCCGCCGGCAATCTGGTCAGCGTGAGCCGCCAAGCCAATGCTGCCAAAGCCAGGCACGACTGGCACAGCGCGAGTGCGCTGGCCCAAAGCTTGCAACAAGGGCCGATCCGACACACTGCTGGCCTCGACGCCAGCCAGTGGGCGCGCATTGCCACCCTGTGCAGCTTTGTCACGGCCTTACCCCATGAAGAGGCCGCCCGAATTCCCCTCCATGTGCTGCCGCCCAACCGCCTGCGCCTGTTCAACCCCATCCAGGCCTTGCAAGCCCTGGTGACGCGCCAGCTGGCGCGCCCGGGCTGGAGCCAGCGTCTGGCCCGCATCGAAGCCCTCCTGCCCAGCGACAAGCTGCGTGGCGACTTCAACCGCTTTGTGCTGGCCCTGGCGCCCCGTGTGCTGGCGGTAAAGTCACTCAACCGGGAAGAAGAAATTCGCTGGGCGCTCGAAGACGCCTGGACCGACCCACTGCTGCAACGCCGCTGGACCTTGTTTGCCCTGCAGCTGAGCCCGGCCCAAGCCGAAGCCCTGGTCCAGCGGGCGGCCGCCAAAAAGCTCAGTGCTCAGCAGGTGCAAAGCCATTGCGCGCACAGTGCGACCGAGGGCTGGGCGCTTGAATACCAGGGCTACTGCCCGGCCGCCATTCGGCCGCGTCTGCACTGAATCTCAAGCCGTGATCGGGAGCCTCAGCCAGGCAGGCCCACGGTAAGCCGTTCCAGTTCCCCAGTTTGATCCTGCAAGGCCACGTGATAACCGCGTTCGCCAAACCAACTCGCCCATTGCCGGGCGAGTTGCTTGCTGGTCAGCCAGGGGCCAGATCGGTCGAGGCGCACACGATTGGCGCGCCGCTCGTAAAACACCACCCGCCACATGCCGGTGGTCGGAGAACTTTGGTCGAATCGATTCATGATGCTGAGGCGCGCAGCCTAGCAGACTAACCCGTTACATCGTGTCCAGCAGATGACAGGCCGGCGAGAAAATCATCGCCGCTCAAGCCCTTCAAACCCGGGAGCTGACGGCGGCTGATCAAGCGCTGGCCGCGCAATCTCAAGACCGGTTCATTGCACAACCACAACTCCGCCTTGGCATGCGGCGACAAGGCCAGTTCCAGGGCGTACGAAGCCTCGCGCGAACGCCGCCGATCCGCTTGCGCGGGTGGCCCCACCACCTCGGCGTAGGGAAGGAAATCAGCCAAAAGCTCCTGCTGCTGTGCCTCGCTGAGCGCCAGGCGAGGAAAACGCAGGGCCGTGATCAAGGCCTGCGCCATCTCGGCATTGACCAAGGGCACACAAGCCCCGGACTGCCAAGCCTGACGCAGCGCCTGAGCGGCGTCATCGCTGCACAACAAGGCCTGCAGGAGCAGAGGCAGGTCCAGGACGACGCGGCGGGCCTGCACGGCTTTCTTGGACCGCGTGCGGGCCCGGGTCACCGTTTCACCGCCTTGGCGCGAGCGAAGACCTGTTGCGCCGACACCGGCTTGGGGCTCGCCTGCTTGCGTGTGGCGCTGCGGGGTTTGGGCGCTGCTTTCGCGGTCTCAGTGGTTTTCACCGCTGGCGCCTTGCGTGTTTTTGTCGTCGCATTTTTTGCCGCGACCGATTTCGCGGCACTCAATGGTTTTGCCAGCGTTTTTTTGACCGCAACCGCTTTTTGGGCTGCTGGCCTTTTTTCCGCGGAGGCTGCTTTTTTACGAGCCGGGGTCTCGATGGTTTTGTCGGCCCAGCGCAGGGCGGACTCGATGGTTTTGGCGTCGATGTCGAGCTCGGCGAGTTTGGCGCGCAGCGCGTCGCCTCGCTGGATTCGCACGGGGGTCAGGATGATTTGGCCGGCTTGGGTGTGGACCTCGAAGTACTGCACGGGTCCCAGGGGCTGGGTCACGCTTTTCGGAAGCGTCAATTGATTCTTGGAAGTCAGCTTGGCCAGCACGTGTCGTCAATTCAGAAAGTAAGGGGGCATTACTTTACCCTCTCCTTGCTTTGACCTTGGCCCGTCGCCATCGAAAAAGAAACGCATTTCTGCATCTGCAGGAATCCGCTTGAATGAAGCGCTAGGTCTCTCAAAAAAATGGACGAAAAAAAACCAGCGACCCGAAGGCAGCTGGTTTTCATGAGACTGAAAAATCTCTGGCGCTCAGGCGTCGCCCCTCTCAGACCAGGGATCGATGCAAGCGCAGTTCTTCCAGACGCACACCACCGACTTCGGTGGTCTTGGCGCTGCCCAGCTCGCGCTTGAAGCCAGCCAGGTCAAAGAAGCGCAGGGCGCGTTCATTGCGCAGATAGGTCCACAGCGTGACCTTGGTGCAGCCTTCTTCTTGCAGGCCGTCACGAGCCGCATCCCACAAAGCCAGGCCCACACCCTTGTCCCAGTGGATGGGGTTCACATACATGGCCCAGATTTCGCCGGTGCTCGAGGGCGTGCCCTTGTCGCGCGAGCGGTCGAACCCGACAAAGCCCATCAACTCGTTGTCGATATGGGCCACCACCACCTGGGGCTCGCACAGATCGATGGCTTCGCGCCAGAAAGCCTGGCGTTTCTGCACCGAGAGGGCGTCCAGCACGGAATCGGGCAGCAGACCTTTGTAGGCATCTTGCCAAGCCGCGACATGGATTTCTGCAATGCCCTTGGCATCACGCAGCGTGGCGGGGCGAACCTGAATACTCGACATACAAGAAAGAACTCAAAAGGAAACCAAGAACGAACCACTCCCGAAGTTCCGAACCACCAGCCGCCATCGGCTCAGACCGGGCAGCAAATGCTCTTGTGCGGGAACACGAAACGGAAGGGCGGTATTTTGCTTGCCATTGCGCGCCGGGCCGGCGCTTGACAGCGCGATATTTTCTAGGCCGAAAGAAGAAGGGCTGCTGAGCCCAGCCTGGCCTTGGCATGGGCTTGCAGCGCCCGCTTCAGGGCCGTCTTGCTGCTGCGCTGCAGACAGGACAAGACCGCATGGTCCACCGCCAAAGGCCCCAGATCGCCAGCGAAGCGCTCGGCCACGTCTTGCTGCATGCGCAAGAGCAGATGGGCCGTGGTGCTGGCATCGGCCAGTGCACGGTGGGCCCGGCCTGAATCGGGCAGCTGGAAATGCCGGGCCAAGGTGCCGAGCTTGCAGTTGGGCGCATCGGCATAAAGACGGCGTGCCAGGAGCACGGTGCAGACAAACTCGTGTGCAGGATCCTGCTCGCAGCCCGCCCAAGCCATCTCCGCCTGCCAGAAGCCGCGATCGAAGGAGGCGTTGTGGGCCACCAGAGGGCAGCCACGGGTGAACTGCGCCAGCTCACGCATCACCTCAGCCGCCGGCGGGGCATCGGCCAGCATGGCGTTGCTGATGCCGGTCAACTGCTCGATAAACGGTGGCACGCAGACGCCCGTGTGCATCAGGCTCTGAAAGCGGTCGACGATCTGCCCACCCCGCACCAGCACGGCTGCGATCTCGGTGGCCCGGCCGCCACTGCCTGGGCCCAGCCCCGAGGTTTCAAAGTCAATGACGGCCACCGTCTCCATGCTCTTATCGAACCCGCTCATGCTTTGGCGGGCACCGGGTGCTTGATGGCATTGAGGGCCAGCTTGCGCTCGACAGCGGCGGCGACATCCACCGCACTGTGGTCGGCGATCTGCAGCAGGTAGAGCAGGACATCGGCAATTTCTTCGCCCAGATGCTGATGCTTGGCCGGGTCTTGGGCAATCGCCTGTGATTCCTCAGGCGTCAGCCACTGAAAGATTTCCACCAGCTCAGCGGCTTCCACCACCAGGGCCATGGCCAGGTTTTTGGGGGTTTGATAGGGCTGCCAGTCGCGTTCGGCAGCAAAGCTGCGCAGGCGCTTTTGCAGGTCTTGGATGTCCATGGGATGCAAGTGTGGCATGCCCTCAGCCCGCTTCCGGCGCACTGTGCACCTTCTGAAGAATCTCTCCCCTTCTCTTATTCATAGGTATTTCAATTTTTTAAGTTGGTAGTCTTAGTAGAGGGCGCTCTTTTCTGTGGACAAGTGATTTTTCATGAATGAGATCAGTGATTTAGCTCACTTCAAACCATGTGGGTACGACCCGGGATTGAAGACTGCACAACTGACAACAAGTCTGGACTTTCCACTTTCCCTGTGGATAAACCCCTGCTTGTCCTTTTTTTATCCACAAGCTTGTGCCTTGACATGGCTGAAATCCATCGACGCGCTGTTTCTGACCGGCGACACCTTGTCCCGCGTGTGACAAGTTCCTGGAGGATTCACTCTAAATTTCGCTTTTTGGTGTGAATTCAGGCCTCGTTCTGGGGCAAACACGCAGGCCTCCGAGCCAAGTTGGTGCCTAGAGTTCGCTTCAGCCCCAAGACGAGGCCCCAGACGGGGCCCGGCCTCCCTCTTCGCAAAAGCAAAGGTTGTCTCATGCAACAGTTTCAGAAGCTCCTCGTTCCCCTGGCGGCCGCCCTGGCCTTGAGCGCTTGCGGTGGCAACGGCGACCCCGTGCCCGACGCGCCCGCGCCAGCCAAGATCACGGCACTCAAGGTCTTCGGAGACAGCCTGGCCGATTCCGGCACCTTCGGCTTCCGTTTCACGGTGCAAGGCGCTGACACGCAGATCTACCCGGAGCGCATTGCTTCCGCCGTGGGCAGCAGCTTGTGCAACTACTACGCCTTCACCGGCACCAGCTTCACCACCAACAGCAAGCCCGGCTGCACCAACTACGCCATCGGCGGTGGTGTCATCAACCAAACCAACACCTCGGACCCGCGCGGCATCGTGCTGCAGATGCTGACCGCTTCTCTGTCGGGCCCGTACAAGGCCTCCGATCTGGCCCTGATCGACGGTGGCGGCAATGACGCGGCCGATCTGGTTGGTGCCTACCTCAAGGCGTCCACCGACAAGGCGGCGGCGTTCTCGGCCTTGCTGGGCACGGTGCTGAGCACCAGCCAGGTCACCACCATCGTGACCGGCGGCGCGGCCACCATGGCCACCGGCGGCGCCACCTACATGGAAGCCCTGGCCGACAAGTTTGCCGACGGCATCCAGGCCCATGTGCTGGCCAAGGGTGCGCAGCAAGTGGTCATCCTGAACCTGCCCAGCATCACCATCACGCCGCGCTTCCAGCGCGTGCTGGATGGCATCGCCCTGGCCAGCGGCGGCGGCACGGCCGGTGCCACGGCCCGCGCTCAGTCCGAAGCCTTGTTCAAGAGCTGGATCACGGCCTTCAACAAGCGCCTGGACAGCCGCTTTGCTGGTGACGCCCGCGTTGCCGTGGCGGACTTCTACAGCATGATGAACGACCAGTTCGCCGACCCCGCCAAGTTCGGCCTGACCAACGTCAAGGTGCCGGCCTGCCCGCAAACCGGCACTGGCGCCGATGGTCTGCCGACCTACACCTTCCCGGCCTGCACGCAAACGGCGCTGTCGGCCTCGGTGCCGGCTGGCGTCAGTGGTGGCGCCAACTGGTGGAAGACTTACGCCTTCTCAGACGGCTTCCACCCGACCCCGGCCGGCCATCAGCAGATCGCCGACCTGGTGAACCGCAGCCTGGCCGCCAAGGGCTGGAAGTAAAAGCAACGCGATCCGTCACGGGCTCTCGCAGCCCGAGCGGATGAGAAAAGCAAAAGGGGAGCTTCAAGCTCCCCTTTTTTCATGTCTGTTTGCCGGCCGGCGGTTCACTCGATGCCGATGACCTTGTGCATCTGCACCGACATGCGCCATTGCGGGTGTTGCATGCAGTAGTCCACCACCTCGCGGGTGTGCTGGGTCTTGAGCACGCTGTCCAGCGGCTGCAGGAAGAAATGCTGGAAGTCCAGCCCGGCAAAACGTTCGGGCCGCGCCAGCGGCTGGGGATAGACCAGCTTGAGCTCATGGCCGCGGGTCAGCACCAGTTCGGCATCGGCCTTGGGGCTGACGCAGATCCAGTCCAGGCCTTCGGGCGCCGGCTGGGTGCCGTTGGTCTCCACCGCAATCTCGAAGCCGCGCGCGTGCAGGGCCTCGATCAAGGCCGTGTCGAGCTGCAGCAGGGGCTCCCCCCCGGTGCAGACGACATACGGCCTTCCAGGCCGGTCTGCGGGCCAGCGTGAGGCAACCGCGTCCGCCAGGGCCTCGGCCGTGGCGAACTTGCCGCCACCCTGACCATCGGTGCCCACGAAATCGGTGTCGCAGAAGTTGCAGACGGCCCGCGCCCGGTCTTCCTCGCGCCCGCTCCAGAGGTTGCAGCCGGCAAAGCGGCAGAACACCGAGGCCCGGCCCGCTTGCGCGCCCTCGCCTTGCAAGGTGTAGAAAATTTCTTTGACGGCGTAAGTCATGCGTGTGTGCTTGCTTCGTTCGCTTCGTGACGTTCAGACCGGGATCAGGTCCACTGCGGTGGCCACGCTGACGATAGAACCGCAGCCGCGGGTCTCGTACATGTCCACACGGTCCAGCTGCGGCAGGTCGACCCGGGCCTTGCCCAGCACCCAGGCCGCCAGGCTGGCCGTGTCGCCATCGGGCAGGTCGGCGATCTCGTAGAGCGGCCGGTGGTCGATGGCCTTGAAGATGGGGTCGAACAAGGTCTTCACATCGCCAAAGTCCACGGTCCAGCCCATCACCGCGTCGAGCTCGGCGCTCAGGTGCAGGCGCAAGGTGTAGGTGTGGCCGTGGATGGCGCGCAGCGGGCTGTCGCCCGGCGCGGCCTTGAGTTGGATGGCGCTGTCCAAAGTCAGCTCCTTCCAGATGCGGTAGTTCTGGCCGTCGAAATTGGCGCCGCAAGAGCCGGTCTCGTAGACCGTCAACCAGCTCAGCTCGGGCAGCAGCGGCTTCATGCGCGCCCACAACCAGGCCGAGATCACCTCGCTGGTCGGGTTGCTCAGGCCCTCGATCTCGTTCAGGCAGTGGTAGTTCAGCTCAGCATGGAAGGGTGCCCAGACTTCGTCGAGATGGTCGTAGTCGATGCTGATGTCGCGCTCACCCAGGTCCTGGTTGGCATGGACGATCACCTCGAAGCCATGGCCATGCATGCGACCGCATTTGTGGCCCATCGGCACATTGGGGAGCTTATGCGCGGCTTGGAAGCGGTAGCGGCGCCAGACATGGGCCATGCCCTTGACGTCCAGATCGACCCCGCTGTGCTGCGTGCTCTGGATGCCCACTTGCTGAATGCCGGGCACACCGAACTCATGTTCCAGGCGTTGGCGGATCCAGCGGGCGATGTTCTCGTCGGTCGGCTGTTCGATGGTCTGGTTCAGCAGCGCATGGTCCAGCGGCGCCACGCAGGCTTCCAGCCGGCGTCGGAGTTCTTCAACTTCTGCGCCGGGAAAGGGCGCCCAGCCCGCGGGCAGCTGGGCCCGGATGGTGGCGAAATAGCTGTGCCCGTGCAGGCCGCGGCTGCGGTGACCCGAGGGCAATGCCGGGATCTGGCAAGCCGACTCAAAGCCACAGGAGGCGGAGTACAGGGTGTCGGTGTTCATCAAAAACTTCGCCTTGCAATATCAATAAGGATTTAGAACTTTAAGAATGGTAGTCGTAGTAAGGGTGAACCCTGGCTGTGGACAAGCGCAATTTTCTCAGTCCTGACAAGTGTTTGGCAGCTTCCAAAGCATGTGGATGCCAGGCCTTGAACTTTTAGCTCGGGAGATAACAACTTGGGCTGCAAGCGTCGGCCTGTGGACAAGCCTGCACTTGTTCAAGATCCATCCACAAGCTTGTCCACAGGGCTCGACTGACCCTGGACCATGCCCTGGTGGTGGCTGAGAAACACCTCGCCCTCGAACCATTGCGTCCAGTTGGCGGCGCGCAGGCGGTCCAGCACCGGGCCCTTCACTTCGCTCAAGTCCAGGCGCAGGCCTTGGCGTTTGAGGTGGCTGTGCAGCTCGCGCAAGGCCTCCAGGCCGCTGAAATCGATGCTGTTGACCGGGGACATCAGCAGCACCACGCGGCGCATCGGCTCAGCCCCCGGCTCGGCCTGGTTCAAGAAACCGTGCACCACCTCGGTCAGGCTGCGCGCATTGGTGAAGAGCAGGCTTTCATCGATGCGCAGGCCCAGCACGCCGGGCTGGCATTGCACGGCATGCCGGCCGACATTGCGGTAGTGCTCGGTGCCGGGCACCCGGCCGATCAAGGCCACATGGGGCCGGGCCGTGCGCTGCAGCAGCAGGGCGATGGAGCCGAGCACGCCCAGGGCCAGGGCCGCGCTGACACTCCAGCACAGCACGATGGCAGCCACGCCGGCCATCAGCAGCGCCTCGGCACGGGCGTAGCGCCAGGCCTCGACAAAGGGTTGGAACTTCAGGCCAGAGAGCACGGCCACCAGAATGGTCGCCGCCAGCACCGATTTGGGTAGCGAGGCCAGCGGCCCGGCCAGCAAGCCCATGGCCAGGCCCATGAAAAGGGCGACAAACACCCCGCTGAGCCGGCTGCGGCTGCCGGCTTCATGCAGCAAGACGCTGCGCGAAAAACTGCCCGCCACCGGCATGCCGCCGCTGAAGGCCGCGCAGAGATTGGCCGCCGCCAGACCGCGCAGTTCGGCGCCGGCCTGCACTTTTTCGCCGCGCCGGCGCGCCAGCGATTCCGCCACCACCAGGCTGGAGACGTAGGTGATCAAGGCAATCAAGAGGGCGCTGGGCGCCAGGTTCCACCACAGTTCGGCCTCCAGGCGCGGCAGGCTGGTGTGCAGGTCCATGGGCGGCAAGGTGCCCACCAAGGCCACACCGCGCGACACCACATCACCCGCGCTCGCCAAAGCCATGGCCAGCAGCAGCAAGCCCATGGGTGCCAAGCGCGCCAGCCCCGGCCGCAGCCAGCGCCGCCCGGCCAGCAAGAGGCCGCAGGCCAGCAGGCCGAAGCTGGCCGTCAAACCATGCCAGGCAAAGCCGCTGTCCTGGGCGCTGTGCCACAAACCGGGCAACTCAAAACCTTGCGCCGGGCTGCCCAGCAAGACCGGCAACTGGCTCAGCGCAATCGTCAGCGTGGCCCCGGTTTCAAAGCCATGCAGCACCGGCACGGACAACAGGGAAGCCAGGGCATCCAGGCGCAGGGCCGCGGCCAGCAGCAGGATCAAGCCCACCTCGGCCGCCAGCACCAGGGCGCCTTCCGAAGGGCTGACGCCAGCCGGTAGCGTGCCCATGGCCTGGGCAATCATCAGGGCCAACACCGCCACCGGGCCGACCGCCAGCACCGGACTCGATCCCCACAAGGCATAGGCCAGCAGGGGCAGCAGGCTGGCGTAGAGCCCGATTTGCGGCGGCAGGCCGGCCAACATGGCATAGGCCAGGCTTTGCGGAATCAGCAGCACGCTGACCACCAGGGCCGCCATCACGTCGGCGCGTAGGGCACCGGGCGAGCGCTGCAGCAAACGGCGGCGCAGCGTGGCCAACCAGGGCTCGGGGGCAGAGTTCATCGGCCGGATTGTCTCAGCCGCTGGGCCGCTTCAGGCCGCGCCCGGCCCGAGGATCTGCTGCAGGCTGACCTGTTCGTTCGAGCAGGCGGCCTCGAAATCGGCAGCGATCGATTCCAGGCTGTTGCGGTCTGCCGCGCGCACGGCAGCAATGCCCATGGCCCGGTTGCGGCCGCGCGATTTGGCGGTGTAGAGCGCCATATCGGCCCAGTTGACGGCCTGCTCCCAGTGCAGGGGCAACTCGCCCGGCGGCAGCGGGAAATGGGCAAAACCCAGGGACACGGTGATGCGCAGAGGCCCGTCGGCACTGTGCACCGGCATGTCAGCCACCGTGTGGAGGATGCGTTCGGCGAGCGAAGCCAGCTGTTCACTCGAGACGGCTGAGGCAAAAACCAGGAACTCTTCACCGCCCCAGCGCACCACCAGATCGCCCTGTCGCACGGCATGCGACAGACGCCGCGCCACCTCGCAGATCACCACATCACCGATGCCATGGCCATGCTGGTCGTTGACATGCTTGAAGTGGTCGATGTCCACCATCAGCAGGGCACCGTGGAAATCCTGCCGCGATTGCTCGTTCATCACCGCCAGGAAATGGCGGCGGTTGGCCAGGTCGGTCAGCGGGTCGCGCTCGCTTTGCGCGCGCAGCAGCAGCTCGTTGGCCTTGAGCCGCTGGTTGGCCAGGTGCATGCGTCGCACCATCACCCCACCCAGCAGCAGTGACAGGCCCAGCAAGGCCGCCACCGCATAGCCCACCTGGCTGGCCAGCTGGCGGTTGCTGAGCTGGCGGTCGACCAGGGCTTGCTTGCTGACCAGCAGGTCCAGGTCGCGCTGCTTGCGTTCGCTGTCGTACTTGATCTTGAGTTGCTGCAAGGCCGATTCACGGTTGCGCGCATTGAGTTGGGCGCTGAGCTTGCGCTCCTCGTGATAGGCCAGGATGGCTTCGCGCGGCCGGCCGGCCGCGGCCCAGGCCTCGCCCTGCTCGCGCAGCTGGGTCGAGAGTTGGACCAGATTGGTGTTGCCCTGGTTCAGCTCGCGCAGCCGGGCCAGTTCCTGGCGGGCTTGTTCAAACTGGCGCAGCTGGATGCGGATCACCGCCATATTGCTGCGGATGACTCGCTCGAATTGGGCGTCAGGCAGGCTGCCCAGCATGGCCAGCACCGGCTGGGCCGCTTGCAGGGCACGCAGAGGCTGACCCATCTGCATGTAGTAATCGTTCAGGCCGACGTAGAGCTGGGCCTTGAGCCGGCGTGAACCCGCCTCATGCGCCAGGGCCAGGCCTTCATCGAGCGCCTGGCGTTGCGCCTTGCGGTCGCCCACGCGCGCGGCCAGGATGGCCTCGTTGGCCTTGACCTGGCCCAGCGCTTGCGGGTCACCCTGGGCCGTTTGCAGAGCCAGGGTGATCCAGCGGCGGCTCAGCTCGGTCTGGCTTTGATCCTGGTACAGCGTGGCCAGCGTGGCCATGCTGAAAGCGCTGCGGCGGTTGTCGCCGGCGGCTTGGGCCAGGTCCAGGGCAAATTTCTGGCCGGCCTCGGCGGCCGAGTTGGCGCCTTCGGCCATCTGGGTGCGGGTCAACAGGCGCAGGGCCGACCAGGCCAGGCGGTAGTCGCAGCGCAGCTGCTCGATGGCGGCTTTCAAATCCGGGCGCGGGCAGTCGCGCTCCAGGGTTTGCAGGGCCAGGCGGGCCCACTCGGCCGTGCCTTGCAGATGGCCGTCACGGCTGGCGATCTCGCCGCGCAAAACCTGGCTGCGTGTCAGTTGGCCGTTCTGTGCGGCCAGGCGGTCGGCCATGCGCTGGGCACCGGCGCGGTCGCCATCGGCCAGCAGGATCTGGCCTTCGGCCATGTCCAGCCAGGCCAGGTATTCCGGGTGGGCCAGGGTTTCGTCGCTCAGGTTCTGGCGCAGGGTTTGCAAGGTATGCAGCACAACGGCCGATTGCGCGTCATCGCGCCGAACCAGCTGGTCGAGCTGGGCGGCCAGAGCGGGGCTGCTGGCAGATGGCGCCGCGGCCGGACCTTGGGCCTGAGCCGGCAGCAGGTGCAAAGCCATGCTCAACAGCAGTGCCAGCCGGTGGCTGCGATGGCGCGAGAGGGGGGCTTGGTGCCTCACAGCCGACTCTCCTCGAAGCGGGCCGGGCCGTTCAGGGTCAGCAGCTGGACCTGGCCCGATTGCCAGGCCGCTTCCATGCCCTTGGCCAGTTCCTGCAGTCCGTCTTCGTCGCTGGCTTGCATGGACTCGATGCCATAGGCCTTGTTGCGGCCATGGGCCTTGGCCAGGTACATCACCGTGTCCACCAGGTCGATGGCTCGCTCCCAGTTGACCGCCACATCCAGCGGCGCAATGGGGAAGCTGGCGAAACCGATCGAGGCCGTGACCGGAATCTGTTGCGCACCATGTCGCACCGCCGGCGTGGCGATCTGGTCCAGCAGGCGCTGGGCCAGGGTGCTGGCGTAGCTGACCTCGCGCGTGTTCACGAGGATCAGAAACTCTTCGCCGCCCCAGCGCACCACCAGGTCGTCGTCGCGCAGCGTGGCCTGCAGGCGCCGGGCGATCTCGACCAGCACCGTGTCGCCGGCCGCATGGCCATGCTGGTCGTTGATGCGCTTGAAGTGATCGATGTCGATCAGGAACACCGTGCCGCTGAGCTTGCCCTTGTCGGCCAGGCGCTTGATGGCAGCCTGGAAATGGCGGCGGTTGGCCAGGCCGGTCAGGGGGTCGCGCTCGCTGGCCATCTTGAGCGCGGCATTGCTGTGGGCCAGGGCGCGGTTGGTCTTGCGGATGCGCTGGTAGGCCAGTCCCAGCAGCACGGCCGAAAGCACGATGCAGCCGCCCAGCGCTGCCCACAGGCGCAGCTGCAGATCGCGGGCACGCAGCTGCTCGGTCTTGAGGCTGTTGTCGCGGTTGAGCAGCTCGATCTCCTTGGCGCGCCGCTCGTCTTCGTAGCTCTCCTGGGTTTCCAGCAGGGTCTTGCGGGTTTCGTCGCGCAGCACCTTGTCGATCTTGCGGCGGTGCTGGTGAAAGGCTTCGGCGGCGGCGCTGAGGTCGCCGGCCCGCTCCAGATGCATGCCCAGCTCCATCCAGGCATTGGCCACGGTGGTGTCGGCGCCGCGCTGTTCGTCGCGGGCCAGGGCGGCCAACACCTCGCGCTTGCCCTCCTCGACGCGGCGCAGGCCGATCTTGGCAATGCCGCGGTTGTGGCGTGACAGCAGCTCGTAGTCGACATGCTGGGTCGCCAAGGCCAGGGACAGGGCCTCTTCGGAGAACTTCAAGGCCTGGGTGTAGCTGCCTTGGTTGAGATGGAAATCGGCGAAATTGCCCAGGGCCAGGGCGGTCAAGGTGTCCGAGCCCGCCTGGCGGGCGGCATCGAGCGCGGCCTGCTTGGCCTGCTGCGCCCCGTCGACCAGACCCAGGGTCTGCAGCACGATGCCGCGCGTGGTGTACACGTCGTAGAGCAGGGCTGGGCTCGGGTCCAGGCTGGCCTCGGCCAGGGATTTTTCGCTGTGCTGGCGGGCCTGGTCCAGCTGCTGGGCCTGGTGGTAGATGAAGGCCAGATTGCTCAGGGTCTGGGCCCGGCGCCAGGGCTTGCCCACGGCATCGGCCAGTTTGAGGGCCTCGGTGGCGTTGGCGATCGCGCCGTCGACATTGCCGGTGTCGCCCTGCACATAGGCCAGGAAATCATGACAGCGCAGCAGCAGCAGCGGTCCGGTTTCCTGCACCGTGTAGCCGGCCAGCGGCGCCAGGGTGCGCTCGGCCTGGCGCAGGCCATCGTTGAAGCGCTGCTGGCGGGCGCGCACATACAGCAGGGCCAGATTGGCCGCGCGCCGGCGTGCCTCGTTGGGCCATTCTTCCAGGTCCTTGATGATGCTGGCCGTCAGCGCGGCATCGCGCATCTCGGTGCTCAGATAGCCGCGCAAGGCCAGCAGCTGCACGCGCGCCAGGCTGCCCGGCGCGGTGCGCGGCTGCATCTCGTGCAGCACATGCTCGCTGGCCGCGGGGTGGCTGCGCCCTTCGCGTTCCACACGCTCGAGCTCGCCCCAGATCGGGTCCTGCAGTTCATGGTCGATGCTGCTGGCCTGGCGGGCCGAGACCGGCGCGCTGCGGCTGCTGTCGTCTTGAGCCGGAGCCTGCGGCTGGCAGGCTGCCAGGGCCAGCAGGCTTGCCACGCCCCACAGCCAGCGCGAGCGAGCCCGCAGGCAGCTGCGCGCCCGCGCCGCAGCGGACGCGGGTGACTCAGCCCTCGTGAAAACGGATCCTCGGCTCATTGACGGCGGTATCGGCACAACAGAGGGCGAGTTGAGTGCAGGCTCAAGGGTGGTGAGCAATCAGGCGGTCAAGACCGAGAACAAATCGACAGGCGCATTCGACAGGCCCGACGTGCGGCGAGTGCAGTGTAGTGAGCGCATAGCGCCCGGCGCCCTGTGATTTCCCCGGGTTCGGCCCGGGGGGCCGGGCTTCAGCGTGGCTGCACCAGCACCATGGTCGCCTGCATCAGGGCCACGACCTTGAAGTCGCGGGCGTCCTCGCTCAGAAAGGCCCGCACCTCGCCGCTGCACACGGTCAGCAGGCGGCCGGCGTTCTGCACCTTGCCCACGGCCAGGAAATGCGTGCCGATGGCCGGCCGCATCAGATTGATCTTGAATTCGGCCGACACCACCTCGAAGCCCGGCGCCGCCAGGCTCAGCGCCGCGTAGCCGCAGGCACTGTCGACGATGCTGGTGATGGCCCCAGCATGGACAAAGCCCTGCTGCTGCGAGACCGCGGGCGAATTGGGCATGGCGATGTGCACCTCGCCCTCGCCCACCCAGGCCAGGCGAGCGCCGAGGGTGCGCATCAGGCCCTGGGCCTCGAAACTGCGGGCGATGCGGGCGTGGGTGTCAGCACTCATGGATCAGCACTCTCCGGTCGGGGCGTCGTCAATCAGGCGACTGTACGCGGCCTGTTTGTCTCTGGTGCCATGCCCGCCAGAGCAGTCCAAGCAAATGAAATGTCAGGTAGAGCAGAGGCGTGAGGAGAGCGGCGGCCAGTCCCAGGTAGGCCGGCAGATAGGCCTTGCTCCAAACACAAGCTTCAGAGCGGGCATCCAGCTGGCAATGTGCCAAGGTCCAAAGCAAAGGCAAACTCAAAGCCAGCAGCAGGCAAGAGCTTGCCGCTCTGAAATCGCGCCGATGAGCCAGCAGCCACGCCGCCAATACGGCAGGAAGGGCACAGACCAGCACAACCGGGAGCCCATCCATGGTGATTCAGGGGCTGTCGATCCGCCGCGCCAGGATCACCACATCCACCGTCGCCTGCGAGGCGTTGGCGGGGCTGGGCAGGCGTTCGAGTGCAAGATCGCCAAAGCCGGCCGCCGCGAGCCAGCTGGCAATCGCCTCCGGCTGGCGGTAGAACATATGCACCCGGTCGCCGCTGCTGCTCAGCTGCACGCCGCTGTCGGCCGGGTCTCCGGTGATGGTGCTGAGCAGCAGGTGGCCACCAGCGCGCAGCAGGCGGGCCAGCTCGGCCAGCACTTGGCGCGCATCGCCGTCGTCGAAATAGCTCAGGCCGAAGCAGAAGGCCAGGGCGTCAAAACCAGGTGTCAGCGCCGACAGGTCGCGGCAGTCGGCCTGGTGCGTGGAGATGCCGGGCAAGCGCTGCCGCGCGGTGGCCAGCATGGCGGCCGATTGGTCGACGCAGAGGATGTCGGCATCGGGCCGGCAGCGGCGCACAAAAGCCGCCACATTGCCGGGCCCGCAAGCCAGGTCGAGCAGGCGCGGCGCATTGGCGGGCAGGCGATCGACCAGGGCCTGGTAGTGGCGGTCGTAGTCGCGCAGCTCGAAGTATTTCTCGGCATAACGCTGGGCATGCTGGTCAAAGCAGGCCACCGATTCGGCGTTGTAGTCCTCGGACACGGCATTCCTCCATGGGCTGCCGATATTAGCCGCCGAGGATCGTTGCGTTCAGCGCTGGAAGCACAGCAGGTGGCCGCTGTACTTCTCGGCCGCCTCGGGCGCCGAGCGCAGCAGGCGGTCATCCAGCTCGAAGCCCAGGCCGGCCATGCGTTTGCTGAAGGCTGGGCGGTTGCCGCGGTTGGGGTCCACGACCAGCACCTCGCAATGCGGCAGGGCGTGGCGTTCGATGAAGCCACAGAGTGCACCGCCATCGTCGCGTTCGTAGAGGATGTCGCTGCCCATGATCAGGTCGAAGCGGCCCTGCACCCGCGGGCGGTGGCGGCGTGCTGCGGCCGGATGGCGCTTGGCGCTGGCCAGGGCAAGGAGCTCCTCGTCCCAGCTCTGGCCCGACCAGTCGCCGTGGCAGTAGCGCATCGGCGGCAAGTCGTTGAGCCGCAGGTTTTCCATCAAGAAGTGGCCGGCCAGGGGGTGGCAATCGCTGGCCGTGACCAGGGCGCCGCGGCGGTGGCTGACCAGGCTGGCCAGGCCCAGGCCGCAGCCGATTTCCAGAATGCTCTCGCCCTCCACCAGGGGGCGCAGGGCCATGGCCTCGGCCAGGCGCAGGCCCGAGGGCCAGAGCAGGCCGAACAAGGGCCAGGTGGCCGAAGAGATGCCCAGGGCCTCGGCCTCACCCAGGGGATCGCTGAACTGCTGGCGGTCCAGCAGGGAGCGGATCTGCAGATCGGCCACGCCGGCAATGGCGATGGATTCCAGCTTGTAGGCCAGCGCCGGGTCGGCGTCGGTCAGAGTCAAAGCCGTGTCAGACATGGCGGGAGCTTTCGAGTTGCATGCACACATCCAACCGGAATGCTCGGGACTTTCTTTGGGTGAACGGGTGAACAAGTGAGCGGCGCTGCACGCCTGGTGAACCCGTCACCCCCACCCCTTCACCTTTTCATTCGTTCACCACTCACCGCCGCCCGCCCCGCGTCTGCCACAGCGGCTTCTTGCCCTTCAGGTGGCGTTCGATGCCGTCGTTCAAGCGGCTGCGCAGGTCCACCACCTCGGCCACCTGGCCGTAGACGCCGGGGAAGCGCAGGTCCAGCCAGAGCCATAGGGTGCAGCTGCGCAGTGCCTGTTCCATGCGGTCGAGGCGGCTGTGTTCGTCCACGTCCTGCAGGAACCAGGGCGAGCCGGCCTTGCCGTTGAGGGCGTGGCGGTGGGCCCAGTCCAGGTACTCCTGCACCTGGGCATCGGTGCGGCTGTCCACCGGCGCTTGCGCGTAGATGAAGCGTTGCTTGAGCGTCAGGCCGCCCGCGGCCTGGTCAAGCTGGGCGGCCAGGTCCAGCATCTGCTCCAGCTCGGCCACGGCGAAGTGGGCGTCGTCCAGGCGCAGCTGTTCCATGAAGACATTGAGCACCTCGCGCAAGCGCTTCAGGCCCAGACGGCTGGCGATGGTGTTGACATGCCACCAGTTCGGCGCCACCGCGGCCTTGAAATCGCGCGGTGCCCGTGGCTGCTTGGGCAGCAGTTCCTTCAGCACCTTGGCGGCCTGCGGTTCGGCCTCGCGCAGCACACCGCAGAAGCCTTCATCATGCATGCCATAACGACCGGCTCGACCGGCGATCTGGTGCACCTCGGAGACGGTCAGCGCGCGGTCACCCTGGCCGTCGAACTTGCTCATGGTGCTGAACAGCACGCGCCGGATCGGCAGGTTCAGGCCCATGCCGATGGCATCGGTAGCGACCAGGATGTGGGCCGCGCCGTTTGCAAAGCGCTCGGCCTCGCGCCGCCGCACCTCGGGCGGCAGGGCGCCGTAGATGACCGAGACCGGGTGGCCGGCCTGGGCGATCTGGTCGCGCAGCATCAGCACCTCGCGGCGGCTGAAGGCCACCACGGCGTCGCCTTTTTTCAGCGAGGCGATGGGCACGGGGGCGGGCAGCAGCTGCACCTCCTGCTTGCGCTCGAAATGCCGGACCGTGCAGCGCTCGCCGCACAGGCCCAGCAGGCTCTCGATCGCCGGCACGGCATAGGCGGAACAGATGATGATCACCTCATTGGCTGGCACCGCGACGATGGCCTGGGTCCAGGCCCAGCCGCGGTACAGGTCGAAGAGCATCTGCGCCTCGTCGATCACCGCCACGTCGATGGGCTTGTTGGTGTTGACCATCTCGATGGTGCTGGAGACCACACGGGCGCCATCGGCCGGCACGTTCTCCTCGCCGGTCAGCAGCGAGCAGGGCACGCCGCGGCCGACCAGACGGTCGCGCCCTTCCAGGGCCAGCAGGCGCAGCGGCGCCAGGTAGGCGCCCTCGTGGGCTTGCGCCAGGCGTTCGAAAGCGGCGTAGGTCTTGCCGCTGTTGGGCGGGCCGACGTAGAGCGTGACCGTGCGCTGCAGGCGGCGCGCGGCATCAAAGGTGTCGGGGTAGCCCTGGAAGGCCAGCTCGCTGTTCAGCCCGGCCAGGGTGTTGAGCTCGGCGACTCGGTGCTCCCAGCGGTCCTGCGCGCGGGTGCAGCCGGCCTTGAGCAGCTCGAAAGCCTGGGGCATGGCGCACTCGGCCTGCAGGCGCGGCAGCAGGGAATCGAGATGTTCCGGGTGGCCTGCCTCGCTGCGCGCCAGCAGCTGGGCCAGATGCGCCTGCAGCTCGGCCGCGTGGGCATAGGGCGGCTGCTGGCCCAGGGCGGCCTTGAGGGCGTGCAGGTCGCCGTCGCGGTAGAAGGCCCAGACCGGGCCGTCGTCCTCCAGCGGCACGCGGAAGGCCACCGGGATCTGCCAGCCCGGCAGAGCCAGCTTGAGGTTCAAGCGGCAGAGCCGGCTCCAGCCTTGGCCTTCACGGCTCAGGCCCAGGCCGTCCAGCAGCACGGTGCGCTGCTGCATCAGCGCGCGCACGGTGGGCGCGGTGCCGACGACATCGAGATGCGCCAGGGCCACGGCCATCAGGCGCGGCGCAATCCAGCGGCTCGGGCGCGCACCGGCCACGGCTTTTTGCAGCAGCACCAGGCCGGCGCGGTCCAGCGCCTCCTCCTGGGCGCTGGCCTCGCCACTGGCGGCGCCGAAATCAGCCGGCGTCAGCACCTGGGGCAGTTGGTAGGCCGCCTGGCGGATGCGCAAGAGCTGCTCGGGCCCGATGCCGGCTGGCAGACGGCTGGCATGCTGCGGCCGAGGCAGGTTCAGGGGCACAGGTTTGCCGGCAGAGGCCGCCGACTCGGGCTTGGCGGGCATAGCGGTCGGCGAACCGGCCGGCGAACCGGCGGAAGAAGAAGTCGTAGAAAAAGGATCACTCACCCCGGGAGTTGACCACATGTTCAAGCCGCCCTGGCCGCTCCACAATGCGCGCCAAGCGAGCTTTGCAAGGAATCCCGCGCCATGTCGACCCCGAACCCCGTCCCCGCCACCGCGCTCGAGAGCGCGCCGCTCGCCGCTTCGGCCAGCGCCGCCCCGGCCGATTCGTCCTACATGCTCCTGATCGTGGAGCCCCTGGGCCAGCGTCAGGCGCGCGGCCGCGCCGGGGGCGAGCAGGCCTATGCCCGCATGCTGGCCTTTGGTGCCGATCTGCAGGCGCGTGGCCTGCTGGAAGCCAGCAACTCGCTCGCCTCCACCCGCCAGGCGGTGCGCCTGCAGGTGCGCGAGGGTCAGACCCAGCTGACCGATGGCCCGTTTGCCGAGGCCAAGGAAATGATCGGCGGCTTCTTCCTGCTCAAGAACTGCAGCCGCGCCCTGGCCCTGGAAATGGCGGCCCGCTGCCCGGCGGCCGAGTGGGCCACGGTGGAGGTGCGCCAGGTCGGCCCCTGTTTCGAGGACGCAGAGCCGGCCTGATCCTCAGCGCTGAGGAGGGAAAGACGGACGGGCGCACGGACAGTTCGCGCGAGCTCCGCCCCGATGATGTCGAAAACGCAGGGCCTGCTTCGTCGTGTGGGCAAGGGCGGCCTGAGGGCACGCCTCTGGCCACACGGCCTCATCGCTCAAACCCAGCTCGGAGAAAGAAGCGCTTTATGGTCCTCACCCTGTTCAAACTGATCGGCGGCCTTCTGGTCCTGTTGCTGCTGGTCTTGCTGTTCCAGGCCTCGCGCCAGCCGGACCATTTCAAGGTCGAACGTCAGCTGCGCATCCAGGCCTCGCCCGAGACCTTGTTTGCCCTGATTCAAGACCTGCGCCAGTTCAACCGCTGGAACCCCTACGAGAAAAAAGACCCGCAGATCCAGGGCCAGTACAGCGCCCAGACCGCCGGCTCCGGGGCGCGTTACGCCTGGCAAAGCAAGGAAGTGGGCGAAGGCAGCCTGGAAATCACCGAGCTGCAAGCCCCGCATCGCGTGGCCATGCGCCTGGATTTCATCAAGCCCTTTGAGGCCCACAACCAGGCCGAGTTCCGCATCGAGGCCCTGCCCGGCGGCGCCTCGCAGGTGAGCTGGTCCATGACGGGCCCCTCGCCCTTTGTCAGCAAGCTGATGGGGGTGATTTTCAATATGGATCGCATGATCGGCCGTGATTTCGAGGCCGGGCTGCACGACCTCAAGGCCCTGGCCGAGCCGGCACCCACCACCCCGGCGAACTGAACGGCCATCAGCACACAAGCCCAGCCACCGCGAGACCCACACCATGCATCAGCAAATCTTCGTCAATCTGCCCATCCGTGACATGGCGCGCTCGCGCGCCTTCTTCGAATCCATGGGCTACGCCTTCAACCCGCAGTTCAGCAACGAGCAGGGCGCCTGCCTGGTGCTCGGTGAGAACCTCTTCGCCATGCTGCTGGTGCACGAGTTCTTCCAGGGCTTCACCGGCAAGCCCATCGTCGACGCGCGCCAGGGCACGGAGCTGCTGCTCTGCCTGTCCTGCAGCAGCCGCGCCGAGGTGGACGCCTTGGTGGCCAAGGCCGTGGCCGCTGGCGGCAGCGCACCCCGCGCGCCGCAGGACCATGGCTTCATGTATGCCCATGGTTTCGAGGACCTGGACGGCCACATCTGGGAGCTCTGCTTCATGGACACCAGCGCCTGTGCCGACCCCGGCAGCGATGCCTGAAGACAGCGCCCTGCGCGACACCGTGGCGGCGATTTGGCGCCTGGAGTCGGCCCGCATCGTCGCCCATGCGGCCCGCCTGGTGCGCGATCTGGACCGCGCCGAGGAGCTGGCGCAAGACGCCTTGCTGGCCGCCCTCGAGACCTGGCCGCGCGACGGCCTGCCCCACAATCCGGCCGCCTGGCTGATGACCACGGCCAAGCATCGCGCCCTCGATCACCTGCGCCGCGTGGCCATGCAGGCGCGCCAGGAGGAAGCCCTGGCCCAGGATCTGCAAAGCCTGCAGGCCGATGTGGAGCCCGATTTCGCGCCCGAGCTGATCCGCAGCCTCGACCAGGCTGCCGACGCCGCCCATATCGACGACGATCTGCTGCGCCTGCTCTTCATCGCCTGCCACCCGGTGCTGCCGCCGGCCAGCCGCCTGGCCCTGACGCTGCGCCTGCTCGGCGGCCTCAGCACGGCCGAGATCGCCCGCGCTTGTCTGCAGCCCGAGCCCACCGTGGCCCAGCGCATCGTGCGCGCCAAGCGCACCCTGGCCGACAGCGGCCTGCCTTTTGAGCTGCCCCAGGGCGAGGCGCGCCGCGAGGCCTTGGGCTCGGTGCTGGCCGTGATCTATCTGATGTTCAACGAAGGCCACGCCGCCAGCCAGGGTGAGGACTGGATGCGCCCCACGCTGTGCGAAGAGGCGCTGCGCCTGGCCCGGGTGCTGGCCGGCCTGAGCCCGCAGGAGGCCGAGGTTCACGGCCTGCTGGCCCTGCTGGAGATCCAGGCCTCGCGCCTGGCGGCGCGGCTCGATGAACAAGGCCAGCCCGTGCTGCTGATGGACCAGGACCGGCGCCGCTGGGATGCCTTGCTGATCCGCCGTGGCCTGAGCGCCCTGGCCCGCGCTGAAGCCCTAGCGCAGCATGATGCGGCCGGCCCCGGGCCTTACCAGCTGCAAGCGGCGATTGCCGCCTGCCATGCCCGCGCGGCCACGGCCGAGGCCACCGATTGGGCGGCCATCGTGGCCGGCTATGACGCCTTGATGGCGCGTTATCCCTCGCCCGTGGTGCGTCTGAACCGGGCGGTGGCCGTCAGCCGCCTGTCAAGCGAGCAAGGTGGCGGGCCGGCCGTGGCCCTGGCCCTGCTGCAGCCGCTGCGCGAGCTGCCGGCCTTGCGCGACTACCCCTGGCTGGCCAGTGCTGAAGGCGATGTGCTGGAGCGGCTGGGGCGGCGCGAGGAAGCCCGGGTCGCCTTCGAGCGCGCGGCGGCCTTGAGCGGCAATGCGCAGGATCAAGCCCTGCTGCGCGCACGGGCGCAGGCCCTGAAGTCGGATTGAGGTCGGCAGATTACTTGTCGGCGACCCGCTCGCCCAGCATGCGCTGCATCAGGCTGAAGAAGCGGTCGTAGAAGGCGCCGGCCGGGATGGTCTCGCTGGCCACCTTGACCAGGGACTCGTCGGTCGAGGACATGGGCACCGAGATGGAGCCCAGGGCGCTGACGCCGATGCTGGTGGAGTTGCTGCTCTTCTTCAGCGAGTAACGGTCTTGCTGGGCGGACACAAAGGCGGTGGTCACCTGGTCCTGGCGGCCATCGGGCGCGCACACCACATTGAAGCTGATCTCCACATGGACATCGCCATCGGGCTGGAAATGCTTGCGCCCCGTGACCGAGCTGTTGTTGCTGCTGGGCGGCACGGCATTGGCCGGCGTCGGGCTGATCACATAGCCCTGGCTCAGCAGGGCGCGGCGCGCCGCTTCGCAGGTGTCTTCGACGCTGCCGTCGAACAGGCGCGAAAAGGTCTCGTCCGCCTGGAAGCGCTCGTTTTGGTAGACCGTGGTCTTTCCGGCCTTCTCGGCCGGTGCCTGGAAGGGCATCTGCACCGCACAGCCCGCCAGACTCAGGGCCGCGGCAGCGCCCAGACCGAGCAGGCCGGTCCGGGCCCGCAGGGCCAGGCTTCGCCGTGTCATCGGGCTGGGGGGCAACCGGTCGGGCTGCATCATGGCTGAGCGCTCCTTGTGAGATGTGGGTGAACGGAAGTGTTGGGGCTGACGCAGGCCGGGCCCAACGTGCAGGCCGACATTATCCCGTGTGTCCCGAGCGGGCTTGTTTAGTGGCGAGTGGCAAAAGCGCAGGCTCAGTCTAGCCCTGCGGCGCGGCGGGCTTGGCGCCCTTCTTGGCCGCTTTGCAAGGGCTTGTGGGCTGCGCCCGCGCGCACCGAAAGGAAAGTCTTGGCAGGGCAGGGCTTGCGCTGAGTGCGCATGTCGGCCGGCCGGCGCTGCGGGCTGGGTGGACCATCACCTTGCTTGGAGAGGGGCTGGCTACACTGCCCGGCACGCATGCGCCTCGCCATTGCGCCAAGCGCTGAGCCGATCCCTTCCACTCACCCCGCACCCTTCCATGAGCACTCCCATCATTCTTCGTCCTCGTCTGCGCAGCCTGGTGGCCAGCCTGGTCTTGCTCGGGAGCCTCAGCGGGGTGCAGGCCGCTGGCGGCCTGGCGCTGGCGAGCGCGCAGGCGGCGACCGCCGCAGCGCCTTCGGCTGCCAGCCGCGCCTTCGATCGAGAAGTCGATGCCTTTTTGAAAGAGTACTGGCGCCTGGTGCCCGAGATGGCGGTGGCCGCCGGCCAGTATGCTGCCGCGGCCCAGCTGCCGGCGCCGACCGAGGCCTTGCGGCAGGCCCAGCTGGCTTTTGCCGAGCGCTGGATTCAGCGCCTGCAGGCTCTGCCCGCCAAGCTGGCGCTCGATGCCGGCCAGCGCAGCGATTTGGCCCTGCTGGACAACCACCTGCGCGGCCTGCAGTGGAGCTTGAGCGAGCTGCGCAGCGACCAGTGGAACCCGTCCGAGTACAACGTGGCCAATGGCTTCTCCGAGCTGCTCAGCAAGGAAGACTTCGCGCCCCTGCCGCAGCGCCTGGCCCTGGTGGAGCGCCGCCTGCAGCAGGTGCCGGCCTACTACCGCGCCGCCCTGCTCAAGCTCAAGGACCCCAGCCCCATGCATCTGCGCCTGGCCATCCGCCAGAGCGAGGGGGCGCTGGAGACCTTCCGCAGCAGCATCCCCGAGGCGGCGGCCAAGGCCAAGCTCTCGCCGGCCCGCAAGGCCTATCTGCTGAAACATAACGAGGCGGCACAGCGCAGCCTGGAGCAGTTCATCGCCGAGCTCAAGGCCCTGGATGCGCGCCAGACGGCCGCCGGCACCGGCCGCGATTTCCGCCTCGGCCGCGCCCTGTTCGAGAAGTCTTTTGGCTATGAAATCCAGGCCAGTGTCGATGCCGATGGCCTCTACCAGCGCGCCCTGGCCGAGAAAGCCGCCCTGCACCAGAAGATGGGCGAGCTGGCCCTGGGCCTGTGGCCCCAGCTCTTCCCGGACGAGGCCGTGCCCGCCGAGCGCCTGGACCTGATCGCCCGCGTCATCGACAAGCTCAGCGAGCGCCACGCCACGCCCGAAGGCTTTGTCGACGAGATCAAGGCCCAGATCCCTGCGCTCTCCGCCTGGGTCACCGAGCATGATCTGCTGACCCTGGACCCCAGCCGCCCCCTGCTGGTGCGCGAAACCCCGGCCTACATGCGCGGCGTGGCCGGCGCCTCGATCAGCGCGCCCGGCCCGCTGGACCCCAAGGGCATGACCTACTACAACGTCGACCCGCTGGACAAATACAGCCCGGCCGAGGCCGAGTCCTTTCTGCGCGAGTACAACCACTGGGCCCTGCAGGTGCTGAGCATCCACGAGGCCGTGCCCGGCCACTATGTGCAGCTGCTGTACTCGAACAAGTCCAGCTCCAAGGTCAAGAGCCTGTTCGGCAACGGCGCCATGATCGAAGGCTGGGCCGTCTACGCCGAGCGCATGATGATGGAAAGCGGCTGGGGCTCCGTCAACGGCCAGCCCAGCCCCGAGATGGGCCTGATGTACGCGAAGTGGAACCTCCGCGTGGTCTGCAACGCCATCCTGGACTACCAAACCCATGTGCTGGGCCAGGGCGAGGCTGAAGCCATCCAGCTGCTGCAACGCGAGGCCTTCCAGGCCCGGACCGAGGCCAAGGAGAAATGGCACCGCTCCCAAGTCAGCGCCGTGCAGCTGAGCAGTTACTTTGCCGGCTTCTCAGAAATCCTGGCCCTGCGCGAACAGCTCAAACAAGCCCAAGGCCCGGCCTTCAAGCTCAAGGCCTTCCACGAGAACTTCCTCAGCTACGGCAGCGCGCCGGTCAAGGTGGTGAGCGAGGCGATGTTGAAGGCGGCGAGGGCGGCGAAGCCGTGAGTGGCGGCGGCGGGCCTGGCTTTGTCGGTCGGGCTTGCCGCCGCTCAACGATTGATTCGTCGCTTTCAAAAGCAGATCACCGCTGGGCCTGAATGTCTTGAGGCTCTCAGGCGGCAGGGTGATGCGACGATGGATTGGTGCGCGGCTCAGGTGAAGCTGCACAGATAGTAGGGCCCGTCGAGATGCTCACACCCAAGCAGGTCGCCGCCGAAGATCCCTTTGGCTGACTCGGCGTCCATCACCCCGCCCGAGGGGTCGTGAATGACGCCAATCCAGTTGTCCAGAATGCCTTCCCATGGAAATGCCAGATTGGCATTCGAATCGCTCTGGTAGCTGCATGTCTTGGCCGTCACGCATTGCGGAACATGACCCTGTGATGCTTCGAGCACGGCAGCGTCATACGCTGGGCGATCCAGATAAAACTTGACGTAGACGCCTCCAGTTTCAAGGGGAGCAAATACCCACAAAAGCCATGCGACGGCCACGACAACAAGTGCATGTGCTTCGCGAGTGGTTCGGAGCTTGATGGCGCGCGAAGCTGCGAAAACCAGGGCAGCGACGCCTGTGCATGCAAGCAGACCCGCAAGCAAAAAAAGTGCGCCCGAACCTAGGGCATATCGCGCCAGGGAAACTGCCGCCACTCCCGTGCAGAAGATATACGCAAGCTTGGTACATACATGAATACGCAAGTCTTTGGTTCCCTCTTGTGCAGATGATCGGATTCCGAAGGAAATCCGCTCGAAAAACAAGTTAGTTTTCAGCGTGCACCAGCACTTGAGAGAGTCCGTACATCGCTGAACTTCCACTCTCCGAGGTCACCTTGGGCGAGAACCTGACCGGAAGCCACAAGCTTGCGCGAGCGTTCGGCCAGAAATTCGAACACGTCCTCTTCTTCGTGGAATTTGAGACCCAGTGCTCTCTGCCCGCCCGAAGACCATTGCGACTTTCGTCCACTGGGGACCCATCGACGCGAGCACAGCAGCGTCGAGCCCTGATGCTATAGCCATGTCCGCTTTAACCTCGAAACCAAGCAGCCAAAGACCGCAGGATGCCCAAGGGCAAGAATGAAGTGAGGCCCGAGGGCATCATGCCGCTGCAGGTTCAGTCGAGGCGTGAGTTTGACCGCATCAAAGGCAGGTAAGACCAGAGGGTCTGGCATTAGGGTCAGACAGCCAGAGCTTCGTGTGCTCTGCATTCGATCGCCACACCATATTTGCCCCACGGACGACTACCTCCGCCGGACAGCTTTCAGTCTGCTGAATGTCGGCCACGAGGAGCATCCGAGTCACATTGTCGATAGGGGGTGTGTGCGTTAGGACAACCGAAACACCTTTTTCAAAGGGCTCAACAACGATGGACATGTTCGACTTGCCACGGAACGTAATAGGTGCCGCACCTGCAAACACGGTGTGACTGTAGTCTTTGACGAAGCATTTACCCCACCCGGTTTGGATTCGTTCGGCGGCCTCCCGAACGCTAGTCTGACTGCACGTGATCAGTGTGGGAGTTTCGGTCTTGCGAACTTCAACCACCGAAGTGGACGCGCATCCGGAGAGGAAAACAGTTAATGCAATGAGTTTCAGCTTAGACATGATCAATGTAGTGAAAAGACTCGCCCGTGCAGGCAAGCGTCAAAGTTCATTGGAAGGCCACGTTGTTCCCAAGAGCGAAGGGTTGAACAGCATTTGCGACACCTCGTTTTGCGAGGGCCAGCGCTGCAATGCCGAAAAATCGACTTTCCAAACGTCGATCTCAAAGAGTTGATCGTAGACATCTACGTTCAGCGAAGCGATGACCGGAGTTCCATCGGCATCCGAGAATTGCGTCTCCGCCACCTTCCGACCCAGCTCCCGTTCAATTGACGATCCTCCAATTCGCAAGCCGCCCATTCCGCCGCCCGAAAGGGGCTCGACCAGCAGTTGCTCCGCACGCTCATGCCTGCATCCAATAGAAAGCAGGTGCTGGGTCAAAGGAATCTCGTGGTCGAGCAATGGCCGCATGACAGTTCAACGATTCAACTGAGCGTCTGTTTAGCGCAGTCTGCCGCAGTGCCGCGGTCGGGCCTAGTTTGATAGATCCCGCTCAGCCTCCAGTTGCTCAAGGTCGGCATTCTTTGGATAGTGGTACCAAGCCTCATGCGGTGAAAGTTCGCCGCACTCGATACATTGAGTTTTCTGCCATTTGTAGGAACACCCAGGACAAACGCCTCGAGTCCAGAATGTATTCCACACAGTTCCGCAGGATGGCATGCAATCCCACCTGTCTTCTGGTCTGGGCCGCCACTTGCAGTGGGGGCAGTAGATTTCTGCTCTATCTTGCATAAGTCAGTCGCCTTGACTGCGAGACGCCAATGTTTGAACTGAGGGGTTCAGGCGTCACGCTTTAAAACTGCGATGACACCCTCTGGTAGAGCTTGACCGCGCTCTATGTCACCGTAGATGTACTCGAAGGACAGCCATTCGAAGTGCGTGAGCCCAACAGCTTCCGCGAACGCCTTAGCAGGCTCAAGCTCAGCAACCTGGTCTAAGTCTTCTGGATCGAGCAGCAAACGAAGTCGTGCGGTATCGAATGAGCACAATGCGGAGCCGAGAACGCGATCCGCTGCCTCCACGTCCAGTTTGTTTACGACATTGAGCCTTGGCTCCCATTCGCACTCATGCTGAGTGACCAGGTCGGGCCCCTGATAGACCTCCACGGACCATCCGTAATCCTCGGCATACATGTAGTGAAGCAACACCCCGACATTGCTTTCAATCAGTTGATTGTTGGGCTCAAACATGGGGCCTTCCGCGAGGATCGTGACCCACCCGTTCTCAGCGGGAAAGACATAACCGTCAAGGCCTGCGCGTCGCAGAAGAGATAGACCATCAGTCGTGGTGCTCGATTTCAACTGATAACTGTCGCTGAATTCGCTCATGTGATTGCCGGGTAGGTGCTGGGAACTTGGATGACAAGTACTTACTGCAGCGGTGGGCGAAGCCATCCGCTGCAGCAAAGGTCGAGCGGTGCCTCATACATGCAATAAACCCCCTGGCCTGCCGTTTCGACTCCGGTTGAGTGATGAGGTGGGCGAATGACTGAATAGGGCAGAGCCAGATGAACGAACGACTTCCCCTACTTGCACCTGACGATTCCCACAATCTTCGGATGTGTTCCAGACACCGGAACCATCAGTCCGCCGACTGGCAAACTCATGCTGAAGGAAGTTGATCCAGGCCCAGAGAGTGTGTGTTCGTAGTCGCCACCACAAAGCTCTCTGGCCCTACGGTGCCAGTACTCTTGAGCCAACTCTCTTGAAACGCCGCCATTGCCAAGAAAGGTGACTTCGTAAACCTTTGGCTCCAACTGCTTCTCGGAATATCCGCCAAGCGACCCAAGTGGTTGATACGGGGTTGCGCATCCAGCAATAACAACAGCAGATGGCGCCAACAGAAGTTTTCGTAGTCTCATTTGCACTTTCGTAGCGATGAATGAAGCTGCCCAATGCTTGAGTTAACTGGCATACGACAGGGTGACGTAGCCGGGAAGCGTGTCCGGTTGAGAGATGGGCTACGGCGCATTGCGTGGACGCATGTTTCTGCCAGTTGGGTCGGTGTCCAACACAGACTCATGCAGGCCAGAAATCGACTCTCCCGTTGGCTCAAAGTCCTCGTCCGTCTCTACCAGCGCCCAACCAAGGTCCTCGACGCCCGGCTCGCGTATTGACGGATCACCCAGCAAGTAGCAGATGTCAAAGAGCAGCCGTGCCTGCATGCCGCGAGTCAAGTCAACGATGTCCTCGCGGGACACACCCATTGCTTGCATTCGCGCAAGTGCATGCCCGACGCCAGCAAATGGCTGACCTGGAGTCCGCTGGGAGTTGGCGATCTCCTGATCAATCCATGCGTCGTCACTCTCAGAGACCACTCGCTCCCACGCTTGGCGAAGAAACAGAAAACGGTGGAGCTGATTGGCGCCCTCGGACACTTGCGAGGCCGCCCAGCCTTCAGGATCACGGGCTCCAAGCTCCCGGAATAGCTCGACAAGCTTTCTCTCGTCTTTTGGAATAGGCATCAATTCTCCTCTGCACCATAGCGTTGAAGCCGAGCCGCGAGCGGCGGCTCGCCGACGCGAGTCGGCTCGAGCGACCAGTTAGGCCGCAACTTGAAACTCCCGCTGCTCCGCGCCGGGAGCACCACGCCTAACGACGACCCTTGCACCTTTGCAAAGAGGGTACTCACGAAGGACTGGCTGTATTCCACGCGCGATTGCTTCTGCGTCGGCGCCGTACAGGAAGACCGTGACCTCGCGGGGGCCAATCTCGTTGCCATCGACGGTGCCAAGGTTTCCAGATTCGAGCGCAGCCTCCAACTTCTCTTCAAGCGTCAGCAGGTCGCATTCGGCGTAGACCTCATCAGGCAAACCCTGTGCATCCAAGTAGATAAGCACGGCCTGCTCCGCCACATGCTGGGCGGAGGCTCGACCAATCAATTTTGAAAGGAAGCTCATCGACAATTTCTTTGAATTGAACAGCGCATCCCAAAGCAGAGGCCTTGGATTTTGCGGCCTAACGTCAAAGTTTAGCTGCCGCCGAAGGCGGCCCACTGAAAAGACGGGTTAGGTGCCAACCCATCAATACCAAGGCAAGCGCCCCCGCGATGGCGAACGTGACGGTTGCGACTTGATTCATGAAAGGCGAAATGGAACCAATAAAACCGTAACCTTGGAATTCTCTTATCGAATACGGCCAAGGGTAGCCGTGGTCCCAGACACCGAACCAAAAGTATTTGTCGACAGCGTGACTGGTCAGCGAAGTGGCGCACAAGAAAAATATTGACTTTGCCTTGGCGCCTCGCTGCTTATGGAAGAGGACTAACACGCTAGCGCCCAACATTAGTAAAGCAGTTCCCGCGTGAATGGAGAGCTCGTCACCCGAAGCAAGATTGGCGGCAAAGACAAATAAAACTACGGCTGCCACGACTTTGAGCGTGGAAAGTAGCCAGCGTGGCATTTGGCACCTAACGCCCGCGTTAACAGGCGGCAAGCCGCGAAGCGGGTTGACGTCCTGTTGAACAACCAGTTAGGCCACGCTGGCCCATCGCTGCAGAATTAGATGTTCCGTGCATTCTGTTCGCCCAGCGGTAGATAATGAGTTAAGTGTTGCTCCTTGCCACCAAGCATTGGAAACCATGCAAAACCAGCGGTTGAATTGTCAACTGAACCAATCGAGTCAATAAGATTTCCCATAAAGTAAGAGGGAGCCATTTCAACTAGCGAGTAAGCATGCCACACGGCTCCACGCTCAGGAGAGTTGACATCCGCTCCGCGATCCCAGTAACGAACAAAGATGTCTTTGCCTGCAGATATGCAGTTGACCTTGCGTCTGGTTTCAGCATGTGCATCCGAAAGACCACCCAGCAACCGGGGCGCTATATCGTTGCCGCCGTTGAATATGAACAAGCCAGTCCATACGCTGTCTTTTCCAGTTGCCGCGCGACACATGTCTTCGATTTCTGATAATTTTTTCAAGGCGTCAGCAACTGAGCCTCTAGCGCGTAGTTCAGTCTTCACTTCGATGACCCCCCTTACGGCGTCTGGGGTCACGATTAGCAAATCACCATCCTTGAAAAGAGTTGGCTTACTTGCGTCGACGATAAGTATGTCGATTTGAGTTGAACTGGCGTCTGGCGTGACGATAAATCCTCTTCCGACTATCACGGATGCTGGAAGGTGGCGGCGCAATACGCTTCGCAGTGCAACCTCTTTTGATTCGCCGTCGGTTACCCAGTGTCGAACGAGGTTGCGGATTCTGTCCTTTACCGAATACAGCTCCAAGGAAACGGAGCGGTGAAAAGCGGCGTAATCGGGTTGATGCATTCCTGTTGCCATTTATTCTCCATTTGTAAGGTGTATGTTGAGAGGCCTAACTTCGTTGTATTCGGATCGTTAACGAATTCTGCCGAGCATTTGAGCAATCGACCCTCGTGGAGGCCACGGGTTCTCAGCGCCGCAGAGCTTCCATCCGCGAAGGTCAGCCTCTCTGGGTCAGTAGCAGACTCGCCTTGGATCGTCTACAACTTGCGGTCGAGTTCCTACTGACGGACGACCTCTTGCGCTTCGGTCCAAGTTGTTAAGGGCTCACGCTCGCATGCCAAACCATGTGACTGCCTCAGTAGAGGCCGCAACTATCGGCGAGAGCACTTGCGGCCAGAGTCGCCCGCCCCTCAAGTGGGCCGCAGAGTGATCGTGATGCTGCCGCTCGTCTTCGACGATTGCAGAGATGGCCGCCACGGCGGCTTCATCCTTTCCCTGCAGCAGCTCTAACTGGTGCTCCAGATGGCTTAGAACGACGCGTTCGACTGCGACCGTGGTCGCTGCAATTGCCTTGCGGCCAAGCAGGCCGGTCACGACGCCAAGCACAAAGCCCCCAAGCGCACAGAGCCAGTAGCTGCGACAGCGCCGATGTCCGCGCCGCTCGAGTTCCGACCAGAAGATGGACCTGTGTCGTCGTTCGTGCGACCTGAACTCTTCCAGCTCGGCAACCATGTCTCGGGCAGTCAGTCGAGCGGTGATGATTTGCCCTGTGTAGATGCAAATGGCGCCATGCTCGCCGGCATGGTTGACTTTCAGAATCCGAGATCCAAGCGCGAGTTTGGAGGCCATGGCGGGGCTGCTGTCTTGAGTCAAACGCGGAGCTATGTCGACGCCGCTTGCGTCGGCCTACTTGATTCGAGGGTTAGAACTCGACATTTGATACCGAGAATGACCAGCAAGACGCCACCAAGTACAGCGCCAATGGCAAGCACCGCCAAGTATGCAATGACCTGCCAAGGGACCACCAGGGTGTCAGGAGTGAAGAAGGAGAGTGCAAAGACTGTTACGACACCACCGATAGCTGCTCCAGCAACGAAAACGGGCGCAAATCGAACAGCAACCGATCTTGGCTGACAAGAGCGAACGACCATGAACGCCACAACAAAGGCAAGCGCCATACAGAGGGCTAGAAGCAATGCGGAGAACAAAGGGCCCATAGCGGTCTAACTGGTCGTGAGGGAGGCTTGCCTGGCGTGTGGGCAATCGATCCACTTGCGGGGCACAGATTCTCACCGCAGCTGTGCCCCATTGGGCAAGACCGTATGCTGAGCCAGCATGCAGCGCCGAGAGCATGCGTCCGTGGACCCTGTTGCGCGACACTTTGGCCCTGCCAATCTGCACCCAACAGGGCTTTGGGCTGAGACCCGCAGCGGCGACATCCGGCCTCAGCCCCGCCTCATCTCAAAGCTCGCCTCCCCATGCGCGTCGATGCCCAGGTAGGTCCAACCGGTGGCGCGGTAGAAGGCTTCGGCGCGGGTGCCGGGTGCGGTGCCCAGGTTCAGGCGTTCCAGGCCCTGGCTGAACAGCCAGGCGACCATCTCGGTTTGCAAGCGGCGGCCGAAGCCGCGGCCTTCGTGGGCGGGGTCCACGAACAGGGCCCAGATATTGCCGGTCTGAGCATTGCCCACGGCAAAGGCCAGAACCTCGCCGCCTTCCTGGTCTTCAATCACCCAGCCACGGCCGGTTTCTTCGATGGCGGGGTTGTAATGTTCTTCGCGGATCACATCGCTGGTGAGCGGGTTCTCGCGCACGGCGCGGCGCACGCGGTGCATGCCGGGGATGTCGGCACGCGTGGCCTGGCGCAGCAGGGCTGGGGCTGGGTGGAGGGTGTTCATGGCGGCAGTATCGTGGCAAGAAGCGAGGGTTTGTTCATGCGGCGGGCCCGTCCAACAGCCGCCTACACTGGCCGCATGAACAGCTGGCTCTGGATCAAATACCTGCTCACCGCCGCCGTGGTGGTGGCGGTGTCGGAGTTTGCGCGGCGCAATGACAAGCTGGGCGGGCTGGTCGCCGCCCTGCCCTTGGTCACGGTGCTGAGCCTGGTGTGGCTGCAGCTGGAGCAGCAGCCGGTCGAGAAGATCGCCAACCATGCGCGCTACACCTTCTGGTATGTGCTGCCGACCCTGCCGATGTTTCTGGTCTTTCCCTGGCTGCTGGCCCGTTGGGGCTTCTGGCCGGCCCTGGGCTGCAGCCTGGTGCTGACGGTGGCTTTGTTCGCGGCTTTCGCCTGGGGCATGAGTCGTTGGGGCGGGGTTGATCTGCTGTGAGTTCTGGCGCCTCGCCGGCCCTGGTTTAAGCTGGCCCTTCTCTTCTTTTCTCTTCTCTCGGTGTTCTGGAGCGCGGTGATCCCCATGTTTGGCACGCAAGACCTGACCCTGTTCATCATTTCGGGCCTGCTGCTCAATATCGCGCCCGGGCCGGATTCCCTGCTCATCATGGCCCGCAGCGCCAGCCAGGGCTTTCGGGCCGGTTCGGCTGCGGCGCTGGGCGTGGGCAGCGGCACCTTGGTGCATGTGCTGGCGGCAGCGCTGGGCCTGTCGGCGCTGATGGCGGCGTCGAGCTGGGCCTTCGGCCTGGTCAAGCTGCTGGGCGCGGCCTATCTGGTCTACATCGGGCTGAGCCTGCTGCTCCGCCGCGCCGCGGCCGAGGGCCCCCGCGAAGCCGCCGCGACGCTGCCGCCACAGCAAAGCCTGCGCAGCATCTATCTGCAGGGCCTGCTGACCAATATGCTCAACCCCAAGGTGGCCTTGTTCTTCCTGGCCTTTGTGCCCCAGTTCATTGCGGCCGATGCGCCGAGCAAGCCGCTGGCCTTTGTCTTCCTCGGCCTGGTCTTCAATCTCAACGGCATGCTCTGGTGCCATTTCCTGGCCTGGAGCACGGCGCAGGCCAGCCGCCGCATCACGGCCAGCCCGCGCGTGGTGAGCTGGCTGAACCGCGCGATCGGTGCCGTCTTCCTGGGTTTTGGCCTGCGCCTGGCGCTGGCCCAGCGCTGAGGATGGGTGCCGCATGAGCTTCAAGCGCTTCAAACCCAAGCACTGGCTGCTGGGCGCGCTGGCCCTGGCCGGCCTGGCCCTGTATGCCAGCCCCTACCTGGCCTTGATGCAGATCCGTGAGGCCGCACGCGAGCGCGATGGCGCGGGGCTGGCGGCCTGGGTCGACTTTCCCAGCCTGCGCGCCAGCGTCAAGCAAGGGGTGCACGAGCGCCTGCTCGCCTCCGCCAGCGATCGCACGCAGCCGCCCAGCCCGGCCCGGGCCATGGGCGCAGCCGTGGCGGGCGCCCTGCTCGGCCCCATGGTCGAGGCCTTGATCACGCCGGCCAGTCTGGCGCGCCTGGTGCAAGGCGTGCCACCGGCCAGCGCGGCCCTGCCGCAGCCTCCAGCAGAGGGCTCAGGCGCCCGCCCGCGCGTGGAAACGCGTATGGGCTACGAGCACCCGCAGCGCTTTGTCTTCAGCATCCGCCAGGCCGGCGAAGACGAAGAACCGGTCGAGCTGGTGCTGCACCGCCAGGGCCTGTTCCGCTGGCAGATTGCGGAGTTGCGCCTACCTTGAGCGGTTTCGCTTCGGATCGGGTGTGAAACCACCCACGAAGGGTGATTCTCAAAAGTTCCGATGGTGTGGATACTGCATGCCGCTCGCAGTCTAGGGGTGAAGGCATGCGGGTGCATCCGGTGATGGCCCGCTGATTCATGAAATTAGAGGGAGTCTCACCATGAACGATGGATTCAAGAGGACCGTCTTGGTCCTGTCTTGCGCTTGCATGACCGCATGCAGCAGCCTGCAGCTGACGCCGATCACCATGGAAATGCCTGAAACGCAGCGCCCGGCGCTTTCCGTCAACGACCAAGTCACTGTCGTTTTGAGTTCAGGGGAACAACTGAAGTTACAGGTCACCGCCACTGACAAAGACGCGCTGAGCGGCCGGTTGGGTGCCAGCGGTGAAGTCCGCCGCGTGCCCTGGTCAGAGATGCGTCAGGTCGAGCATCGTGTGTCTGAGCCCATCAAAACGACCTTGCTAGTGCTGACGATCTACGTTGTTCTGGGCGTAGCCTTGGCCAATTCGGTGGCCAGGGGATTGGCCAAAAGCCTGAATCCCTGATCCGGGTCGCGCCGCTGGCGCCGGAGCCGGGCCAGGCCCGCCGGATCGAATTGGCTCAAACCTCCATCCGCTCCGGCGCCAGGTACTGCTGGCGGTAGGTCTCGAAGGGCAGGGTGTCGGCCTGCTCGATGCGCGTCTGTTCGGCCAGGGATTCGGCCGCTTGCGCGGCAAAGCGTTGGGCCAGTTCGGCGCTGTAGGGCAGGTCCAGCAGCTGGGCACGGGTGGCCTCGGACTGCTGGCGGATGAAGCCGATGTAGGAGTCATCGAAGCTGCGCGCCATGGTGGCAAGCACGCGGGCTGAGGGGGTGCTGTCGGGTTCGGCCAGGGTGCGGCGGGCGGCGGCCAGGGCGTCGCGGTAGTCGTGGCCGCCATGGGCGGCGTCGAGCGCGGCGGCCATGGGCGCGCAGCCGTCCAGCAGCTCGGTGCCCCAATCCTGCAGCGTGCGGCTGCCGCCGTCCGGGGTTTGTAGGCGCAGGCCCGGCTCGCGGCCGCGGGCGGCCACCAGGTGCTGGTTCTGGCCCAGGGCGCGGATTTCTTCGGGCGTGTCCGGCGGGCTGTCGCTGAGCAGGCAGTGCAGCAGGAAGACGTCCAGGAAGCGCACGGTCGGGGCGGCAATGCCCACCGGCACAAAGGGGTCGAGGTCCATGCAGCGCACCTCCACATACTCGACGCCGCGTTCGCGCAGCGCATGCAGGGGGCGCTCGCCCGAGCGGATCACGCGTTTGGGGCGGATGGTGCCGTAGAACTCGTTCTCGATCTGCAGCAGGCTGGTGCTGAGCTGGTTGTAGTCGCCGCCGGGGTTCTGCACGCCGATGGCCTCATAGGCCGGATAGGGCCGGGTCAGCGCGTCCTGCAGCGAGGCGGCATAGCTCTCCAGGCTGTTGTAGCTGACCGCCAGCGAAGCCTGCGCGTCGCTCTGGTAGCCCAGGCGGCCCATGCGCAGCGAGGTGCCATGCGGCATATAGAGCGAGCCGCCGCCCAGCGACTGCAGCTCATGCTGGCGCCCTTGCACAAAGCTGGAGCACAGGGCCGGCGAGGCGCCGAAGAGATACAGCAGCAAAAAGGAGTGGCGGCGGAAATTGCGGATCAGGGCGAAGTACTGCTCGCTGCTGACGCCGGGCAGGGACCAGTTGTAGTGGATGCCCGAAATCGTCTGCATGCGCCGGCCGTAGCGCTGGCCCAGGCCCATGCGGTAGACGCTCTTGCTGCGGCCGACATTGGAGTGGCCATAACGGCCCAGGGGGATGGTCTCGTCGGTGGGCAGGCCGCAGGGCATGGAGCCGACCCAGAGCCGCTCCTCCTCGCTGCTTTGGCCGCAGCAGCTCATTTCGTGCAGGGTCTGGTAGACGGCCTGGTGCACCTCGGTCAGCTCCTGCAGGCAAGACTCGACCCCGGCGTGCACGCCGGTGATCAGCTCGACCTGGGATTCGCTGAAATCGGTGGTGATGTGCGGGTGCGTCAGGGCCGAGCCCAGGGCCGCCGGGTGGGGGGTGAGTGCCAGCTGGCCGTTCGGGCGGGCGCGCAGGCTTTCCTTCTCGATGCCGCGGCGTATGCCCAACAAGTCAGCCGCGCTCAGTTGCTCCAGACGCTTGTTGGTTTGGCTGTTCATGCTGTGTGTCCCCGATCACCCTCTGTGCAATCGCGCACGGTAACAGAGCGGGCTGAAACTTGTCTTGTCCGGGGACATGTGTCTTTTATGCTATGCCCGCACCGCCGGGCGTGGCACCTCGGGGACAGGCCGGGAGGCCGGCCCTGGGGGACACTGGCAGCTTCGCCACCTGCCGCGTCTGGATGTCCGATGCATTTCGATCACAGCCCCAAGGTTCTGGCCCTGCAAAGCCGTTTGCAGGAGTTTTTCGAGCGCCATATTGAACCGCGCGAGCGCGAGTTCTTTGCCGAGATCGAGGCCAACCGGCGCGCCGGCAACGCTTGGCAGCCCACCCGCCTGGTGGAGTCGCTCAAGGCCGAGGCGCGCGCCGCCGGGCTGTGGAATCTCTTCCTGCCGCGCTCCAGCCGCGCGCCCGAGGGGCTGAGCAATCTGGAATACGCACCCCTGTGCGAAATCATGGGCCGGGTGTCCTGGGCAGCCGAGGTTTTCAACTGCTCGGCGCCCGACACCGGCAATATGGAGACCCTGGAGCGCTACGGCAGTGAGGCTCAGAAGGCGCGCTGGCTGGAGCCCATGCTGCGCGGCGAGATCCGCTCGGCCTTTTTGATGACCGAGCCCGAGGTGGCCTCCAGCGACGCCACCAATATCGAATGCCGCATCGAGCGCGAGGGCGATCACTACCGCATCAACGGCCGCAAATGGTGGTCCTCGGGTGCCGGGGATCCGCGCTGCGCGGTCTACATCGTCATGGGCAAGACCGACCCCGCGGCCGAGTGCCATGCCCAGCAATCGATGATTCTTGTGCCGGCCGACACCCCCGGCATCACGGTCAAGCGCCCGCTCAGCGTGTTCGGCTACGACGATGCGCCGCATGGCCATATGGAAATCGAGCTGCGCGATGTGCGCGTGCCGCTGGACCACATCCTGCTCGGCGAAGGCCGCGGTTTCGAGATCGCCCAGGGCCGCCTCGGCCCCGGCCGCATCCACCACTGCATGCGCAGCATCGGCGCGGCCGAGCGGGCGCTGGCGCTGATGTGCCAGCGCGCCGCCCAGCGCGTGGCCTTTGGCAAGACCCTGGCCCAGCAGACCGTCACGCAGGAGCGCATTGCCGAGGCCCGCTGCCGCATCGAACAGGCGCGGCTGCTGACCCTCAAGGCCGCCTACATGATGGACACCGTGGGCAACAAGGGCGCCAAGGCCGAGATCGCCATGATCAAGATCGTCGCTCCGAACATGGCCTTGCAGGTGATCGACTGGGCCATGCAGGTGTTCGGCGGCATGGGCGTCAGCGAGGACACGCCCCTGGCCATGATGTGGGCCCACCAGCGCACCCTGCGCCTGGCCGATGGCCCGGACGAGGTGCACCGCAACGCCCTGGCCAAGCTGGAGCTGGCGCGCTACCTCCAGCCCCAGTCGCCCGCGCCCGACATGCCGGTGACGCGCGGCTGCTGAGCCCGGGTTGGGGCCGCGGCCCCGGGTTTTCCCGGCCCCCCAAGGGTGGGCTGGGCGCTGCGGGCGGGCCTGGGTACGCTGCGCCCTCCCATGAAGTCCTACAACCCCGATGCCGCCATCCGCTGGCTGCCCCTGACCGTCGTGCTGGCCCTGGCTTTGCAGCTGGGCGTGTTCTGGGTCGACCAGGCCAGCGAGCCCGACCCGCGCTGGCTGCCCGGCCTGGCCGAGCTGAGCCTGGGCTTCAACCTGGTCCTGGCCCTGTTGGCCACCTTGGCCCTGCGCCGCGCCCGCGAGCGCATCCGCGCTGCCAACCGCAGCCTGGCCGAGGCCATCGATGCCCTGCCGGCCAGCGTCGAGATCTTCGATGCCGACGACCGCCTGGTTGCCTACAACCAGCAGCTGGCCGCCAACTACCCGCATATGGTGCCGGACTTCCAGCGCCACGCCAGCTTCGAGGAGCTGGTGCGCCGCTCGGTGCGCGAAGGCGCCATCCCGGCCGCCGTGGGCCGCGAGGAGGAATGGCTGGCCCAGCGCTTTGCCGACCGTGCGCGCGGCCAGGAGGCCTTGCTGCAGCGTCTCAGCGATGGCCGCTGGCTGCGCATCTTCGAGCGCCGCACGCCTTCGGGCGGCATGGTCGGCGTGCGCCTGGACGTCAGCGACCTGATCCTGGAGCAGCAGCGCCTGGCCGCCAGCCAGGCCCATCTGCAAGCCTTTGTGCGCGCGGCGCCGAATGGCGTGCTGACCCTGGACACCGAAGGCCATGTGCTGGAGCTCAACCCCGCGGGCGAGCGCCTCTTTGGCTTCAGCGCCGCCGAGCTGCGCGGCAGCCACATCGACCTGCTGTTCGGCATCTGCATGGGCGCCAGCCCGGCCGAGCTGCTGGGCGAGCCGCGCGAGCTGACCACGCGCCGCCGCGATGGGCAAGAACTGACCCTGCAGCTGAACATGGCCGAGGTGCGCACCGACACCACCCACCGCTTCGTCTGCATCATCACCGACCTGAGCGAGCGCAAGCGCCAGGAGGTGGCCCTGCAACTGGCCAATGCCCAGCTGGCCCGCCAGTCCACCACCGATGGCCTCACCGGCGTGGGCAACCGCCGCCATTTCGACCACCTGCTGCAGCAGGAATGGCTGAACAGCGCCAACGAAGGCCACAGCCTCGCCTGCGTGATGGTCGACATCGACCATTTCAAGCAATACAACGACCACTACGGCCACATCGCCGGTGACGAGACCCTGCGCCGCGTGGCCGAGCTGCTGCACACCTGCGTGGGGCGCAGCGGCGGCACGGTCTGCCGCTTCGGCGGCGAAGAGTTCGTGCTGCTGCTGCCCGACACCGACCTGGCGCAGGCGCAAACCCTGGCCCAGCGCTGCCTGGACAGCCTGCGCCTGGCCGCCATCGAGCATGCCGCCTCGCCGCTGCGCCGCAGCCTGAGCCTCAGCATCGGCCTGGCCGCGGGCGTGGCCGAGGCCCATGCCAGCCCGCTGCGCCTGGTCGAGCAGTCCGATGCAGCGCTCTACGCCGCCAAGCAAAACGGCCGGGCCCGCCTGGTCTGTGCCCCGGCGGTGCGGGCGGCCTGAGCGGAGCCCGCCGCAGCGAGGCGGCCCCGAGCCAGCCCGGAGCCTGACTCATTGCGGTCCAGGCTCGCTACCATCGGGGCTTCCGTCTGCTTTCGTTCCGGCCCCTCGGAACCCCCTGCCATGCCCACTTCTGCCGCCGATGCCGCCATCGGTCACTACCTGCGCAGCCACATCCGCACCGTGCCCGATTGGCCCAGCGCTGGCGTGCAGTTCCGCGACATCACGCCTCTGCTGTCCAACCCGCGGGTGTTCCGGGTGCTGATCGACCAGTTCGTGCACCGCTATTTCGACCTCAAGCCCGATGCCATCGCCGGGCTCGATGCGCGCGGCTTCATCATCGGCTCGGTGCTGGCCTACGAGCTGAACATCGGCTTCATCCCCATCCGCAAGAAAGGCAAGCTGCCCTTCACCACGGTGGAAGAAACCTATGAGCTGGAATACGGCAGCGCCACGGTCGAGATGCACACCGATGCGGTGCGCCCGGGCGAGCGTGTGGTGCTGATCGACGACCTGATCGCTACCGGTGGCACCATGGGTGCCGGCGCCAAGCTGCTGCAGCGCCTGGGCGCCGAGGTGGTGGAGTGCGGCGCCATCGTCGACCTGCCGGAGCTGGGCGGTTCAGCCCAGTTGCGGGCGGCCGGGCTGCCTTTGTTTACTTTGGTCGACTTCGCCGGCCACTGAACCGGGCCCAAGCAAGGGACAATCGCGCCATGGCCAAACCCATCCCCCGTCTCAGCGCTGAAGAAATCAAGCGCGTCATCGCCACCGCCTGGACCGATCTCCCGCCCTACAGCAAGGTGCTGATGGAGCATGGTCTGGGTCAGGGCGAGCTGGTGCAGCTGATGAAGCGCGAACTCACACCCACGGCCTACAAGCAGTGGGCCGCCCAGGGCAAGGGCGTGAAAGCGCCGACGCGCAAGGCCCAGTGGCCTTACGGCAAGTAAGTCAGCCGTTTCAGCCGCGGCCGGCTGCTGCCGGCGGGTCCAGCGGGAACTTGGTGCAGCCCAGCCGGGTCGAGATGTCGCGGCTGGCGGCCGTCAGCATGGCGATGATCTCCGGCGCCTTCTCCTCGTCGTAGCGGAAGGTCGGGAAGGAAATGCTCATGCCCGCGATCGGTTGGTTCAGCCGGTCGAAGATGGGGATGCCCAGGCAGCGGATGTGGTCGTCGAACTCTTCGCGGTCTTCGCCGTACCCTTGGGCGCGCACCCGCTCAAGCTCGGCCAGATAGGGGCCGCGCTCGACGATGGTCTTGTCGCGGAAACGCTTGAACTCGGCACCGTCGAGGATGCGCTCGCGCCGCTCCGGGTGTTCCCAGGCCATCAGCACCTTGCCGATGGCGGTGCAGTGCAAGGGCGCGCGGCGGCCGATCTTGGAATACATGCCCAGGGTGTGGCGCGAGTCGATCTTGTGCACATAGATGATCTCGCTGTCGATCAAGGTGCCCAGGTGCACGGTCTCGCCGGTCTTGTCGGCCAGCATCTGCATGTGGTGCTTGGCCAGGTCCACCAGGTCGGGGTACTGCAGTGCCTTGGCGCCCAGCTCGAAGGCTTTCATGCTCAGGCCGTAGCGCTCGCTGTCGGCCTGCTGGCGCACATAGCCCAGAGTCATCATGGTCTGCAGGAAACGGTAGACCGTGGCCTTGGGCATGGCCAGGCGCACCGACAGCTCGGAGATGCCGGTTTCGCTGCGCTCGGACAGGGCTTGCAGGATGGCAAACACCTTGAGCACCGCGGCCACCGATTCGGGCTGCTTGCCGCCGCTGTCGACTGAATCGTCATCCATTGTTTTGTTTTCCCCGGGCTGGTGTTTCATTTGAAGTGGATTGTCCACGGCTTGGCGTTTGCGCTCTACCGGGCTAGCCCGGCCCCGGCCCCAGCAAGAACTCGGGCCTCGACCTGCTCGGCCGGCTCGACCGGCGCCGCCAGCACCGGCTGCCAGCCCAGGTCGGCGGAAATCACCACGCCCGGGTTGGCCGCGCGCAGCTCGGCCAGCAGGTCCACCGGCTGGCCGTTGTGCAAGGAGCCGCGGTCGGCGAAATGCTGGCCCTTCCACCACTTCACCAGCTGCCGGCTCGACAGGCCCGGCGCGCTGCGCCAGACATTGGCCTCGCTGAGGATGCGCGACTGCACGCCCACGCCGATGCTGTAGTCATAGGCTTTCAGGTCCGGCACGCTGAACAGATTGTTGTAGAGGTGTACCTGACCGTAGCGCACACGCGGGGTGCGCGCCTGGGTGCGTTCCCAGTGGTTGTGGTGGAAGCTGACGCGCAGATGGCCGACGTCTTCGCTGCGGCTGTCGCTGCTGCCGATCAGATGGGTCTTGTCGTGGTCGCGGAAATGGCTCCAGCTGACCGTCACCAGATCGGATTGCTGGGTGATGTCCAGCAGGCCATCGTGGTGCTGCATGGGCCGGCCCAGGGCCCAGCGCTCGGCGCGGTCGGGGCGCTCGCCGTCGTCAAAAGTGCAATGGTCCACCCAGACCCGCCGCGCCCCGCGTAGCGAGAGGTTGTCGTACTCGGAGTTCCACTCGCCGCTGGCATTGTCCTTGGGGTCCCAGGCGGGGAAGAAATCGTAGGCATCGGAGAAATGCAGGCCGCGCACGATGATGTTCTGCACCCCGTCCAGCAGCAGCATGCCGTTCTTGAAGCCGGCCTCCGGGCCCAGGCCGACCAGGGTGGTGTCGGAAGGAATGCGCACCGTGGTGTGGGCCGATTGCCGGCGTGCCGAGCGCAGCCGCGCCTCTTCCTGCGGCCCGCTCGGTGGCGTCTTGCCCCAGGTGGCCGGGGCGTAGGCCGCCTCGTAAGCGGGCCAGCTGAAGGCCGGGTCGCGGAAGTCCTCTTCCTGCAGCGGCCGGCCCTGGGCATCGGCGCTGAGGTCGATGCGCCCGCGCACCTGGATGATGCGCGGCCGGGCCGGGCCGGCCAATGCCGCCAGCAGCTCGCCGCGGCTGCGGACGGTGAACACATCGGCCGCGGAGGCATCGGCGCCACCGCGCGTGCCGCCGTTCAAGGAGGCCCAGCCGTCGCCAGGCGCCAGCACGCTGCGGGCCCAGGGGCTGAGTTCGGTGCTGGGCCGCTCGACCGGCGGGACGCTGCAAGCGATCAAGCTGCAGGCCGGCAGGATGAGAAGAAGGCTGCGGCGGAGGGGCTTCATGGCAGATCCTGGTTGCGGTGTTCGAACAGGCGGTTGGCGGCCTCGCCCTCGGTCTGGTGTGGCCGGCGCGCGGTGGAGGGGCCCCAGACGCCCTCGCGCCGGGCGTGGATGTGGGCGCCGATGCGGCTCTCGCGCACCACGGCCAGGCCATTCGGTGCCGAGGGGCTGGCGCGCCACTCGCCCTTGGCGACGCCCTGGTCCCAGGCGCGGCCGAGCCAGACGCTGCCTGGCGCCAGGCCGGCTTCGGCCAGGAAGCGGCTGTCCCGCACGATGAAACCGAGGGGCTCGTTCGTGGCCGTGCTCGGCGCCAGCACGATGCCGCCCTCGCCCGGCGTGCGCCGCCCGGCGCGGTTGAGTACGGTGCAGCGCTCCAGCAGCAGGCGGGCATCGCCGAAGATGAAATCGACATCGCCGGCGATCAGGCTGTCATGCACCCAGACGCGACTCAGGCCCTCACCCTGACGGCGGCTGGCATAGAAGGTGTCCTGATGGCCCCAGAGCTGAACCCGGTCCAGCTCGATGCGGTCACCGCGCGTCATCAAGGCCACGGCCTGGGCGCCGCCGCCCTCGCCCACCTCGGGCGGGTAGCCCTGGCCAGCGCGCACGCCGTCCATGGCGCTGTTGACGATGCTGAGATGGCGCAGCGTCAGCTCGTCGCTGAACACCGCCACGCTGGCGCTGCCGGCCGTGCCGTGGCGGGGCGCGCTGCTGGCTGGAAAGCAGGGCGAGGCGCTGCCGGCTTCGCGCTGCTGGGCGGCAAAACGGCCGGCCACCAGGCGCACTGCGCCGGGCTCGCGGCCGGCGCCGTAGATCGTCAGCGGCGGCTTGTCGTGGATGCAGACGTTCTCGACGTAGCGGCCCGGCGCCAGGCGGATGAAGTAGCGCGCCGGTGCACCGGCCACGGATGCTGCGCTGCGCGAGGGCAGGGCATCAATGGCCGCTTGCAGGCTGCGGTGGCTGCCGCTGCCGTCGGCCGCCACGCTGAAATGGGCGGGCAGCTCGGCGAGGGGCGCGGCCGCTGCGGGCTGCCAATCCGCGAGCAGGGCGGCGCGGGTGTGCAGCCGGGCCTGGCCTTCGCTCAGCTGCGGACGCAGCTCAGGGTTGGCCTGCCCGCTGCCGGCCAGCAAGGCAAGGGCCAGTGCAATTGCACGTTGACCCATACGTAATACCTTCACTCCAGATCAGCCAAATACAGCGCCGGCTCGCCCTCGGCGTCCGAGCTGAACAGCACTTGGCGCTGGTCGGGCGTGAACGAGGGGTGCGGGTGGGTGACCTGGCGGTTGCCCTTGTGCACGCGCCAGGAGCTGTTGTGCCGGGCGATGGGCCGGGTGCTTCCGGCGCGCAGGTCGAAGAGGTGGAGAAAGGGGTCGTTCTGGATCTCGTGGCCGCGCGTGTTGGCCACATCGGTGGGCGTGCCGCTGCCGTCGCCCACCAGCAGGCTGCCGTCGCCATTGCTCATCAGGTGCGAGCAGGGTGGCATGGCGCTGAGGCGCTGGCTCTCCAGCGTCACCGGGTCGAGCGAGCAGATCCAGCGGTCCGTCTGGCCTTCCAGGTAGGAGACAAACATCATGGACGATCCGTCGGGCACCCAGAACTCGTGCGTGATGCTCTCGCCCGGTTCGTGCTCGCGGCCACAGCGCAGGCCGCTGCCGTCCTCGTTGATGAACCAGATGCGGGCGTCGATCAGGTCGTGCGGGCCCTCGTGGCAGAAGGCCACCGTGTGGTCGTCGAAGGGGCGGTACTGCGGGTGGCCGAGCCAGCCCTTCTTCTCCAGGATCACCTGGCGCTCGCCGGTGGCCAGGTCGATGCGGAACAGGCGGCAGCGCGGCTGCGCGTGGTACATCTGGTGGAACTTCTGCCAGTCGGAGAGGGGGAACCAATCGTCGGCATGGATCTCGATGCCCACCATCTGCGTGCAGGCGCTGTTGGACACCCAGGTGCCGTAGCCCACCCAGCCCTGGGGCACGTTGTAGACCACCTCCTCGCTGAGGTCGCCCAGGTCCAGGCGGATCAGCTGGCGCTCGGCGCGCACAAAGTAGAGGTGGCGGTCGTCGGGGCTGAGGAAGCCGCCAAAGGTGTTTTCACCCGCACCCTCGCTGAGCTGGGTGGCGACCTGGCTTTGCAGGTCCAGCAGGTGGTAGTTCCAGTCCGTGCCCGGGCCGAACTCGGCGCCGAAGATCAGGCGCTGGCCGTCATTCGTGAAGCACTTTTGATAGAAGTAGTTGCGATGGCAGGTGATGTCGGTCGGTGTCAGGCGGGTGACGCGGCCGCCCTCGCTGGCGCTCAAGCGCAGCTGGGGGCAGTCGGTGAAGTGGAGCTGGCGTTCGGTGCGTTTCATCGGGTCGTTCCAGGCAGGGGCGGGGTCACTTGATGCGCTGCAGCAGGGCATTGCCCTCGGTGATCAGGCGGCGCGCGGCGTCTTCGTCGCCGGTCTTGCCGTAGGCGATGGTCTCGAACACCTCGCGCATGAATTTGTGCAGGCGGGCATGTTCGAACAAGGGTGCCGGGAGGGCGATCTGGCCGGCTGCGCGCTGCTGGCGGATCTGCTCATGCGCTTGCAGCTCCAGCGGCGGCAGCTTCTTGGCGGCCAGCAGCACCTCGACCTGGGCCTTGGCCACGGGCACGCCGCGGGTGCGACCCAGGATCAGCGCCGCCTCGCGGCTGGTCAGCAGATAACTGAGCAGCTCGGCGGCCAGCGCGGCGTTCTTGCTGTTGCGGCCCACGGCCAGCATCACGGTGGGGCGGCCGAACATGCCACTGTTCTTGGCGCCGGGCAGGGTCGGGTAGTCGCCCAGCACCAGGCGCTGCTTCTTGTCCAGGGTGGCGGCGCGCAGGCCGATCACCGAATCCCAGGTGTAGTTGCCGGCCCAGTTGCCGACCACCCAGTCCTGCTGCTGCTCGGTGGCCTTGTCGGCGCCGCCCAGGCTGGCGCGCAGCTTCAGCGGCGTGGCGACATGGCCGTCCACCAGGCGGCGGTAGGTGCGCACCCAGTCCAGCGCGGCGGCGAAATCCATGGCCACGCGCGGCGAGGCCGGGTCGACGTAAGGCGTGCCATGCTTCTGCTGCACATAGCTTTGCGACAGCAGCATCATGTCGTAGAGCTCGCCGTCCAGCGGGTAGGCCTGCGGTCCCAGGCGGGCGCGCATCAGGGCGCCGGCGGCGAAGAGCTCGTCCCAGGTCTTGGGCAGGGGCATATTGGCGCGATCAAACGCCGCCTGGTTCCAGAGCAGCACGCGGGCGCTGTAGCTGACCGGCAGGGCGTTCAGGTGGCCGGCCACCATGCCGGTCTGCACGTCTTCGGCCTCGAACTGGTCCAGGGCCAGGTGCTGGCGCTGCTGCAGCAGGTCGGCAAAGCCATTGCCGCGCTTGGAGAACATGGCCAGCCAGGCCCAGTTGATCTGCATGAGGTCGGGCTCGGAGCCGCCGGCGATCTGGGTCGTCAGGCGCTCCAGATACCCATTGAAACCCATGTACTCGCACTTGATCTTGACGCCCGGGTGCGCAGCCTCGAAAGCGGCCACAGCCTTGAGCGTGGCCTCATGACGGCTGGCGCCGCCCCACCAGGCGAAGCGCAGCACGGTTGGCGCCTGGGCGTCCGGCGCGCTCGGCGAGCAGCCGGGCAGCAAGCTGCTCGCGGCACTGGCCATGCCGGCGGCCAGCACCGTTCGCCGTTGCAGCAGGGCGGGCTTCATAGCAGCAGGTTCGCGCCGGTGTCGGCGTCGAACAGGTGGGCGCAGGCCATCTGCAGATGAAAGAGGTGGCTGTCGCCGCGTTGCTTGTCGGCCAGGCCGTTGAGCTGGTCGGCCGGCACGCGCGCGGTCAGCGGTTGGTCGCCGATGGACAGGTGCACGAAGACTTCGCTGCCCATATGCTCCATGAAGCGCAGCGTGGCCGGCACGGCCAGGCTGTCGCCCTGCGGCCGGGCCTGGGCGCTGATGTGTTCGGGCCGCAGGCCGAACTTGATGGCGGCGGCGCGGCCGCGCAGGCGTGCGGCCTTGGCCGGCGGCAGCGGCAGGCGCTGGCCGCCGAGCAGCACGGCCAGGCCGTCTTCGCCCGCATCTCCGCCGATGGCTTGCAGCTGGGCCTCGAGGATGTTCATCTCGGGCGAGCCGATGAAGCTGGCCACAAAGGCATTGGCCGGCCGGTCGTAGAGCGCGGTGGGTGTGTCCACCTGCTGGATCACGCCGTCCTTGAGCACGCAGATGCGCTGACCCATGGTCATGGCCTCGACCTGGTCATGGGTCACGTAGATGACGGTGGCGGGCTGGCCCGATTCGCGCAGGGTGCGGTGCAGCTCGGTCAGGCGCACGCGCATGGAGGCGCGCAGCTTGGCATCCAGGTTGGAGAGCGGCTCGTCGAAGAGAAAGACCTCGGGCTTCTTGACGATGGCGCGGCCCACGGCCACGCGCTGGGCCTGGCCGCCGGAGAGCTGCTTGGGGTAGCGGTCCAGCAGATGCTCCATCTCCAGCAACTGGGCGGCCTGGCGCACGCGCTGGTCGACCTCGGCCTTGGGCGTGCCCGCCAGCTTGAGGCCGAAGGCCAGGTTGTCGTACACCTTCATATGCGGGTAGAGCGCATAGTTCTGGAACACCATGGCGATGCCGCGCTGCTTGGGCGCCAGATCGTTGACGCGCCGGCCGCCGATCTGCAGCTCGCCGCCCGAGATGGTTTCCAGGCCGGCGATCATGCGCAGCAGCGTGGACTTGGCGCAGCCCGAGGGCCCGACAAAGACCATGAACTCGCCGTCCTGCACTTCCAGGTCCACGCCATGCACGGCCTTGAAGCCATTGGGGTAGACCTTTTCGATTTTCTTCAGGCTCAGGTGGGCCACGTGTGTGTCTCCGTCTCGTGTTTTTTCTTGCAGGAGCTGGGTGACCGGACAGGCAGGCGCCTGCTTCCGCTCATGTCCCCCGTCGCGGGCCTGCGGCCCGCGCCTCCTCCTTGACTTCGCTTCAGCAGGCACCTGCCCGTCCGGTCTTGCGGCGCAGCGGCCATGTCGCTCATCCCTTCACCCCACTCGAAGTCGCCCCTTCGATGAAGTGCTTCTGCGCCAGGAAGAACACTGTCACCGAGGGCACCAGGGCCAGCACGGAGATGGCGATGACGCTGGCCCACTCGACCTCTTCGGTGGCGCCGATGCTCATCTTCAGCGCCAGCGAGACCGGGTATTTTTCGACCGTGGAGAGGTAGATCAGCGGGCCCATGAAATCGTTCATGGTCCAGATGAACTGGAAGACGATGACCGAGATGATGGCCGGCTTGAGCAGGGGCACGATGATGTGCCAGAGCAGCTGCAGGGCGTTGCAGCCGTCGATCTGCGCGGCCTCTTCCATGTCGCGCGGGATGCCGCGCAGGAACTGCACCAGCATGAAGACGAAGAAGGTGTCGGTGGCAAAGGCCGAGGGCACGATCAGGGGCAGGTAGGAATCCAGCCAGCCCACCTCCTTGAACACCAGGTACTGCGGCAGGCGCAGGATGATGAGCGGCAGCATCATGGTGCCCACCATCACCGAGAACAGCAGCTTCTTGCCCCAGAACTCGAAGCGGGCGAAGGCGTAGGCGACCAGCACGCAGGAAATCACCGTCACGACGATGCGCGGGATGGTGATCAGAAAGCTGTTCAGAAAATAGGTGGCGAAGGTGTACTCGGTGCTGGTCTTCCAGCCCTTGGCGTAGGCGCCGAAATCGAAGT
>NKIM01000040.1 GCA_002255955.1 Burkholderiales bacterium PBB2 | reverse complement strand
CGAGACCTACACCATCAGCGAGACCGAGTGCATCCGCTACCTGGTCAAGCTCGATCGCCTGGAGCTGATCGAGCTCAAGCCGCTGAACCGCTACCGCATGCGGGTGTCCATCGCCTTCCACTGGCTGCCCGACGGCCCGGTGCAGAACTTCTTCCGCAAGTACGTGGTCAACGACTATTTCGCCGGCCGCTTTGACGGCGAGGGCGAGGCCTTGCTGTGCGTGCACGGCCGTCTGTCAAACCCGAGCGCGCAGGAGCTGGTGCAGAAGATCCGCCAGCTGGCCGCTGAACTGGCGCGTTTGCACCAGGACGACCAGCGCCTGCAGCCCACCGAGCGCGACGGCTTCACCTTGCTGCTGGGCCTGCGTTCCTGGGAGTTCGAGCAGTTCACGGCCATGCGCCGCGTCAAGGCCGACTGATTTTGCAGCGGGGTCCGGCGCGCCGGGCCCCGATCACCAGGTCGGGCCGAGGAAGAGGTAGGCCGAGCTGTCGCCGCGTCGCGTGCTGCCCGCGCCCAGGTAGAAGGGGCCGAAGCGGGTGTCGAATGCAATGAAGGCGCTGGCCGCCAGTTTGAGCTGACTGCGATCGAAGTTTTCTCGGTCGCGGATGATGCCGCCCAGCTCCATCGACATGCCCGCCCGGATGGTGCCGCCCAGGCCAATCGGCATCTCCCCGATGCGACGGGCCATCACCAGGCGCCCGAAGCCAGTGGTGCGGCCGCTCAGCGAGTTTTCGGTGGTGCCGGACAGGCGCAGGAAGCCGCCCAGGCTACCGCCCGAGCCGCCCAGCGCCGCGTGGCTCCATTCGCTGTAGACATGGCCAGCCCAGCTGCCGGCGCGGAAGGCCGCCAGCCCGCTCATGCGCAGGGTCAGGTCGTCGCCGACGGAGTTGGCCGTCACGTACTGGAGTCTGGCGTTGAACAGCACGCCGCGGCTGGGGAAGGCCAGCGAATCGAGCGTGTCGGCGCTCAGTTCGGCCAAGACTGCGCGGGCCGTGACCTTGACCGCGCTGGGCACCTCGGGCTCGGGGATCAGCACCCGGTTGCTGCCCGACAAACGCACCAGGCCCAGCCGCATATCACCCCAGTTGGACAGGCGGCGGCCGATCGCCAACTGCGACAGCACATGTTCGTTGGTGCCACGCAGGCGGCGCCGGCCCATGCTGTCGTAGTCGTCGAAATTGCTGGCGCCGAATTGATTGCCCAGGTTCAGGTACCAGGGCGAGCCGGCGCCGAGCGGCTGGATCAGATCGAGTGACAGGCCCCGGTCTTCGCCCAGGCTGGCGAAGGTGCGCAGCTCGGCGCCCCAGTTGTTCAACCAGGTGCTGACATGCATGGCGCTGATGCTGAAACGGTTGGTGTCGCCGAAATTGCTTTGCAGGCTGAGACCGAAGCGCAGGCGGTTGTGCGCCCACTCGGCCTCTTGCACATGCAGGGTCAGGTGGCGCTGCTCGTCTTTGTCGGTGACTTGGGCGTCAATGCGCTCGAAGTCGCCCAGTCCGTAGAGGGCGGCGGTGGCGCGCTTGATGTCGTCCGGGCTGGTAGGCCGGCCCAGCTGCAGGCCCAGCTCTTCGCGCAAGGCCTTGGGGTTGCTGCGCTGCGTGCCCTCGATGCTCAGGCTGGCCAGGGGCAGGGGCAGCTGTGACAGCGGCTCGGGCACGCGCAGGCGCTGGCGCTCGAAGCTGGCGTACTGCGTGGCATCCAAACTCAGCGGCTCCAGGCGCTCGTGCGCGGCCAGGGCGGCGCGGTGGCCGGAAGAGATGGCCTCCGTGAAGCGGCTGAAGTCCATGAAGCCGAGGTTGCTCATGTCCGGATCGATCAGCACGTCCACGCTTTTGAGCTCGCGCAGCGAGTGGGCGACGTTCTGGTTGGTCAGGATCTGCAGCATCTGGTTGGCCACGCCGACCGCACTGGTGATCTCGCGTTCTTCCAGCAAGGGCGAGCCGACGTTGACCGCAATGATGATGTCCGCCCCCATCTTGCGCGCCACATCGACGCCCAGATTGCGCACCAGGCCGCCGTCCACCACCGCCCGTCCGTTGACGCGCACCGGCGAGAAGACGCCCGGCACCGCCATCGAGGCCCGCATGGCCAGGAACAGCGGCGTGTCCACCATCTCGACCAGATCGCCATTGAGCAGGTCGGTGGCCAGGGCACGGAAGGGCAGGCGCAGGCGGCTGATCGGGGTTTCGGCCTGCTCGCCGCGCACCAGGCTTTCCAGTGCCGCCTCGAGCGCGCTGTTGCCGGCGGCTGATGGCGGCAGGGTGGTGCGGCCGCCGCGTGGGTCCACACCCAGCTCCAGGCGTGAGGGGATCAGTTGGTCCTCTTCTCGGCGGCGGTAGCTGAGGTTCTGGCGTGGCGGCCGGTCGGCCAGCACGGCGGGCCAGTCGGTGTGCTCGACAAACTCCTCCAGCTCCTCGATGCTGCGGCCTGAGGCGTAGGCCCCGCCGACCACGGCGCCCATGCTGGTGCCCACGACCAGATCGATGGGCACTTTCAATTCTTGCAACACCTTCAGCACGCCGATATGGGCCAGGCCGCGCACACCGCCTCCGGACAGCACCAGGCCGATCTTGGGACGCTGGCCATCGGGCCGCTGCGGCGTGACCAGCGGGTCGCCTGGCAGCACGGTTTGCGCGCCGGCATCGGTGCACGGGACGGCCAGAGCCAGGGCCAGGGTCAAGCAGATCAGGCGAGGCGGCAGCAAGGGCATGGGTGGTCGAGCGTTCGAAGCTGGAAGAAAAACGTGCGGCGGGGCGAACGATAGCGCGTCAGGCCGCCAGCCTCGCCCCGGGGGCGGTGCGGAGGCGCGGCACAGGCTGGAACGCCGGCCAAGCGGCCCAGGCGATGCGCTAAGCTCGCCCGCATTGGAACTCTTTGCCGGCCTTGTGCCCACTCGTCATGTCCCTGAATGCTGCTGCCGCCCCGTCCCCCGCCACCTTGCCGCCGCTGCGCATCGGTGAAGGCTGGGACACCCATGCCCTGGTCGAAGGCCGGCCCCTGGTGCTGGGCGGCGTGACCATCCCGCACAGCCACGGCCTGCTCGGCCACTCGGATGCCGATGCGCTGGCTCATGCCATCACCGACGCCTTGCTGGGCGCGGCCGCCCTGGGCGACATCGGCAAGCTCTTCCCCGACACGGCGCTGGAATTCAAGGGTGCCGATTCCATGGTGCTGCTGGCCGAGGCCTACCGGCAGGTGCGTGCTGCCGGCTGGCAGATCGTCAACCTGGACAGCACCATCGTCGCGCAAGCGCCGAAGATGGCGCCGCACATCCTGGCCATGCGCAGCCGCCTGGCCGAGGTGCTGGGCATTGAACTGGCGCGCGTCAATGTGAAGGCCAAGACGGCCGAGAAAATGGGCCCGGTGGGTGAGGGCAAGGCGATCGAGACGCGGGCGGTCTGCCTGCTGGCCGCTGGCTGAACGGCTCAGAGCTTGAGAATTTTTGTCGCGAGCGGTTGTCAGGCTAGGCGGACGGAGCACAGGAACCGGAACGTACTTGCTGTACGTGAGGATTCCGAGCACCGGACCAACGACGCATGGCAGCCGCGCAGTAGAAAATTCACAAGCTCTCAGCTCGCGCGCTGCAGGCGGATCAGGGTTTGTAGCCCGCCGTCCACAGCATTGCCGATGCGCAGCTGCCCGCCCAGGCGCAGCACCGATTTTTCAACGATGGCCAGGCCCAGGCCGGCACCGTTGGCCGCCGTGCGCGCCGCGTCGCCGCGGAAAAAGGGCGTGGTCAGCCGGGCCAGCATGTCGGCCGGCACACCGGGGCCGTGGTCGCGCACCTGCAGGGTGACCCAAGGGCCGCTCTGCGTGCAGGTCACCTCCACCAAGGCCGGCACATCGGGTGCATGGCCATAGCGGCGTGCGTTCTCGAAGAGATTGAGCAGCACACGCGCCAGCTCGGTTTCGTCGGCCCACACCTTGGTGCCCGAGGGCAGGGCCACGGCGATGCGGATCTGGTCGGGCCAGCGGAAGGCGTGGGCCTCGCGCTCCACCAGGGCGGCCAGCTCGAGCGGTTCGCGTCGCAGCTCGTTGGGCCGGGCGTAGTCCATGAATTTGTGAATGATGGCATCGAGCTGGTCGATGTCCTGGGCCATGAACTGGCGCGCCTGCTCATCGGGCACGCTCATCTCGGCCTCCAGGCGCAGGCGGGCCAGGGGCGTGCGCAAGTCGTGCGAGATGCCGGCCAGCATCACCGCACGGTCTTCCTCGACCTTGGCCAGCTCGCGCGCCATGCGGTTGAAGCCGGTGTTGACGTCGCGGATCTCGCTGGTGCGGGTGGTTTCGTCCAGGCGCGAGTCGTACTCGCCCTCGCGGATGCGGTGGGCTGCCTCGCTGAGCGCGCGCAGGGGCTGGTTGATCAAGCGGGTGATGGCGGCCGAGCCGAGCACGCTGGCGATCAGGGCAATCACCAGCCACCAGCCCTTGCCCGAAAGGCTGACCGAGACCGGTGCAGCGCTGGTCTTGAGCCAGTAGGCATCGGGGCCGATGCTGAAGCGCACCCACAGGCCTTCATCCTCGTTGACGCTGCGCGCCACCACGGTGTCCGGGCCCAGGCTCTGGCGCAGCTCGGTCACCAGGCGGCGGGCGAAGGTGTTGATGTCGTAGGGCTGCCAGCGGTCGGTGTCCTCGGCCACGCGCACCTGCACGGTGTTGCTGCGGGCCAGGGACTTGAGCGTGGTGACGCGGTTGATGGCATCGCTGCCCTCGAGTGCCACACGGCTGAGGTTGACCAGGCCGGCCAGTTGCTGCGCGGCCTGCAGCGCGCGCGGCTCGGCCTCCAGCACCTTGAAGGTCTGTTGCCAGGCCAGCACGCCGCCGGCCAGCAGCAGGGCCAGCAGGGCAAAGGTGCGCCAGAAGAGGTTCAGAGCGAACTCTGGTTTGGGCATGAGGTCCGGTCGCTGGGCGATCAAGGCATCAGGCTATCAGTTCGCTTCATCGGGCACGAAGACATAGCCCACGCCCCAGACGGTCTGGATGTAGCGCGGCTGGGTCGGGTCGGTCTCCAGCAGCTTGCGCAGGCGCGAGATCTGCACATCGAGGCTGCGGTCGAAGGGCTCGAAATCGCGGCCACGGGCCAGCTGCGCCAGCTTGTCGCGAGAGAGCGGCTGGCGCGGGTGGCGCACCAGGGCCTTGAGCATGGAGAACTCGCCCGTGGTCAGGGGCAGCACCTCGCCGTCGCGGGCCAGGCGGCGCTGGGCCAGGTCGAACTCGAAGGGGCCGAAGGTCACCGTCATCGGTTCCTTCGAAGGCGCGCCGGGGGCTTCCAGCGCCGGGCGGCGGCGCAGCACGGCGTTGATGCGGGCCAGCAGCTCGCGCGGGTTGAAGGGCTTGGCCAGGTAGTCATCGGCGCCGACTTCGAGGCCGACGATGCGGTCGACCTCTTCGACCTTGGCGGTCAGCATGATGATGGGGGTGTTGTCGCTGGCGGCGCGCAGGCGGCGACAGATGGTCAGGCCGTCTTCGCCCGGCAGCATCAGGTCCAGCACCATCAGGTCCACGGTTTCGCGGGTCAGGTGCTTGTTGAGCGAGCGGCTGTCTTCGGCCAGCAGGACTTCAAAGCCTTCTTGCGTCAGGTAGCGACGCAGCAGGTCGCGGATGCGGGCGTCGTCGTCGACGACCAAGATGCGGTTGGGCCGGGAGGTGCTGGTGCTGGTCATGGCCAAGTCCTGGGAGCTTTGAATTTGTAACAGAGGCATTGTCAGCCGGTTTTTTGCACTTGCAGCCCGGCAGCGGCCAGCGTTACAGCTGGTTAACAATTTTTAAGACATCCACCTTGCAAGCTCCTGCGTTGTGACCAGCTGTAGGTCAGCCGCTAAGCTGTTTCGGCTTTTCAAGCCTTTCCCAAGGAGAACCCGTCCCATGAAGAACTCAAAGACCCGCAAGATCGTTGCCGCCGCTCTGGGCGGCTTGCTGCTGCAAGCCGCTGCCCAGGCCGCCCCGGGCGACCAGCTGCCGCGTGATCGCCTCAACCTTTCGGCCACGGCCAGCGTCGAGGTGCAGCGCGATGTGCTGGGCGTGGTCTTCAGCACGAGCAAGGAGGGCAGTGATGCCGGCGCCGTGCAGCAGGCGCTCAAGCAAGCCCTGGACAGTGCCCTGGCCGAGGCGCGCAAGATCGCCAAGCCGGGTCAGGTCGAGGTGCAGACCGGCAACTTCTCGCTCTACCCGCGCTACACCCCCAAGGGCGGCATCAATGGCTGGCAGGGCAGCGCCGAGCTGGTGGTGGAGGGGCGCGACAGCGCCGCCATTGCCCAGCTGACCGGTCGCATCAGCAGCATGAGCATTGCGCGGGTGGGCTACAGCCTGTCCAAGGCCCAGCGCGAGAAGGTCGAATCGGACGTGGTGGCCCAGGCCATTGCGCTCTACAAGACCCGCGCCGCCGATTACGCCAAGCAGTTCGGCTACCCCGGCTTCCAGATCGGCGAGGTCAATGTCAACACCGATGACAACGGTGCCCAGCCCATGGCCGCGCCACAGGTGCGCTTCAAGGCCATGGCCGCCCCGGCCGAGATGGCCTTGCCGACCGAGGCGGGCAAAGCCTCGGTCAGCGCCACGGTCAATGGCTCGGTGCTGCTGGTGCGCGAGGCGGTGAACCGCTGAGCGCCGGGCTGGGCGGGCGCCGGGGCCTGAGGCTTGAGGTTTACTGCGCCGTCCAGCCACCGTCCAGGCTCCAGGCCTGGCCTTGCACATTGCTGGCCGCGTTCGAGCACAAGAACGCGGCCAGCTCGCCCAGCTGCTCGGGCGTGGTGAACTGCAGCGAGGGCTGCTTTTCCGCCAGCAGGCGGCGCTTGGCTTCTTCGCCGTCCACGCCGTCCGCCTGCGCACGGGCGTCCACCTGCTTTTGCACCAGCGGGGTCAGCACCCAGCCGGGGCAGATGGCATTGGCTGTCACGCCGCTGGTGGCGATCTCCAGGGCCACCGATTTCGTGAAGCCCACCAGGCCATGCTTGGCCGCCACATAGGCCGACTTCTGCGCCGAGGCCACCAGGCCGTGCACCGAGGCCACATTGATGATGCGGCCCCAGCCCTTGCGCTTCATGCCCGGCAATGCCAGGCGGGTGGTGTGGAAGGCCGAGCTGAGGTTGATGGCGATGATGGCGTCCCAACGCTCGACCGGGAAGCTCTCGACCGGCGCCACATGCTGGATGCCGGCGTTGTTGACCAGGATGTCGCAGCCGCCGAACTCTTGATCGGCATAGGCCATCATGGCGTCGATCTCGGCCGGCTTGCTCATGTCGGCGCCGTGGTAGCCGACGCGGATGCCGTGGGCCTGGCCGGCGGCCAGCACCTCGGCGCGCGGGCCTTCATGGTCGCCAAATCCGTTCAGCACAATGTTCGCGCCCTGGCGCGCCAGAACCAGCGCCATGCCCAAACCAATACCGCTGGTGGAGCCAGTAATCACGGCGCATTTGCCTTGAAGCATCGGGAATCCTTTCGAGGGTTGCTAGGATGGACTGTAGTGGGACTTGCGAAAAACCGTTCCAGCGTCGTTTCGACGCCTTGTCGTACCGACGTACTGCCTGCGGCGTCATGCCTCGCTGGCACGGCTTTTCACAAGTCCTCTTTTCTGGATCTCAATCATGGCCGAACCACAACTGAATTTCGTGAAATGCCTGGGGCAGGGTGGCCTGCACCGCATGGCCTATTGGGAATGGCCCTGCCGTGCCGCCCTGCCGGCGGGCGAAAAGGCGCCGGTGCTGGTGTGTGCGCATGGCCTGTCGCGCCAGGGGCGAGATTTCGATGCCTTGGCCGAGGTTCTGAGTACGCGCTACCGCGTCATCTGCCCCGATGTGGTGGGCCGTGGCCGCTCGGACTGGCTGGCCCAGGCGGCCGGCTATCAGGTGCCGGCCTATGTGGCCGATATGGTGACCTTGCTGGCCCGGCTTGATGTGGAGCAGGTCGATTGGGTGGGCACCTCGATGGGCGGCCTGATCGGCATGGGCCTGGCCGCCTTGCCCGGCAGCCCGGTGCGCCGCCTGGTGCTCAACGATGTGGGGCCGAGCATCCAATTTGATGCTTTGCAGCGCATTGGCAGCTACCTCGGCCAGCCCCGGCATTTCGCCAGCGTGGAAGAGGGCACGGCCTACCTCTGGAGCATTTCGGAGAGCTTTGGTCCGCACACGCCCGAGCAATGGGCGCGCTTGTCCGCACCCATGTTCAAGCCCGAGGGCGAAGGCTTCAAGCTGCACTACGACCCGCAGATCGCCCAGGCCTTCCATGCCGTGACGCCCGAGCTGGCCCAGGCGGGCTCGGCCGCGCTCTGGTATGCCTACGACGCCCTGCGCTGCCCGACGCTGCTGCTGCGCGGCGCGACGTCGGATTTGCTCAGTGCCGAGACGGCGCAGGCCATGACCCAGCGCGGCCCGCGCGCTCAGCTGCATGAGTTCGCCGGCGTGGGCCATGCGCCGACCCTGGTGCAGCCCGATCAAATCTCGCGGGTGCGGGACTTTCTCGAGGCGGCATGAAGACAGGTTTGACGACCCAGGCGCCGGCCCTGGCTCAGGCGGCGCCCATCGTGGCCTTGCTGGACGCGCCCGAGGGTGGCCTGCCCTCCGAGGCCTTGCCCTTTGCCCGCGCACGCGCTTTTGCCGAGCCCTTGCTGGCCGGCCAGCCGCTGGACACCGGTGAGGATGCCCTGGCCCATGCCGATGGCGTGGCCGCCATCCTGGCCGGCATCGGCGCGGCGCCGACCATGCAGGCGGCCTCCTACCTGGTCTATGCCGGTGAGTACCTGCACAAGCCCGAGGAGATCGTCGCCAAGGCTTTTGGCGAGTCCTATGCCAGCCTGGTGCTGCACACCCGGCGCCTGGTGCAGATCCAGCGCGCGGCGCGTGAGGCGCGGGTGGAGGATGAGCGCCGCGGCGAACAGACCGAGCGGGTCCGCAAGATGCTGCTGGCCTTTTCGCGCGATCTGCGCGTGGTGCTGCTGCGTCTGGCCTCGCGTCTGCAGACCCTGCGCTACTTTGCCGCCTCCAAGCGGCCCTGCCCGGCCAGCCTGGCGCAGGAGACCCAGCAGGTGTTCGCGCCCCTGGCCAATCGCTTGGGCATCTGGCAGATCAAATGGGAGTTGGAGGATTTGTCTTTCCGATTCTCCCAGCCCGAGGCTTACCGCGAGATTGCGCGGGCTCTGGACGAAACCCGGGTGCTGCGCGAGCAAGGCATCGAGGCCACCCGTGCCGCCCTGCAGGCTGATCTGCATGCTCATGGCCTGCAGGCGCAGGTGCAGGGGCGGCCCAAGCACCTCTACAGCATCTACAAGAAGATGCAGGGCAAGAGCCTGCAGCTGGAGCGCGTGTTCGATCTGCGCGCCCTGCGGGTGGTGGTGCCGACCGTGGCCGATTGCTATGCCGTGCTGAGTCGTCTTCACGAGCAGTTCACACCCGTGGCGGGTGAGTTCGACGACTACATTGCCCGGCCCAAGCCCAATGGCTACCAGTCCCTGCACACCGTGGTGCAGGGGAGCGATGGTCGGGCCATGGAAGTGCAGATTCGCACGCAAGCCATGCACGAGCATGCCGAGCATGGCGTGGCGGCGCATTGGGCCTACAAGGAGGCGGGCGCGCGCGGCTATGCCGGCGTCAGCGCAGCAGGCGAGTTTGAAGACCAGGTGGCGCAGGCCCGCAAGGCGGTGCTGCGCCAGCTGCTGGCCTGGGAGCGTGATTTCGTCGAGGGCCACAAGGACGACGCCCCGGCCGAGGCCGGCGGCGGACAGGCCTTGTTCGACGACCGCATCTATGTGTTCACGCCGCAGGCCACCATCATCGAGCTGAGTGCGGGCGCCACGCCGGTGGATTTCGCCTACGCCGTCCACACCGATCTGGGCCACCGCTGCCGTGGCGCCAAGGTCGACGGTGCCATGGTGCAGCTGAACACGTCGCTGCAAAGCGGGCAGACGGTGGAGATCACCGCGGCCAAGGAGGGCGGCCCCTCGCTGGACTGGCTCAACCCCGAACTGGGCTATCTGCAAAGCCAGCGTTCGCGCGCCAAGGTGCGCGCCTGGTTCAATGTTCTGGCTCAGGCGCAGACGGCGGCGCGCGGCCGTGAGGCGGTGGAAAAGCTGCTGCAGCGCGAGGGCAAGACGGCGGTCAAGCTCGAAGACCTGGCCGTGCGCTTGGGCTTCAAGAGTGCCGAGGCCTTGTTCGAGGTGGTGGGCAAGGACGAGTATTCGCTGCGCAATATCGAACAGCTCCTGCGCCCGCCCGCGCCCGAGCCGGACAACGACGAACTGCTGGCTCAGCGCCGCACCAAGCCCACCCGCAGTGGTCCGCGCGGCGGCGTGCTGGTGGTGGGCGTTGATTCCTTGCTGACCAATCTGGCGCGCTGCTGCCGGCCGGCTCCGCCGGACGCCATCGGGGGCTATGTCACCCGCGGCAAAGGCGTTGCCATCCACCGCCTGGACTGCAGCAACTTCCGCCAGATGGCCCAGCAGGCCGGCGAGCGGGTGATCGAGGTCGAGTGGGGTGGGGCGGCTGCGGCCGGCAGTGGCGCCAAGGGCCCGGCTCTGTACCCGGTCGATGTGGTGGTCGAGTCCAACGACCGCCAGGGCTTGCTGCGCGATGTGCTGGAAGTCTTCGCCAAGGAGAAGATGAACGTCATCGCCGTCAACACGCAGTCGGTCAAATCGGCGCGCAGCGACACGGCCTGGATGAACTTCACCGTCGAAGTGGCCGACTCCGGCCGTCTGTCCCAGGTGCTGCGCAGCGTGGCCCAGGTCAGCGGCGTGAGGGGCGCGCGAAGAAAATAATGAAGAAATATTCGCAAAGACTAGACAGACCCTAAAAATCTGTTCTATACTGCGAAGCTCTTGAGGCGCGTAGCTCAGCTGGTTAGAGCACCACCTTGACATGGTGGGGGTCGTTGGTTCGAGTCCAATCGCGCCTACCAAAATACGTAAGTAAGACGGTAGGCGTTACTCAAGTAACGTTGAAGCAGAAACCCGGTAGATCACAGATCTCCCGGGTTTTTTGCTTTTCGGGCCAGGTTTGTGTTGCCCGGCTTGGAGGGCGGTGCTGGCGGCGCGTATGTAACGAAGCGTGCAGTGCCGCAGCCATGTTCGGGTCCTGTGCTCCAATGCGGCCATCGTCATGGATGTCCCCGTATTTCTGAGCCCGACCGATGAGTGCTTCTGACAGTGCTTTTGTCACTCCCTCCTGCTTTGCCCAGCTCGACCAGCTGAGCTTGAAGGACATCATCCGCCTGCAGGCGCAGCTGGAGCAGGAGCTGAAACGGCGCTTTGAGCGCAGCCTGGTGCTGCTGTTTTCAGACATGGTGGGCTCCACCTCCTACTTCCAGCGTTTCGGTGATGCCGCTGGGCGACAGTTGCAGCAGCTGCATCTTGATTTGCTGGAGGTGGCGGTGCTGGCCCATGACGGGCGCATCGTGGACACCGCGGGCGATGGGGCCTTCCTGGTGTTCGAGGACAGTGGCCAGGCCTTGCGGGCCATCCAGCAAGTGCAGGAGCAGCTCAGCGAGCAGAACTTGGGTCGCGCGCGACCGCATCAGCTGCAGCTGCGCATGGGCCTGCATTGGGGGCGGGTGCTCAGCGATGGGCAGTCGGTCTCGGGCGATGCCGTCAACTTTTGCGCTCGCGTGGTGGCCTCGGCCGAACCGGGCGAGGTGCGTTTGAGTCGCGAAGCTTTTCAAGAGTTGCCGGCCGCCTGGCGCGTGCAGTGCCGGCCCCTGGCGCCGGTTTTGCTCAAGGATGTGGCGGCGGCCGTTGAGCTGATGGCGTTTGACTGGCGCGATCGCAGCGTGTTCCCGACCCATGTCTTGATCGGTGATGCCAAGGAACCGCAAGCCTTGCCCTTGCTGGACATCATCAGCTTCGGCCGCTTGCGCGAACATGAGGGCGTGCCGGCCAATGATGTGGTGCTCTCGCATGCCGATCCCATGCAGGCGCTGCAAATCAGCCGCTGGCATTTCGAGCTGCGCCGAGGCGCCCAGGGCATGGTTTTGCGGGCCTTGTCGGACAGTGCCACCTTGGTCGATGGCCAGCCGGCGCCCAAGGGTCGCGATGTGCCGGTCCGTGTCGGCTGCCGCATCGATGTGGCCAACGCCTTGAGCCTGCGCCTGCTGGCGCCGCTGCCCTGCCATGCGGCGGATGCCGACCAGACCCTGGTCAGCATGAGTCGCATGCGCCTGGATTTGTCGGCCGTCGCGGCGGCCGGGCCGCTTACGGGGGAAATCCCCGCCGGAACACGTCGCGGGGGCTCCTAGAATATTGCTGCACCTGCACAACACCCTGTGCCGGTCGGACAAGGAGCATTCATGGTGACGGCCCGCAGAGGCAGCAAGACAGCAGCAGCCGGCTCGGCTCCCGAGGCCGGCGGCGAGCGCGAAGCGCAAGCGCCCGCCCTGCGCGTGCTCAAGAAATACCCCAACCGCCGTCTCTACGACACCCAGACCAGCAGCTACATCACGCTGGCCGATGTGAAGAAGATGGTGCTGGACGGCCAGGCCTTCGAGGTGCGCGACGCCAAGACGGGCGAAGACCTGACCCGCAGCATCCTGCTGCAGATCATTCTGGAAGAAGAAACCGGTGGCGTGCCCATGTTCAGCACGAATGCGCTGGAGCAGATCATCCGCTTCTACGGCCATGCCATGCAGGGCGTGATGGGCGACTATCTCGAAAGGAACGTCCAGACCTTCACGGCCTTGCAGAGCAAGTTCACCGAACAAAGCCAGGGCCTGGCCTTCAGCCCCGAGCTCTGGGCCCAGTTCCTAGGCGCCCAGGCGCCGGTGATGCAGAACCTGATGGGCGGCTATGTCGAGCAGAGCAAGAACCTGATCGAGCAGATGCAGGAGCAGATCAAGCAGGCCGGAGCCATGTTCCCGGTGATGCCAGGCATGCCCGGAATGCCGGGATTTGGCGGCAAGAAGTAGGGCGCTCAGCGCCCCGGAGCGGCCTGCCGGGCCGGGCTCAGGCAAAATCCGGGGATGAGCGAAACCATCACCCCCAGCCCCGCAGCAGCCGCCGCGGGCGCCGCCCCCAAGATCGGCTTTGTGTCCTTGGGCTGCCCCAAGGCCTTGACCGATTCGGAATTGATCCTTACCCAGCTGCGGGCCGAGGGCTATGAAACCTCCAAGACCTTTGCCGGCGCCGACCTGGTGATCGTCAACACCTGCGGCTTCATCGACGATGCCGTCAAGGAAAGCCTGGACACCATCGGCGAGGCCCTGGCCGAAAACGGCAAGGTCATCGTCACCGGTTGCCTGGGCGCCAAGGCTGGCGCCAGCAGCAGCGACGCCGGCAGCTTGGTGCGCGAGATGCATCCCAGCGTGCTGGCCGTAACTGGCCCGCATGCCACGCAAGAGGTGATGGATGCGGTGCACACCCATGTGCCCAAGCCGCACGACCCCTTCATCGATCTGGTGCCCGAGTCGCGCGGCATTGCCGGCATCAAGCTGACGCCCAAGCACTACGCTTATTTGAAGATCAGCGAGGGCTGCAACCACCGCTGCACCTTCTGCATCATCCCCAGCATGCGCGGCGATTTGGTCTCGCGCCCGGTCGGCGATGTGCTGAACGAGGCACGGGCGCTGTTCGAGTCGGGCGTCAAGGAGTTGCTGGTGGTCAGCCAGGACACCAGCGCCTACGGCGTGGACGTCAAGTACCGCACCGGCTTCTGGGACGGCAAGCCGGTCAAGACCCGCATGCTGGACCTGGTCGCGCAGATGGGCGAGTTGGCCAAGCAGCACGGCGCCTGGGTGCGCCTGCACTACGTCTATCCCTATCCGCATGTGGACGAGGTGCTGCCGCTGATGGCCGAAGGCCTGGTGCTCCCGTACCTTGATGTGCCGCTGCAGCATGCCCACCCCGATGTGCTCAAGCGCATGAAGCGCCCGGCCAGCGGCGAAAAGAATATGGAGCGCATCCTGCGCTGGCGCGAAACCTGCCCGGACATCGTCATCCGCTCGACCTTCATCGCCGGCTTCCCTGGTGAAACCGAAGAAGAATTCCAGTACCTGCTGGATTTCATGAGTGAAGCCCGTATCGACCGCGCCGGCTGCTTTGCCTATTCGCCGGTGACCGGCGCGACCGCCAATGAGCTGCCCGGTGCGCTGCCGGTTGAGGTGCGCGAAGAGCGCCGCGCGCGTTTCATGCAGATTGCCGAAGCGGTGTCCATCGACAAGCTGCGCGCCCGTGTCGGCGCCACCATGCAGGTGTTGGTCGATTCCGCGCCGGCTCTCGGCCGCAAGGGCGGTGTCGGCCGCACCTACGCCGATGCGCCCGAGATCGACGGCACCGTGCGCCTGTTGCCGCCAGAGAAGGCCAGCAAGACGCTCAAGGTCGGCGAGTTCACCCGCGCGCGCATCGTCGCGGTGGAGGGCCATGACCTGATCGGCATGCCGATCTGAGCGTCGTTCGATCTGAGTCAGAATCAATGCGGGCTTCGGCCCGCTTTGTTTTTCAGCGCCTCTTCAGGACCCCATCGTGAGCAAACACGCCCCGGCCCCAGACCTCGCACTGGCCACGCAGCAGATTCACCATCCTTACCAGCCGCCTGAAGGCTGGGCGGCTCATCCGGTGGGCGTGTTCAAGGCCTCGACGGTGTTGTTCAAGAACACCGCTGATTTGCACCAATACCGCCCGCGTGACGGCAAGAGCTACCGCTACGGCCTGCATGGCACGCCGACCAGTTACACCTTGGGTGCGCGCATCGCCAGCCTGGAAGGCGCCGAACATTGCTTGTTGGTGCCCAGCGGCCTGGCGGCCGTGACCCTGGTGTCGCTGAGCTTGCTGCGGCCCGGCGACGAGGTGCTGGTGCCGGACAATGTCTATGGACAAAACCGTTATTTGAGCGAATCGCTGTTGCCACAGTTCGGCATTCAGCATCGCTTCTACGACCCACTCGATGTGGCTGGATTCGCCGCCCTGATCAGTGAAAAGACCAAGCTGGTCTGGCTGGAAGCGGCGGGCTCCATCACCCTGGAGTTCCCCGATCTGATCGGCCTGCTTCGGGTCTGCCGCGAGCGCGGCATCACCACGGTGCTCGACAACACCTGGGGCGCAGGTGTCGCCTTCAAGGCCTTTGATTTGTTGCCGGACAGCGAGCCGGGCTTTGGCGTGGACATCTCCATGCACGCGCTGACCAAATACCCCTCGGGTGGCGCCGATGTGCTGATGGGTTCGGTCAGTACCCGCGACCTGGCCTTGCATGAGCGTATGAACTATATGCACGAGCACCTGGGCTACGGCCTGGGGCAGAACGATGTGGAGCTGGTGCTGCGCAGCCTGCCGACGCTGGAACTGCGCTACCGCGCCCAGGATGCGACCACGCGTGTGCTGGCCGCCTGGATGCAGGCCCAGCCGGCGGTGGCTCAGGTGCTGCACCCGGCCTTGCCCGGCTCGCCGGGGCATGCGCATTGGCGCGAAGTCAGCAGCGGCGGGGCGGCTTGTTTGTTCTCGGCGGTGTTCCAGCCGCAGGTCAGCGCGGCCCAGGTCGACGCCTTTGTCGATGCGCTGCAGTTCTTCGGCATCGGCTACTCATGGGCAGGGCCTATGAGTCTTGCCGTGCCCTACAACATGAGCCGCAGCCGCTCGCTGGGCCTGCCCTATCGAGAAGGATATCTGGTGCGCTTTGCCATCGGCCTGGAGGCCGAAGCCGACCTGCGCGCCGATCTGGCGCAGGCGCTAGAGGTCTTGAAAGCCTGAGGCGGCTTCAGCTGCGCGACTTGGTCGCGTGGCGCATCAGCTGTCCCTTTTAGCGAAAAGGGCAGCGAGTCGCTACGCGCCTCAGCCTCGCGACTTTGTCGCGTGTCTCATGAGCTGCCCTTTTTCTCGTTCCCAATCCCGCTTTTTCTCGGTGTCGCGCTTGTCGTGCTCGGCCTTGCCCTTGGCGAGGCCGATCTCGGCTTTGACGAAGCTGCCCTTGTAGTGCAGGTTCAGTGGCACCAGGGTGAAGCCGCGCTGTTCCACCTTGCCAATCAGGCGGCGGATGTCGCCCTTGCTCATCAAGAGCTTGCGGGTGCGGTCGGCCAGGGGGCTGACATGGGTGGAGGCGGTGCGCAGCGGGTTGATGCGGCAGCCGATCAGGAACAGCTCGCCGTTTTTGATCAGCACATAGCCATCGGTCAGCTGCACCTGGCCGGCGCGTATGGCCTTGACCTCCCAGCCTTCCAGCACGATGCCGCATTCATGACGCTCGTCGATGAAGTAGTCAAAACGGGCGCGGCGGTTTTCGGCGATCGGGGCGCTGGACACGGCCGGCTTGGCCTTCGGGGGCGGGCGTGAACCGTGGTGGTGGGCAGAGGCAGCAGTGGACATGAAACTCGTTTGTGGGTGGGCGGCCGGGTCGGCTTGGGCGGGCCGGGGCGCGCCAATACAATCCACCCATTGTATGAAGCGCTATGAAACACGTTAGGAAGTCTGTTCTGCTCTGGTACTCGCCGCGCGAGATGTATGACTTGGTGGTCGGTGTCGAGCGCTATCCCGAGTTCCTGCCCTGGTGCGAGCGCGCCGAGGTGCTGGAGCAGCAGGGCGATGCCATGACGGCCCGCCTGTCGCTGTCCTACGCCGGCGTGCGCCACGCCTTCACCACCCGCAACACCCACGAGACGGATCGCAGCGTCGGCATGACCCTGGTCGACGGCCCCTTCTCCTCGCTCGATGGGGTCTGGCATTTCCACCCCCTGCAAAAGCCCGGCAGCGACAGCTTGGAGGCGGTGGCCTGCAAGATCGAGTTCGAGTTGCGCTACGCCTTCTCCAGCGCAGCGCTGGAGGCGGTGGTCAGCCCGGTGTTCGACCGCATTGCCAACACCTTTGTTGATCGCTTTGTGCAGCGTGCCGAAAGTGTCTATGGCCCTCGCTGAACCCGTCGAGGGTCAACAGGCCTTGATCGCCGTGGAGCTGGTCTGGAGCCCGCAAGCGGGCACCGTTTACCGCCTTGATCTGCAGCTGCCGGCAGGCAGCACTCTGGGCCAAGCCTTGCAAGCCTGTGCTGAGTTTCAGCCCATGCAGGCGCGGCTGTCTGAGTTCAAGCTGGGTATCTGGGGGCGGCAACAACCGGCAGACACAGTCTTGCGTGAGCGGGATCGCATCGAGGTCTACCGGCCTCTGACCGTGGACCCGAAGGAAGCGCGTCGGCAGCGCTACAAGGACCGAGGCGAGCGCATCGTCTCTCGCCACCGGCCTCTGGCCGGCAAGACCAGCCGTTGATGTCTTGGAGGCGGTGCTGGGACCGCCTGTCGGTTCTCAGTTGCTGCTGCAGTCGCTGGCCACAATGGCGCGGGTGCGCTGGATTTCCTCGGCGCGTTGGCGGTCGTCGATGATGATGTTTTCGCCTTGCTCATTGCGGCGGCTGATGCGCATGCCGTCCTGCAACATGCGCAGGTTTTCTTGGGCCCGGCTGCAGTTCTCACGCTTTTGCTCGGCGTAGCGGCGCTCTTGCTGCTTGTGTTTCTCAATCGCCTCGCGTTCCTGCTGCTTCTCGAGCTTTTCTTGCTCGCGCTGGCGCGCCTGGCGGTCCAGATCGGCCTTGCTGGGGGCGTTGGCCGAGGCTGCGGCCGCTGCGCTGGCGGCGCCCTCCGCCTTGCTGGCATAGGGCATGACAAACACCGGCGGCGGTTTGTAGCCCGCGGGGCGTTGCAGGATGTCTTTCTCCGGTGTGCCGCTCGGCGGCGGCAGGTCGCTGATCTGCATGCGACCGCTGGCATCGCGCCACTTCCATTGCGCGTGGGCGGGCAGGGCGCAGCACAGCAGCAGGGCGGCAAGGCCCAGGGCTCGTGTCCAGAGCAGAGGCGCAGAGGGCACCGAATTCGATCGAAGCGAGGGGGCAGGCCAGGGCGTGTGCATGGGCAAAGTGTAGCCCTGGGCACCCTGAAACCGAGCTCACAAAATTGCGTCAATTTGCGCAAATTCGGCCTGTCACAAGCCTGCGGGGGAAAAGCAGGCCCCGTCCTCCGTATAATGCCGCTTTGCGTCTGGAGCTTCCCTCATGCGCCTTTTAGGAAAAGCGCTCACCTTCGATGATGTTTTGTTGGTGCCAGCGTTCTCCCATGTGTTGCCTCGCGACACCTCCCTCGCCACCCGGCTGTCCCGCAATATTCATCTGAACCTGCCCCTGGTCTCTGCGGCCATGGACACGGTCACCGAAGCGCGCCTGGCCATTGCCATCGCGCAAGAGGGCGGCATCGGCATCGTTCACAAAAACCTCCCCGCCAAGCAGCAGGCCATCGAAGTGGCGCGTGTCAAGCGCTACGAGTCGGGCATCGTGCTGGAGCCCTTCACCATTACGCCCTCGACCACGGTGCGCGAAGTGGTGGAGTTGCAGCGCCAGCACGGCGTCTCGGGCTTCCCGGTGCTGGAGGGCAAGCGCGTCGTCGGCATCGTCACCGGCCGTGACGTGCGCTTCGAGACCCGCATGGATCTGGCGGTGCGCGAGATGATGACCCCGGCCGAGCGCCTGGTCACCGTCAAGGAAGGCGCGTCGCTGGAAGAGGCCAAGGCCTTGATGCACAAGCACAAGCTGGAGCGCGTGGTCGTCGTCAACGACGCCTTCGAGCTGCGCGGCCTGATGACCGTCAAGGACATCACCAAGCAGACCAGCTTCCCCAATGCCGCCCGCGATGCCCAAGGCAAGCTGCGCGTCGGTGCCGCCGTCGGTTTCGGCGATGACACTGAAGAGCGCGTGGCCATGCTGGTCAAGGCCGGCGTGGATGCCCTGATCGTCGACACCGCCCACGGCCATAGCGCTGGCGTGCTGGAGCGCGTGCGCTGGGTCAAGCAGAACTTCCCCGGCGTGGACGTGATCGGCGGCAATATCGCCACCGGCGCGGCGGCTCTGGCCCTGGTGGAAGCCGGTGCCGATGGCGTCAAGGTCGGTATCGGCCCTGGCTCCATCTGCACGACCCGCATCGTCGCCGGTGTGGGCGTGCCGCAGATCACGGCCATCGACAACGTGGCTACCGCCCTGCGCGGCACCGGCGTGCCGGTGATCGCCGACGGCGGCGTGCGCTTCTCGGGTGACCTGGCCAAGGCCATCGCCGCGGGCGCCGACTGCGTGATGATGGGCGGCGCCTTTGCCGGCACCGAGGAAGCCCCGGGCGACCTGATCCTGTACCAAGGTCGCTCCTACAAGAGCTACCGTGGCATGGGCTCCATGGGTGCGATGGCCAAGGGTTCGGCCGATCGCTACTTTCAGGACACCTCCGCCAACAACCCCAACACCTCCAAGCTGGTGCCGGAAGGCATCGAAGGCCAGGTGCCGTACAAGGGCTCGGTGGTGCAGGTCATCTTCCAGATGGCTGGCGGCCTGAAGGCTTCGATGCACTACTGCGGTTGTGCCACGATTGCCGACATGCAGAACAAGGCGGAATTCGTGGAGATCACCTCGGCCGGCATGCGCGAGAGCCATGTCCACGATGTGCAGATCACCAAGGAAGCGCCTAACTACCGTTCCGAGTGAGGCGGGTCGAAGTCCCGCCGCCTAAGCCAAGGCCTGAGGGCAAGGCCGGGCGCCGGTGAACTTCAAGAAAGGGGCCGCGGCCCCTTTCTTCGTATGCGGCTTCAAGCCGTGAGAGCTAGCTAGCAAGCAAGGACATCGATTGAGCGAGCGAGTGATGACAGAAGGCAGCGGTCAAGCAGCAGGCGGCAAGGGCCGCTCGGCCGGCATGGGCTTCATCCTGATTGCCGTGCTGATCGACATGATCTCCATCGGCCTGATCATCCCCGTGCTGCCGCCGCTGGTGGGCACCTTCACCCACAACCCGTCCGAGCACACCCTGGCGCAGTTGGCTGTGGCCTTTGCTTTCGGTATCGCCAATTTCTTTGGCTCGCCCATTCTGGGCGGCCTGTCGGACCGCTACGGCCGCCGCCGCGTCATGCTGATCGGCTTCTCGGGCCTGGCCCTGAGCTTTTTTGTCACCGCCATGGCCGATGCGCTGTGGATGCTGATCGTGGTGCGACTGTTCTCGGGCGCCATGCAGGCCAATGCGGCCGTGGCCAATGCCTATGTGGCCGACATCACGCCGCCGGCCGAGCGGGCCAAGCGCTTCGGCATGCTGGGCGCCGCCTTCGGCATGGGTTTCATCCTGGGCCCTGTGCTGGGCGGCCTGCTCGGTGACATCAACTTGCACCTGCCTTTCTATGTGGCCGGCAGCATGGCGGTGCTGAACTGGATGTATGGCTTCTTCGTGCTGCCCGAGTCGCTGCAGCCCGAGAACCGCCGCGCCTTTGACTGGCGCCGGGCCAACCCCTTCAAGTCCTTGAGCCGTGTGCGCGATCTGCAAGGCGTGGGCCCGCTGGTCTATGTGCTGGCGCTCAGCGGCCTGGCGCAGATGATTCTGCAGAGCAGCTGGGTCATGTACACCACCTACAAATTCGGCTGGGGCCCCAAGGACAACGGTCTGTCCCTGTTCGCTGTCGGCGTGATGGCGGTGCTGGTGCAGGGCGTCTTGCTCAAGCACATCCTCAAGCGGGTGTCGGCTGCGCGCCTGGTGCTGCTGGGCCTGGCTTCGGCCGTGCTGACCAACACCATCTGGGGCCTGTCCAGCGCCGGCTGGATGATGTACGCCGCCATCGGCGTGGGCGTTCTCAGCTATGCCGCCGGCCCGGCTTTGCAAAGCCAGATTTCCAATGCCGCCGATGCCCGCAACCAGGGTGAGACCATGGGCGCCATCTCCTCGCTGAACAGCCTGATGGCCGTGATCGCGCCGGTGCTGGGCCTGGGTCTGATCTACCTGGTCAGCGAGCTGCCCAAGGGCGACTGGCGAGTTGGCGCCCCGTTCTACTTCTGCGCCGCGCTGCAGGCGCTGTCCCTGTTCTTCGCCTGGCGGCACTTTGCCCGTGTGCCGCAAGAGAGCCCCGTGGAGGCCGCACCTGCCGCCTCAGCCGGACCCTGATTGAAAATCCAGACAGAGAGTGAAAGCCCGACCATGCATGACAAAGTCCTGATCCTCGATTTCGGCTCCCAGGTGACCCAACTGATCGCGCGCCGCGTGCGAGAGGCGGCGGTGTTCTGCGAAATCCACCCCAACGATGTTTCGGACGAGTTCATCCGCAGCTTCGCGCCCAAGGCCATCATCTTGTCGGGCAGCCATGCCTCGACTTATGAGGACCACGAACTGCGCGCACCGCAGGCCGTCTGGGACCTGGGTGTGCCGGTGCTGGGCATCTGCTACGGCATGCAGACCATGGCGGTGCAGCTGGGCGGCAAGGTCGAGTGGAGCGACCACCGCGAGTTCGGCTACGCCGAAGTGTGCGCCCATGGCCATACCAAGCTGCTGGACGGCATCCAGGACCACGCCACCCTCGAAGGCCACGGCATGCTCAAGGTCTGGATGAGCCACGGTGACAAGGTCGCAGCCATGCCGCCGGGCTTCAAGCTGATGGCCTCCACGCCCAGCTGCCCCATCGCCGGCATGGCCAACGAGGAGAAGGGCTATTACGCCGTTCAGTTCCACCCCGAGGTGACGCACACCGTCAAGGGCCAGGAAATGCTGACCCGCTTCGTGCGCGACATCGCTGGTTGCAAGGGCGACTGGATCATGGGCGACTACATCGAAGAAGCCGTGGCCAAGATCCGCGAGCAGGTCGGCGATGAAGAAGTCATCCTCGGCTTGTCCGGTGGTGTCGATTCCTCGGTGGCCGCGGCACTGATCCACCGCGCCATCGGCGACCAGCTGACCTGCGTCTTCGTCGACCACGGCCTGCTGCGCCTGAACGAAGGCGATATGGTCATGGACATGTTCGCTGGCAAGCTGCACGCCAAGGTGATCCGCGTCGATGCGTCAGAGTTGTTCCTGGGTCAGCTGGCCGGTGTGACCGACCCCGAGAAGAAGCGCAAGATCATCGGCGGCCTGTTCGTCGATGTCTTCAAGGCCGAGGCTGCCAAGCTCAAGGCGGCCGATGCTGGCGCCAAAGGCGCCAAGTGGCTGGCCCAGGGCACCATCTACCCCGATGTGGTGGAAAGCGGCGGCACCAAGACCAAGAAGGCCACCACCATCAAGAGCCACCACAACGTCGGTGGCCTGCCCGAGCAGCTCGGCCTGAAGCTGCTGGAGCCGCTGCGTGAGTTGTTCAAGGACGAGGTGCGCGCCCTGGGCGTGGCCCTGGGCCTGCCGCCCGAAATGGTCTACCGCCACCCCTTCCCGGGCCCCGGCCTGGGCGTGCGCATCCTGGGCGAGGTGAAGAAGGAGTACGCCGACCTGCTGCGCCGTGCCGACGCCATCTTCATCGAAGAGCTGCGCAAAACCAAGGACGAAGCCACGGGCAAGAGCTGGTACGAGCTGACCAGCCAGGCTTTCACGGTCTTCCTGCCGGTCAAGAGCGTGGGCGTGATGGGCGACGGCCGCACCTACGACTACGTCGTGGCCCTTCGCGCCGTGCAGACCAGCGACTTCATGACCGCCGACTGGGCCGAGCTGCCTTACAGCCTGCTCAAGCGCACCTCGGGCCGCATCATCAACGAAGTGCGCGGCATCAACCGCGTCACCTACGATGTGTCCAGCAAGCCGCCGGCAACAATCGAGTGGGAGTGAAATATCGTTGTGCCGGGTCGTCCAGAACGATTTGGTGCAACGGTAAAAACCTATGCGCGACAAGGACTTAGTGTCCGAGATCGTCTTTGGTCTTCCCAGTTCAACCGACATTTGCTGACGGTACTGGTTGCGGTAGTGACGCACTGGTTCTCGATGACTCGTTTTGATACCGTCAGGCTCGCTGACGGTACTGCTAGCGGTATCAGACGAGGAGAGCCAGATGCTCACAGACATGCAGTTGAAGGCGCTGAAGCCTGCTGAAAAGATCTTCAAGGTGTCTGATCAGCAGGGGCGGTATGCAGTGGTGATGTGATCACAAGCTCTTGGCGGAAGCCCCGCCTAGGCGCTCAGCAGGACGCTCGCTCGGAAGTGGCGTTGTGATGTGAGAAAGGGAAGGGTGCGCAGGCGCGCGGCCCAAATCGGGTTCAGTCGCGCGCAGCAGGTGGCTGGTCGGGCGATCCGACCACGGACATGGTCTGGGTGCCTGTGACGATCATGCGCACCATCACTACCAATTGCTCGGTCAGCTCGGGCAGCTTGTCGCGAGGCAGGTCCATGGCGGTGGAGCCGATGGCAAACACCAGACGGGTGATCGCCTTGGCCGTCAGGCCGGGCTCGTAGAGGCCTGTGCCATTGGCTTCGGCCAGGCGGATCAGGTCCTGGCGAAGCTCTTCTTCGAAAAAGCTCAGCTGTCGGTCGACCGCGTGCTTGAACGCATCCGAGCCCACCGTGCCTTCGCGCAGCAGGATGTGCAGCAGCACATCGTTGGAGCTCAGCTGGTCCATGAAAGCCTGCACCGCGCTGCGAACCACGCTGGTGCCGCCGATGGAGCGGCGGCGGGCCTCGCCAATGATGTTGCGCAGAGAGAGGCCGGCCAGCTCGATCAGGGCCACGGCCAGCTCGTCCATGTCACGGAACTGGCGGTAGAAGCTGTTGGGCGCAATGCCGGCTTCGCGTGCCACCTCGCGCAGGCTCAGGGAAGAGACGCTGCGGTGCGGGCCGACCAGCTTGAGGGCAGCCTGGATGATGTCATCGCGGGTGATCAGGGCCTTGCGGCCGGGGCCGCTGACACTCGGTGCCTCGTGCGCGTCCACGGCAAGCACCGAAACCGGGGTTTCGAGGGCGGCAGCGTGGGGCAGGGGCGCGAGCGTGGGGGTCATGGAGGCGATCGGTGCGAGGCACGCATCATACCGACGCTTTAATTAATATACGAGCGTATATAAATTTGTGTGCTCATGCATATAATGGTCTCAGTCCAGTGTTTCCCCCTGGACGGAGTGTTGTTCGTGAGCGCATTGACCCCCGCAGTTTCTTCCCCGTCCGCCTCTTCTCCGCGCCAGCAGCCCCGTTTGCTGCGCCGCTGGGCGGGCGCTTTTGTCGATCCCACCGTGTTTGACTACTGGGCCGGGCATCTCAACCGCCTGTGGACCTGGGAACGCCCCTTGGCGCGCGGGGTCGAGCGCCGCGAGGCCGCGCTGGGTGCCGTCACCCTGGTGCTGCAGCCCAACCGCCACTGGCAGGGCTTCATCCCGGGTCAGCATCTGAACCTCGGCGTCGAGATCGAGGGTCGCCGCGTCACCCGTTCCTACAGCCTGTGCGATGTGCCGCGGGCCGATGGTCGCTTCGCCGTCACGGTACAGCAGGTCGATGGCGGTTTGATGTCCACCCATCTTTGCACGCGCACCCGCGTGGGCGATGTGCTGGACGTCGGCCCGGCTTTTGGTGACCTGGTGCTGCCCAGCACGCTGCAAGGTCGCTACCTGCTGCTGGCCGCGGGCAGCGGAATCACGCCGCTGATGAGCCTTGCGCGTGAACTGGCGGCGCGCCAGATGCCGGTTCCGGTCACGCTGATGTACTGGGTCAAGACCAGCGCCCATGCTTGCTTTGTGCCGGAGCTGCAGGCCCTGACTCAGCGCTTTCCGAACTTCCAGTTTCAGCTGATCGCCACCCAGCAGGGCGGTCGCCGCATCGACGCCGAGCTGCTCGCGCCGCGCCTGGCTGGCGTGGGCGCCGAGACCCATGCCCTGGCCTGTGGCCCGGGCGGCTTTGCGGCCCTGGCACGCGAACTGCTCGCGGGCCAGGCGGCCAGCTTCAAGGCCGAGGCCTTCACGCCCGCCGTGCCCTTGAACACCGACAGCAAGCACCAGGTGCAGGTGGAGCTGCGCCGCTCCGGCCGCACGCTGGAGGTGGCCTCGGGCATGTCCCTGCTGGCCGCCCTGGAAGCCCAAGGCTTGCGCCCGCAATCGGGTTGCCGCATGGGCATCTGCCACAGCTGCGTCTGCACGAAGCATGAAGGCCTGGCCGAAGACATGAACACCGGCGAGCGTTGCAGCGAGCCCAACAGCGCGATTCGCATCTGCGTCAGCCGCGCCTGTACCGACCTCAGTTTGGATCTGTAAACAAGCTCATGAGCAAGTCCCTGACCCGCAATCTCTCGCCGGCCGAACTGGAAAGCTTCGGCGCCGAAATCGAGGCCCTGCGTGCCCGCACCGTGGCCGATCTGGGCGTGCGCGACGCGCGCTACATCCGCAACATCTTCAAGGCCGTGCGCTGGACCGAGGTGATCGGCCGCGCCGCGCTGATGATCGGGGCCTTCCTGCCCATGCCCTGGCTGATCGGGTTCTGGATCGTCGGCGCGCTGAGCCTGGCGCTGTCCAAGATTCTCGACAATATGGAGCTGGGCCATAACGTCATCCATGGACAGTTCGACTGGATGGGTGACCCCAAGTTCCAGGGCAAGAGCTTCGAGTGGGACATCGTCGGCACCAGCGACAACTGGCGCAAGACCCACAACTTCCGCCACCACACCTACACCAACATCCACGGCCTCGACGACGACATCGGCTACGGCCTGCTGCGCCTCTTCCCTGAGCAGAAGTGGCAGCCCCTGGCGCTGATTCAGCCCATCGTGGCGGTCTTTTTTGCGCTGTTTTTCCAGTGGGGCGTGGCCATCCAGAACCTGCCCAAGGGCGGCTATTTCGGCAAGCACGGCCGCGCCGCGCGCCGCGAGCTCAAGCTGGCCGGCCGCAAGATCTCGCACCAGCTGATCAAGGATTACCTGATCTTCCCGGCCCTGGCCGGCCCGGGTTTCCTGGTGGTGCTGACGGGCAATCTGGTCGCCAATATGCTGCGCAATGTCTGGACCTACACCATCATCTTCTGCGGCCACTTCACCACCGAGGTCGAGACCTTCCACCGCAATGTGCTGAAGAACGAGACCCGCGCCCATTGGTACTGGCGCCAGATCCGCGGCTCCAGCAATTTGGCCGGTGGCTTTATGCTGAACACGCTGTCGGGCAATCTGAGCCACCAGATCGAGCACCATCTCTTCCCCGATGTGCCTGCCAATCGCTATGTCGAGATGGCGCCGGTGGTGCGCGACATCTGCCGCCGCTACGGTGTTCACTACAACACCGGCTCGCTGCCCAAGCAGTTCGGCCAGGTGATCTGGCGTATCTTGCGCCACAGCTTCCCGAGCCGGCCGCGCCGCGCGGCGGTGGCCAGCCTGCAGGGCTGATTCGCACGCGCGTCCTCCAAGCGAGGGTCGAATGAGAAAAGGGCGGAGCGCCATCGGCGCTCCGCCCTTTGTCGTTTCAGGCCCGGTGGCGGCCGCTCACCAGATGCGCAGGCGCTCGGCGGCCGGCTTGAACAAGGCGTCACCAGCCTTGGTGCCGAAGGCCTCGTGGAAGCCGTCGTGGTTGCTGACCGTGCCGTTGGCGCGGAACTCGCCGGGCGAGTGGCTGTCCGTGGTCAGCTGCTGCAGCAGGCGTTCGTCGCGGTACTTGTTGCGCCAGATCTGCGAGAAGCCGAGGAAGAAGCGCTGGGCGCCCGTCGTGCCGCCGATCACCGGCGCCGGCTTGCCGCCCAGCGAGCGCAAGTAGGCCTTGTAGGCGATCTGCAGGCCGGACAAGTCGGCGATGTTCTCGCCCAGGGTCAGGCGGCCGTTGATGCGTTTGCCGGGCAGGGGCTGGTAGCCCTCGTACTGCGCCACCAGCTTGGTAGCGATGGCTTCGAAGGCAGCGCGGTCTTCCTTGGTCCACCAGTCGCGCAGCACGCCGTCGCCGTCGAACTGGCTGCCGCGGTCGTCAAAGCCGTGGCTGATCTCATGACCAATCACAGCACCGATGGCGCCGTAGTTGATGGCGTCGTCCGCTTCCATGCTGAAGAAGGGCGGCTGCAGGATGGCGGCCGGGAAGACGATCTCGTTGGCCGAGCCGCTGTAGTAGGCGTTGACGGTCTGCGGCGTCATGCCCCATTCCTTGCGGTTCACCGGCTGGCCGGCCTTGGCCACCATGCGCTCCCAGGCGAAGCGCGCCGCGCGCTGGCTGTTGCCGAAGGCATCACCGGGTTTGACCTCGAGGCGGCTGTAGTCGCGCCACTGCTCGGGGTAGCCGATCTTGGTCGTGTACTTGGACAGCTTGTCCTGGGCCTGCGCCTTGGTGGCCGGGCTCATCCAGCTCAGGCCATCGATCGAGTCCTTGTAGGCGGCCATCAAATTGGCCACAAGCGTCTGCATGCGGGCCTTGTAGGCGGCCGGGAAGTGGCGCGCCACCCAGAGCTCGCCCACCGCCTCGCCGAGCGCGCTGTTGGTGTCGTTGATGGACTGTTGCCAGCGCGGCAGCTCGGCCTTGGCGCCGGTCAGGGCCTGGCGGAAGGCAAAGTTGGCCTCGCGCACGGCCTTGGGCAGCACATCGGCGCTGCGGCTCAGGGCGTGCAGGCGCAGGTAGAGCTTCCAGTCCTCCAGCGGCTGCTCGGCCAGCAGGCCGGCCAGGGCGCGGATGGCGCTGGGCTGGGCCACATCGATGCTGGTGGTCTTGCCCAGGCCGGCCGATTCCAGATAGGCCGTCCAGTCGAAGCCGGGTGCCTGCTCGCGCAGATCGGCCACGCGGGTCGGGTTGTTGGTCTTGACCGGGTTGCGGTTGTCGACCTTGTCCCAATGCACGGTGGCGATGCGCTCTTCCAGGGCCAGCACGCGTTGGGCCGCTGCAGCCGGCTCGGCCTCGCCAGCGAAGCCAGCCAGCTGGCTCAGATAGGCGCGGTAGGCCTCGTGAGCCTTGGCCATGCGAGCGTCGTCCTTGAGCAGGTAGTAGTCGCGATCCGGCAGGCCCAGGCCGCTCTGGCCCATGCGCACGCCATTCATCTTGGGGTTCTTGGCCTCGGCCGTCACGCCCACGCGCACCGGCGAGGCGGCGAAGAGCTGTGAGCGGCCCAGCCATTGCGCCAGCGCCGTTCGGTCCTTGATGGCCGAGATCTCTTTCAGCAGCGGCTGGATGGGCGCCAGGCCGGCGCGCTCGATCGCCTCGGTGTCGAGGTGGCTGCGGTAGTAGTCGGCGATCTTCTGGGCATTGCTGCCGGCGGCGTGCTGGCCGCGGGCCAGCTCGTCGATCAGGGCGCGCACGCGTGCGTCGGACTGGTCGATCAGCAGGTCAAAGCTGCCATAACGCGATTTGTCAGCGGGGATCTCGGTGTTCTTCAGCCACAGGCCGTTGACGGCGCGGAACAGATCGTCCTGCGGCCGTACGCTGGGGTCGAAGCTGCTGCGGTCCAGGCCCTGGATGGTGGGCGCGGCAGTTTCGGCGGCCAGGGTCGGGCCGGCACCGAAGGCCAGCTGGGTCAGCAAGGCCAGGGTGGCGAGCTTGAAAGGGGTTTTCAACATGGTCGGTTTCTTCCTGAGAAGTGGGCGAGGTCGAAGGCGGGCGCTCACCAGATGCGGATGCGCTCGCCCTCGGGCTTGAACAGGCGGTCGCCCTTGCGGGTGCCGAAGGCTTGGTGGAAGGCGTCGTGGTTGACCACGCCGCCGTTGGCGCGGAACTGGCCCGGCGAATGCGGGTCGGCCATCAGCTGCTGCAACAGCAGGGGCGGGCGCACCTTCTCTCGCCAGATCTGCGCGAAGCCGAGGAAGAAGCGCTGCTCACCGGTGTAGCCATCCAGCACCGGCGCCGGCTTGCCGCCCAGCGAGGCCTGATAGGCCTTGAAGGCGATCTGCAAGCCCGACAGGTCGGCGATGTTCTCGCCCAAGGTCAGCTGGCCATTGACGCGCTTGCCGGGCAGGGCCTGGTAGGCGCTGAACTGCTGGGCCAGGCGCTGGCCCAGGGCTTCGAAGGCCTTGCGGTCGGCCGGTTGCCACCAGTCGCGCAGCATGCCGTCGCCGTCGTACTGGGCGCCCTGGTCGTCGAAGCCGTGGCTGATCTCGTGGCCGATCACGGCACCGATGCCGCCGTAGTTGACCGCGTCATCGGCCTTCATGTCGAAGAAGGGCGGCTGCAGGATGGCGGCCGGGAAGACGATCTCGTTGAAGGTCTCGTTGTAGTAGGCATTGACCTGCTGCGGCACCATGCCCCATTCGCTGCGGTCGACCTTCTGGCCCAGCTTGGCGGCCTCGCGGGCCCAGGCGAACTGCGCCGCGCGCTGCTGGTTGCCGATCGCGTCGCCGGCCCTGACCTGCAGGGCGCTGTAGTCGCGCCAGACATCGGGGTAGCCGATCTTGACCAGGTATTTGGACAGCTTGTCCTGCGCCTGCAGCTGGGTCTCGGGCGTCATCCAGCTCAGGCCGTCGACCGAGCTCTTGTAGGCGGCCAGCAGATTGGCCACGAGCTCCTGCATGCGCGCCTTTTGCGCCGGCGGGAAATGCTGGGCCACGTAGAGCTCGCCCACGGCTTCGCCCAGGGCCTCGTTGATCGCATCCACACCTTGCTTCCAGCGCGGCAGCTCCTGCTGCGTGCCGCTCATGGCGCGGCCGTGGAAGGCAAAGGCGGCGGCGCGGAAGGGCTGGGGCAGCACGGCAGCGTGGGCGTCCAGGGTGTGCAGCTTGGCGTAGAGCTTCCAGTCGGCCAGTGGTGCCTCGGCCAGCAATTGGGCCAGGCCGCGGATGGCGCTGGGCTGGGCCACGGTCAGCTTGTCCACGGCCTTGAGCTGGGCGGCGGCGAAGAAGGCGTTCCAGTCCAGGCCCGGCGCGGCTGCGCTCAGCTCGGCCGGCGTCATCGGGTTGTAGGTCTTTTGCACATCGCGGCTGCTGACCACGTCCCAATGCGCCTTGGCCATGCGCGTTTCCAGGGCCAGCACGCGGCGTGCGGCTTCGGCCGGCTGGGCTTCGCCGCTCAGGCGCGCCAGCTTGCTCAGGTAGGCCAGGTAGGCGCTGCGTGCCTTGGCCAGGCTGGGGTCGCGCTGGTTCAGGTAGTAGTCGCGCTCGGGCAGGCCCAGGCCCGACTGGGCCAGCTGCAGGCGGTTGACCATGGGCTCCTTGGGGTCGGGGCCCAGGCCCAGGCGGAAGGGCTGGCGCAGCTGGCCTTGCGCCGAGCCCAGCCAGACCAGCAGCTGCTCGCGGCTGGCCAGTGCGGCGATCTCGTCCAGGCGCGGCTGCAGGGCGCTCAGGCCCTCGCGGTCGATGCGGGCAATGTCCAGAAAGGCAGCGTAGAACTGGCCGATCTTGGCCTCCTTGCTGCCTTCGGCCTGAGGCTGCGCGGCCAGGCCCTCGGCCAGGGCGCGCACGCGCTGGTCGCTGAGCTCGGCCAGTTTTTCAAAGCTGCCCCAGGAGCCCTTGTCGGCCGGGATGGTGGTGGCCTTGATCCAGCCGCCGTTGGTGGCGCGGAACAGGTCGTCCTGCACCCGCACCTTGCGGTCGAAGTAGGGCAGGTCCAGGCCGGAGGCCGGCGCGTCCGCGGCCAGGGCCGCGCCGCTGGCCAGCGCGCTCAGGCCCGAGATGCCGGCGACGTGGAGCAGGGCCACCAGGGTGCAGTGTTGGAAGGCGTTCATGGCGGGAGTTCGCAAATCAAAGATCAGGTTCAGAAATGGGAAATGCCCGGCTTCCTGCGAAACCGGGCATTGGCAATCGGGGCAGACCGCGCATGTGGAGATCGGTTGGCCTGAGCCTACCCGCCATGGCCGGGTGTGCCGAAAGTCAGCGCTCGGGAGTTTCCCGAGTCGAGCTTCAAGGCTGTGTTCAATCCAGCGAGACGCTCTGGCCTTGCACCCAGACCTGTTGCAGCTGCAAGTCCGTATCCAACACCACCACATCGGCCCAGGCGCCGGCCTGCAGGCGGCCGCGCTCGGCCAGGCCCAGGTAGTCGGCCGGGTTGCGCGAGAGGCGCGCCGAAGCGTCTTCCACGCTGAGGCCCACCTCGACCAGATTGCGCAAGGCCTGATCCATGGTCAGGGCGCTGCCGGCCAGGGAGCCGGTGGCCAGGCGCACGCAGCCCAGGCACTTGAGCACGCGCTGCGAGCCCAGGCTGTATTCGCCGTCCGGCATGCCGGTTGCCGCGGTGGCGTCAGTCACGCAGTAGAGCTTGGGGATGGCGCGCAGGGCCGCGCGCATGGCGCCCGGGTGCACATGCTGCAGATCGGGGATCAGCTCCGCGTACTCGGCATGGGCCAGGGCCGCGCCCACCATGCCGGGCTCGTAATGGTTGAGCCCCGGCATGCCGTTGAACAGATGGGTGAAGCCGGCCACGCCGGCCTTGAGTGCGGCCACGCCGTCCTCGTAGCTGCCGGCGCTGTGGCCGATCTGCACGCGGATGCCCAGGGCGCTGAGCTCGGGGATCAGGGCCAGGTGGCCGGGGATCTCGGGCGCCAGGGTCAGCACCTTGATGGCCGCCAGGGCAGAGAAGGCCTGCACCGCCTCCAGCGTGGCGCGGCTGACGATGTCGGGTTGGGCACCGAGCCGGCGTGAGCTCAGGTAAGGGCCTTCCAGATGCACGCCGAGGATGCGCGCCTCGTCGGCTCGCGGCTCGGCCATCACCGCGCCAATGCCTTGCAGGGCGCGCTCGATATCGCCTTGCGGCGCGGTCATGGTGGTGGCCAGCAGGCTGGTCGTGCCGTGGCGGGCATGGGCGCGCGCGACGGTGCGGGCGCTCTCGCCGCCCTCCATGATGTCCACGCCCAGGCCGCCGTGCACATGGAGGTCGACAAAGCCAGGCAGGATCAGCCGGTCCTCGGGCGCGCAGGCGTCCTCATGCAGGGCGGCGATGCGCCCGTGGGCTTGGAGTTCGAGATGGCCGCGCACCCAGCCCTGCGGGCCGAGGATGCGACCCGAGAGGGACTGCTGCGGGTTCATGGAAGTGACAGGTTAGGAAAGTACGTGATTCGACATCAGTCGACCACGATCAGTTCGATGCCGAGGCGCAGCAAGCCTTCGCGGTACTCCTGGTTGATGCCCGCATCGGTGATGACGGTGTGCACGCGGTCCATCTGGATGATGCGGTGCAGGCTGACCCGGCCGAACTTGGAGGCGTCGCTGACGACGAAGACCTTTTTGGCGCGCTCGACCATCTTGCGGTTGATGCTGGCCTCGGCCTCGTGGTGGGTGGTGATGCCGAACTGCAGGTCCAGGCCGTCCACGCCGAGGAAGAGCTTGTCGAAGTTGTAGCCGTTCAGGCTGGCCTCGGCCTGCGAGCCCTGGATGGACAGCGACTTCTTGCGCAGCAGGCCGCCGGTCAGCATCAGCTCCACACCCTCGGCGTCGGCCAGCTCCCAGGCGATGTTCAGGCCGTTGGTCATCACCGTCACGCGGGCGTCGGCCGGCAGGTGGCGCAGATGGCGGGCCAGGGGCATGGTGGTGGTGCCCGAGTCGATGATGATGTTGTCGCCCGGCTCGACCAGGGCGGCGGCGCGTGCGCCGATGCGCTCTTTCAGCGTCGAGTTCAGCTCATCCTTCTGGCGGATGTTCTGCTCCTGTGGTGGCATGCGGTTCATGCTGGCGCCGCCGTAGTTGCGGGTGACCAGGCCCTGGTCCTCGAAGACGCTCAGGTCGGTACGAATGGTCACGGCCGACACGCCCATCATGGGCACCAGCTCGGCCACCTGCACGCTGCCTTGCTCCATCAGCATCTGCAGGATTTGTTCGCGCCGCTCTCGGGTATTCCTCATGGACTCGTGGCTTTCGATTCAAGAAGTTTTATGGGCTCAAACTCAAGCTGGCTCGTGGCGGGCTCGGTTCAAAGCTTGTGATCGGAATGAATCTTAGTTGAACGAAAGAATCGAGATATTGGTACTTTCGATGTGTCCGTGCCTCGGTCGGGCACTCAGGCGGCGTGGCGGTTGCGGGCACAGGCCCGGGCATAGCGGGCCAATTCCAGCCCCACTTTGTGGCGGGCCAGGGCTGCGGGCTCGGACGCCAGTTCGCCGGCCAGCACGGCCTCGAACTGCTGCGGCAGATGCTGGCTCAGCAAGGGCAGGGGAATGCTGCTGGCTTTCAGATTGGCGATCAGGCGCTGCAAGGCGGCTTGCACCTCGGGCTCGCCCCAGTAGTAGCGGCAGCGGTCGCTGAAGGCAAAGCGGCGCAGCAGGCGCTGCGCGTCCGCGCTGCCGGCATAGTGCTTGGCCCAATGCTTGGGCTCGTTCAGCATGCAGCGCTCCAGCACGCCGGGCAGGTCGGCCTGATGTTCGGTCGGCAGCAGCTCGCGCTCGATGGCCGAGAGTGCAAACCAGGCCTCGCGCAAGGCAAAAGTGACCGCCGGGCCGACCTTGAGGATGGCGTAGTGATCGCGCACCAGGGCGTGCAGCGAGGCCTCGGTCTGGTAGTCGGTCGAGTGGGCCTCGAAGACCAGGCGCGGCTGGGCTTGCACAAAAGCGGACAGCGCGGCGGCGGCAGCCGGTTGGTAATGCTGGACCTGGCTGTGGTCGAAATCGACACCGGGCTGCACCACCATGGCGATCACGCGCTGCCAGGCTGCATCCAAGCCCTGGGCCGCAAATGCCTGCTCATGCACCGCCAAGGTGGCGGCCGCCGCGGCCGGCGCGGTGACGGCCACGCCGCCGCCCAGCGAGGCCTCGCCGCCCGGCACCGGCACCTCGGTGCCGATCACATAGACCGGCGGCGTCAAACCCAGGCGCGCGGTCGTGGCCTCGGCCACCAGGGCCAGATCGGCCGAGCGCGCGGCCACGGTCGCGTCGCTGAGCGGCCGGGCGTCGTCGGCGCAGGCCATGCTGCAGTCGAGGTGGATCTTCTCGAAGCCCGCCGCCACATAGGCCTCGATCAGCACGCGGGCATGGCCCATGGCCTCGGCGGCCGGCAGATGCTGCCAGGCATTGGGGCCCAGGTGGTCACCGCCCAAGGCGATGCGATCGAGCGGGAAGTTGGCCTCGGCCGCCAAGGCCTGCACATAGTCGCGGAACTGCGGCGGCGTCATGCCGGTGTAGCCGCCGAACTGGTCCACCTGGTTGGAGGTCGATTCGATCAGCAGCGGCGTGTCGTAGGCGCGCGCCACCTCCATCGCCGCCTGCAGCACGAAAGGATTGGCCGAGCAGACGCTGTAGAGGCCGACAGGCTGGCCGCTGCGGTGGGCCGTGATGGTGGCAAGCAGGTGGGACATGATCAGAAAGGAAAGAGAGGGGACGCGGCGGGCTTCAGCTCAGACGCTGGCGGGCCAGCAGCGCGGCACCGCGCGCGCCGCCGGCATCGCCGAAGCGCGGCGGCAGGATGGGCGGCACGCTGACGCCCTGGAAGAGATGCGGGCGAATCGCCTCGGGCAGATCGGCGTAGAGGCTTTGCAGCTTGGACAGCCCCCCGCCCAGCACCAGCACATGGGGGTCGTAGGCCATGATCAGGCCGGCCAGGGCATGGCCCAGCAGGTCCAGATGCACGGCCAGGGCCTGGCGCGCGTGGGCCTCGCCCGCATCGGCCGCGGCCACGATCTGGGGCACGGACTGGCCCGCCGGGCCGCCGAAATGCTGGAACAGGGCCGCCAGGCCGCTGCCCGAGACGTAGCGCTCGACACAGCTTTGCAGCCCGCAGGCACAGGCCAGCAGGGGCAGGCGGTGGCGCTGTTGCAGCAGCGCCGGCAAGGCCCAGTGGCCCCACTCACCGGCCAGTCCGTTGTAGCCGGCGATCAGCCGGCCCTGGACGCAAAAGCCGCCGCCTGCCCCGGTGCCGAGAATGGCGCCGAACATCGAAGCAAACCCTTCCGCCGCGCCGCCTTGCGCCTCGGACAGGGCAAAGCACTGGCAGTCATTGCCGATGGCCACAGGCCGGCCCAGGCGCTCACGCAGGGCTTGCGGCACGGCGCGGCCGCTGAGCGCGGGCACGTTCGAGCTGAGCTGCAAGCCCGTCTGCGGGCTGATGATGCCGGGCAGGCCCAGGCCCACACGGCCGATGCAAGCCAGGGTCTGATCGGCTTCTGCCACCAGCGCGCCGATGGCTTCAACAAAAGCCTCGAAATCCTGTGTGGGCGTGGCCACGCGGCGGCGGTAGAGCTCGGCGAAGCCGGGGGTACTCGCGTCAAAGGCGACCAGCTCGATCTTGGTGCCGCCGATGTCCAGGCCGTAGCAGGGCGCGCCGGCCGGCGGGCTGGACTCAGTCGCAGTGGACACGGGCGGACTCGACATAGGGATAAATCTCCACACCCTGCACGACCCGGTTGACCGTGCCATCGGGGAAGGGATTGTCCGGCGTCAGGCCCAGGGCCACCGAGCGGTGCAGGGCGTACTGCTGCGCCAGGATCAGCCACAGCGTGGTCAGCCAGCTGTCGCTCAGGCCGCTGGGCGCGGCGCTCAGGGCGCGGCTCAGCAGAGGGTTGTCGCCCTGCAGCGCGCCGGCACCGGCCTCGCCGATCAGCAGCACGCGGCCGGCAATGCCGTCGCGCAGCAGCTCGTTCAGCAGGTCTTGCTCATAACGGCGCGCATGCGCGTCTTGCGACTGGAAGATCACGACCAGGCTCTTGCCATTGAGCATGGACTTGGGGCCGTGGCGGAAGCCCAGCAAGGTGTTCGAGAAGGCCAGCACGCGGCCGCTGGTCAGCTCCAGCACCTTGAGCGCCGACTCTTGCGCCAGCGCCTCCAGCGGGCCGCTGCCCAGGTAGACGATGCGGTCAAAAGGCTGGGCGGCCAGCTCGGCCAGGGTGGCCGCATGCTGGGCCAGCAAGGCCTCGGCACGGCTCGCCACCAGTTCCAGGCGGGCCAGGCGCTCGGCCCAGGGGGCGCGGCTGAAGGCAGCCAGGGCGGCCAGCTGCATGCTGCTGAAGCTGCTGGTCATGGCAAAACCGCGGTCGCAGGAGGCGGCCGGCATCAGCAGGTTCAGGGTGTCGGCGCGGGCGGCGTTGTTGCGGTAGAGCTCGCCCTCGGCATTGCAGGTGATATTCAGGAAGCGCGGCGCATCGATCTGCTGACGCAGCAGCTCGACGGCAGCCAGGCTTTCCGGGCTGTTGCCGCTGCGTGCGAAGGACACCAGCAAGGTGGGCTGCTCGCGCTGCAGATAGAGCTCGGGGTGGGTCAGCAAGCTGGTGGTGGCCACGGCGCGCACTTCGGCCGGCCAGTCGCGGTTGATCTCGTCGGCCAGGGTCTGGCCCACATAGGCCGAGCTGCCAGCGCCGGTCAGGATGACGCGGTGACTGGGTTCTTTCAGCCAGGCGTCCAGAAAGGCGTGCAGCTGGGCCTGGTGGTCGGCCAGCGAGGCGGCCAGTTGGCGCCAGACGCGCGGCTGCTGCGCGATTTCCTCCGCCGTGGCCAGGCCTTGCAAGTGCTGCCAGTCGCTGGCGGAGCGGTTGAGAAGAGTAGTCATCGGATAGATCGAAAGATTGTCGGTAAATTTATCTTTTAACTTTCGATTCGTCAAGAAAATTGATGAAAAGAAAAGAAATTACGATGAAGCAAAAGAAGTTTCTTTCGAGAAACAGGCTTAACTGTCTTTGCGGCGCAGCTGGTCCAGGGCCACGGCCAGCAGCAAGATGCCGCCGCGCACCATGTACTGGTAGAAGGCGTCGATATTGAGCAGGTTCATCGCGTTCTGCACCGTGCCCATGATGAGCACGCCCACCACCATGCCCGAGATGCTGGCACGGCCGCCCATCAGCGAGACACCGCCGAGCACGCAGGCCGAGATCACATTGAGCTCGAAGCCTTGCGCCGCATTGGGCTGGCCGCTGGTGATGCGCGCGGCCAGGATGACGCCGGCCGCCGCCGCCACCACGCCCTGGATCAGGAAGATGGTGATGCGCACGCGGGCGACGTTGATGCCGGCCAGGCGGGCGGCCTCGGGGTTGCCGCCGATGGCCAGGGTGTTGCGGCCGTAGATGGTGCGGTTGAGCAGCAGGGCGAACAAGGCCACGCAGGCGATGGTGATCCAGACCGGCACCGGCAGGCCCAGCCAGAAGGCATTGCCGAGCTCGAAGAAGGCATCGGCCGAGATGCCCACCGCCTGGCCGCCCGCGGTGATGAAGGCCAGGCCGCGCACGATCTCCATGGTGGCCAAGGTGGTGATCAAGGCATTGATCTTCCAACGCGCGATCACCACGCCATTGACCCAGCCGATCACGGCGCCGGCCGCCAGGGCCGCGGCAATGCCCAGGGCGATGCTCTCGGTCTGGTTGATCACGGTGGCGCAGAGCACGCCGGCCAGGGCGACGGTGGAGCCGATGGACAGGTCGAAGTCGCGCGAGGCGATGCAGAAGGTCATGGCGCAGGCCACCATGCCGATCTGCGAGACCGACAGGGCCAGGCCGATCATGTTCGGCACACTGAAGAAGTACTCCACCGTCAGCGAAAGCACGCCGAAGAGCAGGGCAAAAATCAGCAGCAGGCTGTGCTCGTCCAGCAGGCGCAGCAGGGTCTTTCGCGGGGTGGGGGAAGAGGCGGCGGCAGCTTGCATGGGCTCTGGCATGGGCTTGGAGGACAAAGAGTCGGTGCTCGTGTTCATCGGGGTCGATTCAGGATTCGGTGACAGGCGAGGAGAGGGCTTCAGGCCGCCTCAGCTTCTGGGCGGGCGCCGCCATCGGGCAGGGCCAGGGCCAGCACCCGGGCTTCGTTGGCTTCGCCGCGGGCCAGGCTGCCGGCGATGCGGCCCTGGCGCATGACCAGCACGCGGTCGGCCAGGCCCAGCACCTCGGGCAGCTCGCTGGACACCACGACGATGGCCACGCCGCGCGCGGCCAGTTCATGCAGCACCTCGTAAATTTCGCTCTTGGCGCCGATGTCGATGCCGCGGGTCGGCTCGTCGATGATCAGCACCTTGAGCTCGCGCTCGGCCAGCCAGCGGGCCAGGATGGCTTTTTGCTGGTTGCCGCCCGAGAGCAGGCGGATCTCCTGCGCCGGGCTGGGTGTCTTGATGCGCAGGCGGGCGATGAACTCGGCTGCCACTTCGGCCTCGCGCCGGGCGTTGATCAGCAGGCCCGGCGTGTTGCGTCGGCAGCTGAGGTTGATGTTCTCGGCCACCGAGCGGCAGCCGATGATGCCTTGCTCCTTGCGGTCCTCGGGGCAGAACATCAGACCGGCGGCGATCGAGCCGGCGACCGAATCGCTGCGCATCAGCTCGCCGTCCAGCCACACCTGGCCGCCACGGCGCGGGTCGGCGCCAAAGACCAGGCGCATCAGCTCGCTGCGGCCCGCGCCCATCAGGCCGAAGAAACCGACGATCTCGCCGGCGGCGACCTCGAAGCTGGCCGGCTCGGGCAGGCTGCGGCCGCTCAGCTGGTGCACCTGAAGGCGCGGGTTGCGTGCAGCTGTTGCGTTATCCCTTGTTGAATTCTTCTTGCCGCTGCCGAACACATCCTGGATCTCGCGGCCCACCATGGCCTGCACCAGCTGATCGCGGCTGACACCTTGCAGGCTGGCGAAGCGGCCGACCGAGCGGCCATCGCGCAGCACGCTGGCGCCGTCGCAGAGGGCGAAGATTTCATCCAGGCGGTGCGACACGTAAATCAGCACCTTGCCCTGATCGCGCAGCTCGCGCACCAGGCGGAACAGGGTCTCGGTCTCGCTGTGCGAGAGCGAGCTGGTCGGCTCGTCCAGCGCGATCACGCGCGCATCGCGCAGCACCGCCTTGCAGATCTCCACCATCTGGCGCTGGCCGATGGACAGCTCGATCATGCGGGCGTCCAGGTCGAGCGCGATGCCGATGCGGGCCAGCTGGGCCCGCATCTGCGCGCGCGCCTCGGCAAAGCGCACGAATCCCCAGCGCTGCGGCAGGCGGCCCAGCCAGAGGTTCTCCAGCACCGTCATCTCGGGGATGTATTGCAGCTCCTGGTGGATGACGGCAATGCCCTGGTTCAGCGCATCGGCCGCACTCTTGAACTGCAGGGTCTGGCCGGCGAGCTGCAGGCTGCCGCCATCGGGGCGCAGCTCGCCGCCGAGGATTTTCAGCAACGTGCTCTTGCCCGCGCCGTTCTCGCCCAGCAGGGCATGAACCTGGCCGGCCGGGATGTCGAGGTCCACGCCGCCCAGAGCGCGCACGCCGGGGAAGGATTTGCTGAGCGCGCGGATGTGCAGGTCCTGCTTCATGACGTCACAGGCCCAGGCTGGTTCGCACCTGCTTGAAGTTGGCGCGGTCCGCCAGGGTGCCGCTGGTCAGGGTCAGCTTCGGGGGCTCTTTGCCGTTCTTGATCCAGTCGAACATGGCGACCGCTGTGTCATAGCCATGCTTGCGCGGGCTCAGCATCACGATGGCGACGAAGCCGGTGGGCTCGGCCTTGGCGAACTCGTTGACGGCCGACTGGCTGCCGCCGATGCCCACGCCGATCACGCTGGCGGCCTTGAAGCCCTTGCCCTCACTGGCGCGCACGCCGCCGAGCACGGCCTCGTCATTGGGGCCGAAGACCAGCCACTGCTTGAACTTCGGGTTCTGGGTCAGGGCCACGGTGGCGGCGTTGAAGGCGTTTTCGGTGTCGGCCTTGGGCATGGGGGCGCTGACGATGTTGGCGGCCGGCAGGCCGGCCTGGGTCAGCACGGCGCTGCTGCCATCGGTGCGCTCCTTGGAGGTGCTGAGCTGGTCATAGGTGACGCGCAGTGCGCCGACCTCGGCCAGCTTCCAACCGCGCTTTTTCACTTCGGCCAGCAAGGCCTCGCCGACCTGGGCGCCGATGGCGCTGGCCGAGATGCCGACATGGGCAATCGCCTCGATCGGTTTGCCGGCGCCGTTGACCAGGCGGTCGTCCACGCTGATCAACTTGAGATTGGCCTGGCGCGCCCGCGCCTGCAGGGCCGGGCCCAGCTTCACATCGGGGGCGCAGACGATCATGCCCTGGGCGCGCTGCGCGGCCAGGTTGTCGATGGCGGAGAGCAGCTTGTCGCCATCGGGCGCCGCGATCTTGATCAAAGTGAAGCCTTTGTCCTTGGCGGCCTGCTCGGCATGGCGCCATTCGTCCTGGAACCAGGGCTCGTCGACCTGCTTGATGATGAAACCGATCTTGATCGGCGCAGCGGCCTCGGCGGCCAGGGCGGGGCCGCTGAGCAAGCCCGCAGAGAGCAGGGCGGCGCTGCCGGCCGCCAGGGCCAGGCGGCGGCAGATGGCGCGGCGGGCTGGGGGCAGAGGCAGCGCAGTGGCGGCGTCAGGGCTCGGTGTGGCGGTCGGTTTCATCGCATGTCTCCTCGGGGTCGGGCCTGCGGGCCCGTGGCGTCTGGATGGTTGGGGCGGGTGCTTCTTGCGCTGTGGCGCCTGCAAGCCGGGGCCGCAGGCGCAGAGGGCTGGCACGCAGGCCGGAGTTTCGTCTCTTTTGCGACCCGCGCCCGGCACTTCACCCGCAATGCTTCTGTTTAGTGCTTGTTTCTTTCGAAACGAAACCTTTAACTTTCGAAATTGCGGGCCAACTGCGGTCCTGCGGCTGCCACATCGGCTCGGAACAAAACTTTCGAAGCAAGAATGTATCAATAAAAATCTTTCTTTTCACAAGTACGGCAAGAATTTCTGCTAGTGGTTTCTACTGAATTTGTCTTTTTCGCAGGGGTATTGCTGGTTTTCTTCGTTGACATCTTGCTTTGTGCTGCATAGAGTCTTTCCATTGCTTTCGATTTGCGCAAAACGAGCGAGGGGCTCGCGGCGCAGACGGACAGGGCCGTTCACCCGGGCGGCCTCACCCACACACACAGCAAACCCGGCCGCGCCAGTTCCAAAGGCGGCAGCGAGGAATTGCAGGACGTCGTTGATTCAGAGGGATATGCAGATGGTCAAGAACCGCTCACCGCAGCCGACGCTGCCAAGCCATGCGCCAAGCACCGCGCTGCGCACGCCGGCCTTGGCCCTCGCTGTGCTCCAGGTCTGCGGTGGCCTGCTGCTGGCTGCGGCGGAGGTGGCGGCGGCGCCGCTGGGTGCGCTGCGCGAGATTCAGGCTGTGCCCGCATCCGCCACGCCTGCGCCAGGCGAAGGCCTGCAGCAATGGGACTTGCGCACCGACACCAAGATGCGTCTGCGCATCAGCCTGCTCAAGCCCGATGTGCTGCGCCTGTGGGCCGGTGCCAAGGACCAGCTGCAGCCGGCCACGGACAAGGCGGCGCCCATCGTCATCGAGACCGTCAGCCAGCCTGTGGCCCACAGCTGGAGCGATCAGGGCGACCACCACCTGCTCAAGACCGAGGCCCTGGCCCTGCGCGTTTACAAGAAGCCCTTGCGCCTGGCCCTCTACAAGGCCGACAACCGCAGCCTGCTCTGGCAGGAAACCCAAAGCCTGGACATCGCCGACAAGCTCAGCGTGCAGACCTTGAGCAGCCAGAAGGACGAGCGCTTCTTCGGCGGTGGCCAGCAGAATGGCCGGTATGAGTTCAAGGGCAAGCAGCTCGAGGTCTCGTACTCGGGCGGCTGGGAAGAGGGCGATCGGCCCAGTCCTGCGCCTTTTTTGATGAGCTCGCGCGGCTGGGGCATGTTGCGCAACACCTGGAGCGATGGCAGCTACGACCTGCGCTCGCCCGAGCAGATCTCGCTGCAGCACCAGGAGGGCCGCTTCGATGCCTTTTTCTTTGTGGGCCCCAGCATCCGCGAGGTGCTGGCCCGCTACACCGAGCTGACCGGCCGCGCCCGCCTGCTGCCGCGCTGGGCCTACGAGTACGGCGATGCCGATTGCTACAACGACGGCGACAACGTCAAGAAGCCTGGCACCGTGCCCAAGGGCTGGAGCGATGGCCCGACCGGCAAGACACCTGATGTGCTGAACTCGGTGGCCCGCAAATACCGCGAGCACGACATGCCCGGCGGCTGGATCCTGCCCAACGATGGCTATGGCTGCGGCTACACGGATCTGCCCGATGTTGTGAAGGGCCTGGCCGATCTGGGCTTCCGCACCGGCTTGTGGACCGAGAACGGTGTGGACAAGATCAAGTGGGAAGTCGGCACGGCCGGCTCCCGCGCGCAGAAGCTGGACGTGGCCTGGACCGGCCAGGGCTACCAGTTCGCCATGGATGCCAACCAGTCGGCTTTCAAGGGCATTCTCGACAACTCTGACGCGCGGCCGTTCTTGTGGACCGTGATGGGCTGGGCCGGCATCCAGCGCTATGCCGTGACCTGGACCGGCGACCAGAGCAGCAGCTGGGATTACATCCGCTGGCACATCCCGACCCTGGTCGGCTCCGGCCTCTCGGGCCAGGTCTATGCCACCGGCGATGTCGACGCCATCTTTGGCGGCAGCCCCGAGACCTACACCCGCGACCTGCCGTGGAAGGCCT
>NKIM01000082.1 GCA_002255955.1 Burkholderiales bacterium PBB2 | reverse complement strand
AGATCCACACCGGCGAAGACAAGATCATCACCATCGAAGATCCGGTCGAGTACCAGCTGCCCGGCGTGGTGCAGATCCCGGTCAACGAGAAAAAAGGCCTGACCTTCTCGCGCGGCCTGCGCTCCATCCTGCGTCACGACCCCGACCGGGTCATGGTCGGTGAAATCCGTGACGCCGAAACGGCGCAGATCGCGGTGCAGGCGGCCTTGACCGGCCATCTGGTCTTTTCGACCGTGCACGCCAACAACGCCTTCGACGTGATCGGCCGCTTCATGCACATGGGTCTGGACCTCTACAACGTGGTCTCGGCTCTGAACGCCGTGCTGGCCCAGCGCCTGGTGCGCCTGACCTGCAAGCATTGCGCGCGCCCCTTCGAGCCCAGTGCCGCCACGCTGGCGCGGTACGGCTTGCGCGCGGGCGAGCACAGTTTCCTGAAAGGCGAGGGCTGCGGCCACTGCCGTGGCACCGGCTACCGTGGCCGCCGCGCCGTGGCCGAGCTGCTCAAGCTCGACGATGGCCTGCGCGACCTGATCGCCGCGCGCTCGCCCATGTCGCAGATCAAGGAGGCCGCCCGCGCCCGCGGCATGAAGCCGCTGCGCGCCCTGGCCCTGCAGGCCGTGTGCCGTGGCGACACCACCTTTGAAGAGCTGGAACGAGTGACTCTGGATGAATAACAGCCCTTCGCCCTCTTGGCTGGGCCGCCTGCAGCGGCGCTTGCGCGCTCGCCTGGCCCGGCCCCAGACCCTGTTCCTGGGCATCGACGGTGTGCAGGGCGCTGCGCTGAGCCGGCCCGAGGCCTGGGCCGACTGGTGCCGCGCCCATGCCGGCAGCGCCGTGCGCCTGAGCCTGTCCAGCCGCTTGCTGCATGAGCTGGTCTGCCAGCCGGGCCTGCCGCTGGACGACGAAGCCGCCTTGCTGGCCTATGCGCGCCAGCAGTTCGGTCAGTATTTCGGCGCTGCCGCCAAGCCCTGGTCGCTGGCCGGCTGGCGCCTGGAGGCCGAGCCGCAAGCCGGCCTGAGCGAGCAATGCGGTGCCATCGCCCTGCATGGCTCGGCAGCCCAAGGCTGGCGCGAAGTCGCGGCCGAGCACGGCGTGCGCCTGACCCAGGTGCAGCCGGCCTGGGCGCTGGCCTTGCAGCGTCTGGCTCAGGATGAACCGGAATGGCGCTCGGCCGAGCATGCCGCCCTGGCCTGGCTGGAGGGTCAGGTCTTGACTTGGCTGACTCTGACCTCGGGCCGCCTGGCCGGCTTGCGCCAGCTGCGCCTGCGTGAGGCCACACCCGAGGCCTTGGCCGAGTTGCTGCAAGAGCTGTTGCAAGAAGCCCAGCCCGGCTTGCCCGCCGCCCAGGTGCATGTGATGGGTTACGGCCTGCAGGGCACCGGCACGGCGCTGAACCTGGGCCCGGCTCTGCGTCTGCATGGCCGCCTCGATGCCACGGCGCCCGATCTCGCGCAGTTGGAGCCCGGTGCCGCCGCGCCCTCGCGCCGCCTGCCCCGCCCCGATTTCCTCGGCGCGCCGCGCGAGCGCTCGCCTCTGGCCTGGCCGCTGGCTGCCACGGCGGCCCTGGTGCTGGCCACGGCCGGCTGGAGCGCCTGGCAGGCTTACACCGATCGCCTTCAGCAGCAAACCCAGCTGGCCCGGCTGAAAGCCACGCAGGCAGCGGCGCCGCGTGCCAAACCACAAACGACCCCTGTGGCCGCAGTGGCCGTGCCGGCGCGCGGCCGCGATGCCGGCAAGACCGCGCCCGATGCCAGCCGCCCGGCCCAGGAGGTGCAGGCCTTGCTGCGCCAGCCCTGGGAGGCCGTGCTGGTGCAGGTGGAGCAGGCCGGCGCGGCGCTCAAGCCGGCGCCCCTGGCCTGGCTGTCCATGGATGTGAACGGCCCGCGCCAGGAGCTGCGCCTGGAAGGCCTGGCCAGCGACAAGCTGCTGCCCCTGCAGCTGGTGGACCGCTTGGCGGCCGAGGCCGGCTGGCGCGATGTCATGCTCAGCCGCCTGCAAAACGCGGAGCAAGGGCTGACGGGCCAGCGCTTCGAGCTGACGGCCAAGTTCCGCGGCGACTTGCTGCGCCGGCCCGGGGTCGCCGCTGCTGAGGCGGCCGATGCACCCGTCAGCACCAAAACCGGGGAGGCCCGCCGATGAAACGCCTGGCCTGGAAATCACAGCTGCGTGCCCTCGGGGCACCCGGCCTGTTCGCGGCGCTGGCCCTGGTGCTGGCCGCCGGCCTGGCCTGGCAGGGCCAGCGCTGGGAGCGCGATGCCGCGGCCGATGCTGCCCGCGGTGACCGCCTGCGTGCCGAGCTGCGCCTGCAGCGCGCCCTGGCCCCGGTCAGCGCGGCTTCGGCCGCCGAACTGCCCAGCACGCCCGAGCAATGGCGCGAGACCCTGCCGCCCGCCAGCCAGCGGCAGCAGCGCCTGGCTGATCTGCTGGAGATGGGTTTGCGCCTGGGCCTGGTCAGCACCCGCACCGAGCACCGCCTGACGGTGGACGCGGCCAGCGGCCTGGAGCGCCTGCGCATCACCATGCCCCTGAGCGGCGGCTATGCCCAGCTGCGCCAGTACATCGAAGCGGCGCTGCGCCACGACCCGGCGCTGAGCCTGGACAGCCTCAAGCTGCGCCGTGCCAACCCGCAGGCGGCCGAGCTGGAGGCGGAACTGCAATGGTCGCTGCACGGCCGTATGGAAACCAGCCCGGGAGGGGCCACGCGATGAGCCGCAGCCCTGTTGTCAGCGCAGCCAGCAAACCGGCGCTGAGCCCGCGTCACTATGTCCTGGCCGCGGGCCTGGCGGTGAGCATCGCGGCCGCCCTCTGGGCCGCTCAGATCGAGCCCGAGGCGGCCGATCTGGCCCAGCCGGTGGCGTCACAGCGCCGCGCGCCCGTCGCCGTGGGTGCGGCCGCCTCGGCCGCCAAGCCGGGCATGGCCGCTGCGCCGCTGCCTGCGCCTCTCCCCGTCCCCAACTGGGCCCCGGCCGAACGCGGGG
>NKIM01000039.1 GCA_002255955.1 Burkholderiales bacterium PBB2 | reverse complement strand
TCATGCCCGGCGACAACGTCGGCATCACCGTGAAGCTGATCGCTCCGATCGCCATGGAAACCGGTCTGCGCTTCGCGATCCGCGAAGGTGGCCGTACCGTGGGTTCGGGTGTGGTTGCCACCATCCTGGCCTAACACTTTTGCGTGACCAGTCCGTGCTGCTGCTGATGTGGCGGCGCGGGCTTCACCTACTTCGCGGCACTCAAGGCATTTGAGCCCGCACGTTCTTTGAAGGAATCGTCATGCAAAAGCAAAAGATCCGCATCCGCCTGAAGGCGTTTGACTACAAGCTGATCGACCAATCGGCTGCCGAAATCGTGGAAACCGCCAAGCGCACCGGTGCGATCGTTAAGGGCCCCGTGCCCCTGCCGACCCGCTTCGAGCGTTTTGACATCCTGCGTTCGCCGCACGTGAACAAGTCTTCGCGCGACCAGTTCGAAATCCGTACCCACCAACGTCTGATGGACATCGTGGACCCGACGGACAAGACCGTTGACGCGCTGATGAAGCTCGATCTGCCGGCCGGCGTCGACGTCGAAATCAAGCTGCAGTGATGCTTGCCATGCTGGCGCCGACGCAAGACGGCGCCGAGCATGTGATCTGACCTCGGTCAGATTTAGAGAGGGGCGATTCGAAAGAGTCGCCCTTTTTCTTGGCTGGGTGTCGTGACCCTTGCGTATTCATCAGGGTTCACGCTATACTCGCCAGCTTTTCCGCGGTGGAATTTTCCGGCGCGGAATTTGGCGCATCGTGTCCGGCAGGGCGTCCTCAGGGAAGCCTTGTACGTGCGGTGCACTGGTCAGCCCGGCCAATCGATGTCGGGTGTATGTAAATGGCTTCCAGGGTCAACCTGTGGGGCTGGAGAAAAACCATGAGTCTAAGCAATCGTCTCGGATTGCTGGGCCGCAAGGTGGGCATGATGCGCATCTTCACGGACGACGGCGATGCCGTGCCTGTGACGGTGCTGGATGTGTCCAACAACCGCGTGTCCCAGATCAAGACCGTAGAGACCGACGGCTACACCGCCATTCAGGTGGTGTACGGTGAGCGCAAAGCATCGCGCGTTACCAAGCCGGAAGCCGGCCACCTTGCCAAGGCAGGTGTGGAAGCCGGTCGTGTCATGAGCGAATTCCGTGTTGCCGCTGAAGTGGCTGCTGAATACAAGCCGGGCGCGCAAGTGCCGGTCTCGCTGTTCGCAGTGGGTCAGCTGGTGGATGTGCAAGGCACCTCCATCGGTAAGGGCTTCGAAGGCACCATCAAGCGTCACAACTTCAGCTCGCAGCGTGCTTCGCACGGTAACAGCCGCTCGCACAATGTTCCTGGTTCCATCTCGATGGCACAGGATCCGGGTCGCGTGTTTCCGGGCAAGAAGATGTCAGGTCACCTGGGTGACGTGACGGTGAGCGTGCAGAACCTGGACATCGTGCGCGTTGACGAAGCTCGTCAACTGCTGCTGGTCCGCGGTGCTGTGCCGGGTTCGAAGAACGGCCACGTTGTCGTTCGTCCCGCCGTCAAGGTCAAGCTCAAGAAGGGAGCCATCTGATGCAGCTCGAGCTCCTGAATGAGCAAGGTCAGGCCACCGCCAAGGTGGATGCTCCTGATACGCTGTTTGCTCGCGATTACAACGAAGCCCTGGTGCACCAGGTGGTCGTGGCCTTCCAGGCCAACGCTCGCCAAGGCACTCGCGCCCAGAAGGACCGCGAACAAGTCAAGCACTCGACCAAGAAGCCGTTCCGTCAAAAGGGAACGGGTCGTGCACGTGCTGGTATGACGTCCTCGCCGCTGTGGCGTGGGGGTGGTCGGATTTTCCCGAACATGCCCGACGAAAACTTCACCCACAAGCTGAACAAGAAGATGTACCGCGCCGGTATGGCCGCCATCCTCTCGCAGCTGGCACGTGAAGGCCGTCTGGCCGTGATCGACTCGATCACGCTGGAAGCTCCCAAGACCAAGCTGTTGGCCGCCAAGTTCAAGGCCATGGGCCTGGAATCGGTGATGCTGATCGCTGATCAGATGGACGACAACCTGCTGCTCGCTTCGCGCAACCTGGCCAATGTGCTGGTGTGCGAGCCGCGCTACGCGGATCCCCTGTCGCTGGTCTTCTACAAGAAGGTGCTGGTGACCAAGGCCGCTATGGAGCAACTCCAGGAGATGCTGGCATGAGCGCCCAAAAGTATTCTGAAGGCCGTCTGGCCTCGGTGCTGCTGGCTCCCATCGTGTCCGAAAAGGCCACGGCGGTTGCTGAAAAGCACAACCAAGTGTTGTTCAAGGTGCTGCGCGACGCCACCAAGCCCGAAATCAAGGCCGCTGTTGAACTGATGTTCAAGGTCGAGGTTGAGGCTGTGAACGTCGTCAACGTCAAGGGCAAGGTCAAGCGCTTCGGCCGTTCCATCGGTCGCCGCGACCACGTCAAGAAGGCGTACGTGTCGCTGAAGGCGGGCCAAGAGCTCAACTTCTCCGGGGAGGCTGCGTAATGGCCGTCGTTAAAGTCAAGCCGACTTCACCTGGCCGCCGTGCCGTCGTGAAGGTGGTGCATTCGCACCTGCACAAGGGCGCTCCGGAAGCTTCGCTGCTGGAACCGCAAAAGCAAAATGCTGGCCGTAACAACAACGGTCACATCACGATTCGCCATAAGGGCGGTGGTCACAAGCACCACTACCGTGTGGTCGACTTCAAGCGCAACAAGGACGGCATCCCCGCCAAGGTTGAGCGCATTGAATACGACCCGAACCGTACGGCTCACATCGCTCTGGTGTGCTATGCCGACGGCGAGCGTCGTTACATCATCGCTCCCCGTGGCTTGGAAGTGGGTTCGACCATCGTGAGCGGCGCGGAAGCCCCGATCAAGGCTGGTAACACCCTGCCCATCCGTAACATCCCCGTGGGCTCCACCATCCACTGCGTCGAAATGCTGCCTGGCAAGGGCGCGCAAATCGCTCGCTCGGCTGGCGTGTCCGTGGTGCTGATGGCTCGCGAAGGCGTCTACGCTCAGCTGCGTCTGCGCTCGGGTGAGGTCCGTCGCATCCACATCGACTGCCGCGCCACGATTGGCGAAGTGTCGAACGAAGAGCACCAGCTGCGCCAGTACGGCAAGGCCGGCGCGATCCGTTGGAAGGGCATCCGTCCGACCGTTCGTGGTACCGCCATGAACCCGGTGGATCACCCGCACGGTGGTGGTGAAGGTCGTACCGGTGAAGGCCAGGCGCCTGTGTCGCCGTGGAACACCCTCACGAAGGGCTTCCGCACTCGTAACAACAAGCGCACGCAGACGTTCATCGTTTCGCGTCGCAAGAAGTAAAGGGTAGGCCATGACTCGTTCACTGAAGAAGGGCCCGTTCATTGACCACCACCTCTTGGCCAAGGTCGAGAAGGCGGTTGCTGCCAAGGACAAGAAGCCTATCAAGACCTGGTCGCGTCGTTCGACGATCCTGCCCGAGTTCATCGGTCTGACGATCGCCGTCCACAACGGCAAGCAACACGTGCCGGTTTATGTGTCGGACCAGATGGTCGGCCACAAGCTGGGTGAATTCGCACTGACCCGTACCTTCAAGGGCCACCCGGCCGACAAGAAGGCCGGGAAGAAGTAAGGATGCCAACGATGGAAACCAAAGCAATCGTTCGCGGCGTTCGCCTCTCATGTGACAAGGGCCGCCTGGTGGCGGACCTGATCCGCGGCAAGAAGGTGGACCAAGCGCTCAACATCCTGGAATTCACCCAGAAGAAGGCGGCCCTGATCATCAAGAAGGCGTTGGAAAGCGCCATCGCCAACGCCGAGCACAACGACGGCGCTGACATTGATGAGCTCAAGGTCACCACGATCTATGTGGAGCAAGGTGCAACTCTGAAGCGTTTCTCTGCCCGCGCCAAGGGCCGTGGCAACCGCATCAGCAAGCCCACCTGCCACATCTTCGTGTCGGTCGGCAACTGAAGGCTGAAGGAAGACTATGGGACAGAAAATTCATCCGACCGGTTTTCGCCTGCCTGTCACGCGTAACTGGGCTTCGCGTTGGTACGCGAACAACCAGAACTTCGCGTCCATGCTGGCCGAAGATCTGCAGGTCCGCGACTTCCTGAAGGCACGCCTGAAGAACGCCGCTGTGTCGCGCGTTCTGATCGAGCGCCCCGCGAAGAACGCCCGCATCACCATTTTCTCGGCACGTCCGGGCGTGGTGATCGGCAAGAAGGGCGAGGACATCGAAAGCCTGAAGGCCGAGCTGACCAAGCGTCTGGGCGTGCCGGTGGCTGTGAACATCGAAGAAGTGCGCAAGCCCGAAATCGATGCTCAGCTGATCGCCGACTCGATCACCCAGCAGCTGGAAAAGCGCATCATGTTCCGCCGCGCCATGAAGCGTGCGATGCAGAACGCGATGCGTCTGGGTGCTCAAGGCATCAAGATCATGTCGTCGGGCCGTCTGAACGGCATCGAAATCGCTCGTTGCGAGTGGTACCGTGAAGGCCGTGTGCCTCTTCACACCCTGAAGGCTGACATCGACTACGGCTTCTCCGAAGCCAGCACGACGTACGGCATCATCGGCGTGAAGGTGTGGGTCTATCGCGGCGACCGCCTGGCCAACGGCGAAGCGCCGGTGATCAAGAGCGAAGCTGGTGAAGACGATCGTCGTCCGCGTCGCAACGCCCGTCCGGGCGCCCCGGCTGGCCGTGGCCGCCCGGGTGGTGACCGTGGTCCGCGTGGTGAAGGCGGCGACAAGCCGGCTTCCACCGGTGACGCAGCCCAGCCCGCTGCCAAGCGTGTCGTCCGCAAGGCCGCACCCGCTGGCGGTGAGGCCAAAGGAGAATAAACATGCTGCAACCAGCTCGTCGCAAATACCGCAAGGAGCAAAAGGGTCGTAACACTGGTGTTGCTACCCGCGGTGCTGCCGTTTCTTTCGGTGACTTCGGTCTGAAGGCTACCGAACGCGGCCGCCTGACGGCTCGTCAAATCGAAGCTGCACGTCGTGCAATCTCGCGCCACATCAAGCGCGGTGGTCGTATCTTCATCCGCATCTTCCCCGACAAGCCGATCTCCCAGAAGCCCGCCGAAGTCCGTATGGGTAACGGTAAGGGCAACCCGGAGTACTACGTCGCTGAAATTCAGCCTGGCAAGGTGCTCTACGAGATCAACGGTGTGCCGGAAGCCCTGGCTCGCGAAGCGTTCACTCTGGCTGCTGCAAAGCTGCCGCTGAGCTGCACCTTCGTGACCCGCCAGGTCGGCACCTGAAGCGGAGAACACCATGAAAGCATCTGAACTGCGTGGCAAGGATGTCGCTGCCTTGGAAAAGGAAGTGACCGACCTGCTGAAGGCCCATTTCGGCCTTCGCATGCAAAAGGCGACTCAACAGTTGACCAACCACACTGTGTTGGGCAACACGCGCCGCGACATCGCTCGTGTCAAGACCATCTTGAACGAGAAGAAGAAGGGAGCCGCGAAATGACGCAAGCTCAAGAAAAGAACACGCGCACCTTGGTCGGTCGCGTGGTCAGTGACAAGCGCGCCAAGACCATCACGGTCCTGGTTGAGCGTCGCGCCAAGCACGAGCTCTACGGCAAGATCGTGGCCCGTTCCCGCAAGTACCACGCCCACGACGAAAAGGGCGAGTACAAGATGGGTGATGTGGTTGAAATCGCTGAAAGCCGTCCGCTGTCCAAGACCAAGAGCTGGGTCGTGACCCGCCTGGTCGAGAAGGCACAAGTGGTTTAATCACCGCAAAACATGTCTTTCGCGGGGTCTTCGGGCTTCGCATGGCAGGAATGACCGGAACGCTGGAATACTGGCGCCCGGTCATTTTTCATTTCCGGCCTTGGATCCTTTATTCGTCGCGCGCTGCCGTGGCGAAGCAAGGTCGGTTCCCCTTTCACATCTATCTACAAAGGACACCTCATGCTGAAGATCGGCGATCGCCTGCCCGCGGCCACCCTGCAAGAATTCATCGAAGTTGAAGGCGAGGGCTGCTCCCTTGGCCCGAATAAGTTCGCCGTCGACGCCCTTGTGGCTGGCAAGAAGATTGCCATCTTTGCGCTGCCTGGTGCGTTCACCCCGACCTGTTCGGCTCAGCATGTGCCGGGCTATGTGCAGCAGGCCGAGGCTCTGCGCGCCGCCGGTGTCGATGAAATCTGGTGCCTGTCGGTCAATGATGCCTTTGTGATGGGTGCCTGGGGACGTGAGCAGAAGACAGCCGGCAAGGTTCGCATGATGGCGGACGGCAGTGCCGAGTTCACTAAGGCCACGGGCTTGACGCTGGATCTGACGGCGGGCGGCTTGGGCCTGCGTTCGCAGCGCTATTCCATGCTGGTGGTCGATGGCGTGGTCAAGACTCTCAATATCGAAGCACCCGGCAAGTTCGAAGTGAGCGACGCAGCGACCATGCTCGCTCAAGCTCAGCAAGCCTGAGTTCAAGCGGCGCATCGAGCGCCGCTTTTCGTCGAGCGCGAGGTTTGCCAAGCCCGCAGCCGGCGGGCTGTCGGGGCTCTGGAATGTTTTTCAATTCGCGCTTGACGGCATCAGGGCTTCTGGTGCACAATCTAAAGCTTCGCCGAACGCACGGCGCATCTTGTGATGCGTTATGGCCTCGGATCCGCCCTCAACTGCTGGGCGCGAAACTCACACAGGAGTGCTGAGAATCGCGTTTGGTCAACGGGCCCAAGACTGACCGATGAATTTGCTGCGCGATGCAGCAGAGGATTTGGGAAAAGTTGGGGATAGACATGATTCAAATGCAATCGCGACTCGATGTCGCGGACAACACTGGCGCCAAGTCCGTCATGTGCATCAAGGTGCTTGGTGGTTCCAAGCGTCGTTATGCCGGGATTGGTGACATCATCAAGGTCAGCATCAAAGAAGCTGCGCCTCGCGCCCGCGTCAAAAAGGGTGAGGTTTACAGCGCTGTGGTGGTTCGCACCGCCAAGGGCGTGCGTCGTCAAGACGGCTCTTTGGTCAAGTTCGACGGCAATGCCGCCGTGCTGCTGAACGCCAAGCTCGAGCCGATCGGCACTCGTATCTTCGGCCCCGTGACGCGTGAACTGCGTACCGAGCGTTTCATGAAGATCGTGTCGCTGGCGCCTGAGGTTCTCTGAGCTCAGCCACAGACAAAGGTATTGCCATGAACAAGATTCGCACAGGCGACGAGGTCATCGTTCTGACCGGCCGTGACAAAGGTAAGCGTGGTGCGGTGACGCAGCGCGTGGATGCTGATCACATCGTCGTCGACGGCATCAATGTCGTCAAAAAGCACGTCAAGCCCAACCCGATGAAGGGTACCACCGGTGGTGTGGTGGACAAGACGATGCCTATCCATCAATCCAACGTGGCGATTTTCAACGCCGCATCCGGCAAGGCCGATCGCGTGGGCATCAAGCTGCTCGCCGATGGCAAGAAGGTGCGCGTTTACAAGTCGACCGGCGAAGAGATCAAGGCTTAAGGGGTTCGACATGGCTCGTTTGCAAGCGTTTTATCGCGAAAAAGTTGTGCCTGACCTCTCGGCGAAGTTTGGTTACAAGTCGGTCATGGAAGTGCCGCGCATCACCAAGATCACCCTGAACATGGGTGTCAGTGAAGCGGTTGCCGACAAGAAGGTCATGGATCACGCCGTCGGCGACCTGACCAAGATTGCTGGCCAGAAGCCCGTTGTCACGAAGTCGAAGAAGGCAATCGCCGGCTTCAAGATCCGTGATTCCGTGCCCATTGGCTGCATGGTCACCCTGCGTGGCGTTCAGATGTACGAATTCCTGGACCGCTTTGTGACGATCGCGCTGCCGCGCGTTCGTGACTTCCGTGGTATCTCGGGTCGCTCGTTCGATGGCCGCGGCAACTACAACATCGGCGTCAAAGAACAGATCATCTTCCCTGAGATCGACTATGACAAGGTGGATGCGCTGCGTGGTCTGAACATCAGCATCACCACTACCGCCAAAACGGACGACGAAGCCAAGGCTCTCCTGGCTGCGTTCAAGTTTCCGTTCAAGAACTGAGGTGACTCGTGGCTAAAACTTCACTTATTCAACGTGAACTGAAGCGCGATGCGTTGGTGGCCAAGTACGCGAAGAAATACGCGGAACTGAAGGCAATCATCAACGACGCGAAGAAGTCGGACGAAGAGCGCTACATCGCTCGCCTGGAGCTGCAAAAGCTGCCTCGCAATGCCTACCCGACCCGTCAGCGTAACCGCTGCGCGTTGACCGGCCGTCCCCGCGGTACCTTCCGCAAGTTCGGCTTGGCCCGTAACAAGATTCGTGAGCTGGCCTTCAAGGGCGACATCCCCGGTGTCGTCAAGGCCAGCTGGTAATCGGCACGATTAGGAGATTTCGCAAATGAGCATGAGTGATCCTATCGCCGATATGCTGACCCGCATTCGCAACGCCCAGAGCGTTGAGAAGCCCAGCGTCGTGATGCCTTCCTCCAAGTTGAAGATCGCGATCGCCAAGGTCCTGAAGGACGAGGGTTATATCGACAGTTTCGCAGTGCGCGGTGAAGCCGCTCGCCCGGAGCTGGAGATTGCGCTGAAGTACTACGCCGGTCGTCCGGTGATCGAGCGCATCGAACGCGTGAGCCGTCCTGGCCTGCGCATTTACAAGGGCCGCCACGACATCCCTCAGGTCATGAATGGCCTGGGTGTGGCGATTGTCACTACGCCCCAGGGCGTGATGACCGACCGCAAAGCACGTCAAGCCGGCATCGGCGGCGAAGTGCTCTGCTACGTCGCCTAAGCGCAAGGAGAGACACACAATGTCCCGCGTTGGAAAAATGCCGGTCGCCATTCCCCAGGGAGTGGATGTGACCATCACTGCTGACCAAGTCAGCGTCAAGGGCGCTCTGGGCACGCTGGTGCGTCCCCTGAACGGCCTCGTGACCATCAAGAATGAAGGCGGCCAGCTGTCTTTCGTTCCCCGTGACGACTCTTCCGCCGCTGGCGCGATGAGCGGCACCGTTCGCGCACTGGTGGCCAATATGGTCAACGGCGTGAGCAAGGGTTTCGAAAAGAAGCTGAACCTGGTTGGCGTGGGCTTCCGTGCCCAGGCTCAAGGTCAAAAGCTGAACCTGCAGATCGGTTTCTCTCACCCCGTGGTGAAGGACATGCCGGCTGGCATCAAGGTTGAGTGCCCGACCCAGACCGAAATTCTGATCAAGGGCGCGGATCGCCAGGTCGTCGGACAGTTGGCCGCAGAAGTGCGCGCCTTCCGTCCGCCGGAACCCTACAAGGGCAAGGGCATCCGCTATTCCGACGAGAAGGTCTCTCTCAAAGAGACCAAGAAGAAGTAAGGAGCAGCGCCATGTTGACCAAAAAAGAACAGCGCATCCGTCGCTCGCGTCAGACTCGCGCCCGCATTGCGGTGCAGCGCGTCGTTCGCCTGACGGTGTTCCGCTCCAATCTGCACATCTACGCAAGCGTCATCTCCGACGATGGCACCCGTGTGTTGGCCAGCGCTTCGACCGCCGAGAAGGCAGTCCGCGAGCAACTGGGCGGCGCAGGCAAGGGTGGCAATGTGGCCGCGGCCACATTGATCGGCAAGCGCATCGCCGAAAAGGCGAAGGCTGCTGGTATCGAGAAGGTTGCTTTCGACCGCGCAGGTTTCGCCTATCACGGTCGTGTCAAGGCTCTGGCCGAAGCAGCCCGCGAAGCCGGCCTGCAGTTCTGACGCAAAAAGGATTTCGAAATGGCAAAGTTTCAACCCCGCGTGCAGACCGAAGGCAATGACGACGGCCTGAAGGAAAAGATGATCGCGATCAACCGGGTCACCAAGGTGGTGAAGGGTGGTCGTACTCTGAGCTTCGCCGCGTTGACGGTGGTCGGTGATGGCAATGGCCGCATCGGTATGGGCAAGGGCAAGGCGAAGGAAGTTCCCGTCGCCGTGCAAAAGGCGATGGAATCTGCCCGTCGCAACATGATCAAGGTTGACCTGCGCAACGGCACCATTCACCACAATGTGGTGGGCGGCCATGGTGCAGCCAGCGTGATGATGATCCCCGCACAAGCTGGTACCGGCGTGATCGCCGGTGGCCCGATGCGCGCGGTCTTCGAAGTGATGGGTGTGACCGACATCGTGACCAAGAGCCACGGTTCGACCAACCCGTACAACATGGTTCGCGCCACTCTGGACGCGCTGAAGCGCTCCACGACGGCTGCGGAAGTCGCCGCCAAGCGCGGCAAGTCGGTCGAAGAAATTCTCGGCTGATTCGCCGGCATTGGAGTAGACACATGTCTGACAAGAAAACCGTAACCGTCAAGTTGGTTCGCAGCCCCATCGGCACCCGTGCTTCGCACCGTGCCACCGTGGTGGGTCTGGGCCTGCGCAAGCTGAACAGCACCAGCGTGTTGGAAGACACGCCGGCCGTGCGCGGCATGATCAACAAGATCGCCTATCTCGTGCAGGTGCTCTAAGCACCGTCACGAACCGAGGACAACACATGCAACTCAATACCATTCAGCCCGCAGCTGGCGCCAAGCACGCCAAGCGTCGCGTGGGCCGTGGCATCGGCTCCGGTCTGGGCAAGACCGCTGGCCGTGGTCACAAGGGTCAGAAGTCGCGCGCAGGCGGCTACCACAAGGTGGGTTTCGAAGGCGGTCAAATGCCTCTGCAACGTCGCCTGCCCAAGCGTGGTTTCAAGTCGGCTTCGTTGAAGTTCAACGCCGAGGTGAACTTGGACGATCTGCAAGCCCTGGTGGCCGATGAGATCGATCTGATGACGCTGAAGGCTGTGGGCCTGGTGCCTGAGCTGACCAAGAACGCCAAGGTCATCCTGTCGGGTTCGATTAGCCGCAAGATCACGCTGAAGGGCGTGGGGGCGACGGCTGGCGCCAAGGCTGCCATCGAGGCTGCCGGCGGCTCGGTCGCTTAAAGCTTTAGGAACAAGGCACAGTGGCTACCAACGCAAACCAACTGGCCAAGAGCGGCAAGTTCGGCGACCTGCGTCGTCGACTTGTGTTTCTGTTGCTGGCCCTGGTCGTGTATCGCATCGGGGGTCATATCCCCGTGCCTGGTATCGATCCGGCTCAGCTGCAGCAGTTCTTCAAGGGTCAGGAGGGTGGCATCCTGAGCCTGTTCAATATGTTTTCGGGCGGTGCGCTGTCGCGCTTCACCGTCTTCGCGCTGGGCATCACGCCCTACATCTCGGCCTCGATCGTGATCCAGTTGATGGGTTATGTCGTGCCGTCGTTGGAAGCGCTGAAGAAGGAAGGCGAGGCTGGCCGCCGCAAGATCACGCAGTACACGCGCTACGGCACCCTGGGCCTGGCCTTGTTCCAGTCGCTGAGCATCGCTCTGGCGCTGGAAAGCTCGGCAGGTTTGGTGGTCAATCCGGGTTTCGGTTTCCGCTTGACGGCGGTGTCCAGCTTGGTGGCCGGCACGATGTTCCTGATGTGGTTGGGTGAACAGATCACAGAACGTGGACTGGGCAACGGGATCTCGATCCTGATCTTCGGCGGTATCGCCGCAGGTTTGCCTGGCGCCATCGGTGGTTTGTTGGAGCTGGTTCGCACAGGTGCCATGGGCCCGGTGTCCTTCCTGTTCCTGGCTGCAGTTGTCGTGGCTGTGACCTATCTGGTGGTGTTCGTCGAGCGCGGTCAGCGCAAGATCTTGGTGAACTATGCCAAGCGCCAGGTCGGTAACAAGGTCTACGGTGGTCAGTCCTCGCACCTGCCGCTGAAGCTGAACATGTCGGGTGTGATCCCGCCGATCTTCGCGTCGTCCATCATCCTGCTGCCAACCACCATCGTGAGTTGGTTTGCGACCGGTGACGGCCTGCGTTGGTTGAAAGATCTCGCTGGCATGGTGGCGCCAGGACAGCCGATTTACGTGCTGCTCTACGCTGCTGCCATCGTGTTCTTCTGCTTCTTCTACACGGCTCTGGTGTTTAACAGCCGCGAGACTGCAGACAACCTGAAGAAGAGCGGTGCGTTCATTCCGGGTATCCGCCCGGGTGATCAGACTGCCAAGCATATTGACAAGATCTTGTCGCGTTTGACCCTGGCTGGCGCCATCTACATCACCGGTGTGTGCTTGCTGCCAGAGTTCTTGACCTTGAAGTACAACGTGCCCTTCTATTTCGGCGGCACATCTTTGTTGATCATCGTGGTGGTCACCATGGACTTCTGGGCTCAGGTGCAGTCTTACGTGATGAGCCAGCAGTATGAATCGCTGCTGAAGAAGGCAAATTTCAAGGCCAGCTGAAAAGCTGAGTCCACGTTTAATCAATTTCCATCAGAACAGAAACGAAGGCATGGCGAAAGACGACGTCATTCAGATGCAAGGCGAGATTCTTGAGAATCTTCCTAATGCCACGTTTCGTGTGAAGCTGGAGAACGGGCACGTCGTTCTCGGCCACATCTCCGGCAAGATGCGTATGCATTACATCCGCATCCTGCCCGGCGACAAAGTCACCGTAGAACTGACCCCGTACGATTTGAGTCGTGCTCGCATCGTATTCCGGGCGAAGTGAGCTTTTCTTTTCCCCGGTTACGCGCTGTGAGCGCATTTGAGTAGGTCAAGGAGCAGACCATGAAAGTTTCGGCATCCGTCAAGCAGATGTGCCGCAATTGCAAGATCATCCGTCGCAAGGGCGTGGTGCGTGTGATCTGTACCGATCCGCGCCACAAACAGCGTCAAGGCTGATTGCTGCACGACACGAGCGAATTAGAGGACGCACATGGCACGTATTGCTGGTATCAACATTCCGCCGCATAAGCACACTGAGATTGGTCTGACTTCGATCTACGGCGTTGGCCGTACGACGGCTCAGAAGATCTGCACGTCTTGCGGTATTCCTTTCGACAAGAAGGTCAAGGACCTCACCGACGCTGATCTGGAAAAGATCCGTGACGAAGTGGGCCGCATGACCATCGAAGGCGACCTGCGTCGCGAGATGTCGATCAACATCAAGCGTCTGATGGACCTCGGTTGCTACCGTGGCTTCCGTCACCGCCGTGGTCTGCCGATGCGCGGTCAGCGTACTCGCACGAACGCTCGCACTCGTAAGGGCCCGCGCAAGTCGGCCGCTACGGGCAAGAAGTGATCTGCGCAAAGCATTGAAAGAAGGTCAAGATGGCAAAAGCACCCAATAACTCGGCTGCGCAACGCGTTCGCAAGAAGGTTCGCAAGAACGTTGCCGATGGCATTGCACACGTTCACGCGTCGTTCAATAACACGATCATCACGATCACCGACCGTCAAGGCGGCGCTCTGTCCTGGGCTTCCAGCGGCGGCCAAGGCTTCAAGGGTTCGCGCAAGTCGACCCCCTTCGCAGCCCAGGTGGCAGCTGAAGTGGCCGGCCGTGCTGCTCAAGACCAAGGCATCAAGAACCTGGACGTCAAGATCAAGGGCCCCGGCCCGGGTCGTGAGTCGTCGGTTCGTGCCCTGGGTGCTCTGGGCATCCGGATCAACTCGATCTCCGATGTGACCCCGGTGCCGCACAACGGCTGCCGTCCGCAAAAGCGTCGTCGCATCTAAGTTTCCACGGATGCTCGCTTTTCTGCGATAATCTGCGGTTACTCATCGCCGGCGGGCACGCAAGTGCCGCGCCGGCGGTTCTGTTGAAGCCTTCGGGCTTGTTTGTGGCCTGTTGACAGCGCATTGCCGCTGTCCAGGCTGAATGTTGAAGACCACCGTCCGAGCCGATAAAAACACTGGCCGGACTCGCGCAGGGTGCCACCGTTCGAGGGTGGGCTGGCGTCAGATTGATCAAGGACACGCAAAGTGGCACGTTACCTCGGCCCCAAGGCCAAACTTTCCCGCCGTGAAGGCACCGACCTGTTCCTGAAGAGCGCCCGCCGCCCGATCAGCGACAAGGCCAAGTTCGACTCCAAGCCGGGTCAACACGGTCGCACTTCCGGCCAGCGCACCTCTGACTTCGGTCTGCAGCTGCGCGAGAAGCAAAAGGTCAAGCGCATGTACGGCGTGCTGGAGCGTCAGTTCCGCCGCTACTTCGCCGAAGCCGAGCGCCGCAAGGGCTCGACCGGCGTCAACCTGCTGACCCTGCTGGAATCGCGCCTGGACAACGTCGTCTACCGCATGGGCTTCGGCTCCACCCGCGCAGAAGCCCGTCAGCTGGTTTCGCACAAGGGCATCACCGTGAACGGTGAAGTCGTGAACATCGCTTCCTACCTGGTTAAGGCCGGTGACGTGGTCGCCGTGCGTGAAAAGGCCAAGAAGCAGCTGCGCATCATCGACGCGCTGAAGCTGGCCGAGTCCATCGGTCTGCCGGCCTGGGTGACTGTGGATGCCACCAAGCTGGAAGGTGTCTTCAAGAAGGCCCCTGATCGCGACGAGTTCGGTGCTGAGATCAATGAATCGCTGATCGTTGAGTTGTACTCGCGTTAATCGATCTTCTTTTGCCGACGATGCCCGCAAGGGCATGGTCGGCGTTTCCTCGTCTGGGCTACGCGCAGACGCGCAAGGCCCGGCTGGTCCCTCAGCCTTATCGGTGTAACGAACCGAGGGTATTGAAAGAAAGACCTCATGCAAACAAACCTGCTCAAACCCAAATCCATCAATGTGGAGCCCCTGGGCGGTCATCGCGCCAAGGTGACTCTGGAGCCGTTCGAACGCGGCTATGGCCACACCCTGGGCAATGCCCTGCGCCGTGTGCTGTTGTCCTCGATGGTGGGGTATGCGCCGACTGAAGTCACGATCGCTGGGGTGCTCCACGAGTACTCGGCCATCGACGGTGTGCAGGAAGACGTCGTTCATATCATGCTCAACCTGAAGGGCGTGGTGTTCCGTCTGCACAACCGCGAGGAAGTGACGCTGGTTCTGCGCAAGGAAGGTGAAGGCCCGGTCACGGCCGCCGACATCCAGACTCCGCACGACGTCGAAATCGTCAACCCCGAGCATGTCATCGCCCACCTGTCGCAAGGCGGCAAGCTGGACATGCAGATCAAGGTCGAGAAGGGCCGTGGCTATGTGCCGGGTTCGATGCGTCGCTACGGCGATGAGCCGACCAAGACCATCGGTCGCATCGTGCTGGATGCGTCGTTCGCACCCGTCCGCCGCGTCAGCTACGCCGTCGAGAGCGCCCGTGTGGAACAGCGCACCGACCTGGACAAGCTGGTCATGGAGATCGAAACCAACGGCGCCATTTCGCCCGAGGAAGCGATCCGCGCATCGGCCAAGATCCTGGTGGAACAACTGGCCGTCTTCGCTCAGCTGCAAGGCAGCGAAGTGCCTGATTTCGACCAGCCTGCACAGCGCAGCTCGTCGTTCGACCCGATCCTGCTCCGCCCTGTGGACGAGCTGGAACTGACGGTGCGTTCGGCCAACTGCCTGAAGGCCGAAAACATCTACTACATCGGCGACCTGATCCAGCGTACCGAGACCGAGCTGCTCAAGACCCCGAATCTGGGTCGCAAGTCGCTCAACGAAATCAAGGAAGTGCTGGCTTCGCGCGGTCTGACTCTGGGCGCCCGCCTGGAGAACTGGCCGCCGCAAGGTCTGGACAAGCGCTGATCGGCGCCGCCGGCAGTGTCGGCCGTGGCCGGCTCTGCGGCGTAGCCTCAGTCTCTGAAGTTTTTTGAAAGTGGGTGGCCTTGTCGGCCACCCGGTGCACCCGGGCAGTACCTGATACGGCTGCTGGGATTAATCGAGAAAGGAATAGCACCATGCGTCACCGTAACGGCCTCCGTAAGCTGAACCGTACCTCCGAACACCGCAAGGCGATGTTGCGCAATATGTGCAACTCGCTGCTGCAGCACGAAGCCATCAAGACCACGGTCCCCAAGGCCAAGGAACTGCGCCGCGTTGTCGAGCCCCTGATCACCCTGGCCAAGGTCCCGACCGTCGCCAACCGCCGTCTGGCTTTCGACCGTCTGCGTGACCGCGACATGGTCGTCAAGCTGTTCGACGTGCTGGGCCCGCGTTTCGCGGCTCGTCCGGGCGGCTACACCCGCATCTTGAAGATGGGTTTCCGGGTGGGCGACAACGCGCCCATGGCGTATGTGGAACTGGTGGATCGCGCTGAAGGCGAAACCGCTGGCGAAGCGGCTGAGTAATTCAAGCCCTTGCGCACAGCCAGGGCAGGCGAACTGAAGTTTCGGTTTGCTCTGCTCGGTAATGAAGGCCAGCCATCGTGCTGGCCTTTTTTTTGCGCGCAGCGCGAACAAGCCCGGTGGCAGCGTCTGCTTGTGAACCACCGGGCGAGCGCCACCTTGAGCTTTCGGCGTACAGTTCGGCGCCTTGCATGGCACTTCGGGCGGCGCAGTTCGGCCCGGTGCTTTTGAAACCCTTTTTGACCTTAGGAGCACCCATGGCCACGGCGCCGGGTGTCGCTTGCTCATGATGCGTCTGTCTTCCTTCACGTCCTTGTGGCGTCCCCTCGCCGGGCTGCTGCTGATGCTGGGCCTTTGGGTGTTGCCGGGCCTGGTGCGCGCGGACGATTTCCTGGATCCCGAGCAGGCCTTCAAGCTGTCGGTGAAGCCGCTGGATGAACGCAGCGTCGAGGTGCGCTTCGACATCGCGCCGGGGTACTACATGTACCGCGAGCAGTTCAAGGCCGAGTCCGCAGACGCGAAGCTGGCAGCGCTGGACATCCCGAAAGGCAAGGTCAAGTTCGACGAGACCTTCCAGAAGGAAGTCGAGATCTACCGTGAGGCCTTGGTCGTCAAGTTGCCGGTGGAGCAGGCGGCAGGTGCTTTCAAGTTGCTGGTGGGCGGGCAAGGTTGCGCCGACAAGGGGCTGTGCTATCCGCCCATGAGCTCGGAGTTCCAGGTGCGCCTGGCCGCTTTTGGCGGTGGCAGCAATGAAGTCAAGCCTGCCGCAGGTGAGGGCGCGCTGGCGACGGGCGTGCAAAGCAGCCCGGTGGGGGAGGTGGCTACGGCCGCGCCGGCCAGCGCTGTCAATGCGGCACCGGTGTCCGAGTCCAACCGGCTGGATGCAGCCCTGCAGTCGGGCAAGTTCTGGACGGTGGTGGGGGTGTTCTTCGTCGCCGGCTTGCTACTGTCGCTCACGCCTTGCGTGCTGCCCATGCTGCCGATTCTGTCCTCCATCATCGTGGGTGAAGCGCAGGGCGGCAAAGCCACGCGCGGCCGCGGCCTCTTGCTGGCGACCAGCTATTCACTGGGCATGGCCTTGATTTACACGGCGCTCGGCGTTGCGGCCGGTCTGGCCGGCGAGGGGCTGGCTGCCACCTTGCAGAAGCCCTGGGTGCTGGCTGCCTTCGCCGGCGCGCTGGTGCTGTTCTCGCTGTCCATGTTCGGCGCCTACGAGATCAGCCTGCCCAGCAGCCTCAGTGGCGGTCTCTCGCAGGCTTCGCAGCGCCTGCCCGCCGGCCACCTTTTTGGCGTGTTCGTGATGGGCGGCGTCTCGGCCTTGATCGTCAGCCCGTGCGTGGCCGCGCCCCTGGCCGGCGCCTTGCTTTACCTGAGTCAGACACGCGATGTGGTGCTGGGCGGAAGCGCCCTGTTTGCCCTGGCCAGTGGCATGAGCGTGCCCTTGCTGCTGCTCGGCGCATCGGCCGGCAGTTTGTTGCCGCGCGCCGGCGCCTGGATGGACGGCGTCAAGCATTTTTTCGGCATGCTCCTGCTGGCCGTGGCCTTGTGGACCGTTCAGCCGGTGCTGCCGGCGGCGCTGGCGCAGGCGCTGTGGGGCGCGCTGCTGATCGGCAGCGCCTCGATGCTGGGCCTGTTCGAACCGGCGCACGCCGTGCACCGCCCGCGCACCTGGCTGCGCAAAACGGCTGCCGTGCTGGCGTTTGCCTACGGCCTGCTGCAGGTGGTGGGCGCGGCCAATGGCGGCACCGACCCGCTCAAGCCCTTGGCGGGCGTGGGTCTGGCTGAGGCCAAGGCCGGCGGTACCACACCGGCGGTCGGTGGCTTGAACTTCCAGAAGGTTCACAGCGTGGCCGAGCTCGATGCCGCCTTGGCCACGGCCGGCCGTCCGGTCATGCTGGACTTCTATGCCGACTGGTGCGTGTCCTGCAAGGAGATGGAGCGCTTCACCTTCACCGACCCGGCCGTGCGCCAGCGTCTGGCGGGTGCCTTGCTGCTGAAGGCCGATGTCACGGCCAACACAGCGGCCGATCGCGAACTGCTGAAGCGCTTCAAGCTCTTCGGCCCGCCGGGTTCGATCTTCTTCGACGCGCAAGGTCAGGAGTTGACCGGCGTGCGCGTGATCGGCTTTCAGAACGCCGAGCGCTTTCTTTCTTCGCTTTCTGCCGCTGGACTTTGACGCCAGGGCAGAAACTGCGCTATACTGCTAGCTTCAGTCGCGGGGTGGAGCAGTCTGGTAGCTCGTTGGGCTCATAACCCAAAGGTCGTAGGTTCAAATCCTGCCCCCGCAACCACCATCAAGTCGCAGCGCCAACCGTGAGGTTGGCGTTTTGCTTTGTGCCCTCGTTTCTCGGGACGCTGCACAGAGATTCGGACGCCGTCCGCGGGCGCCGTCGCGCCCGCTGCTCGCCCAGAGGCCTGGTTTTTCTTTGCGATGTCACACAAGCCCAGGGATGCCCAGGGGCTACGATGCGAGCTTAGCCGCCAGCAGGCGCAGCCGGGTTGTTTAGAGGCTTGCACCTAGAATGCCGGCCCACGCTGATCTCGCAGCTCCGATTCCCTCCACCGACCCTGATTGATGACCCGGCCTTCGAATCTTCTCCTCCGTCTGCTGCCGGCGCCTGTGCGCGGCTTGCTTGCCAGCATCTTGCTGGCCCTGAACACCGTGATCGGCGTGGCCTTGATGATGCCGCCGGCCCTGCTCAAGCTCGTCCTGCCTCTGCTGCCGGTGCGCCGCTTGTGTGACCGCACCCTGAACGCCATCGCGGCCGGCTGGGTGGCTTTCAACAATGGCTGGATTGCCGCCTTGAATCCGCAGGTCTGGGATGTCCAGGGCATGGACGGCCTGCACGAGCGCGGCTGGTACCTGGTCTCACCCAACCACCAGACCTGGGTGGACATCCTGGTGCTGCAGCGCGTGTTCCATGGCCGCATTCCCTTCCTGAAGTTCTTCCTCAAGCGCGAGCTGATGTGGGTGCCGGTGATCGGGCTGGCCTGGTGGGCGCTCGACTTTCCCTTCATGAAGCGCGGCCGCAACGCCAGCTCCCAGGCGGACGATCTGGAGACCACGCGCAAGGCCTGCGAGCGCTTCAAGACCATCCCGACCACGGTGATCAATTTCGTCGAAGGCACACGCTTCAGCGCCGCCAAGCAGCGGGAGCAGAACAGCCCCTACGAGCATTTGCTCAAGCCCAAGGTCGGTGCGCTCAGCATGGCCCTGGCTACCATGGGCGATCAGTTCGAAGCCATGCTCGATGTGACCCTGGCCTACCCCGATGGCACGCCCAGCTTCTGGGATCTGCTCTGCGGCCGCTGCGGCTCTGTGGTCGTGCGGGTGCAGCAGCGCCCGATTCCGGCCGAGTTGGTGGGCGGCAACCCCATGGCCGACAAGCGCCTGCGCGCCGGCATCTCGATGTGGATCAAGCGCCAGTGGGCCGACAAGGACGAGGTTCTGAAGGGCTTGCTGCCGCCGCGCTGAGCGGCTTTGAGCATTCGCGCGATCGACGCGTGAAGGCCTTTCAGACCTCCTTGACGTGATTGTTGGAGCCCACACCGTCCACCTGGGTCTTGAAGCCCTTGGGCACGAAGACGGTGTTCTTGCTGCCTGTGAATTCGATCCGTTCGACCTTGGCGCTTGCGGGGATGCGCACGGTATTGCCGACCCCCGTGATCAACAGGCGCTGAAGGGTGTTGCCCTCGCCGATCGTGACGTCGCAGTCGATGCCGTTGATGTCCACGTCGTACAGACCCGGGCGGTCGATGGTGGACTTGACGCGCACCCCGTCCACCTCGGTCAATGCACCGCTGTTGCTGGTGCCGCCGCAGCCACCGAGCGCCAAACTGACGACAGTGCCTCCCAGGGCAAGCAACACAGTCAGTGCACTGCGGCGGCAGCGGGCGGTGGCGGCTGGCACGTGGCCGGGCTGGCGATGGATGTTCATGTTGAAAAACTCCGGGTTCGAGAAACAGACGGCGGCCCGATCGGGCCACCGGCAACAGGCATCTGCACCGAGTGCGATGTAGACGGAGCGCAGTCTGGCCTTGCGGTGATGAACAGCCCATGAAGACGCAGCCCGATCCGGTGAGCCTGCCCATTCGGGCAAACGCGTTCTTGGCTGCCCGCCTGGGCGTGCCCACAATCACGGCACCCGCCGACCACGGCCTCCCTTCTTCAGAACCGCAAGGCGTTTTCGATGCCAACACCTCTCCGCACCTCGTTGGGCCCAGGGCGGGCCGATCCTCTTCTGCGCCCGCTGTCGCGCCGCAGCGGCGCTGCCCGCTGGGTGTTCGGCCTGGTGGTGAGCGCGACGTTGCTGCCGACCGTAGGCCGGGCTCAAGGCGCAAGCGCCGGGACGGGGCTTGAGTCTGGCGGCCTGCAGCAATGCCGGCAGCTCGTCGACGCGGCCGTGCGCCTGGCTTGTTACGACGCCTTGCCCTTGCCTGGCCTTGCGCCGTCGCGCGCGTCGCCCCAGGGGCCTGCAGCGGCAAGCGTGCCCGCCGCCCAGGCTGTGCCGCCTTCGGACCGTCGTGAGGCCAGCTTCGGCTTGCCCGCCAAGGCGCCGGCAGAAGCCGAGGCCGTGCAGAGCAGCCTGGCCCGTGAGATGGACGGCTGGGGCGCCAACACCGTGTTTGTGCTGGCCAATGGCCAGCGCTGGCAGGTCATCGATGGCAGCCAGGGGGTCTTGCTGCCCGAGAACCGGCGCGTCACCGTGCGCCGGGCCTCGCTCGGCAGCTATGTGATGGAGTTCGAAGGCCTGAATCGCTCGCCTCGCGTCAAGCGCTTGCAGTAAGTGCCGGGCCGCAGGCAGACAGGCTGACCGGCGGGCGTGCGCAGGAGCGGGGCCAGGTCTTGCCTCAGCCCCGGCAGCGCCGTTGGTGAAGCCGCTGCTTGCTGCGAGACGACATGCTGCATGGAGAGATGGGGCGCGGCAAAAGCAGGGGATAGGCCGTGCAAACCCGGCAACTCTGGGCTGGCGCCAGCGGGCCGAGTCTCTACACTAGTCGAAGCTCGAGCCTCGCGCCTTTTCGGTGCGCTCACCGCCTGAACCTCCCCCTCATGCCCGGCCCGCGTTCCATCACAGGTGCAGCGTTTGCCACCGCCCTGCGGCGGCAGTTGCGTCATGGCGGGCGGCGCGCCGCCTCGGCGGCGCTGGCCTTGCTGTTGGCTGGCCTGGCCTTGACGGCGGTGATCAGCCTCAGCAGCGCCGATCAGGCGGAGCGTGATGCGCAGGCGCAGTTCGACCGTTTTGCCGGCCGCATCGAGCGCGAAATTGAGCGCCGCCTGCTGCAGCCCATCTACGGGCTCAAGGGCGCGCGCGGTGTTTACGCCGCCAGTGACCAGGTGTCGCGCATCGACTTCCGCAACTATGTGGATTCGCGCCAGCTGGCGCAGGAGTTCCCGGGCATCCGCGGCTTTGGCTTCATCGAGCGGGTGCTGCGCAGCGAGCTGAGCCGATTTCTTGACCAGGCGCGTGCCGATGGCATGCCGGATTTCCAGGTCAGCACCTCGGGACAGGCCGCCGATCTCTACATCATCAAGTACCTGGAGCCGCTCAGCGACAACCTGTCGGCCCTGGGCTATGACCTGGGCCAGGAACCGCTGCGTCGCGAAGCCATCGAGCGCGCGGTGCTGACCGGCGCCGACACCATGAGCGGCCGCATCTCCCTGGTGCAGGACGAGGCCCGGCGCCCGGGCTTCATGCTGCTGGTGCCGGTCTACCGGCGCGGCGCCGATCCGCAGACCGAGGGCCAGCGCCTGCGCGCCTTGGTGGGGGTGGTCTACGCGCCGGTGGTGGCCGAAGAGCTGCTCGGCCGGGTGACCGAGGTCAGCGAGCATCTGCTGGACTTCCGCCTGCTGGCCGATGACGGCCCGCAGGCCCAGGATCTGCTGTTCGCCTCCAGCCCGGTCACGGCCGCCGCCGCCGGCGATGACCTAGCCTCGGCCCGGCCGACCCATGCGCAGGAGCGGTCCATCGATTTCGGTGGCAAGCGCCTGCGCCTGCAGCTGGTCAGCACGCCGGCCTTTGAGCAGCGCGTGCACCGCGGCGCGCCATGGTGGATCGCCGTCAGCGGCGCCGGCCTCAGCCTCAGCCTGGCGTTCGCCACCTGGCTGTTGATCTCGGGCCGTCTGCGTGCCGAGGCCCTGGCCGCCGCCCGCACCGCCGATCTGGCCCGTGCCCTGGGTGAGAACCGCTCGCTGCTGGAAACGGTGCACCAACATTCCATCGTGTCCGTCACCGATGTGGACGGCACCATCATCGATGTCAACGAGGCCTTCTGCCGCATCAGCGGCTACAGCCGTGATGAGCTGCTGGGTGCCAACCACCGCCTGATCAACTCCGGCCACCATGGTTCGGAGTTTTGGCGCGGCGTCTGGGCCGAGTTGCTGGCCGGGCGCAGCTGGCGTGGCGAGCTTTGCAATATGGCCAAGAGCGGTCAGCTCTACTGGGTCGACAGCATCATCGCGCCCATCTTTGATGCCCAGGGCCGCATCGAAAAATACATCTCCATCCGCAGCGACATCAGCGCGGCCAAGCGCGCGGCGCTGCAGCTGCTCAACAACCAGGTGGTGCTGGACCGGGCCGAGCGTCTGGCCGGCCTGGGCGCCTGGGAGCTGGCGCTGGACAGCGAGAAGCTCAGCTGGTCGGACCAGACCTACCGTCTGCACGAAGTGCCCCTGGGCACCGAGGTGACGATGGCGCTGGCTTTGTCCCACCTGTCCGAAAGCGGGCGTGTCGCCTTGCAGGATGCCGTGCGCCAGGCCGCCTCGGGCCGAGCCTGGGATCTGGAGCTGAGCCTGCACACGCGCAGCGGCCGTGAGCTTTGGGTGCGCTCGGTCGGCGAAGCTTCTTTCGACGACCAGGGCGCCTTGCGCATCTTCGGCACCTACCAGGACATCACCCAGCGCCGCGCCCTGGAGGCGCAAACCCGCCGCGCCAACCAAGTGCTGCGCAGCGTGCTGGAGAACCTGCCCTGCGCGCTCAGCGTTTTCGACGCCGATCTCAATCTCTTGGCCCATAACGGCCAATTCCGGCAGCTTCTGGAGTTCCCCGACGAGCTCTTTGCCGGCCCCCGCACGAGCTTTGAACAGATCATCCGGTTCAATGCCTCGCGCGGCGAGTACGGCGATGCCGACGATGTCGAGGCGACCGTGCAGCAGATCATCGAGCGCGCCCGTCATCCCAGCCTGCATCAGTTCGAGCGCACCCGTCCCAATGGCCGCACGCTGGAGGTGCGCGGCGCCCCCATGCCCGATGGCGGCTTTGTCACCACCTATGTGGACATCAGCGAGCGCAAACGCGCGGAGGCGGAAGTGCGCCGCGCCGAGGCCTTGCTGCGCGGCTCCATCGATGCGGTCAATGAAGGCTTTGTGCTTTACGACCCCGAGGATCGCCTGGTGTTCTGCAATGAGAAGTACCGCCAGATGTACCCGCTCTCGGCCGACCTGATCGTGCCCGGCGCCAGCTTCGAATCCATCGTGCGCGGCGGTGCCGAGCGTGGCCAGTATGTCGAGGCCATCGGCCGCGTGGACGAGTGGGTGGCCGAGCGCATGGCGGCGCACCGCAAAGCGCAGACCACCCTGGTGCAAAAGCTCGGCGATGAACGCTGGGTGCGGGTGATTGAACGGCGCATGGACGATGGTCACCTGGTGGGCTTCCGCATCGACATCACCGACCTGGTGCGGGCGACCGAAGAGGCACAGAGCGCCTCGCGCGCCAAGAGCCAGTTCCTGGCCAATATGAGCCACGAGATCCGCACGCCCATGAATGCCATTCTGGGCATGCTCAAGCTCTTGCAGAAGACCCCACTGAGCGAGCGCCAGCAGGACTACGCCAGCAAGACCGAGGGCGCCGCCCGCTCGCTGCTGGGCTTGCTCAACGACATCCTGGATTTCTCCAAGGTCGAGGCGGGCAAGATGACGCTGGACCCCCAGCCCTTCCGGCTCGAGCCCCTGTTCCGCGAGCTCTCGGTCATCCTCTCGGCCAATCTGGGCGCCAAGCCGGTGGAGCTGCTCTTTGACCTGGACCCGGACCTGCCACCGGCCCTGCTCGGCGATGCCTTGCGCCTGCAGCAGGTGCTGATCAATCTGGGCGGCAATGCCCTCAAATTCACACCTCAGGGCGAGGTGGTGCTGGGCCTGCATCTGCGTGGCGTGGATCGAGGCCTGGCCACGCTTGAGTTTTCGGTGCGCGACAGCGGCATCGGCATCGCGCCCGAGCACCAGGCGCAGATCTTCTCCGGCTTCACCCAGGCTGAGGCCTCGACCACCCGCCGCTTTGGCGGCACCGGCCTGGGCCTGGCCATCAGCCAGCGTTTGGTGCAGCTGATGGGGGGCGAGCTGAGCCTGGACAGCGCGCCCGGCCGTGGCAGCCGCTTTGCCTTCCTCTTGCAACTGCCCGTCTTGCCGGGCGCTGGCACCGAAGCGCGCTCAGACCTCGCTGCCGAGCCGCCGCCACCGCGGGCGCTCATCGTTGACGACCACGGCGAGGCCCGTGCCGTGCTGGCGCGCATGGGGGCCGCGCTGGGCTGGACAGTCATCCAGGCCGACAGCGGCGAGGCCGCCCTGGCCGCCCAGCAGGCGGCCGTCGCCCAGGGCCAGCCCTTGCAGCTGGTGTTGATCGATGGGCAGATGCCCGGGCAAGATGCCCTGGCCTGGGCCCAGCGCCTGCGCGCGCAGCAGCCCGAGCTGCGCGTGCTCTTGATGGTCAGCGCGCACGGCCGCGAGCAGCTCGGCCAGCGCAGCGCGGCCGAGGCCGAGCTCTTGCAAGACTGCCTGGTCAAGCCCTTGACGGCCGGCATGATGCAAGACGCCTGGCGTGGCTTTGGCACCCGGTTGGCGCCGGCGCGCCCGACGCTTGCCGTGCTGCTGTCGATGCGCACGACAGAGGCACCGCCGCAGCCACTGAAGGGCTTGCGCCTGTTGGTGGTGGAAGACAACCTCAACAACCAGCAGGTGGCGCAAGAGCTGCTCGAAGACGCTGGCGCCCAGGTGCAGCTGGCCGAGCATGGGCAGCGGGCGGTGGAGCTGCTGCGTGCCCGGCCTCGCGATGTCGACCTGGTGTTGATGGATGTGCAGATGCCCGTGATGGACGGCTACACCGCCACGCGCTGGATCCGGGAAGAGCTGGGCCTGCGCGAGCTGCCCATCGTGGCCATGACGGCCAATGCCTTGGCCTCGGACCGGGCCGACTGTCTGGCGGCGGGCATGAACGAGCATGTCGGCAAGCCTTTTGATCTGGAACCTTTGACCCAGCTGATCTTGCAGCTCTGTGCGAGGAACTCGGCCGAGGCGCCGCCAAGCCATGCCTCGGCAGCAGTCGCAGCCGTAGGCGCAGGCGCAGCTCCGGCCCCCGCGGCCAAGAAGCGGCGCAGCTTCCCAACTTTGCGCGTGCCCGATGCCTTGCGTGAGCAGGCGCAGGCCCAGGGCATCGAGCTGCAAGCGGCCATGGACCGCTTCATGGGCAAGGCCACTTTGTTCCAGCGCATGGCCCAGTCCTTCGAGCCCTCCGCCCAGACCATGCACGATCAGCTGCAGCAAGCCTTGGCCGATGGCGATCAGGCCACTGCGGTCATGGCCCTGCACAGCCTCAAGGGTCTGGCTGCTACGCTGGGAGCCCAGCGCCTGGCGGCGCTCAGCGGCGAGGGCGAGGACCAGCTCAAACGCGGGGAGTCGGTCGATGCGCCCTGGCTGCAGGCCCTGGCCGCGCAGCTCCGACAAAGCAGTGCCGACCTGCGTGCGCTGGCCGAGGCTCTGGCGCGCGAAGTCGCAGCGGCCGCAGTGCCGCCACACAATGCGCAGCCGGCCGCGGGTGCCGGGCTTGCTGCTGCCGATGCAACAGCGCCTGTTGCAAGCGATGCTGCCAGCGATGCTGCATTTTTCGCCGCACTGGCGCAGCTGCGTCAGATGCTGCGAGACTGCGACATGGCCGCCACCGACACCCTGACCGAGATGCTGGAGACCCACGCGCCGCGCCTGGCCGCGCTGCGCGAACCGCTGGAGGCAGCCGTGGCCTCGCTGGATTTCGCACGCGCGCTGGCGCTGACCGATACCCTGGCCGCGACTCAGGCCACGCAAGGGGCGCAGGCATGAACGCACCCGCCGCAGCCATGGCCGGGCCGGAGCCCTTCGATCTGCAGCAACAGCTGGGCCGGCGGCCGCGCCTGCTCATCGTCGACGACCAGCCGGCCAATATCCAGGCGCTCTACCAGGTGTTCGCGCAGGACCACCAGGTCTTCATGGCCACCTCGGGTGCCCAGGCCCTGCAGCTCTGCCGCGACAAGCAGCCCGATCTGCTGCTGCTGGACATCCAGATGCCGGGCATGGACGGCTACGAGGTCTGTCGCCAGATCACGGCCGACCCGGAGCTGGCGGCGCTGCCGGTGGTGTTTGTCACCGCCCACAGCGATGCCGAGGCCGAGACCCGCGGCCTCGACATGGGCGCCGTCGATTTCATCAGCAAGCCCTTCAGCCCGGCCGTGGTGCGGGCCCGTGTGCGCGCCCATCTGACCCTCAAGGTGCAGAGCGACCTGTTGCGCGAGCTGGTCTTCATCGATGGCCTGACCGGCGTCTACAACCGCCGGCATTTTGATGAGCGCCTGGCGCGTGAGTTCCAGCGCGCGCGGCGCCAGGGCAGCAGCCTGGCGCTGATGATGATCGATGTCGATTACTTCAAGCGCTTCAACGACCGCTACGGCCATCTGGCCGGCGATGACGGCCTGCGCCGCGTGGCGGCGACGCTCAAGGCCCAGCTCAAGCGGCCGGCCGATCTGCTCAGCCGTTATGGCGGCGAGGAGTTCGCCTGTGTGTTGCCCGATACCGAGCTGCCCGGCGCGCTGGCGCTGGCCGACGAAATGGGCGCGGCGGTGCTGGCCCTGGGCATTGCGCATGCCGATTCGGATGTGGCGCCCAGCCTCAGTGTCAGCATCGGTGTGGCGGCGCTGCGGCCGCATGGCCCGCTGGGCCCGTCCGAGCTGGTGGTGGCTGCCGATGAGCAGCTCTACCTGGCCAAATCGGGCGGGCGCCGCCGCGCCAGCGGCATCACGCTGTAGCCAGGCCGGCCTCGCGGCTGGCATCCGTCCCGCTGCTCAGGCGCTTGTAGTAGAGCGCCGAGCCATGCAGCCGGCCTTCAGCACAGGCCTCGTGGTCGGGGATCTCGCCGGCGCGCTGCCAACCCAGGTGCACGAACACTGCCTCGGCCTGCGACGCCGCCGGCGCTTCCAGCACCAGCAAGCTTCGGCCTTGGGCTTGGGCCGTGCACTCGAGTCGGCACATCAGGCGGCTGGCAATGCCCCGGCCGCGCGCCTGGCTGTGCACCATCAGGCGCTGCACCTCACCGCGGTGGTGCGCGTTGCCGTGGGGCGCCAGCGAGAGCTGCACCGCGCCTTGCAGCGGGCCGCAGGGCTCGTGGCCGTCCTGGTCGCCATGCTCGCTGTCGCAGGCGATCCAGAGGCTGTGCTGGGGGCCGAGGCGGGCGAACACGCCGTGCCAGTAGGTCAGGGCGGCATAGCGCGACAGCGGGGCCAGGAAGCCCAGGCTGGCGCCGCGATGCACGCCGTCGATCAGCAGGTCGCACAGGGCGGGCAGCCACTGCAGGTCTTGCGGGCCGATCTTGCGCACGGTCAGCGCCTGCTGGCCGGCCAGGCTTTGGCGGGCGTGGGCGGTCAGGGATTTGCGCGCCGGCTCGGCGGCCGTGAAGGCGCTGCGCGAGGTGTAGGCGCTGGCGGCGGGTTTGGCAGAGAGCGTGGTGGAAAACATGGCCTGGCCTCCTTGACTTGCATGCGATCGGTTCGGGAACCCGGAGAACGGCGCTCCGGGTTTGCCCGAGTTGCATGCAAGCGGCGTGCCAGGCTTAGTCGGCCACCCCGGGTTCGGCCTCCAGGCGGGCGCGGCCACCGCGCTTGGCCTCGTAGAGCGCGGTTTCGGCGCGGCGTTTGAGGTCTTCGATGTCGCGGTCGCCATGCCTCAGCTTGGCCCAGCCGCCGCTGTAATCGAGCTCAAAGCCGAGCTCTGCTGGTGCACGCTGCGCCAGGGCGGTGCGCAGGCGGGCGTCCAGGGCCTCGGGGCCCTGGGCGTCGCAGCGCGCCATCAACACGGCAAACTCTTCCGGCCCGATGCGCCCGGCCAGGTCGCCCAGGCGCATCTGCGATTGGATGCAGCTGCCGAACAGGGCCAGTGCGCGGTCGCCGGCCTCCTGGCCGTGGCAGAGGTTGATGCTCTTGAGGTGGTTCAGGTCCAGCAGCACCAGGGCCAGCGGCTCCTGGTGGCGGCGCGCCATCGAGATCAGGTCCACCGAGCGGCTGGCAAAGGCCCGCGCATCGACCAGCCCGGTCAGCGGGTCGCTCTGGGCCAGGCGTGCCAGTTCCGCCTCCACCTCGCCGCGCCAGGCCAGCACCAGGCCGAGCAGGGCAGCCGTCAGGCTCCAGTGCACCGTCAGGCCGAGCAGGCTGTTGGCGGCGCTGGCGCCATGCTGGCCGGCCAGGCTGCCGGCATCGATCAGGCCGGCGCTGGCCAGGCCGGCACGGCCCAGGCAGATCAGGCCGATGGGCAGCACCGCCGCCAGCAGCAGGGCGCGCCAGCGCAGGTTCTGGCTGGCCGGCTGCGCCTCCAGCGGGGCGCGGGCCAGGGCCGGGTGCAGCTCGGGCGCTGGCCTCGGCAGGGCCAGGCTCAGCGTCAGCATCAGGCACTGCAGGCCCAGCCAGCCCTGGCTCCAGGCCAGGCGGAAGGGCACGCTGTCGTGGAAATGGATGGCATAACCCAGGCTCAGCAGCACGGGCGCCGCCAGCATCAACCAGCGCCCGGGCCGGGGCGTGAGCCACAGGCGCAGCGCCCACCAGAGCAGGCTCAGGCTGGCGCTGAAGGCTAGCATGGCCAGGCTGTGCAGGCCGCGCGCCAGCTCGGGCAGGCTGGCGCTGGCCTCGATCAGCAGCCAACCCAGGGCCTGGGCCACAGCAAAGCCCTGGGCCCAGCGGGTGGCCGGGCTGGGCCGCCAGCCGGTCAGCAGCAGCAGGATCAGCGCGGCCGCCAGGGCTTGCACCAGCAGCAGATTGAACAGCGTGGGGTTGTCAAACAGCATGGTGCTTTCGGGGCTGGTGGCGTTCTTGTGGAGGGGGTGTGGCCCGCAGGCAGCTGGCCTGATTCTCTACTGGAAGGCCACCTCGGCAAAGCTGCGCAGCTTGCGGCTGTGCAGCTGCGCCGCCGAGCCCTGACGCAGCAGTTCGACGGCACGCAGGCCGATCTGCAGATGTTGGTCGACGCGGGCGCGGTAGAACTGGTCGGCCATGCCGGGCAGCTTGATCTCGCCGTGCAGGGGCTTGTCGCTGACGCAGAGCAGGGTGCCGTAGGGCACGCGCAGGCGCAGGCCGTTGGCGGCGATGGTGGCGCTTTCCATGTCCAGGGCCACGGCCCGGCTCTGGCTGAAACGGCGCTCGGGGCCGCCGTGGCGGGTCTTGGGCAGCAGCTCCCAGTTGCGGTTGTCGGTGGAGGCCACTGTGCCGGTGCGCAGCAGGCGCTTGAGCTCCAGGCCGCTGAGCTGGGTGATGTCGGCCACAGCGGTTTCCAGCGCCACCTGCACCTCGGCCAGGGGCGGGATGGGCACCCACAGCGGCAGGTCTTCGTCCAGCACATGGTCCTCGCGCACATAGGCATGGGCCAGCACATAGTCGCCCAGCTGCTGGCTGTTGCGCAGGCCGGCGCAGTGGCCCAGCATCAGCCAGGCATGGGGGCGCAGCACGGCCACATGGTCGGTGATGGTCTTGGCATTGGCCGGGCCGACGCCGATATTGATCAGGCTGATGCCGCTGCGGTCGCGCCGGATCAGGTGGTAGGCCGGCATCTGCGGCAGGCGCGGCAGCTGGCCCAGGGCGTCGGCGTCCTCGGCGCTGAGGCCCACGCGGCGAGTGACGCGGTTGCCCGGTTCGACCAGGGCGATGCAGTCGTCCAGCTCATGCGGGCGGGCCGGGTCGGGCGGCTGGCGCATCAGCGCCTGGCCTGATTTCACGAACTCATCGATGTAGAACTGGTAGTTGGTGAAGAGCACGAAGTTCTGGAAGTGCTCGGGGCTGGTGCCGGTGTAGTGGCGCAGGCGGTGCAGGGAGTAATCCACTCGTGGCGCGGTGAACAGGGCCAGGGGCTGGGGCGCGCCGGGTGGCAGCTCCTGCGTGCCGTTGGCAATGCCGTCGTCCATATCGGCCAGCTCGGGGAAATCGAACAGGCTGCGCAGCAGGCGGCGGCGCTCGGGTGCGAGTTGGCTGTCCAGGCTGGCCTGCTCGTCGAGCGCGAAGTGCAGGGGGATGGGCTGCTTGCTGCTGCAGACCTCCAGCTCCACGCCGTGGTTCTGCAGCAGCAGCTCGAACTGCTCCAGGTAGTAACGCGCAAACAGCTCGGGGCGGGTCAGCGTGGTCTCGAACACCCCGGGGCCGGCCACAAAGCCGTAGGCCAGGCGCGAGACCTGGCGCTGCTCGCGTGCGCTGCTGCCCACGCGCAGGCGCAGCAAGGGGTAGTGGGCGCGCACCGGGGCGATGTCCTGGCCGGCGAGAAAGTCCTGCAGCGCGCGGCGCAGCTGCTGCAGGCCGGCCTGGTAGATCTGCTGCACATAGGCCAGGGCCGGGGCGGCCTGGTCAAAGGTCTGGGGCGCGAAGAACAGTGAGTCCATGAGCTTGGGTCGGGCGGGCTGGGCGCGGCCGAGGCGCTGCGCCATCGGCCTTGATTGTGGCCCCGGCCAGGACAGCCTCGACCTCTCCGCGACCCAGGGCCAGATCGTTCAGCGCCCGACCGTCCATGGCGCGCAGCTCGGCCCCTGCGCGGCGGGCTTGCTGGCTTTGTTTCAGCATGCGCAGCAGGGTTTGTGGGAGCAGAGAGAAAGGCTTGGAGCTCATGGCGTTCACCGTGCGGGTTGCGGGTGGTTGCCATCTTGGGTTTTGAGGTATGGTTTGAAAAGTTGAATGAACTGATTGGAAAGATCAGGAAAACTGATGCGATGCCTGAGCCTGGACCAGATCCGCACCTTGGTGGCGATTGCCGACCTGGGCAGCTTTGCCGCCGCCGCCCAGGCCTTGCACCTGGCGCCGCCGACGGTGAGCCTGCACATCAGCGAGCTGGAATCGCGCCTTGACGCCACCCTGCTGCTGCGCCGCAAAGGCGCGCCGCGTGCCGACGCGCGGGCCGCTGGCCTGAGCCTGACCCCGGCCGGCCAGGAACTGGTGCAGCGCGGCCGTCAGCTTTTGCGCGATGCCGAGGATGCCGAGGCCCAGGTGCGCCGCCATGCGCGCGGTCTGGTCGGCCGGGTGCGCCTGGGCACGGCCACGGGCGTGGTCGTGCACTTGCTGCCTCAGGTGCTGGAGGCGCTGGCGCAGCAGCATCCGGGCATCGATGTGGAGCTCAGCGTGCTGGGCTCGGCCGACACCTTGGCGCGGCTGGATGCCGGGCGCCTGGACATCGGCTTGGTCACCTTGCCCCTGCCCGGCGGCACCGGCCTGCGCTGCACGCCCTGGCGGCGCGATCCCATGGTGGCGTTCCTGCCGGCCGATTGGCAGGCGCCCGCGCAACTGGACCCGGCCTGGCTGGCCGACAAGCCGCTGATCTTCAACGACAGCAGCACCCAGATGTTCCGCATGACCATGGCCTGGTTCGGCCAGGCCGGCTTCAACCCCAGCGCCCGCATCGAGCTCAATTTCACCGAGGCGATGAAGAGCCTGGTGGCCGCCGGCTACGGCGCGGCCCTGCTGCCGCTGGAGAGCGAGCAGGAGGCGCAGCGACTGGTCGGCCATGAGCGCATGCAGCTGCGCCCCCTGAACCCGCCGCTGAGCCGCGAGCTGGCCCTGGTCCATGCCGACGAGGCCCTGCTGCCGCCGGGCGCGGCGCCGGTGCTGGAGGTGCTGAGGGCCTTTGCTCAGGCTTGAGGGGCGAGGCCTTCGTCAGGTCTTTACACAGTCTTTAGGCGCATGGCTTGTGGCCCGAGCGCCGGGCCGCGATAGTGCGGGCGCATCTGTTCGCCATGAACAGGCCCACCTCTCTTGTTTGCCCATGAGCTCATCCTCGACCTCCTCGCGACCCCATGCCCAGTCCATGACGCCTCAGCCTGCGGCCTGGCCGGCCTTGCGCAGCGGCCGCATCGCCGCCATCGACATCTTCCGGGCGCTGACCGTGCTGGTGATGATCACGGTCAACACCTGGGGCGGGGTGGCCGGACTGCCGGCCTGGATGCGCCACATGCCGGCGAATGCCAACGCCATGAGCTTTGTCGACGCGGTGTTCCCGGCCTTTCTCTTCATCGTCGGCATGTCTATTCCGTTCGCCCTGCAGCAGCGCCAGCGCTTGGGCGACAGCACCTTGCAGCTGCAACTGCAGGTGCTGCAAAGAGCGCTGGGCCTGGTCTTGATCGGGGTCTTCATGGTCAATGCGGAAGGCGGCTTCCATGCGGCGTCCATGCCGCTGCCCATCGCGGCCTGGACCTTGCTGGTCTACCTGGCGGCCTTTGGGGTCTGGGGCTCGCTGCGTGGAGGAGCGGCCTTGGCGCGGATTTGGCGCTGGGCCGGGCTGGGCCTGTTTGCTCTGTTGGCCTGGCTGTACCGCGGCGGCGCCGATGGCCAGAGCGGCATGAGCCCGCAGTGGTGGGGCATTCTGGGCTTGATCGGCTGGGCCTACCTGATTGGCTGCGCGGTCTATATGCTGGCGCGCGGCCGTCTGGTCGGGGTTTTGCTCGGCCTGGTGTTCAGCGTCGTCTATGCCACCGTGCACTGGTCTGACGCGGTGCAGGCCTCGCCGGGCTTGGCCCTGCTGTTCAGCCAGAACGGCCATTTCGCCCATGCGGTGCTGGTGCTCAGCGGCTGCGCCACGGCCTTGCAGTTTTATGGAGCGCGGAGCCAAACGGATCGCGCGCGGCTTTGGCTCTGGGCCTTGGCTTTTGCGGTGCTGCTGGCGCTGGCGGCCGCGCTGCTGCGGCCGGAGTTCAAGGTCTCCAAGATCCTGGCCACGCCGAGCTGGGCTTTGTACAGCGCGGCGGCCTGCGTGCTGATCTTTGCGGCGCTGGCGCAGTGGGTCGATGGCTGGGATCGTCGCTTGTGGCCGGCCTTGCTGGACCCGGTGGCGGCCAACCCCTTGCTGGCTTATTTGATCCCCTTCGTCGTCGGTGCCGTTATGGCCTTGGTCGGCTGGAGCTGGCCTGAGCTGCTCAGCCGCAGCCCGGGCGGGGTGATCTTTGGTGTGGTCTATGCCTTGCTGGTTGCCGGCTTGGTCAAGTGGCTGGCTGCACGCGGTGTGCGCCTGCGCATCTGAAGCGCTTGGCGGGCCGGAAGCTCAACGTATGGCTTGGGGAGCCGGGCGATGCACCGGGGCATGGATCAGCGCAATGCTCATCCAGACCGCGACGCTGAAGTAGGCCGACATCCAGAGCATCTCGCCCTGCCAGTCTTCCCGGCGGTGCGACACCACCCAGCGGCCGGCCACATCGATCAGGCCCTGGCTCACGCTCAGATAGGGGCGGCCAGCCAGCTCATCGGCCAGCCAGCGGGACCAGTACATGGGCACGTCCACCATGAACATGAAGGCCACGTAGACCACGCCGGCCACGCACCAGGCCGCCAGCAAGGGGCGTTGACGTGGGCTGCAGCGTGGCCAGATGGCCACCAGGCTGAGCACCAGCAGGGCGGCGCACAGGCCCCAGATTGACTCTTCCAGCACATGACCGATATTGGCCGTGGTCAGCACCGAGTACCAGGAGCAGGTCTCGGCCACCGCGATCAGGGGCACGATCCAGAAGGAGGTGATGCGCCCGACCCGGCTGCCGGTAGCTTGAGACACCTCGCGCAACATCAGCGCCCATTGCGCCACAAAGCAGAGCTCGGCGAGGGTGGCCACCGAGCGGCCCATCAGCACGCTGGACATCCAGCTGTCCACCAGCACCAGGCGCGGCACATCGAAGACCGGCAGAAAGGAGCGGTAGGCACAGCCGAAGACATAGCCGGCCGAAAGCAGCAACTGCCAGCGCCGCATCAGGAAGAGCTCGTCGCCAAGGGCCGCTCGGCGCCGCTGCAGCAGCGCCGTGGCCAGCAGCCAGGCCAGGATGTTGAAGATGGCGACCGTGCTCAGCAGGGTGCGCCATTCGGCTACGGTCAATGTCATCATTTCGTCATGGTGTCACTCCAGGCCCGCGTGGGCAAGCCCGAAACAGGCCGGGAGAGCGCTGTTTCATGAGCCCTTGACGTCCGCCGCGGCCGACCGATGATGGCGCTTCCCTTCCTGCTCACGCCCCGCCATGCCCGCTTCGGACCCCCATGCCGTCAGCCCGCGCGTGCAGCGCCTGCACCAGATCCTGCTCTGGCCGCTGCGCCTGATGCCTCTGGGCGATGCGCCCGGTGCACCGCGCCGCCCCTGGGAGCGTCTGGCCGCCGTGGCCGACAGCCCCTGGCGCGAAGTCGCTGACGAGTACACCGGCGGGCCGCAGAACTTCCACGAGCGCCACTACCAGGAGTTCGTCACCTTCTTGCCCTATGTGCAGCGCTTTCTCTACGGCGAGGGCGCCGAGGGCGGCGCCGGCTCGGGCATGAAGGTGTTCCGCCGCCACGACGTCAAACAGCTGCGCGTGCAGACGCGGCCGCAGGACACGCCGCTGCTGCTCGAGGTGGTCCATGTCGACCTCTACTTCTTCTTCGATGTCGATGTGGTGCTGCTGAATGTGGAGGTCAGCAGCGCCGACCTGAGCTTGCCCCAGGCGCAGGAGCTGATGTACCGCCTGGGCCGCGCCTACCCGCCGGGCTGGGACGCGCAAGGTCTGCCCCTGCATTGCCTGGCCCAGGCCGAATGGCTGGACGGCGAGGGGCAGGTCTTGTCCAGCTCCGACAGCCGCGAGCGCGACAGCTTCATCGAGCATGTGCACCGCCACCGCGCGCCGCGCCTGGCCCGGCATTGGGATTGGCTGCTGCGCCCCCTGGTCAACCATGTCGGGGAGCCGAGTTCGGGGGCGCTCAGCTACCGCCAGATCGAGTACTACCGCATGCCCATGATGGCCTACCTGGCGGTGGACGATCCGCGCGCCTTGACGCGCAGCGACTTCGTGCGCCTGGGCCTGGTCACCGGCTCCGGTCCGGTGGCACAAGAGGGCAGCCTGCCTTATGGTGAAGACCATCTGAGTGACTTCGAGCGGCGCTATTGCTACGACCGCTTCTGGAGCGATGGTGGTGCGGCGCCGCAGACGCGCTATCTGTGCAGCGGCCATGCCCTGGTGGTGGTGGGGCGGGCCGATGTGGATTTCTTTGCCTGTCGCGACCGCGGCGTGCTGGCGCAGTTCCGGCACCAGCATTTCCTGATCTTCCTGATTGCGCATTTTCAGAAGGCGGCTCTGCTGATGTTCTCGGACCGCCTGGTCGAGGCGCTGCGCCGGCTCAATGTGCAAGACCCCGAGAACGTGCGCCGTTTCAAGCGCGCCATCCGCTCGGCCTTCGAGGGCTTTCTGCGCTTCACCCACCGCTACTGGTTCCACGATGTGGCCGAGCAGGCGCAGTCGCGCGCGCTGTTCCGCATGTGCGCCGAGCATCTGGGGCTGGATGCCCTGCATGCCGAGGTCAAGCAGCGCGTCACCGACATGAGCGCCTATCTGGAGACCGACAGCATCCGCCGTCAGGCCAACACGGTGGTGCGCCTGACGGTGGTGACCATCTTCGGCCTGGTGGGCACCATCACCACGGGATTCCTCGGCATGAATTTGCTGGCCGAGGCCGATGCGCCTTGGACCGAGCGTCTGGCCTACTTTGGCGCTGTGCTGGCGGTGACGGTGGCGCTGACGGTCTACACCATGGTCAAGTCCAAGCGCCTGTCCGATTTTCTCGATGCCTTGTCGGACGAGCGCCTCAGCGCCTGGGACAAGCTGCGGGCCTTTGCGGCGGTCTGGCGGAGTGGCCCCGGCTGAGCCAGAACAGCAGCCTGAAAGGGGCGGGCGTCCGGCGGTGAATTCACCAGCCTTTATGCTCGCGCGATGAATCGAAATTCCGCTGCCCCGTTTCGCTTGCCGCCGGCCTTGCCCGCCTGGTGTTTGGTTTCGCCTGTGCTGGCCTTGCTGGGCCTGTGGGGCATCAGCCATCTGGGCCAGGAAGTGGCCGGTTGGTGGATGTTGCCCCTGGCCTTGCTGCTGATGGCTGCGGTCTTGTCAGCCGTCCACCATGCCGAGGTGGTGGCGCACCGCGTGGGTGAACCGTTTGGCTCCCTGGTGCTGGCCGTGGCGGTGACGGTGATCGAGGTGGCCCTGATCGTGTCCCTGATGCTGGCCGGTGGTGAAAGCTCCAACGCGCTGGCGCGCGACACGGTGTTCTCGGCCCTGATGATTGTCTGCAACGGGGTGGTGGGTTTGTGTCTGCTGTTGGGCGGCCTGCGCCACAAGGTGCTGGCCTTCCGCGTCGAGGCGACCAGCCCGACCCTGGCCGTTCTGGTGGCCCTGGCCACCCTGACCCTGGTGCTGCCCAGCTTCACCACCAGCACGCCGGGCCCGACCTTTTCCACCGCCCAGCTGATGTTTGCCGGCCTGGTGTCCCTGGTGCTCTACGGCGCGTTTGTCTTTGTGCAGACGGTGCGGCACCGCGAGTACTTCCTGCCGATTGAAACCGAAGAGGGAGAGCAGGCGGCCGAGCGCCCCTCGGGCGGCGTGGCCGCTTGGAGCGTCGTGCTGCTGCTGGCCTGTCTGGTCGGCGTGGTGGGCTTGGCCAAGCTGTTGGCGCCGGGCATCGAGGCCGGCGTGCGCGCGGCCGGCGCGCCGCCGTCGGTGGTGGGCGTGATCGTGGCCTTGCTGGTGCTGCTGCCCGAGACCGTGGCCGCCGTGCGCGCGGCCCTGCGCAAGCGCCTGCAGACCAGCCTCAACCTGGCCCTGGGTTCGGGCGTGGCCAGCATCGGCCTGACGATCCCGGCCGTGGCCCTGCTGTCCTTGTTTTTCCCCTATCCCCTGGTGCTGGGCCTGTCCAACACCAGCATGGTGCTGTTCCTGCTGACGGTGGTTGTAGCCACTCTGACCCTGGGCAGCGGCCGCGCCACCGTGCTGCAAGGTGCCGTGCATCTGGTGCTGTTTGCCGTCTTCTGTTTCCTGGCCGTGGTGCCTTGATCGGTGGGCGCGTGATTGCGCTCGCTGAGTGATTTGTGTGGTTGGTTCTTTCCCTGATTGATGCAGCAAACCCGACTTCTTCTGGAAGGCGCCGCCGGCGCGCCCCTGCCTGACTGGGCTTTGCTGGAGCCCGGCTACCGCCTGGGCCACTACGCCCGGGGCGACGATGTGTTCAGCATCGGCCAGTGGCAGCCTTTTGTGTATGTGCTGCGCCAGGGCATGGTCAAGCTCAGCTACAGCAATGAGGCGGGCGAGGAATGGATCAAGTCCTTCATCGGCGAGGGCGACTTTTTCGCCTGCCCCAATGTGTTGGTCGCCGGCGGCAAGACCGACTATGCCGCCGTGGCCCTGGAGGATTGCCAGATCGAGCAGGTGGACTTTGCCGCCATGCATGCGCTGACCGAGCGCCACCCGGCCTGGCAGCGCGCCATCCGTCAGCTCTTGGCCTGGCATATCGTGCGCAAGGAGCAGCGCGAACGCGAGCTGCTGACCCTGCGCCCCGACGAGCGCTACCAGGCCTTTCTGCGCAGCCAGCCGGCCCTGGCCGAGCGGGTGCAGCAGCGTGACCTGGCGCATTACCTGGGCGTGACGCCCGAGGCCTTGAGCCGCATCCGCAAGCGTCTGCGAAGCTGAGGTTTCCTGCTGCGCCCTCGCCATGCGTCGTTGGCCCTCGCTTCAGCATCCTCACGTACAGGAAGTACGTTCCGGTCCTTCAGCTCCGGCCGCCTAGCCTGCCAAGCGCTCACGACGAAAACCGGGCTCCGTGAACGCGCGGGTTGACCCAAGTCAAAGCCCCGCCACACGACCCGGGCCGATTGATCCGGATCATTTGTCAGCCGCCTGCGCGGCGCCAAGCTACGCCCATGCCTTCACCTGTTCCCTGGCGAACGGTGAGGTTCAGCGGATTCCTGAAGGATCTGCTGCCACCCCTGACATGAAAGCGAGCTTTGACATGACCACGCCCCATTCGACCCGCCCCATCGATCCCTCCTTCCGCGCCTACCTGCTCGGCGGCGGCATCGGCTCCATGGCCGCTGCCGCCTTCATGATCCGCGATGCCGGCGTGCCCGGCGCGCAGATCCACATCCTGGAAGCCCTCTCCCTGATGGGCGGCAGCCTGGATGGCGCCGGTGATGCCGAGCGCGGCTACTCGCTGCGTGGCGGCCGCATGCTGACCACCGACAACTACGAGTGCACCTGGGACCTGTTCAAGTCCATCCCCTCGCTGGAGCATCCGGGCCAGAGCGTGCTCGGCGAAACCCTGGATTTCAACGAAAAGTACAAGGCCCATTCGCAAGCCCGCCTGGTCAACCGCCAGCGCGCCAAGGTGCCGGTCGAGTCCATGGGTTTTTCCATGCACGACCGCCTGGAACTGCTCAAGCTCTCCAATGCCAGCGAAGAAGAACTGGGCATCAGCACCATCACCGACTGGCTGTCGCCGGCCTTCTTCGAGACCGAGTTCTGGTTCATGTGGGCCACCACCTTTGCTTTCCAGCCCTGGCACAGTGCCGTCGAGTTCAAGCGCTATCTGCACCGCTTCATGATGGAGTTCTCGCGCATCGAAACCCTGGGCGGCGTCAAGCGCACGGTCTACAACCAGTACGACTCTTTTGTGCGGCCGCTGCAGGCCTGGCTGCGCGAGCAGGGCGTGAACTTCGTGATGGACTGCCGGGTCACCGACCTGGAGCATGTTGAGACCGAGGGCCAGTTCCAGGTCACCGCGATCTGCTGCCAGCGCGTCGGCCAGGCCGAGCGCATCGAGCTCGGCCCGCAGGACCTGGTGTTTTTCCAGAACGGCTCCATGACCGATGCCTCCAGCCTGGGCTCCATGCAGAGCGCGCCGCCGAAGCTGAACAAGCAGCACAGCCAGGGCTGGGCCTTGTGGGAAAAGCTGGCCCAGGGCCGGCCCGAGTTCGGCAATCCGGCGGCCTTCAACAGCAGCATTGCCGAGTCCATGTGGGAGTCCTTCACCGTCACGCTCAAGGACACGGCCTTCTTCGACAAGATGCGTGCCTTCAGCGGCAATGAGCCGGGCACCGGCGGCCTGGTGACCTTCAAGGACTCGAACTGGCTGATGTCCATCGTCCTGGCTCACCAGCCACACTTTGCCAACCAGCCGGCCGATGTGCAGGTGTTCTGGGGCTATGCCTTGTTCCCCGATCGCGTCGGTGATTTCGTGGCCAAGCCCATGTCCGAGTGCACGGGCGAAGAGATCCTGCGCGAGCTCTGCGGCCATCTGCGCTTCGATCTCGAGGCCGTGGCTCAAGCCAACTGCATCCCCTGCCGCATGCCTTACATCACCAGCATGTTCATGCCGCGCGCGCTCAGCGACCGGCCGCTGCCGGTGCCCAGGAACTCGCGCAATCTGGCCTTTGTCAGCCAGTTCGTCGAGATCCCGGACGATGTGGTCTTCACCGTCGAGTACTCGGTGCGCGCCGCGCAGATGGCCGTCTACCAGCTGCTGAATGTGCCGCGCCCAGTGCCGCCCATCCTGCGCCACGACCATTCGCTCAAGGTGCAGCTGGATGCTCTGGTCAAGGCGCTGAAGTGAGCGTCGGGCGCAGCGAGGCCGGCCAGCGCGCCTGCTAAGCCTTGAGGCGCTAGGCCTCAGGGCGTGGCGTTGCCGAGGTGCAGGCCTTGCGCGTCGATGCGGATCTGCTCGGCCGGCACTTTGAGCGCGGCCTCCAGGCTGGCGCGTGCGGCAGCGCGGTAGTTCTGCTCGGCCGCCGGCTGGGGCTGTTTCAAAAAGGCCAGCCGGGCCACGGCCATGAAGGTGCCTTGCATGGCGCTTTGCTCGTAGAGCTTGCGCTTGGCGGCGCCGCTCATGGCGCTGAAGCCGGGATTGCGCGGCAGGGCTTCGCGCAGCTGGGCGGCCAGGCGCACAAAGCTGGCGTCGGGCACCTCGACCTGGTTCAGCGCCATGTAGTTTCCGGCGATGAAGGCGGCCAGGCCATTGGCCACATCGTTCTCCGGCAGGCCCAGCTTGCGCTCGAGCTGGAGGTAGCCCTCAAAGGCTTGGCCGTAGGCCTGTGCCAGGGCCTCGCGCTGCGCCGGCGGCACCATGGCAGCCAGCTCGCGCGCATGGGCTTGCACCCGTGCCGGTTCGGCCACCAGTGTTGCGGCCCCACCCGGGCTGGCGCTGCTGTTCTTGCTTGCGCTGGTCTTGCTGGCGCTGCTGTTGCCGCCGCTGCTGCCCGATTGGCTCGAGAAGGGCACGGCCGAAGAGCCCGGGAAGAGCGGGAAGATCAGTCCCTGGTACATCGGCGGCGGGGGCGGCGGAATGTCAAAGGCCAAGGCCGATTGGCCCGCGCCGGCCAACAGCAGCAAGCCGCCGAGTGCCAGGCGCATGCGACGCCCTGCCGTCAGTCTTGCCTGGGTGGCTTCAGTCCCTGGATGTGTGTGCATCTCAAACTCCCGATAGGGCCGCGCCAGGCGGCTTGCCAAACTGGCCCGCAGTCTAGTAGCAGGCTGCGCCGAAACGGCGACTCGACCTAACGGTTTTGTTACCGGACACTTCAGAAACTCGGGATGGACACGTCGGGCTTGTCTGCGCTTGTGGGTTGGCACGCCCGTCACCGGAGCCTGGGGTGACAGCCGGGATGGCTCGCTCCACAATGTGCTGGAATCGCTTGGTTTTGAGCGCCTGCCACCCGCCTCCCTCATGCCTGCCGCCCCCGCTGCCCCATGGACCGCCGTCGTGTTTTGCTGAGCTTGGCTGCCCCTGCCCTGGGTGCGAGTCCGCTCCGGGCCAGCCCGCGTCAGATCAGCTACCCGGTGTTTGGCGGCCCGGACGATCCGTTTCGGCAGTACTGCATTGAGGTGCTGAAGCTGGCGATTGCGCATTGCGGTGTCAGCTACAGCCTGCAGGCGGTTTCCCAACCTGTGGGTCAGGAGCGTGCGATCCGGGCGCTGGTGGCCGGGCAGGGGTCTTTGAACCTGCTGTGGAGCATGACCAGCGAGGCGCGTGAGCGCGACTTGCTGCCGCTTCGCATCCCGCTGGATCGCGGCCTGATGGGCTGGCGTTTGCTGCTGGTGCGCAAGCAGGATCAAGCGCGCTTCGCCCGTGTGCGCCAGCTCGATGGCTTGCGCGGCGTGGTGGCAGGGCAGATGCATGACTGGCCCGACACGCAAATCCTCCGGGCCAATGGCTTGCAAGTGGGCACCGGCAGCAGTTACGAGAACCTGTTCGCCATGTTGCAGCGCGGCCGTACTGATTTTTTCCCGCGCTCCGTGCTGGAAATCGAGGACGACCTCAGGCGCTTCGGCGGCCCCTACCAACTTGCGATCGCCCCGGGGCTGATGCTGCGCTATCCGACAGCCTTCTATTTCTTTGTCAGCCCGCGTGAGCCGGGGCTGGCCGAGGATCTCAGTCGCGGCCTGGATCGCATCGTCAGCGAAGGTCTCTGGCAAGCGCTGTTCGCTCAGCACATGCGCCCCCAGTTCAAGCGCCTGGCGCTGCACGAACGCCAGGTGCTGAACCTGCACAACCCCCTGCTGCCGACCGCCACGCCCTTGCGCCGGGCTGAGCTCTGGGAAGAACCCGGCCGCATGAGTGGGTGAGTGTTTGACGGTCCGTGTTGAACCCATGCCTTTGCACCGGGAGCCGGCGCGCTGGGGTTTTTTGGGGGGCTCCGCCTTTCTCTCTCTCGGGCGGCGCCCCTGACAGCCTGGGCCGCCACCTACACTGCGCGCCGTGAAACTCGTCAAGCTGTCCGCGCTGTTCCCCGTCCTCTCGGCCTGCCTGGCCCTGCTGCTGAGCCCTGCCGCCTCGGCCCAGGTCCCGGCATCGCCAAGCCCCGCGCCTTTGCTGACGCTGGAGCAGCTGCCGCGCCCCAGCGGCCCGCCGCCCGATCGGGCCTTGGTCGTGCCCTCCCAGGTGCTGCGCTGGCGCGAGGAGGCCAAAGCGCTGGAGCATGGCGCCAACGGCATGCCGCGCGACCCAGCGGCGGCGGCGGCGCTGTACTGCCGCGCCTCTCGCTACGGCGATGCGGAATCGCAGTACAGCCTGGCCTGGATGCTCAGCCATGACCGCGGCATCGCCCGCAACGATGCGGAAGCGGCCCATCTGTTTGCCGCCGCGGCCGAGCAGGGCATTGCCCAGGCCGAGCGCATGCTGGCCGCCATGGGCGGCACGCCGATGGGCGAGCCGCCGCCCTGCTTGCGCCCGCCCGAGGCCGATGTGCCGCCGCACAAGCCGGTGGTCGCTGCGCAGAAGCCGGGTGGCAAGTCGCCCGTCCTGGCGCGCGCGCAGGACTGGCCCGCCTTGCCGCCGCCGCCTCAGGCGCCCGCTGCCATCGTCGATTTCGTGCAGCAGGTGGCGCCCGAGTACCGCCTTTCACCGGCCTTGGTGCTGGCCGTGATGGGCACTGAGTCCAATTTCGACCCGGCCGCGCTCTCGCCCAAGAATGCCCAGGGCTTGATGCAGCTGATGCCCGACACGGCGCGCCGTTTCAAGGTCAGCCGGCTGACCGACCCGACCCAGAACATCCGCGGCGGCATGGCCTATCTTCGCTGGTTGCTGGCCTACTTCGAGGGCGATGTCGCCCTGGCCCTGGCCGGCTACAACGCCGGCGAGCGGGCGGTGGAGCGCTACCGAGGCGTGCCGCCCTATGCCGAGACCCGGGCCTATGTCCGGCGCATCCTGGGTCAGCTGGGCTGGCGCGGTTTTCATCCCTTCGACGCCCAGGCCACGCCGGCATCGCCGCAGCTGCCGCTCTTGCGCAAAGGGCCTTGATCGCCCTTGAGGCTGGGGAGCAGGGCTTCAGGGCTTCAGCCTGGCCTTGATGCGGGCCAGGCCGAGTTTCAGCTGCTCACCCGTTTGCTGGGCCTGGTTCAGCACTTGCTGCTGGCTGGGCAGGCGCTCGCTGGCCCAGGCTGTGGCTTGAGCCGCGGCCTCGGCAGCGGCCAGGCCCAGTTGCTCGGCGGTCTGGCCGGCTTTGTTGGCGCCGACCTTCAATCGCTGGGTGGATTGTTCGGCCACCTCGCGCAGCTGCTCGGCTGTGGGCAGGCGCTCGGCGGTCCAGCCGGCGGCGTCCACGGTGGCGCGCTTGATCTGCTCGGCCGCTTCGCCGGCCTTGGCCTTGGCGCTGAGCCAGGCCCCGGACAGCTCGCTGGCGGGCGCGGCACGCAGGGTCTGCGAGACCCGGGCCAGAGCCAGGCTTTCTTCGTTCGAGAGCGGGCCGGCAGCTTCCAGCATCTGCGCCAGAAAGGCAATCAGCTCCTCGACCATCACCTTCTGATTGCAGTCGGGGTTGGTGTGCAGCAGCTCGGAGAGATCCTGGGCCAGCGCCTCCAGATCCGCCCCCGCGAGCTCGGATTCCACGGCGCCGATGGCCGCGTCGACAAAGCGTGGGTCCAGCCCCCATTCATCGACCAGATGCTGGCGCAGGAATGCGCGCTCGGCGGTTTCGATCGCACCGTCCACCATGGCCAGACGCAGGCTCAGCGGCGCGATCAGATCGAACAGGGCCAGGCCCAAGGTGTCCAACGGCGTGTTGAGAAATTTCGGAATCTCAATCACGCGGCTGCCCTTGCTGTGGCCCAGCCAGCGGTAGATGCCGTAGCAGGCGCCGCCCGAGGCCAGGGCCGCAAACGCAACCCAGCCGACCGGGGTGGCCGCGGCGCCAATGCCCATGGCGCCCATCAAGCCGCTGGGCGCAAAAAAGGTCGAGGCCACCAGGCTGGATTTCGCAATCGCCGCGCCCGCGCCGGCAGCGCCCAGCACATCCCAGACCTCGCGCGCGCGGCTGACCATGCGCAGCGAGGTGTAGGCATCCTCGCCGATGGCCAGCTTGGCCTTGAAGCGCAGCGGCTCGGCCACCACCCGCGTCACGCCGGAGAAGCGTGCAAGGTCATGGGCGGCGGGATCGGCTGGATCGGTTGAAGCGGTCGGATCGGCGGTCACGGTGCGGCGCTCCTTTCATGCGGCAGGAACGCCAGCGTAACCGAGCGGCATGTCTGCGGACCTTTTTGTTGACCAGTCTCTTGCGAAGCCTTGCCGCCTTGGTTGGTCGCGGATCCTGAACCGGGCAGTCGCGGCGAGGAACAAGAAAGAATGAAGGTCGGGCTGGATGTGAGAAGCGGACACAGAAAGTCGCCCGACAGGGGGCTTGCGGAAGACCGTGCAGGGGCCGACGTCGCGCCAACCAGCGCCGATCGCCGGCGGGCGGATTGAGGCACATTGCTGCCATTGAAGGTCGGCTTGTGCCAAGGGGTGCCGGGCGAGTGCTTCCGCTCATGTCCCCCGGCCCGCGCTTCGCGCGGACCTCCTCCTTTACTTCGCTTCAGCACTCACCCGACACCCCTTGTCAGTTCAA
>NKIM01000038.1 GCA_002255955.1 Burkholderiales bacterium PBB2 | reverse complement strand
AGCTGATGATCTCGCCCACGTACTCGATGATGGTTTCGCCCTCAGCAATATCCTGCACCGCGAACACACCACGGCCATGGACACCCGACCGCCGCGCCTGAATGCGCCGCTGGGACATTGCCTTGGGGGCGGCGGATTTTGCAGGTTTTTTGGCCACAGCTGAAAAATTTGGTATGGTGAATCGTATGGGCGCGCATGTGTGCGTGCCCGCGTGTGCAAGTGCGCGCCTGCGCGCACGCAAGAACTGGATTGTAGTCAGATGAAAAACGCCGTTTTCAACAAAACATTGGTTATTGCAGAAAAGCCGTCCGTGGCCCAAGACATCGTGCGGGCGCTTACGCCCACTGCGGGCAAGTTCGAAAAGCATGACGAGTATTTCGAGAGCGAAGGCTATGTTGTTTCCAGCGCGGTGGGCCACCTAGTCGAGATTCAGGCGCCTGAAGAATTTGACGTTAAACGCGGTAAGTGGAGCTTTGCCAATCTGCCTGTCATTCCTCCTCACTTCGACCTCAAACCCGTGGACAAGACCAAGACGCGCTTGAACGCCGTGGTCAAGCTGGCCAAGCGCAAGGACGTTGACAAAATCGTCAACGCCTGTGACGCGGGTCGCGAAGGAGAGCTGATCTTCCGCCTGATTGAGCAGTATGCCGGTGGCGCCAAGCCGCTGGGCAAGCCGGTGAGCCGGTTGTGGCTGCAGTCCATGACGCCCCAGGCCATCCGCGATGGCTTTGACCACCTGCGCACCAATGCCCAGATGCAGCCCCTGGCCGATGCCGCACGCTGCCGGTCGGAGGCCGACTGGCTGGTCGGCATCAACGGCACACGCGCCATGACGGCATTCAACAGCCGCGATGGCGGCTTCTTCCTGACTACCGTGGGCCGGGTGCAGACGCCCACCTTGTCCGTGGTGGTCGAGCGCGAAGAGCTGATCCGCAAGTTTGTGAGCCGCGACTATTGGGAAGTACACGCCACCTTTGCCGCCCAAGCCGGTGAGTACCCCGCCAAGTGGTTCAACCCTGCCCACAAGAAGGATGCGGACGACGCTGAAAAGAAAGCCGACCGCGTCTGGTCCCTGGCCGAAGCCAAGGCCATTGCAGACGCCGTGCGCGGCCAGCAGGCCACTGTCACCGAAGAGAGCAAGCCCACCACCCAGGCTTCGCCCCTGCTGTTCGATCTGACCAGTCTACAGCGCGAGGCCAACGGCAAGTTCGGCTTCTCCGCCAAGACCACTTTGCAAATTGCCCAGAGCTTGTACGAGCGCCACAAGGCCTTGACCTACCCGCGTACCGATTCCCGAGCCCTACCGGAAGACTATGTGCCCGTGGTGAAAAAGACCTTCGAGATGCTGGCCGACAGCGACATGCGTCACTTGGCGCCCCACGCCCTGGTCGCACTGAATGGAAACTACATCAAGCCCACCAAACGCGTGTTCGACAACGCCAAGGTGTCAGATCACTTTGCCATCATCCCCACCTTGCAAGCGCCCAGCGGCCTGAGCGAGGCGGAGCAAAAGCTGTACGACCTGGTCGTGCGCCGCTTCATGGCGGTGTTCTTCCCCAGCGCGGAGTACCAAGTTACCACCCGCATCACCACCGCTGCCCAGCACGCCTTCAAAACAGAAGGCAAGGTGCTGGTCAAGCCGGGCTGGCTGGCCATCTACGGCAAAGAAGCCGCTGCTGAAGTGGAAGACGCCAAAGAAGGCGACAAGGGTCAGAACCTTGTGCCCGTGGCGCCCGGCGAAAAGGTCAAGGGCGACCCGGTAGACCCCAAGGGCCTCAAGACCAAACCGCCTGCACGCTATTCGGAAGCCACGCTGCTCGGCGCCATGGAAGGTGCCGGCAAAACCGTGGAAGACGACGAGCTGCGCGAAGCCATGCAAGAGAAGGGCCTGGGCACACCAGCCACCCGCTCAAGCATCATCGAAGGTCTGATTGCCGAGAAGTACATGCTGCGCGAAGGCCGCGAGCTGATTCCCACCGCCAAATCCTTCCAGCTCATGACGCTTTTGCGCGGCCTGGACGTGCAGGAACTGACCAAGGCCGAACTCACCGGCGAATGGGAATACAAGCTCGCCCAGATGGAGCAGGGCAAGCTCAGCCGCGAAAAGTTCATGGCCAAGATTGCCGCCATGACCGAGCGCGTGGTGCAAAAAGCCAAGGAATACGACCGCGACACCATCCCCGGTGACTACGCCACGCTGAAGACGCCCTGCCCGAAGTGCAGCGGCGTGGTCAAGGAGAACTACCGCCGCTTCACCTGCACCGGCAAGGACGGCGCTTCGGAGGGCTGCGGCTTCTCGATCGGCAAGATCCCGGGCGGCCGCAGCTTCGAGTTGCACGAGGTGGAGCAGTTCCTGGCCGACAAGAAGATCGGCCCGCTGGAAGGCTTCCGCTCCAAGGCCGGCTGGCCCTTCACGGCCGAGCTGGCCCTGGTCTTCGACGAGGAGATCAAGAACTGGAAGCTCGAGTTTGACTTCGGCGACGACGGCAAGAACGGCGAGGGCGATGGCGAGGCGGTGGACTTCAGCGCCCAGACCTCGCTGGGCGCCTGCCCCAAGTGCCAGGGTCGGGTCTTCGAGCATGGCAGCAACTACGTCTGCGAGCATGCCGTCGGCGCCGCCGTCACCTGCGACTTCAAGAGCGGCAAGATCATCCTTCAGCAGCCCATCGAGATCAGCCAGATGCAAAAGCTGCTCAGCGAGGGCAAGACCGCGCTGCTCGAGAACTTCGTCTCCAACAAGACCCGGCGCAAGTTCAAGGCCTTCCTGGCCTATGACAAAAAGGCCGGCAAGGTGAACTTTGAGTTCGAGCCGCGCGCGGCCAAGCCGGGTGTGCCGCTGCGGGGTGCTGCAGCCAAGGCCGCAGGCGCTGCTTCCACCGAGGCCGCCGAGGCGCCGCCGGCCAAGAAAGTGGCCGCCAAAAAGGTGGCAGCCAAGAAAGCGCCGGCCAAGAAGGTCGCCGCCAAGAAAGCCGCCTGAAGCCAGGTCGCGGTGCCGGCCTCCACCCCCTCTTGAGAGGGGGGCTGGGGCTGGCCCTCATCGGCAAGCCTCACAAAGGCGCTATGCTGATGCGCAGAGCAGTTGCGTTAGACCCGGGCCGCGTGCGTGCCGCCTCGGTCTGGTCTTGGTCCGGCCCAGGTCAGGAGTGAGTGCATGGCCCCAGTGCGAGTGAGCTTCGGCATCCAGTCCCGCTTGATTCTGGGCATGGCGCTGGCGGCCGGTTTGCTGGCTTTGGCACTGGGTTGGTCCTGGACCTCGCGCGAGGAGCAGGAGCTCAACCTCGCCCTCGACCACCGCCAGACCCGCATGGCCAGCCTGGTCGCCCTGGGCTTTGCCGGGCCGATCTGGAACCTCGACAACATCGCCATCAAGAACCTGCTGGACGCCGTGATGGCGGACCCCGAGGTTCACTCCATCGAGCTGCGCCCGGTCGGCGTCAATGCCGAGCCCCTGCGCCGCCAGCGCAGCGAGCCGGCCGTGGAGCCGCTGAGCCGCCAGTTCGACATCAGCTACCAGGCCGCCCCGGACCTGGCGCCCACCGTAGTGGCCCAGGCCACCCTGGTGCTGAGCCGCGAGGGGGTGTACCGCCAGGTGGCGCAGATGCGCCGCTTCGTGGCCAGCTTGCTGGGCGCCATGCTGGCGGCCGTGGTGGCGGCCAGCTTGCTGCTGGTCAACCGCCTGGTGCAGCGCCCGGTGCAGCGCCTGGGCCAGATGGCCCGCCAGGTCTCCGAGGGTCGCTTGGGCGCCACCACCGAGGGCGAGCGCGACGACGAGATCGGGGCCCTGACCGAGCAGTTCAATCGGATGAGCGCCCGCTTGCTGGCCTCATCCGAGGGCCTGCAGCTCAGCGAGGAGCGCTTTCGCAGCCTGTTCGAGAACGCCACTGAGGGCATCTTCCAGTGCGATGCGCGCGGCCGCCTGCTCAGCCTCAACCGCGCCCTGGCCTTGATGCTGGGCTTCCACAGCCCGGCCCAGGCCATGGCGTCGGGCCGGCGCCTGCGCAGCCTGGTGCAGATCGAGGCGCAGGAGTTCAAGCGCATCGCCCTGGCTCTGCAGCGCCATCGTCTGCTGCAGCAGGTGCCACTGCTGATCGCCACCAACGAGGGGCGCCAGCTCTGGGTGGAGTTGAGCGTCCATGTCGTGCCGGGCGGTGGCGGCCAGGGCCTGCGCATCGAAGGCATGGTCAGCGATATCAGCTTGCGTCGCCAGGCCGAGCAAGAGCTCACGCATTACCGCGACCATCTTGAAGAGGTGGTCACCGAACGCACCCGCGAGCTCAGCGAGGCCAAGGCTCGGGCCGAGAGCGCCAGCCAGAGCAAGAGCCGTTTCCTGGCCACCATGAGCCATGAGTTCCGCACGCCGCTGAACGCCATCCTCGGCTTCGGCCAGCTGCTGCAGATGGATGCCAGCCTGAGCCCGGCCCAGCAGGCCAAGGTGGGCCAGATCCGCGATGCCGGCGAGCATCTGCTGAGCTTGATCTCCGATGTGTTGGACATGGCCAGCATCGAGGCGGGCAAGGTGCGCCTGCAGCCCAGCTCGGTGGACCTGCGCGCCCTGCTCGATATGGTGGCCGACAGCGTTCGCCTGCGGGCCGAGCAGAAGAACCTGGATTTCCAGGTCGAGATCGACCCGCAGCTGCCGACCCGCGTGCTGGTCGATGGCCAGCGCCTGCGCCAGGTGTTGATGAATCTACTGTCCAACGCGGTCAAGTTCACCGACCAGGGCCGCTTCGGCCTGCAGGTCAGTCTGATCGCGCAGCAGGACAGCCGCGCCCGCATTGCCTTTGTCGTGCACGACACCGGCATCGGCATCGCCCGGCGCATGATGGATCGCCTGTTCAAGCCCTTCGAGCAGGTGGCTGAGGATGCGCGCTGCCTGGGCGGCACGGGCCTGGGCCTGTCGATCAGCCAGCAGCTGCTGCGCGAGATGGGCGGCGAGATCCGTGTGCGCAGCGAGCTGGGCGAGGGCAGCGTGTTCGAGTTCGAGCTGAGCCTGCCGACCACGCACTGAGCCGGGCGGCTCGCCTGGCTGCTCGCACGGGCACGGCATACTGGGCCGCATGAGCTGGATTGTTTTTCAAAAGCTGTTGGCCATTTTGATCGCGGTGGCCATCGGCTGGTTTGTCGGCCGCATGCGCTGGCTGGGTGGGGCGGATGCCGGCGGCAGCGGCGGTGACCCGGCGCGGGTGCTGTCGAATGTGGCCTTCTATATCTTCGTGCCCGCCCTGCTGTTTCGCACCACGGCCCGGGTCGAGTTCGCCAGCCTGCCCTGGCTGACGCTGACGGCATTTTTCGCCCCGGTGCTGGGCCTGCTGGTGGCCTTGTATGCCTTGCAGCGCTGGCGCGGTGCGGCCGCCGCCGGTGCGGCCGTGCCCAGCGTGCAGGCCATCACCGCCACCTTTGGCAACACCTTGCAGGTCGGCGTGCCGCTGGCGGCCGGTGTGTTTGGCGAGGCGGGCCTGGCCATCCACATCACCGTGGTCAGCCTGCATGCGCTGAGCATCCTGACCGTGCTGACGGCCCTGGTGGAGCTGGACCTGGCGCGTGAGCGCAGCCAGGGCCAGCCCACCGGCCTGGGCAGCCTGCTGGCCAACACCGTGCGCAACACGGTGATCCACCCGGTGGTGCTGCCGGTGGTGGCCGGCCTGTGCTGGAACGCCCTGGGCCTGGGCCTGCCGGCGGTACTCGACGAGGTGCTGCAGATGCTGGGCACGGCCGTGGTGCCGCTGTGCCTGACCCTGATCGGCATGTCCCTGGCCTACCTGGGCTGGCCGCAGCGCTGGACCTCGGTGTTAGGTCTGGTGGCGGCCAAGCTGCTCTTGCTGCCGGCCCTGGTGCTGGGCCTGGGCTATGCGCTCGGTTTGCGCGGCATGCCACTGGGTGTGGTGCTGATGATGGCGGCCCTGCCCACCGGCTCCAACGCCCTGATCTTTGCCCAGCGTTACCGCTGCCAGGAGGGTGAGACCACCGCTGCCGTGGTGGTGTCCACCCTGGGCTTTGTGCTGACGGCGCCGCTGTGGCTGGCGCTGCTGCAGCGCATTCCGGCTTGAGGGGCTGCCAACCTCAGGGCAGCGAAGGAGCAGCCGGCGGGCGTGGCGGGCTGGGCGGCTTGAGGCGCGAGATGGCAGCAGCCGGTGCGGCGGAGGCCGCGGGCGCGGCCTGGGCTGGCGTGGCCGGCGCGGCCGGCGCTGCCTGGGCCAGGCGGTCCATCACCGGGTCCAGTGCGGCCTCCACCTTGCCACGCTCATGCTCGCTCAGGCCTCGCGCTGCCTGGCGATAACGGGCCACCAGCTCGGCATCGGTCGGCAGGTGGGCCGCCAGGGCGCTGAGCAACTCGGCCCGCTCGAAATCGGAGTCGATGCTGCGTGCGGCATCGAGCACACCCAGCAGCGCGGCCTTCTGGTGCACGCCAGCGTCGAGCAGGGCGCTCAGGGCGATGCGGCGTTCGAAGTCGCTGTCGATGCGGCGGGCCGATTCGCTGTAGGCCCGGAGGGCCGCCTCGGCCTGCGCATCGAGTGCCGCCTGGCGCGGCAGCTTTTGGGCCACGGCCTCCAGGGCGCTGCGGTGCTCGAAATCGGAGCTCAGGCTCAGGCTGGCCTGCAGGGCGGCGGCCAAGGTGGGCAGGCCGCTTGTGGGCGACTGCCGATCGACGATGTCGACGATGGCGCTGCGCTTTTCAAAGTCCGAGTCCATGCCGTCCACCGCCTGCAGCCAGGCTTGCAGGGTGGCTGGCTCGCTGCTGAGCGTGGCGGACAGGGTCTCCAGCACCTGGCGGCGTTCGAAATCCGAGCTCATGTGCTGCAGGCTTTGCAGCAGCTGGGCCTGCAGGGCCGGGCTCAGGGTCTGCTTTTCGATCAGGCTTTGCAGCAGCTGGCGGCGTTCGAAATCCGAGTCCATGCCCTCGTGGACACGGATCAGGGCTTGCAAGGTGCTCTCGCTCTGCGGGCCTTGCTGGAGCAGGGCCTGGGCGCGGCCGCGGCGGCGGTGATCCTCGATGCTAGGCGCCTGGATGTCGGCCAGCACACGCGCCACCCCGCCTTGGGCCAGCAGGCTGCGCACGCGTTTCTCGCTGCCCTCGATGGTCTCGCCGGCCAGGGCCACGCGATCGCGCAGCCAGGCCTGGCCTTCGGCGTCCGGGGTCTGTTCCTTGCCGTCGAGGCTGTAAACCAGGCGCGGTGCCTGGCCGGCTTCGCCCGGCAGAAACTCGGCGCGCCGGTGCCAGCCGTCACGCCGCTCATCGATCAGCAGGCGGCCCTGGCTGAGGCTTTCGAGTGCGGTCTGGTCCGCGTTGAAGCGCATCTGGCCGCTGAGGCGGATGTCCAGGCTGTGCGAGGGGCTGTTTTTGACGATGCGGGTGCCCATGGCCGAGCCCACGCCGAAGCGCGCCTCGAAGCTCTGACCCAAATCGCGCAGGCGGCTCAGATCCAGGGGCTGGCTGTGGCCCACGCCCAGCAAGGGCAGGGCCAGGGCGCACAGGGTCAGGCCGCCGACCAGCACGCGCTTGCGCCAGAGCTCGCGTGCAGGCAGGGCGGGGGAGGGCTCGGGCTTGGGGCTCATGGTCGGGTCTCCGTGCGGGTTGGGGGCAGGGTTCATCAGTGCGTCGATGCGGGCCAGCAGGGGCGAGCGGCCGCTGGCGGCCATGCGGCTCAGCAGCTGTAGGCGCCGCGCCGGGCGGGCTGCCTGCTGCAGCTCTTGGGCGCAGCGGTACAGGCTCTCCGCCAGGGCGCGGCGCGCCTGCTCGCGGTCGGCATCGCTGGGGCGGGCGGTGGCCCAGGCGTCGCAGGCCTGCTCGGCCAGGGCGTCGAGCCGGCGCAGGGCCAGGCGGTTCAGGGGCTGCAGCCAGGCCAGCTGGTTCAGCAGCTGGGCGGCCAGGCGCCAGGCCGGATCGCGCCGGCGCAGATGCGCCAGCTCATGGGCCAGCACCGCCTCGCGCTGCGCGGGCGGCAGCTGCAGGGCCCAGGCGGGCAGGCAGATGGCGCCGCCCGGGGCGATCAGGGGGCTGGGCCACTCGGCGCGGCTGAGGCGCAGGGTCGGCGTCGGCAGGCCGGCGGACCGGGCCAGGGTCTGCAGGCAGGCGCGCAGATCGGCATCGTCCAAGCTGGGCAGGCGGCGAGCCTGCACGCGCAGCCGCCACCAGGCCAGGGCGGTGGCCAGCAGGCCCAGACCGGCCAACAGCGCCCAGGCTGCTGCCAAGGCGGCCGTGGCGGCGCTGGCATCGGGGGCCAGTTGCAGCCAGGGGCGCGGCGCCAGCGGCGCTGTGGGTCGTGTGGGCATCTCTCGGCTGGCACTCGGCCCGAGTTCACGCATCGGCGGGGCCGCCGGCGTGTCCTTGGGCACCGGGATGGCGCCGCGTTCGACCACAGTGCTGGTGGCTGTGGGCGCTGCGAGCGGCGCGGTTTTCGGCGCCGGGCTCCAGCTCAGCAGCGTGGCCAGGCCGGCCGTCAGCACCGGGCCGAAAAACGCCAGGCGCCACAAGGCCTCGCGATGCGAGGCCTGGCGCGGCCGCAGGCGGGCGCAGCGCTCGATCACCCAGGCACTGCCGAGCAGCAGGCTGCTGTGCAGCAGGTAGTTGAGCAGGCCGCTGCTGAGGCCGGCCAGCAGCAGGGGCCCGCTGAAGCTGAGGGCCTCAGTCATGGCCGCCGTCCTTGCTGCTCTTGGCAGAGCCACCCTTGGCCAGCAGGCGGCGCATCTGCGCCATGTCCTCGTCGGCGATATCGCCGGCTTTCAGCAGATGGCTGAGCAGGGCGCTGGCCTTGCCGGCGAACAGGCTGGACAGCAGGCCGCTGACCATGGACTTCTGCACTTCGGGCTCGGACACGCAGGGGCGGTAGACCAAGGCGCGAGCTTCGCGATCACAGGCCAGCAGGCCGCGCTTCTCCAGGCGCTGCAGCAAGGTGGCCACGGTGGTGTGAGCCAGGGGCCGGCCTTCGGCGCGCAAGGCCTCGGCCACCTCGGCCGTGCTGGCCTGGCCGCGCTGCCAGAGCACGCGCATCAGGCTCAGCTGCAGCTCGCTCAGGCTCAGTTCGCTTTTGTCTTCGGACATGGACTTGTTCTCTACTACAGGTGTCGTACTACAAATGTAGTTGAGCGCCGCGCGCAGCGCAAGCGGGAAGGTGCGCAGTGCGCGTCGGCGGACCGATGGACTGGCACAGAATGGCGCCCACAGCCCGCATGCCGCGGCGCTTGAAGCCGGGGAGGGCACATGGATCTGGGACTGAAAGGCTTGAAGGCGGTGGTGACCGGCGGCTCGGCCGGCATCGGTGCGGCCATCGTGCAGGCGCTGGCGGCCGAAGGCTGCGAGGTGGCGTTCTGCGCGCGTGGGCCCGAGCGCATCGCCGCGCGCCTGGCCGAGTTGCAGGCGCTGCAGCTGCCGGGGCGGGTGCAGGCGCGCGCGCTCGATGTGGTTGAGCCGGGCGCCTTCGAGGCCTGGTTGCAGGAGCTCGGGCCACAGGACATTTTTGTGGCCAATGTCAGCGCGCTCTCGGCCGATTGGTCGCAGGCCTTGGCGCTCGATGTTGCTGCCACCGTGCGCTGCTGCGAGGCCATGCTGCCCTGGCTGCAAGACTCGCCCCAGGCCGCCATCACCTGCATCGGCTCGCGCGCGGGTTCGCTGGCCTGCCCCAAGTCCGAAGCCTACGGGGCGGCCAAGGCCGCACTCGCGCATTACGCCAAATCGCTGTCGGCCCGGGTGCTGCCGCGGGTGCGGGTGAATCTGGTTTCGCCTGGCGACACCTGGGTCGATGGTGGCTTCTGGGGCCGTATCGCCGAGCAGGAGCCCGAGGCCTACCAGCGCGCCCTGCAGCGCAACCCGCTGCAGCGCCTGGCCCGCGCGGAGGAGATCGCCCGCGTGGTGGCCTTCATCTCCAGCCCGGCGGCCAGTTTTGTGGCCGGCGCCAACTGGTACGTTGACGGCGGCTCCACCAGCCATGTGCAGTTCTGAGACCTTGGCCTGAGCCGGGCACCGATCAGTTCGGCAGCAGGTTCAGGTTGAAGGCCAGGGTCTTTTCTTGCTCGCTCTTGCAGCCCAGCTGGCGCACGGCGATCTGCAGATGGCGGCGCATTTCGATGGGCACGTTCTGCTGGTGGATCTTGCTGACGGTGTCGCCCTTGACGGTGAACTCCACGCGCGCCAGCGAGGGGTCTTGCAGCTTGCGGATGTCGCGGTCCAGCGCTTGCTGCAGCTTCTGATCGATCTGCGGGCAGGCCTGGCGCACAGGGCCCATGTCTTCCTGGTTGGGCACGGCGGCTTGTGCGCCGAAGGCGGCGAAAGCGAGTGCGGTCAGGGCGATGCGTGCAGTGGCGGTGAATGTCTTCATGGTGTGGCCTCTTTGCGTTAGGTGCCGACGCCGGCACGGGGTGGTGAGTCGATGGCTTCAATGTAGGAAAGCGTTTCGCCGCGTGACAGCGGCCTGCGATGAAGCTCGGCTTTGTTGCGACGATCTGCAAGCCAGCCGGCATGAGCTGTGGCTGCCGGCTCCTCAGGTTTCGCGGGGGCTGCAATCCGGGCTGACCCGGGGGCGCCTGGCGCGAACGGGCGCCATGAGGAATGGCATGGGTGGTGCTGGAACCCGCTCGAAACCAGGGGCGACCGCACATCGCGGAGAATGGCGCCATGAGCTCGACCCTGCCTTCCGTCACCCTGGCCGCCCAGGATTTGCCCACCTACATGAGGGCCGTGGGCCATGCCGCCCGCCAGGCTTCGCGCCACATGGCGGCCGCCTCCACCGCCGCCAAGAACCAGGCCTTGCTGAGCCTGGCCCGTCGCCTGCGCGAGGCAGGCCCGGCCCTGGCTTCTGCCAACGCCCGTGACCTGAAAGCCGCTGCGGCCGCCGGCCTGGACGGCCCCATGCTGGACCGCCTGAAGCTGAGCCCCGAGGTGATCGAGACCGTGGCCCAGGGCTGCGAGCAGATCGCCGCCATGCCCGACCCGGTGGGCGAGATCAGCGGCCTCAAGCGCCGCCCCAGCGGCATCAGCGTGGGCCAGATGCGCGTGCCCCTGGGCGTGTTTGGCATGATTTACGAGAGCCGGCCCAACGTCACCATCGAGGCCGCCTCCCTGGCCATCAAGAGCGGCAATGCCTGCATCCTGCGCGGCGGCTCCGAGGCGATCCATTCCAATCTGGCCCTGGCCGAGCTGGTGGCGGCAGCGCTGCGCGAAGCCGGCCTGCCGGCCGAGGGCGTGCAGCTGATCGCCAGCACCGACCGCGCCGCCGTGGGCCTGCTGATCACGGCGCCCGAGCATGTGGATGTGATCATTCCGCGCGGCGGCAAGGGCTTGATCGAGCGCATCAGCGCCGAGTCCAAGGTGCCGGTCATCAAGCATCTCGATGGCAACTGCCACTGCTATGTCGACGCCGAGGTCGATTTCGACCTGGCCCTGACCGTGGTCATGAACGCCAAGACGCAGAAGTACAGCCCCTGCAATGCCACCGAGTCTCTGCTGGTCCATGCCGAGAGCGCTTCGGATTTCTTGCCCCATATCGGCGCCCTGTTGGCCGAGAAGGGCGTGGAGATGCGCGGCTGCTCGCGCAGCCTGGCCCTGCTGGGCCCCATCCCGGGCGCCGTGATCAAGCCGGCGACCGAGGCCGATTGGAGCGAGGAGTACCTGGCACCCATCCTCAGCATCAAGGTGGTGGACAGCCTCGATGAGGCCATCGAGCACATCAACCGCTACGGCTCGCACCACACCGACGCCATCCTCACCAGCAACCATGGTCATGCCATGCGCTTCCTGCGCGAGGTGGATTCCGCCAGCGTCATGGTCAATGCCAGCACGCGCTTTGCCGATGGCTTCGAATACGGCCTGGGCGCCGAGATCGGCATCTCCACCGACAAGCTCCATGCCCGTGGCCCGGTGGGCCTGGAAGGCCTGAGCTCGCTCAAATGGGTGGTGCTGGGCCAGGGCGAAGTGCGCCGTTGAGCATGGGCGACAGCGCCCGCCACACCGAACTGAACCAGCTGCTGCGCCAGGCTCAAGGCCTGGCCGAGGCTGAGCGCGGCCCCTGGTTGGCGGCGCTGGCCGCGCGCGATGCCGCCCTGGCCGCCGAGCTCGCACAGCGCTTGATCCAGCAGGCCGAGACCCAGTTTCCTGCAGCCGCCGGGCCCGTGCCCCTCGGCGCCATGCCGGCGCTGGACGAGATCCGGGAAGCGCCTTCACTGAGTGGCCAGCGCATGGGGGCTTGGCAGTTGCTGCGCAAGATCGGCGAGGGCGGCATGGGCCAGGTCTGGCTGGCGCGGCGGGCCGATGGCTTGTACGAGCAAGAGGCCGTGGTCAAGCTGCTGCGCAGCGATCTGCAGCAGGCGCCGCTGTCCCAGCGTTTTGCGCGCGAGCGGGCCGTGCTGGCCCGGCTCAAGCACCCCGGCATTGCGCGCCTGCTCGATGCCGGCATTGCGGACGGCCTGCCCTATCTGGTGCTGGAGTACGTGGCCGGCCGCACGCTCAGCGAGCATGTGCGGGCCGAATGCCCCACGGTCGCCTCACGGGTGGCTTTGCTGATCCGCGTGGCCCAGGCGGTCGAGCATGCTCATGCCCAGCTGGTGGTGCACCGTGACCTCAAGCCTTCGAATGTGATGGTCGGCGCCGAGGGCGACAGCCGGGGCGAGGTCAAGGTGCTGGACTTCGGCATCGCGGGCCTGCTGGATGAAGAGGACCCGGGCCACCTGACCCGCGTCAGTGGCCGTGGCCTGACCCTGTCCTACGCCGCACCCGAGCAGCTCAGCGGCACGCCGGTCGGCGTGGCGGCCGATGTGTACTCACTCGGCGTGCTGCTGTTCGAGATGCTGTCCGGCCGTCTGCCCTTCTACAACGCCGGCAGCAGCCGCACGGCCATCGAGCATGCTTTGCTGCACCAGGACGCGCCGCGGCTCGGGCCCTTGCTGGCCCAGGCTTTGGCCGAAGATGCGCCGGAGGGCGCCCGCCCGCTCGACGCCGAGCGCGCCCGCGGCGACCTGGAGGCCATCGTCGCCAAGGCCTTGCGCAAGCTGCCCGAGGAGCGCTACCCGGCCGTGAGCGCCCTGGTCGAAGACCTGACGCGCTGGCTCCAACATCGGCCGGTCAGCGCCCGCCGCGAGGACTGGCGCCATCGCGTGCGGCTCTGGCTGCGCCGCAATGCCCTTGCGGCCTCGCTGTCGGGCGGCTTGGCCGTGGCCGTGCTGCTGGGCCTGGGCGTCAGCCTGGATCAATGGCGCCGCGCTCAGGCGGCGGCCCATGAATCCGATCAGGTGACGCTTTACCTGACGGATCTGCTGGGCAGTGCCAGCCCCGATGTCCACGGCGGGCAGACGCCTACGGTCATGGATCTGCTGGAGAAAAGCCGCAGCGAGCTGGCCGGTAAGTTTCAGGACGAACCCGTCATCAAGGCTCGCCTGCTTTCCACCCTGGCCCAGACCTATGGCACCCTGGACCGCTACGACTTGGCCGCACCGCTGGCGCGTGAGTGGGTGGCGCTGATGGTTCAGCTCTACGGGGAAGACGACGAGCGCACCGTGGAGGCCCACATCAAGCTCGCGCAGATCTACGTGCCGACCGGCCCGCATGATCGGGTGGTGGCCGAGCTGGAGCCTCTGCGCGAGCGTGTGGCGCGCCTGCATGGCCCCAAGTCCGATCCCATGCGCGAGCTCTACTACGCGCTGGCCAATGGCTATATGAAGACCGGCCGCCTGGCCGAGGCCAAGCTGGCCTTGGATCAAGCCGGCGAGCTGGTGCGGCTGCTCTACCCCGAGGGCCACTTCTATCGAACCTTCCACCACATGGTGGAGGCGGTTCGCCTGTCCGGCGAGGGGCGCATCAGCGAGGCCCTCGCCCAGCTGCGCCTGACCGAGCCGGCCTTGCAGAACCCGGCCAAGGAGAACCTGCGCCATGTGCTGGCCATCCGGCGCAACATCCTGACCATGGAGATCCGTGCGGGCCTGTACGACGGTGTGGAGGCGCGTGCGCAGGCCCTGGGCGAGGAGATGGACCGGCTGCATGGTCGTGGCAATTCCATGCGCGCCTTCATGTACCCGGAGATTGCGCGTTACCACCACGACCGCGCGGAGTACGCGCAGGCCCTGGCCGCCCGCCAGGCCTTCAACACCCAAGGCAATGGCGCCCCCTTCAATGCCCGGACGGCGGCCAAGGCCTCGCTCTTGCTGGCTCGCGCCCAAGCGGGGGAGTCGCCTGCGACCACCTTGCGCCAGGACGCTCGCGCCCTGCTGGAGGAAGTGGACCGGGTGCGTGAGCAGATGGGTGTGAGCCGGGCCGAGGCCTGGCTGGCCCTGGCGCGCAGCGGCCTGGTGCTGGGTGACCTGGATTTGGCGGCGGATGCTGTCGCCCGCCTGCGCGGCGATGCCGACCTGCATCTGGAGCGCGACCTGTGGCTGGAGAGCCGCGTCGCCCAGGTCGAGGGTGCGGTGCTGCGCGCCCGCGGCGATCTGGCCGGCAGCCGCCGCCTGCTGGAGCGCCGTGTGGCCTTGCTGGAGACCAGCCCGGACCGCCAGTTGCCGCCGCTCTGGCAGGCTCGCCTCGACCTGGCGCTGACCCTGGTGATGATGGGCGCCCCCGATGCGGCCGCCGCGCTGGCCGCAGCGCGCGAGGCCCGCCCGCCGCAAATGCCGGCCGGTCATCCTTTCGATGCCTTGCAGTCGCTGATGCAAGCGCAGCTGGATGCACCGGCCAGCGACAGCCCCGCCGCCCGCCAGGCGCGGAGCGCTTTGAAAGCGGGCCTGCAAAAAAACGCCGCCCATCCGCCCGAGATTCGGGCTGACCTGGGCGGCTGGTTCTGAGCCTGTGGTGTTGGGCTGAGCTCAGGCCGTGGCGCGCCGGCGGCGGGCCAGGCCCAGCACACCGGCCAGGCCCAGGCCCATCAAGGCGTAGCTGCTGGGCTCGGGCACGGCGGTGACGGTGCGGGTGAAACGGCAGTTGGCAAAGTCACCGTTCTCGCAGGTCGAGGCGATGACGGGCCGCAAGTTGGATGTCATCCACTGGCCTTGTGCATCGACGCCCGAGTAGTAGATCGTCATCGAGGCTTCGAACAGGTTGATGACGCCCTCTGGCGCCGCCCCGTTCCTCGGTGTGAACCGCCCAAACAAATAGTCATAGCTTTGGCCCGGCGCCAAGCTGAACTGATTCAAGCCATTCGGTCCCGAAAGCTCTGGGTTGAAGCTGGATGAAAAGCTGAAGTCGTACCCCGGGCACCACGCCACCCATCGAAGAGCTGAGAGTGATGCTGTCAATGCGGGCAAACGTTCCGTAGCTGTACGAACCGGTGCTCGGGTCATAGTGGTAGCCATAGGGCGGCAAGTCGCTCAGCGAGATGCCTGCGAGCGGATAGCTGGAAAACGTGAACGCGGGAGAATCTGCGTCGAGCGTCAATCGGACCCAAATGTCAATCGCGTCCGTCGTGCTCGCCGTGCCTGTGGGCTGCAAAAACGTCAGGCTGCCACGGGGCAGCTCGGCCCAGGCTGCCTGGCTCATCAAAAGGCATGCGGCGGCAATCAGCTTGTAGCTTCGCGTTTTCATCGACTCTTCCCCGGCTTTGAGATGCGCGGAGTGTCTCCGGCGTGTCATGCCGCTGTCATGCGCAGTTACCCTAGCGGCCCCGCGATCCGGGGAATCTTCCCTTTGTCCATTGGGCTGCCAGTGCAGCTTCAGCGCATCCCGCTCACCCGTGCCTCCTTGGGTGTGCTGATCAGATATTCGGCCGTGAAGCGCTGGCTCTGGCCAGGCGCCAATTGCAGCTGCCACGCGACCACGCCAGGCAGCTGCTTCCAGCGCAGCTGACCCGGTGGCGGGTTGAACTGGGTTTGCACCTTGATGTCCTCATGCTGAGCCACGGGCGAGGGCTCGATCAGCTGCAGCTGGATGGGCTGGCGGTGCAGGTTCTCGACCAGGTAGGCACGGCGGATCTTTTGCTCGTTGCGGCTGCCGATGAAGCCGCGCTCGGCGCCGTCTTTCTGCGGCGGCTCCACCACCACGCGCATGAGCTCGTCGCGGCCGAAGAAGAGCTCCAGTTTTTCCTCGCTGCCCAGCTGCAGCTGGCTGTTGCCGATGAAGGCGCCGTCGCGGAAAAGCTGCAGCGCGCCGGCCGGCCAGCTGCCGCTGGGGCGGTTCAGCTCGGCCAGCAGATAGGCCTGGCGGTCTTGTTGCGGCTGGACGCGGGCGAACACCTGGGCCGTCATCTTTTCGCTGCCGAGTGCGAAGCTGACGCGCTGGCCGTCGCTGCTGATGCTGACGCGGCCGGGCACCTCGAACTCGGCGCCGTATTCGCCTTGCTGGCTGCTGATGTCGAAGCTGGGCAGGGCGACGGGCTCGTCGGCGTTTATGCTCGATTTGAAGGCCGGGGCTGGGGCGGCCGCCGGCGGAGGCCCGGACAGGCGGGAGCCGGTCACCTGCACCTCGCGCGTGGCGATGGGCGGCAGGATGTCCAGGGTCCAGGGGTAGGGCGAGGGCAGGCCGCTCTGGCTGCGCGGTGTTTGGGTGCTCAGCCGCAGTTGCACGCCGCTCCAGTCCTCGCCACTGGTCTGCGCGACCTGGGCCAGGCGTTCCAGGCGCAGCTGTTGTGTTTGGGTGTCGAGGTGGGCGCGGTAGATGGGGCTCCAGCCCGCTTGGTTGAGGCGGTAGCTCAAGCGCAGCTCGCCGGCGCGGGCAGCGGCGAGATTGATGCGCACGCTGCGCAGCTGCGGGTTGGCTTGCACGAGGCGGTTGCGCTCGGCCTGCAGCGGGTTCAGCTTGTCGTCGATCTCCTGCAGCCGGCGAGAGAGCTGGTGCTTGCGCTGCCAGGCCTCCTGGCCGCTGCGCTTGAGGGTGTCCACCGTGCTGGCAATCGGGCCTGAGCCGGGTTTGCCCGTTCCTTCCGCACCGCCGCCCAGGTTCTTGAGGTAACCCAGGGCCAGGTCTTGCGCATCGTTCTCGGCCTGCAGCGCGGCGCGTTGGTCCTCCAGCTCGCGGATGCGCTGGTCCAGCGGGCTGCTGCTGCACTCCGGGGCTCGCACGCGCTCCAGCGTCTGGATGCTGATCTCGCCGATCTGGATGCCCGCATCGGCCTGCACCTGCAGCGAGTCCGCCTCGAAGCGGGCCGGCAGGCAATGGATGAGCAGCTCGCGCGCACCGGCCGCCACACCGGCCGTGCGCTGCACCGTGGCGCCACCGGGGTAGACCAGGACCTGGCTGATGGGGGCCACGGCAGGCGCGGCCTGCGCCGCAAAGGCGCTGGGCAGCAGAAGGCAAAGCAGGCGTGCGGAAGCTTGGCTGGTGTTCATGGGCGGCGGTCCTCTTCGAGTGAGTGCAGCTGTGAGCTTAGCTTGGGACTCGGCTTCGAAGTCAAACCTGGGCGGTGGGCGACCCTGGCACACTGGCGGGCATTGCCTGCCGCGACCGCGCGGCGCCTTTCGAGTTGTCACGCATGAACACCCTGTCGCCTCCGCCCCAAGCCCATTCCCAACGCAAAGCCCTGGTCCTGTTCTCCGGCGGCCAGGATTCCACCGCCTGCCTGGCTTGGGCCCTGGATCGCTACGCCTCGGTCGAGACCCTGGGCTTCGACTATGGCCAGCGCCACCGGGTCGAGCTGGAGTGCCGCCAGACGGTGCGCCGCGAGCTGGCCGCGCAGTTCCCGGCCTGGGACGCCAAGCTGGGCGAAGACCATGTGCTGGATCTGAGCCTGCTGAGCCAGATCTCCAGCACCGCGCTGACCGAAGATCGCGCCATCGAGATGCAGGCCAATGGTCTGCCCAACACCTTTGTGCCGGGCCGCAACCTGCTGTTTCTGAGCTTCGCCGCCACCCTGGCCTACCGGCGCGGCGCCTCGGTGCTGGTGGGCGGCATGTGCGAGACCGATTACTCGGGCTACCCCGACTGCCGAGACAACACGCTCAAGGCCTTGCAGGTGGCTTTGAGCCTGGGCCTGGACACGCCGATGACGCTGGAAACGCCGCTGATGTTCATCACCAAGGCCCAGACCTGGGCCCTGACCGAATCCCTGGGCGGCACCGCGCTCAACGAGCTGGTGATCGAACACACCCACACCTGTTATCTGGGCGAGCGAAGCCAACGCCACGCCTGGGGCTATGGCTGCGGCAGCTGCCCGGCCTGCGAGCTGCGCGCACGCGGGCATGAGGAATTCCTGGCTGCGGCCCAGAGGGCCTGAGCATGGGCGCTACGGAAACCGGCTGGAGCTGGGGTTGGGCGGGCTGGGGGCTGGCCGCCATGCTGCTGTTCTGGGCCATCGGGGCTTACAACCGCGTCATGAGCTTGCGCAATGCGATCGCCGTGGCCTTTGCCCAGCTGGACACCCATTTGAGCGCACGCGCCGGCGTTTGCGCCCAGCTGCTGGCTGTGCTGCGCCCCCTGTTGCCCAATGAGCAGGCCACCTTCGATGCCCTGGATGCTGCCCAGCAAGAGGTGCAAACCGCCCTGCAGGCCGTGCGCGCCCGTCCCTATGCCGGTGACCCGGTGGCCAGCCTGGGCGTGGCCAGTGCCGTGCATGCTGCAGCCCTCACGCGGCTCATGTCCATGCTGGAACACCATGCGGAGCTGCGTGAGCACCCGGAGCTGTTCGCTCAGGTGGACGAACTCAAGATGATCGAGCGCCAACGCTCCTTCACCCGCCAGGTCTTCAACCAAGCGGTGGGCGCCTACAACGAAGCCATCACCCAGTTCCCAACACGGGTGCTCGCCAGCTTTTACGGATTCCGGGAGGCGCGCTCGCTCTGAGCGTGAATTTGGGGCTGGCTGGAAACGGCACGAAGCAGCCCCTGAATCAGTTGTTGATCGGGCCGACTGGGCGCTCTGCTCCGTTCATGTCCCCCGACCCCAGCCTATGGCTGGGGTCTCCTCCTTTACTTCACTTCGCAGAGCACCCAGCCGACCCGATCCAGCACGGCCTTGCTCCTTCGGCGAAAACGCCAAGCGGTCGCACTGACAAGGGGTGTCAGGTGAGTGCTGAAGCGAAGTAAAGGGGGAGGCCTGTGCGCAGCACAGGCCGGAGGACATGAGCGGAAGCACTCGCCCGATGCCCCTTGGCACAAGCCCAACCTTCAAGGGCTTCTCTGTGCCGGCTCCGGCCACTGAATTTGGTCGTCCGCAATCCTGCCCTCGAGCGAGGGCAGCCCCCATCAGGACTCGTCCATCAGCCTCAGCAGATAGGTGTCTTCCACGCGCTTGGCGCGCTCGACGCGGCGGCCCAGTTCGTTGACGGCCAGGTGCAGGTCGATCGAGCCTTTCTGCGCGACCATGGTCTGCAGGGACTCCGGCAGGTCGTAGCCGATGGTGGAAGGCGGCAGGGCCGGGTCGTGGTTCTGCTTGGACAGGCCCAAATATTCCCAGCTGCCCAGCATGGAGTGGCGACCCCAGCTGTCGCCCGGGGGCAGGGCGGTGCCGGGGTCGACCGCGCGGCAGACGATGGAAATGAAGCCGCATTCCTTGCCCGCCACATGCAGGGGGCTGTTGGACGGGTGGCGGCTGTAGAGGCAGTCGATGGGTGCGAAGTTGAAGTAGCGCAGCATGTACTCCAGCAGCGGGATGCTGGGGTACCAAAAGGTGTTGGGCTCGGTCTGCAGCTTGCCGGCGGTGTTGAAGTGCATCAGGTCCGACTGCTCGTTCACCACATTGGTGGAGAGCATGAAGAGCCCGTTCTTCTTGACCAGGGGCCGGGCGCTGGCCAGCGTGTGCATGGGCGAGAACACGTGGTAGAGCACGCCCGACAGGTTCACATAATCGAACATGCCATCGGCCGCCAGCTTCTGCGAGAGCTCGTACATCAGGCCGATTTCGCGGAAGTCCCAGCTCGCACCGTAGACGCTTTGCAGCAAGGCCATTTTGTCGGCGCAGTGCGGCACGGCGTCGGCCGCGACGATGCGTTTGGCGCCCTTGCGGTGCATCAGCACCGGGATCACGCCTTCCATGGTGCCCAGGTCCAGGCAGTCCTGGCCGTGCAGATGGGCATTGCGCATCAGCATGCGCGGCATGTAGGGGAAGTCGGACGGGTAGCTGCCCGGTGCGATCAGGCCCGGGGCCAGTTCCACGGTGTAGTACCACCAGGCTTTGGCGGCCTGTTCCAGCTGCTCGCGGCTCATGCTCATGTCGGGGCGCTCCTTGCGGGGATGGGATGAAGGCGGGGCTGGCGTGCGCAGCAGCGAGCCCGGATGCCGTGCAGTTTGCACGGCAGTGCCGCCGTCAAAACCCCGGTGGAGCCGGGTGCTTGGCCCCCAGTTCGGCGCTTTGGCCGGGTCGGAGGCCGGTCAGCCGCTTGAGGCGTGTCAGGCGCCCGTGGCCGCCGCCAGGCCGTTGTCGAAATGCGCCCGCATCATGCGTGCGGCCTCATCGGCGCGCCGGGCTTGCAGGGCCTGCATCAGCTCGCGGTGCTCGCGCAGGGAATCCTGCAAGCGGCCCTGCTTGAACAGCGAGTGGTGGCGGTTGAGCTTCATCACCCGGCGCAGATCGGTGACGATCTGCTGGCGCCAGCGGTTGGCCTCGATCTCCAGCAGGCGCAGATGAAAGCGCTCGTTGGCGGCGAAGAAGGCGTCGCGCTCGTCCACCTGACGCTCCAGCTCATCGTGCAGGGCCTGCAGTTCGGCCAGGTCGGTGTCGCTGCCCTGGGCGGCCACGCGGGCGGCGGCGTCGCTCTCGAGCAGGGCCAGCAGCTGATAGGCCTCGCGCACATCGCGCTCGCTCATCTCGGTGACATAGGCGCCGCGGCGCAGCTTCATGGTCACCAGGCCTTCGACTGCCAGCACCTTGAGGGCCTCGCGCATCGGTGTCCGGCTGATGCCCAGCTCGCCGCAGAGCTTGAGCTCATCGATCCAGGCGCCGGGTTCCAGCTGGCGACTGAAAATTTGTTGGCGCAGATGTTCCGCCACCTCTTGATAGAGGGCGCGGTGGGCCAGCCCGGGTGTGGTGGAGGTGGCGGAGGTGGCCATTCCCGAGGTGGGGTTGAGCGTTTGCGAGCGGGGTTCGGCAGGCATGGTGGGGTGCGTCGCCGTCAGTGTAGCGTCAATTCTGAATTTATAATTATGAATGATGGTCGCGCTATGATGGGGCGTCCGCAGGAGCCAAGAGATGTCTGAATCCAAGAAGCAAGCGTTCGAATTCCCGCAAGCCACGCTGGCGCAGTGGGAAAAAGCCGCCGCCAAATCCGCCCCCGGAGGCGATGTCTCGGCTCTGAACTGGCATACGCCCGAAGGCCTGACGGTCAAGCCGCTTTACACCGCGGCCGACACGGCGGGCCTGCCCTATGCCGACACCTTGCCCGGCTTCGAGCCCTTTCTGCGCGGCCCGCAGGCAACGATGTACGCGGTGCGGCCCTGGACGATTCGCCAGTACGCGGGCTTCTCCACCGCCGAGGAAAGCAACGCCTTCTACCGCAAGGCCCTGGCGGCCGGCGGGCAGGGCGTGTCGGTGGCCTTTGACCTGGCCACCCACCGCGGCTACGACAGCGACCATCCGCGCGTGACCGGCGATGTCGGCAAGGCCGGCGTGGCGATCGACTCGGTCGAGGACATGAAGATCCTCTTCAACGAGATCCCACTCGACAAGGTGTCCGTCTCCATGACCATGAACGGCGCCGTGCTGCCGGTGCTGGCGGGCTATGTGGTGGCGGCGGAAGAGCAGGGCGTCAGCCAGGACAAACTCAGCGGCACCATCCAGAACGACATCCTCAAGGAGTTCATGGTCCGCAACACCTACATCTACCCGCCCGAGCCCTCGATGAAGATCATCGGCGACATCATCGAGTACACGGCGCAGAAGATGCCCAAGTTCAACTCGATCTCGATCTCGGGTTACCACATGCAAGAAGCCGGCGCCAACCAGGCGTTGGAGCTGGCCTTCACCCTGGCCGATGGCAAGGAGTATGTGAAGACCGCCCTGGCCAAGGGCCTGGACGTCGATGACTTCGCGCCGCGCCTGTCCTTCTTCTGGGCGGTGGGCATGAACTTCTATCTGGAGATCGCCAAGATGCGGGCGGCGCGCCTGCTCTGGTGCCGGATCATGAAGGGCTTCGAGGCCAAGAGCCCGAAGAGCCTGATGTTGCGCACGCACAGCCAGACCTCGGGCTGGAGCCTGACCGAGCAGGATCCCTACAACAATGTGGTGCGCACCACCATCGAGGCCATGGCCGCGGTCTTCGGTGGCACGCAAAGCCTGCACACCAATTCGCTGGACGAGGCGATTGCCCTGCCCACCGAGTTTTCATCGCGCATCGCCCGCAACACCCAGCTCATCATCCAGGAAGAGACCCACATCACCAGCGTGATCGACCCCTGGGCCGGCAGCTACATGATGGAGTCCCTGACCCAGGACATGGCCGACAAGGCCTGGGCCATCATCGAAGAGGTCGAGGCCATGGGCGGCATGACCCGCGCGGTGGACAGCGGCTGGGCCAAGCTCAAGATCGAGGCCAGCGCTGCCGAGAAGCAAGCGGCCATCGACTCGGGCCGCGATGTCATCGTCGGCGTCAACAAGTACAAGCTGGCCAAGGAAGACAAGATCGAGATCCTCGATGTCGACAATGTCCGCGTGCGTGACGGCCAGATTGAGCGGCTCAAATCCATCAAGGCCAGCCGCGACAGCGCCGCCGTCCAGGCCGCCTTGAACGCGCTCACCGAAGCCGCCAAGTCCGGCCAGGGCAATCTGCTGGACCTGAGCATCCAGGCCGTGCGTTTGCGTGCCACGGTGGGCGAGATCAGCGATGCACTGGAGGCCGTCTATGGCCGCCACCGCGCCGACACGCAGAAGGTGACCGGCGTCTATGCAGCCGCTTACGACTCGGCCGAGGGCTGGGCCAAGTTGCAGGATGAGATCAAGGCTTTTGCCGATGAACATGGCCGCCGCCCGCGCGTGATGGTGGCCAAGCTGGGCCAGGACGGCCACGACCGCGGCGCCAAGGTGGTGGCCACGGCCTATGCCGACCTGGGCTTCGATGTGGACATCGGCCCCTTGTTCCAGACCCCCGAGGAATGCGCCCGCCAAGCGATCGAGAACGATGTGCACGCGGTCGGCATCTCGACCCTGGCCGCCGGTCACAAGACTCTGGTGCCGGCCATCATCGCGGCGCTGAAGGCACAAGGTGCCGATGACATCATCGTCTTCGTCGGCGGCGTGATCCCGGCGCAGGACTACGACATGCTCTATGAGGCCGGCGTCAAGGGCATCTACGGCCCCGGCACCCCGATCCCGGCCAGTGCCAAGGATGTGCTGGAGCAGATCCGCCAGTCGCTGACGGCCGCTGCGGCGTGACCGGCACACGGAGCTGCGCATGAGTGCTTATCAGCTGCAGCCGGTGGCGGCCGAAGATCTGGACGCGCTGTTCCAGCTGCGCATGGAGGCCTTGCGCCCGAGTCTGGAGCGTCTCGGCCGCTATGACCTGGCGCGCAGCCGTGAGCGATTCCAGACCTTGTTCGACCCGGCGACCATGCGCCATATCTGCCGCGGCAGCGAGCGTGTGGGCTTCTTGATGCTGCGCGAAACGCCCGCGGGTGAAACCCCGGCCTTGCGCCTGGAGCAACTCTACCTGCAGCCCGCGGCGCAAAGCCAGGGCATCGGCTCCTGGGTGCTCAGCTGGGCCAAGGACCAGGCGCGGCGAGCGGGGCGAGACCTCAGTCTCTCGGCCCTCATGCTCAGCGATGCCAATCGCTTTTACCTACGCCATGGCTTCAAGGCGGTGGGCGAGAGCGAGTTCGACATCGACTACCTCTGGCGCCTGCCGGTCGCTGGTGAGGAGGCTCGCCTGGCTCAGGTGCCGGACGGCATTGCGCCGGTCTGGTCGGGCGTGCAGGGTGAGAGGACGGGGCGCGCATGAGTGCAGCGTCGCCGAGCACCAGCCTGGCGCCGGCCCTGCTGGCCGCCCCCGGCCCCCAGCAGCGCCGGGCCATGGCCAAGGCCATCACCTTGCTGGAGTCGACGCACCGCGATCACCGCGCCCAGGCCGATGCCTTGCTGACCGAACTGCTGCCGCACACAGGCAAAAGCTTTCGCCTGGGCATCTCGGGCGTGCCCGGCGTGGGCAAGAGCACCTTCATCGAGGCCCTGGGCCTGTTTCTGATCGCACGCGGCCACCGCGTCGCTGTGCTGGCCGTGGACCCGAGCAGCAGCGTCTCGGGCGGCTCCATCCTCGGCGACAAAACCCGTATGGAGCGCCTGTCCATGTACGAGCGCGCCTACATCCGCCCCAGCCCCAGCAGCGGCACCCTGGGCGGCGTGGCCGAGAAGACGCGCGAGGCCATGTTGGTCTGCGAAGCGGCCGGCTTCGATGTGGTCATCGTCGAGACCGTCGGTGTGGGTCAGAGCGAAACCGCCGTGGCCGGTATGACGGACATGTATGTGCTGCTGCAGCTGCCCAATGCCGGTGATGATTTGCAGGCGATCAAAAAAGGTGTGATGGAGCTGGCCGATCTGGTCGTCATCAACAAAGCCGATCTTGATTGGGCGGCCGCCACCCGCGCCCAGGCGCAGATCGGCTCCAGCCTGCGGATCTACGGCTTCCACGGCCACAGTCACACCGACCACGCCACGGCGGCCAAGACCTGGCACCCGCAGGTGATGCAGCTCAGCGCGCTCAAGCCCGAGCAGGGCGAGGGCCTGGAGCGCTTTTGGGCTCAGGTGACGGCTTACCGCGAATTGCAGCAGACCCATGGTCACTGGCTGGCCAAACGCCAGCAACAGGCACAGAGTTGGATGTGGGAGCGCATCCATGCCGGCTTGCGCCAGCAGTTTGCTGAGGCACCTGCCGTGCGGGACTGCCTTACCGAGATCACCGAAGACGTGCTGCAGGGCCGCCTGGCCCCGTCCACCGCGGCACGGCAGCTTTTGAATCGATTTTCTGGAGATCAGAAATGAAACCCCCACGCCCAATGAATGGGCTGCCCCCCGAGGGGGCGCGTCCTTCCTTGGGACGGCCCTACGAAAGGACTTCCCATGCATGACATCCAACAACGACTGGAAGAAAAACGTGCCCAGGCCCGTCTGGGCGGCGGCGAAAAACGCATCGCCGCTCAGCACAAAAAAGGCAAGCTGACGGCGCGCGAGCGCCTGGAGCTGCTGTTCGACGAAGGCACCTTCGAAGAATGGGACATGTTTGTCGAACACCGCTGCGTGGATTTCGGCATGGCCGACAACAAGATCCCCGGCGACGGCGTGGTCACCGGCTACGGCATGATCAACGGTCGCCTGGCCTTCAGTTTCAGCCAGGACTTCACCGTCTTCGGCGGTGCCTTGTCCGAAGCCCATGCCGAGAAGATCTGCAAGGTCATGGACCAGGCCATGAAGGTCGGCGCGCCGGTGATCGGCCTCAATGACTCGGGCGGCGCGCGTATTCAGGAGGGCGTGGCCTCGCTGGGCGGCTATGCCGATGTGTTCCAGAAGAATGTGCTGGCCTCGGGCGTGATCCCGCAAATCAGCATGATCATGGGCCCATGCGCAGGCGGCGCGGTCTACTCGCCGGCCATGACCGACTTCATCTTCATGGTCAAGGACTCGAGCTATATGTTCGTGACCGGGCCCGAGGTCGTGAAGACGGTGACGCACGAGGAAGTGACGGCCGAAGAACTCGGCGGCGCCGGCACGCACACCAGCAAGAGCGGCGTGGCCGACCTCAGCTTCGAGAACGATGTCGAAGCCATCCTGATGCTGCGCCGCTTCTTCAACTACCTGCCGCTGAACAACCGCGAGAAGGCGCCGACCCGGCCCAGCGGCGACCCTGGCAACCGGCTCGATTATTCACTCGACACCCTGGTGCCGGAGAATCCGAACAAGCCCTATGACATGAAGGAGCTGATCCAGAAGACGGTCGACGACGGCGACTTCTTCGAGCTGCAGCCCGACTACGCCAAGAACATCCTGACCGGCTTTGCCCGCATGGAAGGCCAGACGGTGGGCATCGTCGCCAACCAGCCGCTCGTGCTGGCCGGCTGCCTGGACATCAAGAGCTCCATCAAGGCCGCGCGCTTTGTGCGCTTCTGTGATGCCTTCAGCATCCCGGTGATCACCTTTGTCGATGTGCCCGGCTTCATGCCCGGAACCAGCCAGGAGTACGGCGGCATCATCAAGCATGGCGCCAAGCTGCTGTATGCCTATGCCGAGTGCACGGTGCCCAAGGTGACCGTCATCACCCGCAAAGCCTACGGCGGCGCCTACGATGTGATGGCCTCCAAGCACCTGCGCGGCGATGTCAACTTCGCCTGGCCTAACGCCGAAATCGCGGTGATGGGTGCCAAGGGGGCGGTCGAGATCATCTTCCGCGAGGACAAGGGCGATCCCGAGAAGCTGGCCGCCAAGGAAGCGGAGTACAAGGCCCGCTTTGCCAACCCCTTTGTCGCTGGCGCGCGCGGCTTCATCGACGATGTGATCCAGCCGCATGAGACCCGCAAGCGCATCTGCCGCTCCCTGGTCATGCTCAAGGACAAGAAGCTGGACAACCCCTGGCGCAAGCACGGGAACATTCCGCTGTGAGAGCTGCGAAGGCGCTGCTGATGTCGGGCTTGCTTCTGGGTGGCAACGTGGGCGTGCGCGCGGCCGTGCCAGCGGCGGACTGCGTGGCCGCCCATGCCCAGGTCCATGCGTCTTCAGTGCCCGCCGAGGACTCGGCGGCGTCGGCGCCGGAAAGCGCCTCGGCCCAGCAGCTGTTCGCCAGTTGTGCCTTGCAGCGCTACGGCGCAGCGGCCGCCAGCCGCGTGGAGGCCTGCGGCAACGATCTGGCCAGCCTGCCGGTGATCCTGCTCTACCGAGTCGATGGCCTGTCGCGCAGCCAGGCCCTGGCCGATCTGCAGCGCGAAGGCGCGCTCAGCGATGGCAGCGAGTACGCGCAGCGCGCTCCGGCCATGCTGAGCTTTGCCTACCAGGGCGCCGCGGCGGCCAAGGGGCAGGGCGCCGCCTGGATCGAACGCCGCGTCGTCGAATGGACCGATCTCTGCCTGGCCGGGCGCTTGCGTTTCTCGAACCTGCGCTGAAGCCGACCGAACCAATTTACTGATGGGGACAAGACATCATGTTTGACAAAATTCTGATCGCCAACCGGGGTGAGATCGCTTGCCGGGTCATCAAGACGGCCCGGAAGATGGGCATCAAGACGGTGGCCGTCTACTCCGAGGCCGACAAGGACGCTCGCCATGTGGAGCTGGCCGATGAGGCCGTGCTGCTGGGTCCGGCGCCCAGCCGTGAGTCTTATCTGGTGGCCGACAAGATCATTGCGGCGGCCAAGCAGACCGGCGCCCAGGCCATCCACCCCGGCTACGGCTTTCTGAGCGAGAACGAAGAGTTCGCGCGCCGGGTCGAGGAAGAGGGTATCGCCTTCATCGGCCCGAAGCATGGCTCGATCGCCGCCATGGGCGACAAGATCGCTTCTAAGAAGCTGGCGAATGCGGCCCGGGTCAACACCATCCCGGGCTACAACGAGCCCATCCTCTCGCCTGAAGAGGCCGTCAAGATCGCCCAGGGCATCGGCTACCCGGTCATGATCAAGGCCAGCGCCGGCGGTGGCGGCAAGGGCTTGCGCGTGGCCTTCAACGACAAGGAATGTTTCGAAGGCTTCAGCAGCTGCCGCAATGAGGCGCGCAACAGCTTCGGTGACGACCGCGTCTTCATGGAGAAATTCGTCGAGGAGCCGCGCCATATCGAGATCCAGGTGCTGGGTGACAGCCAGGGCAACACGCTCTACCTGTGGGAGCGCGAATGCTCCATCCAGCGCCGCCACCAGAAGGTGATCGAAGAAGCGCCGTCGCCCTTCATCAGCGAAGCCACTCGCAAGGCCATGGGCGAGCAAGCCGTGGCCTTGGCCAAGGCGGTGAACTACCAGAGCGCGGGCACAGTGGAGTTCGTGGTCGGCAAGGACCAGAGTTTCTATTTCCTGGAGATGAACACCCGTCTGCAGGTGGAGCACCCGGTGACCGAGTGCATCACCGGCCTGGACCTGGTCGAGCAGATGATCCGTGTGGCCGCCGGCGAGCCGCTGAGCCTCAAGCAAGAGGACATCAAGCGCGAAGGCTGGGCGATCGAGTGCCGCATCAATGCCGAAGACCCGTTCCGCAACTTCCTGCCCTCCACCGGCCGCCTGGTCAAGTACCAGCCACCGCAGGCCAATCTGGAGCAGGGCACGCTGACCCTGCAGGGTGATAGTTATGCCGTTGAGAATTTTGGCGGGGTCCGGGTCGACACTGGCGTCTACGAAGGCGGCGAGATTCCGATGTTCTACGACTCGATGATCGCCAAACTCATCGTCCACGGCCGCGACCGGGCCGATGCCATCGCCAAGATGCGCGAAGCCTTGAATGGCTTTGTCATCCGCGGCATCTCCAGCAACATCCCCTTCCAGTCGGCCCTGCTGGCGCACGAGGACTTCAAGTCCGGCAACTTCAACACCGGCTTCATCGCCCAGCATTACGGCGGAGGCTTCCGCGCCGAGGATGTGCCGCACAGCGACCCGCTGTTCCTGGTCGCCCTGGCCGGCTTCATCCGCCGCAAGGCGCGCGAGCGCGAGGCTGGCATCAGCGGCCAGCTGCCGGGCCATGAGGTGCGCATTGAGCACGACTACGTGGCCCTGGTGTCCGAAGGCACGGCCGGTCAGCAAGCGCGCCACGCCCTGCACATCTCCGAGTTCGTGGGGCACCTGGGTGAGGCACTGGTACGCGTCGGTGAAGGCGCCGAGGCCAAGAGCTATCGCATCGTCTGCAACTCGCGCCTGAACGACATCCGCCTGACCGGCACCGTCAACGGCCAGCCCTTTGTAGCCCAGGCCGAACGCGGTACGGCCAAGCAGCCGCTGGCCTATCGCCTGCAGCACAACGGCTATGCCATCCTCGTCAATGTGCTCTCGCCGCGCGCCGCCGAGCTGCAGGCCTTGATGCCCTTCAAGGCCCCGCCAGACACCAGCAAGTTCCTGCTCTCGCCCATGCCGGGCCTGCTGGTGCAGATCGCCGCGCAGCCGGGTCAGACCGTGCAAGCCGGCGAACGCCTGGCGGTGATCGAGGCCATGAAAATGGAGAACATCTTGATCGCCGAGCGTGACGTCAAGGTGGCCGAGGTGCTGGCCAAGGTGGGCGAGAGCCTGTCGGTGGATCAGCTGATTCTGAGGTTTGAGTGAGGTTGATGGGTGAACAGGTGAACAGGTGAACAGGTGAATGGTTCACCAGGCGCGCAGCGCCGCTCACCTGTTCACTCGTTCACTTCTTTCATCCCCTTGCCCAACAAGCTGACCTCAGCAACTTCAATCAAGGTGACCCAAACATGAAACCCTACAAGATCCTCGGCATCCAGCAGATCGCCATCGGCGGCCCCGACAAGCAGGCCTTGCGCAAGCTCTGGGTCGATGTGCTGGGCCTGCAGGTCACCGGCAACTTCGTCTCCGAGCGGGAGAACGTCGACGAGGACATCTGCGCCATCGGCCAGGGCGTACACAAGATCGAGGTCGACCTGATGCAACCGCTCGATCCCGAGAAGAAACCGGCCGTGCACACCACGCCGCTCAACCATGTGGGCCTGTGGGTGGACGACCTGCCCAAGGCCGTCGAGTGGATGTCGGCGAACGGCGTGCGCTTCGCGCCGGGCGGCATCCGCAAGGGCGCGGCCGGCTACGACATCTGCTTCATCCACCCCAAGTCCAGCGCCGAGTTTCCGATCGGTGGCGAAGGGGTGTTGATCGAGCTGGTGCAGGCGCCGGCCGAGGTCATCGCCGCCCTGGGCTGATCAGGCCCTTCACAGACCGTCATGGCTTCGACCTCAGATCCTTTGATCGGCCTGGCCGCGGGCCGCTTGACGGGCCCGCTGGTGCGTGCGCTCGGCCTGCCGCGCCCACGCGCCTTGCGGCGCGAGGCTGGCCCGTACCGCAGCGACGAGCTGCGTGGCCGGCAGCTGGTATTGACCGCCATGCCGGGCGGGTATGCGGACGAAGCTGCGCGAAGCTTGCTGCAGGCACTGGGCGCCAGCCTTTTGACGGAGCCCGATCTGGCCGCCGATGTGACGGCCCGCGTCGACATCGCCGTGCTGGACGCCACCGGCTGCCTTGAGCTCGCGTCCCTGGCCCAGCTGCGCAGTTTCTTCGCGCCGCTGCTGCGCCGCCTGGCGCCTTGCGCCAAGCTCTTGCTGCTGGCGCCTTGTCCGTTGGAGGCCGCTCGCCTCTCGCCCGAGGCTGCGGCGGCCGCCCAAGGCATCGAAGGTTTCGTGCGCAGCCTGGCCAAGGAGCTGGGCCGCAGCCATGCGGCCACCGTCAATGCGTTGCAAGTGCCGGTCGCAGCGGCGAGCGCTTTGCTGGGGCCTGTGCGCTTCTTCTGCAGCGCCCGCAGCGCTTACGTGTCCGGGCGGATTCTGCGTTTGGATGCAGGCCATGCTCTGTATGCAAGCCCTGAACTCCCTTCGGTCCCGGGCCGCTTGCGTGAACGCCTGGCCGTGGTCACCGGTGCCGCGCGTGGATTGGGCGCTGCCACTGCGGCGCGTCTGGCCGAGGAGGGCGCTCGCGTGTTGTGCATCGATGTGCCCTCGGCCGAGCCGCACTTGCACGAGCTGGCGCGGCGCATCCAGGGTGACGCCCTGGCTCTGGATATCACCAGCGCCGCAGCACCCGCAGCGCTGTGCGACTGGCTGCGCCAACACCCCGGCCTGGCGGTCGATGTGCTGGTGCACAACGCCGGCATCACGCGTGACCGCAGCCTGTTCAAGATGAGCGAGGCCGAGTGGAAGCAGGTCATGGCCGTCAATTTGCAGGCCATCCTGGCCATCGATGCGGCGCTCGATCAGTCCGATCTGCTGGCGCCCGGCGCGCGAGAGATCTGCCTGTCGTCCATCAGCGGCATCGCTGGCAATGCCGGCCAGACCAATTACGCCACCAGCAAATCGGCCTTGATCGGCTACGTCGCTGCTCGCAGTGCCGTGCTGGCGTCCCGCGGCGCCACCGTCAATGCCGTGGCCCCCGGCTTCATCGAAACCGACATGACCCGCCAGATCCCCTGGCTGATCCGCGAAGCCGGCCGCCGCCTCAACGCCCTGTCCCAGGGCGGCCAGCCCCGCGATGTGGCCGAGGCCGTCGCCTTCCTGGCCTTGCCGGAATCCGGCGCCGTGCGGGGTCAAACCTTGCGGGTGTGCGGTCAGGCTTTGATGGGGGCTTGAGCAGGACCAGCGCAGCCTAGTGTGTCGCGATGGCCTGGGCCAGCGCCCACAGCGCGGCCCGATGCGCCGCCACCAGTGCATCGGTGCCGCCGTCCCCGGCTGGCACTTCGAAGCGCTGTTCGCGCACATTGGGGGGCTGGCGGCCGCTGGGGTCCAGCCAAGTCCAGCGTGCTTGCAGCACCAGCAGCGGGCGTAGGCCTGCGTCTGCGTCTGCGTCCAGCCTTTGGATGTCCACGCGCAGCTGTCGTTCGGCCGAGAGCCCGGGCGGCAGGGGCAGGCGCCAGATGCGAGCGCTGCCGTGCAAGCGGGCCAGGTCTTGCAGCAGCAAGCGGGGGATGGCGTCGCGCAGGGGCTCGGCCCAGCGTTCGCTCGGGGTCAGTCGCAGCATGGCCTGGCCGCTGGGGCGGACGATGGCGTCGCGGTCCAGGTACTCGGGGATCTGCACCGGGCCGAGGGCCCAGATGCCGGCGATTGCCGACGCGGTTGAATCGGCTGAGACCGGGGCAGAGACTGGACTGGGTGGTGTACCGGGCGGCTCCGCGCGCAGCTGGAAGTACTGCACCTGGGGGGAGCTGCCGCAAGCGGCGAGCAGGCTGAGCCCCATCAGCACAGGGACGGCCTTCATTCGATTGAGGAATCTGCTCATTTGGCGCGGCCCTTGAGTACGGCTTCAGGTTGCTGGTCCAGGGTGTCGGCCAGTTCGCGCAGGGCACGGGCGGCTTGGGCGATGTCTCTCAGCGCGCGCTGCAGGTTCTGGTTCAGCGGCCCCTCGTCCTGTGCCACATCGGCCACCGCCGCGGCAGCGCGGGCCAGTTCGGTGGAGACCCGGCGCAGGTCCTGCACCACGGCACCCTCGGGGTTGAAGGTCTTGCCAACCCGCTCGGCCGATTCGTTGACGGTCACGGCCGCGCGGCTCATGCGCTCCATGGCGTCCTGGGTGGCGGCCAGGGCGTTCAGGGCGGCGTCGCCCACCGGGCCGGCGCGGCGGTCCAGCTGCTGGCTGAGGCGACGCAGACTGGCGCTCACTGCCTCGATGTCCTTCAGGGCGCGGCTCAGCTCAGGCCCCTCGATCAGCCGCCGGCCGGTGCTGGCGATGGCCGAGAGGTCGCCCACCAGACGCTTGATGTCCAGGCCGTCCACCTGGTTGCGCAGGTCCTGAAAGGGCGTGGCCACGGTGGGGATCTGCACATAGCGGCTGGCCTCGACGGTGCTGCCCACGGTGGGTTTGTCGGGTCGGAAGTCCAGGTCCACATAGAGCTGCCCGGTCAGCAGGCTTTGCAGACCCAGCTGGGCACGCAGGCCGCGCTCGACCAGGGCTTTGAGCGAGGAGGCGCCGCTGCCCGGCAGGCGTTCGCCGCTGAGATTGCCGATCATGTCGCGCTCCAGTTCGGCTTCCACCGGGATGGACACTGCATTGCTGGCATTGTTGTAGGCCACGCCGATGGCGCTGACATTGCCCAGGTGCACGCCGCGGAACACGACCGGCGCGCCGATCTGCAAGCCGTAGATGGAGCCGTGGAAGTACATCACCACGCGTTCCTTGCCGCCCAGCAGCTTGCCGCCAGCGATGACGAACACGGCGAAGAAGAGCAGGATCAGGGCGGTGACGACGAACAGGCCCAGCAGGGCGGGGTGACCGTGGCGCTTTCTCATGCGTGGCCTCCGGAGCCGGACGTTTCGCCGCGACGCAGAAACAGGCGCACCGCCTCGGGGCCAGTCTCCAGCAAACGGCGCGGTGCATCGAGCGCGGTCATGGTCTTCTCCTTGGCGTCGAGAAACAGGGCGCGGTCGGCCACCGCGAAGATGCTGCTCAATTCATGCGTCACCAGCACGATGCTGGTGCCCAGATGATCGCGCAGATTGAGGGTCAGTTCATCCAGGCTGGCGGCGCTGAGCGGGTCCAGGCCGGCGGAGGGCTCATCGAGGAAGAGCAGGGGCGGGTCCAGGGCCATGGCGCGGGCGATGGCGGCACGCTTTTTCATGCCGCCGCTGAGGGCGCTGGGCAGCTCGTCAAAGGCGGCTTCCATGCCGACCAGGGCCAGCTTGAAGCGGGCCATCTGCTCGGCCGCGTCTTCGTCCAGCTCGCTGAACTCGGTCAGCGGCAGCATCACGTTCTCGCCCACCGTCATCGAGCTCCACAGCGCCCCGCCCTGGAACATCACGCCGAATTGGCGGCGCAGCTGCGCCAGGGTGTCGTCGTCGGCCTCGGCCAGGTCTTGCTCGCCATAAAGTACGCGGCCCGCGGCCGGCGTTTGCAGGCCGATCAGATGGCGCAGCAGGGTGCTCTTGCCACAGCCGCTGCCGCCCATCAGCACCAGGATCTCGCCGCGCTGCAGCTCGAAGCTGATGCCTTGCTGCAGCACGCGCCCCGGCACGGCCAGGGTCAGGTCCTCGGCGCGGAGCAAGGGCGAGGGCAAGGGCACAGGCAAGGCCTGTTGCGGCTGCGCGTCCATCACCAGCCCAGACGTTGAAAGGCAATCGTCAAGGCCGATGCGGCGATGACGATCCAGATGATGGCCTGCACCACGGCGGCCGTGGTCGCCTCACCCACGGCCTGGGCGCTGCGGCCGGCATGCAGGCCCTGTCGGCAGCCCGCCATGGCGACCAGCACGCCGTAGACCGTGCCCTTGAGCAGGCCGATGCCCGCATGCGCCAGGGTGATGGCCTTGGAGCTGCGGTAGAGGTAGTCCAGCAGCTCGACATGGAAGATGCCCACGGCCACCAGCAAGCCCGCCAGCATGCCCACCACGGCGGCAAAGGTGGTCAGCAAGGGCGCCATCAAGGCCATGGCCAGCACGCGCGGCAGCACCAGGTGCTCGACCGGGTTCAAACCCAGGGCGCGCAAGGCGTCGATCTCCTCGTTCGCCTGCATGCTGCCCAGCTGGGCGGCAAAGGCGGCGCCGACCCGGCCGGCCAGCATGATGCCGGTCATCAGGGCCGCGATTTCGCGCACCACGCCGATGGTCACCAGATCGGCCATGAAGGCCTGCGCGCCCAGGCGCTGCAGCTGGGCCGCGCCCATATAGGCAATGATGAGCCCGACCAGAAAGCTGACCAGGGTGACGATGGGCAGGCTGGCCGGGCCGGTGGCGTGCAGTTGCTGGGCCAGGTCTTCGCCGCGCATGGCGGTGCTGCCACGCAGGGCGCGGTAGACGGCGATCAAGAGCTCGCCGGTGAAAGCCAGGGTGTCGCGCGTGCGGCGGTAGCGGGCCTGCCAGTCCAGGCCGATGCGCGTGAGCCAGCGCGGGCGGCGTCTGCCGTTCGGCGTATCGCCGGCGCTCTGGCGGGCGGCCAGGTCCAGCATGCCGCGCAAGCCCGGCGGCAGGGCCTCGGTATTCAGCGCCTGCTGGCGGCCGCGGCTCAGGGCCCAGAGCTGGGCGGCGAGGCGGCTGTCGAAATGGCTGAGGGCCTGGCCGTCGACATGCAGGAGCAGGGGCCGGGCGGCCTCGGGCGGATCCGTCGAGTCTTGTGGTTCGGGGGGCGGCGGCAGCATGGGGCCGCCACGCCAATCGCCGCTCAGGCGCAGCCGCAGGCCCGATGCGTCCTGCTGCCATTGCGCCTGGGCGGCTTGCCCTGCGCCAGCGTTGCCTTGCTGTGCCTCGCCCAAGTCTGCTCCCGCGCTGCCGGACCGGCCATGTGCGCCTAGGTTAACAGCCTGCTCCCCTCCGCGGGAGGCCCGTGTGGCCGTGAGCAGTTGCACCCACCAAAAACAACGGCGACCCGAGGGCCGCCGTTGTTGTTGCTGCTGTTGCAGGCTTGCGTCTGCTTGCGAATCAGTCCACGGACTTCATCAGGTGCGAGACCTGACCCTTGAACTCGGGCGATTCGCGCAGCTTGCCCTGCAGGCGCCAGACCTCGCGTGCCGTCTGGCCATGCTTGGCGAAGAAGGGCTTGGAGAAGATGGTGAAGTAGGCCTTGTCGACCAGGGGCGGGCTGATCCGCTCAATCTTGCTGTGCAGCGCCGGCAGGGAGGCCAGCGAGGCCTCGGCCTCCGTGGTCTGTAGGGCGGCGGCGAGGTAGCGGCCCGAGGCCACGCGGTTCAGCAGCTCATCGGCCGTGGGCGCGTTGTCCTCGACCTTGACGCCCAGCTGCTTGAGCTGCGCGACGATGGAAAAGCCAGCCTGGGCGCCGAAGGTGCCATTGCCGGACAGGGCCTTGCCGTCCCAGCTGACGCTGGCGCCCTTGGTCTTGTAGAGCGCGTAGGTGGCGCGGTACATGCGCTTGGTGGCGTCGGCCTCACCGTCGAGCTTGAGCGGGTAGTGGGCAAACTCAGCGCGCTCGGCGCTGAAGCTGGCGTTCATGGCGCCGTCGATCTTGCCGCTTTTGACTTCGGCCAGGCATTGCTTCCAGGGCATGGGCACCAGCTTGATCGGCGTACCCAGCTGCTTTTCCAGCTGCGCCATCATGATCTGGCTGTAGCCGGGTTTGTCCTTGAGCAGCCAGGGGAAGGCGTCTTCGTTCTCGTGGCAGATGTGCAGGCTCTCCGGCGCGCCGTCGGCTGCCCTGGCGAGGGGGTTCAGACCGAGCAGCAGGCCGCCGGCGAGCAGGGCAGAAAAGGCGCCCGGGAGGACGCGCGACGAAGCGGGGTGCAGTTTCAGCATGGGCGGAGCTTTCACAAGGGGCAGACAAACAAACGGTTGAACCCGCAGCACGGGGTCGAGCGCAGAACAAGGACAGTGAGTTCCATCCTAGGCGTCATCCCGCGACTCCGGTGCACGGAATACGTGCATTCCTGGGCTCATTTCCCGTTTGCGTGTCCGTCTCCTTTCACCACGCTGACAAACTGCAGTGGCCCCTTCACCAGATGCGGATGCGCTCCGAGCTGCCCTTGAACATCTTGTCGCCGCTCTTGGTGCCAAAGGCCTGGTGGAAGCCATCGTGGTTGACGGCGGCGCCGTTGGCGCGGAACTCGGCGGGCGAGTGCGGGTCCATGGTGACCTGCATCAAGGTTGCCTCTTCACGCGACTTGCTGCGCCAGGCCTGCGACCAGCCCAGGAAGAAACGCTGCTCGCCGCTGAAGCCACCGATCACCGGGCTCGGCGTGCCGCCCAGCGAACGCTGGTAGGCCTTGAAGGCCACTTGCAGGCCCGACAGGTCGGCGATGTTCTCCCCCAGGGTCAGCTGGCCGTTGACATGCTTGCCCTGGATGGCCTCGTAGCCATTGAACTGCGCCACCAGCTTGGCCGCCACGGCCTCGAAGGCCTTGCGGTCGGCCGGCGTCCACCAGTTGCGCAGGCGGCCGTCGCCGTCGAACTGGCTGCCCTGATCGTCAAAGCCATGGCTGATCTCGTGGCCGATCACGGCACCGATGGCGCCGTAGTTGACCGCGTCGTCGGCGGTGGCATCAAAGAAGGGCGGCTGCAGGATGGCGGCGGGGAAGAGGATCTCGTTGGTCGTGGGGTCGTAGAAGGCATTGACCAGCTGCGGGTTGATGCCCCATTCCTTGCGGTCCACCGGCCGGCCGGCCTTGGCGGCCAGCACCTGCCATTCGAAATCGGCCGAGCGCAGGCGGTTGCCCAGCGCGTCGCCGGCGCGCACCTCCAGGGCGCTGAAATCGCGCCATTGGTCGGGGTAGCCGATCTTCACCGTGAACTTGCTCAGCTTGTCGCGCGCCTGCAGTTTCGTCTGTGGCGACATCCAGCTCAGCGCGTCCAGCGAGTCGCCGAAGGCGCCCATCAGATTGGCCACCAGCTCCTGCATGCGGGCCTTGTGGCCGGCCGGGAAATGGCGAGCGACGTACAGCTTGCCCAGGGCATCGCCCAGCGCCGCGTTGACTTGGGCCATGCCTTGCTGCCAGCGGGCCTGTTCCTGGCTGGCGCCGGACAAGGCCTTGCCGCGGAAGGCAAAGCGGGCATCGCGGAAGGCCTGGGGCAGGGTGGAGGCATGGGCGTCCAGCAGGTGCAGCTTGGCGTACAGCTTCCAGTCGGCCAGGGGGCGCTTGGCATGCAGGCGTGCCAGGGCGATGGCCATGCTGGGCTGGGCCACGACCAGGCGGTCGATCTGGCCCAGGCGCGCCGCCTCGAGGAAGGCGGCCCAGTCAAAGCCCGGGGCCTTGCGTGCCAGCTCCGCCGGGCTCATGGGGTTGTAGGCCTTGACCGGGTCACGGTTGGCCACCGGGTCCCAGTGGGCCTTGGCAATCTCGGTCTCCAGGGCCAGCACGCGCTCGGCAGCGCGCGCCGGCTGGGCCTCACCAGCCAGCTGGGCCAGGGTCTGCAGGTACTGCAGATAGGCCGCGCGGGCCTTGAGCATGCGCGGCTCTTGCTTCAGATAGTAGTCGCGCCCGGGCAGGCCCAGGCCGCCCTGGCTGGCCGCCGCCAGATTCAGGCTCGGGTTCTTGAAATCCGGGCCGACCGAGAGCTCCACCGGCGTCGAAAGATGGCCTTGCATGCGGCCCAGCCACTGGGCCAGCTCGCGCGGGCTCTTGAGGGCATCGATATCGGCCAGCAAGGGCTGCAGCGGGGCCAGACCGGCTTGGTCGATGGCGGCGGTGTCGAGGAAGGCGGTGTAGAAGGTGGCTAGCTTGTGCTCGACGCTGCCGGCCGCCTGCGGTTGGCGGGCCAGTTCTTCCACGATGGCGCGCACTTGTTGGTCCGACAGGTCGCGCAGCACGGCAAAGCTGCCGAAGCTGGCCTTGTCGGCTGGGATCTCGGTGGTTTTCAGCCAGTTGCCGTTGGCAGCACGGAAGAGGTCGTCCTGCACGCGCACCTGCGTGTCAAAGCCGTGCAGATCCAGGCCGAGCGTGGCATCGGCCGCATGGCTGAGGCTGCCCAGTTGCAGCAAGAGAGCGAGGAGGGTGAGGCGGGGCAGTTTCATGCGGATACGAGCGGGATGGGGTTTGGACAGGGCGGCGTGCGGGCCTTGCTGGCCTGGCGCCGCCGAGAAGCGATTGTCACGGCTGTTGCCGGGAGGCCAGACGGGAAGGCCGGGGCCACTCAGCTGCAGTGCCAAGCGGCTGAGGCTGCACGATAAGAAGTGGTGGCTGTGCTGTCGAAAGTCAGGCGCGTGTTCTGGCTGAAACCGCGGGTAAACAGCAGCCCGTGTTTGTGGGGAAGGCGAGGGTTGGAAAGAGCTTGAACGGGGCAGGACAGGTCGGAGAGGGACGGAGAGGGCGCCGCAGCGCAGCGGCGCCATGTTTCGAGGCCCCGGGGATCGGCCGCCACGTCAATTGATTTAGACTTCGCAAACCGCGAAGATGCAATTGCTCAACTCTGTGTGCGCATCTTGTTGGCGAAAGCTAAATTTCGTCTGTCGAGCTGCGTTGGCACTGCCGCCCACCCTGCGGTGGCATTGCGGATGCAGCGTTGAAACCTTGCAGAACCCTTGTGAGGCCCTTTTGCCGATCTTTGCGCCACAGACTTTGATGACCCGCTTTTGATGCCTCGTTTTTGCCGGATTCGCCGGCATCTCGAACTCGGACACACCCATGCGCCTTGATCTGACCACTCTCAACCTCGTGCTGGCCATTGAGCAGACGCGCTCTATCACGCGCGGCGCGCAGCAGGAGCATCTGGCCCTGGCTGCGGCCAGCAAGCGGGTGTCCGATCTGGAGGCCCGCCTGGGCGTGCAGCTGTTTGAGCGCCGTTCGCGCGGGGTCGAGCCCACCGAGGCCTGCCGCGCCCTGGTGCGCCATATCCGTTCCCTCCATGCCTCCTTGCATGCGCTTGAGAGCGAGGTGGTGGAGTTCGCCCGCGGCATCAAAGGTCATCTGCGCATCGCCGCCAACAGCGGCGCGATCGCCGAATGCCTGCCGGCCGATCTGGTGGCCTTCAGCCAGGGCCACCCGCAGATCCGCATCAGCCTGGAAGATCTGACCAGCGCCGAGGTGCAGGCGGCCGTGGCCGAAGGCCGGGCCGACGCCGGTGTGTTCACCGCGCCCTTGCTGGACAGTCGCCTACAGACCTGGTCCTACGCCCGCGGCCGCTTGGCCGTGCTGGTGCCCAAGCGCCATGCGCTGGCGGATCAGGACAGTGTGCGCTTTGCCGACCTGCTGGACTACGACCTGATCGGCCTGCATGCCGGCGCTTCGGCCCAGGAAATGATGCGCCAGCAGGCCCAGGCCCTGGGCCGCACGCTCAATGCCCGTATCCAGGTGCGCGGCTTTGATGCGATTGCCCAATTGGTCGAGGCCGGCCTGGGCGTGGCCGTGCTGCCCGGCGGGCCAGCCGAGCGCTTCTCGCGCGTGTTCGACGTCAAGCTGCTGGCACTGGACGAAGACTGGGCCGTGCGCGAGTACTGCCTGGGCGTGCTGCGCCAGGAGCGCCTGCCGGCCGTGCTGCAGCGCTTTGTCGACAGCCTCTGCCCGCCGGCGCCCAAGGCTTGATGGACCTTCAAGCCGCCCCGAACTCATTGATTGAATTGAAGGAAAGAAGACTGTCATGACTGCTCGCACGCTCTACGACAAGCTCTGGGATGAGCATGTCGTCCACACCGAAGACGACGGCACGGCCGTGCTCTACATCGACCGCCATCTGCTGCATGAGGTGACCAGCCCGCAGGCCTTTGAAGGCCTGGATTTGGCCTCGCGCAAGGTCTGGCGTCTGTCCGCCAATCTGGCAGTCAGTGACCACAATGTGCCCACCACCGACCGCAGCGGCGGCATCGCCGACCCGATCTCCAAGCTGCAGGTCGACACCCTGGACCAGAACTGCGACCGCCACGGCGTGACCCAGTTCAAGATGAACGACAAGCGCCAGGGCATCGTCCATGTGATCGGCCCGGAGCAGGGCGCCACGCTGCCCGGCATGACCGTGGTGTGCGGCGACAGCCATACCTCCACCCACGGGGCTTTCGGCGCCTTGGCGCATGGCATCGGCACCTCCGAGGTCGAGCATGTGTTGGCCACGCAGACCCTGCTGGCCAAGAAGGCCAAAAACATGCTGATCCGCGTTGAGGGTCAGGTCGTGCCCGGCGTGGGCGCCAAGGACATCGTGCTGGCCATCATCGGCAAGATCGGCACGGCCGGCGGCACCGGCTACACCCTCGAGTTCGGCGGTTCGGCCATCCGCGCGCTGTCCATGGAAGGCCGCATGACGGTTTGCAATATGGCCATCGAAGCCGGTGCCCGCGCCGGCCTGATCGCCGTGGATGAGACCACGCTGAACTACGTTAAGGGCCGGCCCTTCACGCCGACCGGGGTCGAATGGGATCTGGCCGTGCAGTACTGGCGCGGTCTGCACTCGGACGCCGGCGCGCATTTCGACGCGGTGGTTGAGTTGGATGCCAGCCAGATCCGCCCGCAAGTCACCTGGGGCACCTCGCCCGAGATGGTGCTCGATGTGAACGCCCGCGTGCCAGACCCGGACAAGGAAAAGGACGCGGTCAAGCGCGGCGCCATCGAGCGCGCCCTGCAGTACATGAACCTGGAGCCGAACAAGGCGATCGCCGACATCCATGTGGACAAGGTCTTCATCGGCTCCTGCACCAACAGCCGTATCGAGGACATGCGCGAGGCTGCCGCTGTGGTGCGCCGCATCGGCGGCCGCCTGGCCTCGAATGTGAAGCTGGCCCTGGTCGTGCCGGGGTCGGGCCTGGTCAAGGCGCAGGCCGAGGCTGAAGGGTTGGACCAGGTCTTCAAAGCCGCAGGTTTCGAGTGGCGCGAGCCCGGCTGCTCCATGTGCCTGGCCATGAATGCCGACCGTTTGGAGCCCGGTGAGCGCTGCGCCTCGACCAGCAACCGCAATTTCGAAGGGCGCCAGGGCGCCGGCGGCCGCACCCATCTGGTCAGCCCGGCCATGGCCGCTGCGGCCGCCATGCGCGGTCATTTCGTCGACGTCAGCCACCTCAGCTGATCCCGCCGGCGAACACAAGGAGTTAGTTCAGACATGGAAAAGTTCACCCTGCACCAGGGCCTCGTCGCCCCCATGGACCGCGAGAACGTCGACACCGACGCCATCATCCCCAAGCAGTTCCTCAAGTCCATCAAGCGCAGCGGCTTTGGCCCTAACTTGTTCGATGAGTGGCGCTATCTGGATGCGGGCGAGCCCGGTCAGGACCCAGCCAGCCGCCGGCCCAACCCCGATTTCGTGCTCAACCAGGCGCGCTATGCCGGCGCTTCGGTGCTGTTGGCGCGCGCCAATTTCGGCTGCGGCTCCAGCCGCGAGCATGCGCCCTGGGCGCTGGAGCAGTACGGCTTTCGCGCCCTGATCGCGCCCAGCTTCGCCGATATCTTCTTCAACAACTGCTTCAAGAACGGCATCCTGCCCATCGTCTTGCCCGAGTCGCACGTGGCGCGGCTGTTCGACGAAGTGCATGCCTTCCCGGGCTACCAGCTGAGCATCGATCTGCCGCGCCAGGTGGTGATCAAGCCGGACGGCACGGAGCTGCCCTTTGAGGTGCAGGCCTTCCGCAAGTTCTGCCTGCTGGGCGGCTTTGACGACATCGGCCTGACCCTGCGCCACGCCGACAAGATCAAGGCCTTCGAGGCCGAGCGCCTGGCCGCCAAGCCTTGGCTCAAGCACCAGCTTTCGGCCTGAGCGCCGCTTGATTCCATTCAAGGACAGATATGAAGATTGCAATCCTCCCCGGTGACGGCATCGGCACCGAAATCGTCGCCGAAGCCGTCAAGGTGCTCAAGGTCTTGGACCTGCCACTGGAGATGGAAACCGCACCGGTGGGCGGCGCCGCCTACGAGGCGGCCGGCCATCCCTTGCCGGACTCCACCCTGCAGCTGGCCAAGGATGCCGACGCCATCCTGTTCGGCGCCGTGGGCGACTGGAAGTACGACAAGCTGGACCGCCCCCTGCGCCCCGAGCAAGCCATCCTGGGCCTGCGCAAGCACCTGGGTCTGTTTGCCAACTTCCGCCCGGCCATCTGCTACGAGCAGCTGACGCACGCCTCGAGCCTGAAGCCCGAGTTGGTGGCCGGCCTGGACATCCTCATCATCCGCGAGCTGACCGGCGACATCTATTTCGGCCAGCCGCGCGGCCGCCGCACCGCGGTCGACGGGCATTTCCCGGGCAGCGAGGAAGCTTTCGACACCATGCGCTACTCGCGCCCGGAGATCGAGCGCATCGCCCATGTCGCGTTCCAGGCCGCACGCAAGCGCAACAAGCGCGTCACCTCGGTGGACAAGGCCAATGTGCTGGAAACCTTCCAGTTCTGGAAAGACGTGATGATCGAAGTCGGCGCCGAGTACCCCGATGTGGAACTCGACCATATGTATGTGGACAACGCCGCCATGCAGCTGGTCAAGGCGCCCAAGCGCTTCGACGTGGTCGTGACCGGCAATATGTTCGGCGACATCCTCTCGGACGAGGCAGCCATGCTGACCGGCTCCATCGGCATGCTGCCTTCGGCCTCCCTGGACAAAAACAACAAGGGCCTGTACGAGCCCAGCCACGGCAGCGCGCCGGACATCGCCGGCAAGGGAATCGCCAATCCTCTGGCTACAATCCTGTCCACTGCCATGATGCTCAAGTTCTCCCTCAACCAACCCGAAGCTGCTGCTCGTATCGAAGCCGCAGTGGGCTCGGTGTTGTCCCAAGGGCTGCGCACCGCAGACATTTGGAGCGAGGGCACCCAGAAGGTGGGCACGCGCGAGATGGGTGACGCTGTAGTTGCAGCGATTACCACGACCAAAACCATGAAGGGCTAGTTCAGCTCCGGTTCGTCTCGCCCCTACACCCCCGGCGACACGAGCCGGGGGAGAAGAAGTCCAGAGGCTTTTTTCTTTTTTAGGGCGATAGAGGTAACAGCGATGACGACACTTGTTGGATTGGTAGGCTGGCGCGGCATGGTGGGTTCGGTCCTGATGGACCGGATGAGCGCAGAAAAAGACTTTGACCTGATCGAGCCGCTGTTCTTCAGCACCTCGAACGCCGGCGGCGCTGCCCCGGCCCAGGCCAAGAACGAAACCAAGCTCCAGAACGCTTTTGACATCGAGCAGCTCAAGCGCTGCGAGATCATCATCACCGCCCAGGGCGGCGACTACACCAGCGAAGTCTTCCCCAAGCTGCGCGCCGCCGGCTGGACCGGCCACTGGATCGACGCGGCCTCGACGCTGCGCATGGAATCCGACGCGGTCATCATCCTGGACCCGGTCAATATGCCGGTCATCAAGGATGCCCTGGCCAAGGGCGGCAAGAACTGGGTCGGTGGCAACTGCACCGTGTCCTGCATGCTGATGGGCGTGGGCGCGCTCTACAAGGCCGGTCTGGTCGAGTGGATGAGCACCCAGACCTACCAGGCCGCCAGCGGTGGTGGCGCCCAGCACATGCGCGAGTTGCTGACGCAGTACGGCACGCTGAACGCGTCCGTGCGCGCTTTGCTGGATGACCCCAAGAGCGCCATCCTCGAGATCGATCGCCAGCTCATCGCCACCCAGCGTTCCTTGAGCGCCGCCGAGACCGCCAACTTCGGCGTGCCCCTGGGCGGTTCGTTGATCCCCTGGATCGACAAGGATCTGGGCAATGGCCAATCCAAGGAAGAGTGGAAAGGCATGGCCGAGACCAACAAGATCCTCGGCATCGGCGAAGGCTTTGGCTCCAGCGCCATTCCGGTGGATGGTTTCTGCGTTCGCGTGGGCGCCATGCGCTGCCACAGCCAGGCCCTGACCTTCAAGCTGAAGAAGGACGTGCCCCTGGCCGACATCGAAGCCATGATCGCCGCCGACAACGAGTGGGTGAAGGTGGTGCCAACACCCGCGAGGCCACCATCCGTGACCTGACGCCGGTGGCCGTGACCGGCACGATGACCATCCCGGTCGGCCGCATCCGCAAGCTGGCGATGGGCCCCGAGTACGTCGGCGCCTTCACCATCGGCGACCAGCTGCTGTGGGGCGCGGCCGAGCCACTGCGCCGCATGCTGCGCATCCTGCTGCAGGACTGAGCGGTCCCGCAGCGCATCGCCACACACCGTGCGGGGGCGGGTGCGTGGCGACGTGGCAACATATGGCGTCCAAACCTTGCCAGTGCGTCGGCGATGGCAACGTCATGAATCGCGTGAGCTTGTCACCGTATCTGCCTGATGTTATTGTGGTTTCGCCGTTTTTCGTCCGTTTTTGACTCGCATCCGGGTGCCATGCCAGGATCTGTTTTTTGCCCCTGGCGGCGGGCCCCGACGGGGACCGACGGCGCCGTAGTGGAGACGCCTTGAACACCAGCCCCTTCCTCGCTGCCCGCACCGCGCTGGCCCTTGCGGCCATGGCCGCGTTGTCCGGCGCACCGCAATCCGCCTTGGCCCTGGGCCTGGGCCGGCTGGCCGTGCAATCGGCGCTGGGCGAGGGCATGCGCGCCGAGATCGACATCACCGCGCTGACGCCCGAGGAAGCCGCCACGCTGCAGGTGCGCGTGGCCTCGCCCGAGGCCTACCGCGCCGCCGGCGTCGACTACAACGCCGTGCTGGCCGGCACGCGGGTCTCGGTCGACCGCAAGAGCGATGGCCGGGCCTCGCTGCGCGTCAGCAGCGACCGCGCGGTGCAAGAGCCGTTCATCGAGGTGATCCTCGAGATCAGCTGGGCCAATGGCCGGCTGGTGCGCGAGTTCACGCTGCTGTTCGACCCGCCGGGCAGCCGCAATGCGCCGCCGGTGCAGGC
>NKIM01000037.1 GCA_002255955.1 Burkholderiales bacterium PBB2 | reverse complement strand
ATGGTGGCGTTTGAGGCCGCCGTGGCCGGTGGCATCCCCATCATCAAGGCCTTGCGCGAGGGCCTGACCGCCAACCGCATCGAGTGGATCGCCGGCATCATCAACGGCACCACCAATTTCATCCTGTCCGAGATGCGCAGCAAGGGCCTGGACTTCGCCACCGTGCTGAAGGAGGCGCAGCGCCTGGGCTATGCCGAGGCCGACCCGACCTTTGACGTCGAAGGCGTGGATGCCGCCCATAAGCTGACGCTGATGAGCGCCATCGCATTCGGCGTGCCGGTGCAGTTCGACAAAGCCCATGTGGAAGGCATCAGCCAGTTGCAAGCGGCCGACATCAAGTACGCCGAGCAGCTGGGCTACCGCATCAAGCTCCTGGGCTTGACCCGCCGCCGGGACAGCGGCATCGAGCTGCGCGTGCACCCGACCCTGGTGCCCATGAGCCGCCTGATTGCCAATGTCGAAGGCGCGATGAACGCCGTGGTGGTGCAGGGCGATGCCGTCGGCACCACGCTCTACTACGGCAAGGGTGCGGGCGCCGAGCCGACCGCTTCGGCGGTGATCGCCGATCTGGTGGATATCACTCGCTTGCACACCGCCGACCCCGACCACCGGGTGCCGCATCTGGCCTTCCAGCCCGACGCCATGAGCGACACCGCCATCTTGCCCATGGCCGAGGTGTTGACCAGCTATTACCTGCGTCTGCGCGTGGCCGACGAGGCCGGCGTGCTCTCGCGCATCACCACCATCCTGGCCGAGCACGACATCTCGATCGACGCCGTGCTGCAGCGCGAATCCAATGAGGGCGAGCGCCAGACCGACCTGATCATCCTGACCCACGAGACCCAGGAAGGCCGCATGAACCTGGCCCTGGCTCAGATGCAAGGTCTGAACACCGTGCTGGCGCCCATCGTGCGCCTGCGCAAGGAAGAATTGGCTTGACGAGCATGCGATACATCAGCACCCGCGGCGACCAGACTGAGCGCCGCTTCTGCGACATCCTGCTGGAGGGCCTGGCGCCCGATGGCGGCCTCTACCTGCCGACCCACTATCCGCAGGTGGACGATGCGACCCTGACGCGCTGGCGCGGCCTGGCTTATGCCGATCTGGCCTTTGAGATCCTGTCGCTTTACATCGACGACATCCCGGCCGAAGACCTGCGTGCCATCACCCGCCGCACTTACACCGAGGCCGTGTTCGGCACGCCCGAGATCACGCCGCTCAAGAACCTGGAGCCTGGCCTGGCCCTGCAAGCCCTGTCCAATGGCCCGACCCTGGCCTTCAAAGACATGGCCATGCAGCTGCTGGGCCAGCTCTTCGAGTACGAGCTGGGCCGGCGCGGCCAGACGCTCAACATCCTGGGCGCCACCTCGGGCGACACCGGCAGCGCGGCCGAGTACGCCATGCGTGGCAAGGCTGGCGTCAATGTCTTCATGCTCAGCCCCCATGGCCGCATGAGCCCTTTCCAGCAGGCGCAGATGTTCAGCCTGCAGGACGCCAACATCCACAACATCGCTATCGAGGGCGTGTTCGACGACTGCCAGGACATCGTCAAGGCGGTCAGCAATGACCTCGAGTTCAAGCGCAAGTACCAGATCGGTACCGTCAACTCGATCAACTGGGCACGTCTGCTGGCTCAGGTGGTGTACTACTTCGCCGGCTACTTCCAGGCCACGACGAGCAACACCGAGCGGGTCAGCTTCACCGTGCCCTCGGGTAATTTCGGCAATGTCTGCGCCGGCCATGTGGCGCGCATGATGGGCCTGCCGATTGCGCAGCTGGTGGTGGCCACGAACGAGAACGATGTGCTGGACGAGTTCTTCCGCACCGGCGTCTACCGCGTGCGCGGCAGCGCCGAGACGCACGAGACCTCGAGCCCGTCCATGGACATTTCCAAGGCCAGCAATTTCGAGCGCTTTGTGTTCGATCTGCTGGGTCGCGATGGTGCGCGCACCAAGGCCTTGTTCGGCGATGCGATTGCTCGCGAAGGCCGTTTCCAGCTCAGCGAGCAGGAGCATGCGGACATTGCGCGTTACGGCTTTCAGTCCGGTCGCAGCAGCCATGCCGACCGCCTGGCCACCATCCGCGGCACCCACGCACGCTACGGCGTGGTGGTGGACACCCACACGGCCGATGGCCTCAAGGTGGCACAAGAGCGCCGCCAGCCTGGCGTGACCATGCTGGTGCTGGAGACGGCCTTGCCGGTCAAGTTCGCGGGCACCATCGAGGAAGCGCTGGGCGTGGCGCCGCCGCGGCCGGCCGGCCTGGAGCACATCGAGTCCCTGCCCAAACGGGTGGTGGTGATGCCGGTCGATGTGGCTGCCGTTCAGCGTTTCATCGAAGCCCATGTCTGAACCTCTTGCTTCCAAGGCCAAGCCGGCCATGTTGCCGCTGGGCGAAGCCCTGGCTCGTTTGCTGTCCGCCGCTCAGCCCCTGGGCGTGAGCGAAATGCTGCCCACGGCCGAGGCCCTGGGCCGAGTGCTGAGCCAGGACGTGGTGTCCTTGCTTGATGTGCCGCCCGCCGACAACTCGGCCATGGACGGCTATGCCTTTTGCGCGGCCGATGTGCGTGAGCCGGGCACAGTGTTGCCGGTGGCGCAGCGTGTGCCCGCCGGCGTGGTTGGTGCCGCACACTTGCCGGGCACGGCCGCGCGCATCTTCACCGGCGCGCAAGTGCCGGTGGGCGCCGACACCGTGTTGATGCAGGAGCAGTGCGAGGCCGTGCCGGGCGAGGGCCTGGGCGCTGTGCGTTTCTTGAGCGTGCCCGAGTTAGGCAATGCCATCCGCCGCCGCGGCGAGGATGTGGAGCGTGGCGCCACCGTGCTCTCGGTGGGCAGTCGTCTGGATCCGGCAGGCCTGGGCCTGGCCGCTTCGGTCGGCGCAGCACAGCTGAAAGTGGCGCGGCGTCCGCGCGTGGCGCTGTTTTCTACCGGCGATGAGCTGGTCATGCCCGGCGAGCCGCTGCGCCCCGGCGCCATCTACAACTCCAACCGTTTCACTCTGCGTGGCCTGCTGCAAGGCCTGGGTTGCGAGGTGCTGGATCTGGGTATCGTGCCCGACCGTCTGGATGCCACCCGTGCCGCTTTGCGCGACGCTGCAGCGCAGGCCGACCTCATCATCACCTCGGGCGGCGTTTCCGTCGGCGAGGAAGATCACCTGCGGCCGGCCGTGCAAGCGGAAGGCCAGCTGGAGCTCTGGCAGATCGCCATCAAGCCGGGCAAGCCTTTGGCCTTCGGTTCGGTGCGCCGGGATAACGATGGCGGTTCAGCGTGGTTCATCGGTCTGCCCGGCAATCCGGTGGCGAGCCTGGTCACTTTTTGCCTGCTGGTGCGGCCGGTGATCTTGCGTTTGCAGGGCGCCACCCGCTTGCAGCCGCGTGCCTACGCCTTGCGGGCCGATTTCAACTGGCCCCGGGCCGACCGCCGCCAGGAGTTTCTGCGTGCCCGCCTCAATGAGGCGGGTGGGCTGGATCTGTTTGCCAACCAAAGCTCGGGCGTCCTCAGCTCGGCGGTCTGGGGCGATGGTTTGGTCGACAACCCCTCGGGTCGCAGCATCGCGCCCGGCGACACGGTGCGCTTTCTGCCGTTCAGCGAGTTGCTGTCATGAGCGAGGGCGTGGCCATGATTCAGGTGCAGCTGAAATTCTTCGCCTCGCTGCGTGAGCAACTGGGTTCGGGCGAGCGGCTGGAGATACCCGCGGGAACCAGCGTGGCGGCGCTCCGGGCCCAGCTCTGCGCCCGCTCTGCCGTGCATGCCGAAGCCTTGGCGCCCGGGCGTGCCGTGCGCTGCGCGCTGAACCAGCAGATGGTGGCCAGCGATCTGACCCTCATCCCTGCCGATGCCGAGTTGGCTTTTTTCCCGCCAGTCACTGGCGGTTGAGTCGCTGAGGCTGCTGTGCAGGGCTTGCACCTGACTGCTGATCTGCGTGGCTGCGACCCGCAGTCGCCTCTGATGCTGGACCCAGAGGCTCTCGGCCGCCTGTGCCGCGATGCCGTGCAGGCGGCAGGTTTGGGCGCCGTGGCCGAGTTGTTCCATCGCTTTGAGGTCGCGCCTGGCTGTGAGCAGAGCGGCATCACGGGCGTCGTCTTGCTGGCCGAATCTCATCTGGCCATCCACACCTGGCCCGAGTTGGGGGGCGTGACGCTCGATGTGTACGTCTGCAACCTCGTGGGCGACAACAGCGCTTCAGCGAAGCGCCTGATGCAACTGCTGTGCGACGCCTTCGCGCCGCGCGAGCGGCGAGAGCAGCGTCTGTTGCGAGGTTGAATCGGTTGGCTGTTATCGGCACGAAGCAGCCCTTGGGTTGCTTGTTGATCGGGCCGACTGGGCGCTCTGCTCCGTTCATGTCCCCCGACCCCAGCCTGCGGCTGGGGTCTCCTCCTTGACTTCACTTCGCAGAGCACCCAGCCGACCCGATCCAGGGAGGCCTTGCTCCTTCGGCGAAAACGCCGAGCGGTCGCACTGCCAAGGGGTGTCGGGTGAGTGCTGAAGCGAAGTCAAGGAGGAGGTCCGCGCAAGGCGCGGGCCGGGGGACATGAGCGGAAGCACTCGCCCGATGCCCCTTGGCACAAGCCCAACCTGCAAGGGCTGCTCTTTGCCGCATTCGGCCCTTCACAACGCAACTCGCCAACAAAAAAGCCCCGCGGCTGCGGGGCTTTTGAGGAGTGCATTCAGATCGGTGAGGATCAGAAAGCGTAGTTCAGGCCCAGGTTGAACTGGTGCATCTTGACCTCGATGCTGTCGCTGCCGTCGCTGATCTTGTTGTTGCCGAGGTTCACGTACTCAGCACGCAGGCTCAGGGCCTTGTCGATCTGGAAAGCGCCGCCCAGACCGAAGAAGGCCTTGGTCTTGTGGATGGAGTAGGTCACCTTGCCTTCGTCCAGGTCCAGCGAGTTGCGGCTCACGCCCAGGCGGGCGAACAGCGAGAACTGGTTGTTGATCGGGGCGATGCCCAGGGCGGAAATCTGCAGGGCGTTGGCCGACAGTTCGTCACCGTTCACCTTCCAGGAGCCCAGGCGGCGTGCCGAGGCTTCGAAGGCCACATTGGTGTTCAGCTGGTAACCCGCGGTGGCGCCGAAGCCAGTGCGGGTCGAGGACGTGCCCAGGAGCTTGAACTTGGTGGAGCCGATGTCGCCACCCACGTACCAGCTGTTGTCAGCGGCGGAAGCGGTGGCGGCGGCGAAGGCCAGGGCGGCCAGGGCAAAAATCTTCTTCATTGGGATACTGCTTTCTATCTTGATCTCGAGGATCGGTTCACAACTCTCTCCCCCTCTGGAGAGAAGGCGCGCATCCTATCAAGGGTTTTCCAGTATTTTTGGCCGGCGTTGTAATCACCCCTCAGGGCATGACGGGAAGATTACCCAGTGCAACTTCATGTCGGTGACATGGGTGGTTCGTGCAAATTCGCCCACCACCTGACGCAAAGCTTCAGCGGGTTGCGGCGCTGCGGCTGCTGCGGCGGCGCGCAGGCTTCTTCTCACCTGCAGCCGCTTGCGCTGGCGCAGCATCCCCGAGCAAATAACGCGCACCGGCGCCGTGGCGTGCTGCCTGGTCACCGGGGTTGTAGAGCGCGCATTTGCTGAGCGACAGGCAGCCGCAGCCAATGCAGGCGCTGAGCGTGTCGCGCAGCCGGATCAGCTCGGCGACCTTTTGGTCCAGCAAAGGGCGCCAGGCCGCCGACAGGCGGGTCCAGTCGGCCACGGTGGGCGTGCGGCCCTCAGGCAGTTCGGCCAAGGCCGCGCGAATTTGATCCAGGCTCAGGCCGACGGTTTGTGCCGCGCGCACAAAGGCCAGGCGGCGCAGATCGCTGCGGGCGTACTGGCGCCGGCCACTTTCGCTGCGTGTGCTCTGCATCAATCCCGCCTCTTCGTAAAAACGCAGTGCGCTGGCCGCCACACCGCTGCGCCGCACCAGTTCGCCGATAGGCAGTCGGTCGCCCGCTGACGCGGCTGGTGCTGCCTTGGCGCTGCGCGAGGTGGAAGTGGGTTGGGGCTGCCGCTTGCTCATGGGGGCCTCTTTTCAGCAAAGCCCGCAGATTGTGCAGGGCGAAGTGGGAGAAAGTTCTTGACTTCAAGTTCACTTGAACTTCAAGTATAGAGACCTCAATCACTCAAGCCGAGGAGTCACACCATGAACCCAGACCACGTTCTCGCGATCTCGACAGACACGCTTGCTGCCGCGCCAAAGCACCTGCTCGCAGCAACACCGACGCGGGCGCGCTCCGCGCTCCATGCGGATCTGGATCAAATCAAAGACTGGCCGCCTGAGTACGGCCAGCAGTTGAGCAGCCATCTGCCCATGGCCCTGCATGCCTTGCACCAGCTGGGCGCGAGCGAAGCGCAGGTTCGCGAGTTCGTCGCGGGCTACTGCACGCGCTTCCAGGGGCAAGGGCAGGCCCAGCGCGGGCAGGTGTTGAGTGAATGGCGCCAGGCCTTGGGGCAGTTCGATGCCTTTGCCGATCTGCGCCTCAGCTTTGCGGCTGAGTTGGCGCGTGCCGGGCGCGATGCCGTGTTGGCCCAGGCTCTTCAGGTGCTGCTGCCGGGTGTGTCGGCCGTGGCTTTTCATGGCTTGATTCGTACCGCTCATGCGGTCGAGGGCGGTCATGAAGGCGAGCTGGCCTCGGCGCTCGCGTATTGGGCCTGCCGCTGGCAGACCTTGCCGCCGCCGCCACCTTCGCCACCGGCATCAGCGCCGGAGCTAGCCATGGGTTTGGCGGCGTGGTCACGCGCCCTGGTCGACGGTGCGCGCGGCTGGCGCAGCGAAGCGCCGCTGATCTTTTTGCGCATGCAGGCCGCCAGTGCCACGCCTGTGTATGCGGAACTGGCTCATCGCCTGAAGCCCGAAGCAGGAATCGCTCAGCGCGTGGCACAACTGGCGAATCTGGCCTTGAGTTACTACCTGGACAGTGGCAACTTCACCGTCTTGCACATGATCACGGGTCTGCGTGCCTTGCGGGTGTTGCTGCCCTGGCTGCCGAAAACCCTGTACGCGGATCCCGCCCTGCAGCGGCTGCTTGACGAGGCCTTTGTGGCCGCCTACCTGGCCGGACGGGTGCAGCCACGGCCGCCGCCAGGCAAGACGCCGCCCGGCCTGCCGTGGCCCGCCTTGGCAGCGGCTGCCTGCCGGTCCCGTGATGACCACGCGATCAAGCTGGTCCATGCTTGTGGCGATGAGATGGCGGTCTACGGCGATACGCGCTATCTGCAGGCGGCGGCCCTGGTCTTGCGCGAAGGGTGAGCCGAGCGAGGATTCCAGGCGCAGAGCGTTAGAAGACAAAAAGCCCCGCACTGGCGGGGCTTCAGTTCGGTGCTAGGGAGCGAGAGGCAGTTCCAGACTGCCCTTGCCCTCAGTCACATCAGAAGGCGTAGTTCACGCCGACATTGAACTGGTGCATCTTGACCGTGATGGTGTCGGCGCCCGAGCCCAGCTTGTTGCTGCCCAGGTTCATGTACTCGCCGCGCAGGCTGACGTTCTTGGCCAGTTGATAGCTGGCGCCCACACCGAACAGGGCCTTGGTCTTGTGTGCGGAGGCAGTGACATTGCCTTCGGTGGCGTCCACGGCGTTGCGGCTCAGGCCCAGGCGGCCGTAGAGCGAGAACTCGTTGGTGATCGGGGCGATGCCCAGCACCGAGGCTTGCAGTGCGTTGGCCTTGACCTTGATGCCGTCTTCCTTCCAGGAGCCCAGGCGGCGTGCGCTCAGTTCGAAGGCGACGTTCGGGTTCAGGGTGTAGCCCAGGGTGGCACCGAAGCCGGTCTTGGACGCGGAGTCGCCTTCGGCCTTGAACTTGCTGGAGCCGATGTCACCACCGATGTAGAAGTTGCTCTCGGTAGCGGGAGCGGCGGATGCGGCGCCAGCGATCAGGGTCAGGGCGGCGGCGGCGATAAATTTGTTCATGGTGTGGACTGCTTTCAAGGAAAAGTTGCGGTTGAAATCAAGCTCCCCCTCGGGAGATGCTTCGCACTCTAACCACCGCTTCCCTGGGTGTCTCGTCCGCACACTCAAGTGCCGCCCTGCTGCCGCTTGGTGCTGTAAATTGCTACTTAGGTCGATTGTTTCTGGATGTTGGTGGTGAATTTCGCGACTGTCGCAGCGGTTTCACAGCCCAAGGTGTAGGCCTCTTCAAACACCGAGTAGGCGGCCAGATCGCTGTGCGCGAAGTGAATGCGTCCCGGCACATGCCGCAGCGCACGCAAGGCCGGCGAGCCGCGCAGGCCCGGGCGCGGAATGCTCATGGCATGGCCCCAGCGCACCAGGTCGGCCCGCTCCAGCTGGGCTGGCAGATCGGGGTGAACAGCGCTCAACTCCGCCAATACCTGGGTGAGCCAGGGGCGCCAGTCCGCGCGCAGCAGCTCCTCGCGGCGTGATTGGGGCAGGGCCCAGTACGCGCTCAGCACCGTCGGGCCGCTCACCGGGTGAAGGCTCTGGTGCATGGCGTCCACATAGCCGAGTGCCTGGCTGCCGTAGATCACGTTGTCCCAGGACGGTGGCGCGCCCAGGCGCTGCAGCAGCGGCTGCTTGAGTTGCAGATTGGCCACCAGCCAGGGCGCGTGCGCCTGCTGGGCAAGCGCTTCGTCGAGCGCGGCAAATCCCGGGCCCAGCAGGCGCTGGGCAATGAACAAGGGCGTGGCCAGCACCAGCTGCTGGCATTGCCAGCGTTCCTCGCGCTGCCGCGCTTCATTCCAGACCCGCAGGGTGATGTCGTGCTTGCCGGCTTCGATGTGCAGCACCGTGCGGCCTGCGTGGATGCGATCACGCAAGGGTGCCGCCATGGCCTCGCTGAGGAAGGCATTGCCTTGTGGCCAGGTCAGCACCGGTTCGCGCTCGGCGCTTTCAGCGCCAGGCGGATGAAAACCGTGGCGGCTGGCAAAGTAGTGAATGCCGGCCCAGGCCGACACCTCCTGGCTGGGCGCGCCGTAGTCGTCGCGGCAGCAGTAGTCGAGATACCAGCGCAGCGTGGGCTCGTTGAGGCCCTGCGCATCGAGCCAGGATGCGAAGCTCTGGCCATCCAGTGCGGCGTGGGCCGCCGTCCAGGGCGCGCGGTGGCTGGGCATGGCGAAGCCCAGCTCGCGCTGCGCGCGGTCCACCGCCTGTTCAAAGCGGCGCTGCTGGGCTTGTGCGGCAGCATGGGGCGCGGGAGGCAGCAAGCCTTCGTGCCACTGGCCTTCGAAGAACAGCCGCTCCTGCGGGCTGTGACAGAGGTAACGTTCATCCCAGACGGCACGACCCAGCTCTTGCCGTACCAGGCCCAGCTCTTCGAGCAGCTGGTGGACCTCACGCGACTGCGGCCCCGGCAGCGGCAGGTAGTGCGCACCCATGGGGCAGGCCATGCCGCCCATGCGATGGCCTCGGCTGTTACCGCCGACCTGGTCTTCCAGCTCCAAGAGGGCGAAGTCGTCGAGGCCCGCCTGGCTCAGGCCGCGTGCGCAGGCCAGGCCCGCGATGCCGCCGCCGACGATGAGCACCTGGCGGCGCTCCAGCGGCAAGGCCGGCGCGCTTTGAGCCGCAGGCAGAGGTGAGCGCAGGCGGTGGCCGCGCTCGGCGCTTGCGCCCAGCCATCCGCCGGGCAGGCGGCTCAGGTCGGCGGGCGGGGCCAGGCAGGCCGCCAGCCCGAACGAGGCCGCGCCGGTGCCAGCGGCCGCGCGCAGGAAGGAACGTCGATCCCAGGCCTCATGCATCAATGCACCTTGCCCCACTCGGCCTCGAACTCATGCACCAGCACCTGGTTGGACAGGCGGTTCACCTCGGTCGGCACGCGGGCCATATCGGGCGGAAAGTCCAACAGGGCCGGCAGGCCGCTGAGGCTCAAAAAGCGCAGGCCCTCGGGCAGCTGGCGTGGCATCGCCCAGGGCCGGCGGCCGGCCAGCACAAAGCCCCATTCGCCAAAGCTGGGCACATGCGCGTGGTAGGGCGTGGTGCTCAGGCCGGCCGATTCCAGGGTGCCGACCACGGTCCAGAAGCTGCGCCGTGCGATCAGGGGCGAGGTGGTTTGCACCACGGCATAGCCACCCGCGTTGAGCCTCTGGTCGATCAGGCGGTAGAAGCTGCTGCTGTAGAGCTTGCCCAGCGAGAAGTTGCTGGGGTCGGGGAAGTCGATCACGATCACATCGAAGCGCGCGTCGGGCGCTTGCTGTTCCAGCCAGCCGAAGGCATCGGCGTTGACGATCTGCAGCTTGGGGCTGAGCAGGGCGCCATGGTTGAGTTGGCGCAGCAGGGGCAGGGTGGAGAAGAGCCGGGTCATGTGCGGGTCCAGCTCGACCAGGGTCACCTGCTCTACGCTGGGGTAGCGCAGCACCTCGCGCACCGCCATGCCATCACCGCCGCCCAGCACCAGCACACGCTTGGGCGCACCGTGGCCGGCCATGGCAGGGTGGACCAGGGCTTCGTGGTAACGGTACTCGTCGCGCGAATGGAACTGCAGATTGCCGTTCAGGAACAAGCGCGTGCCGGCCTGGCCCGAGGTCACCACCACGCGCTGGTAGTCACTGCTCTCGCGCACGATGATGTGCTCGCCGTAGAAACGGTCCTCCGCCCAGGTGTTGAGCCGCTCGGCCATCAGCATGGCCAGCATCAGGACCAGCACGCTCAGCCCGCAGGCCAGGGCGTGGCTGCGCCAGGCCCGCAGCTCGCTGCGAAAGAGAAACAGCGCCCAGACCGCCACGCCCACATTGAGCAGGCCGAAGAACAAGCCCGTGCGCACCAGGCCCAGATGCGGTACCAGCAGCAGCGGGAAGGCCAGGGCCACGACCAGGGCGCCGAGGTAGTCGAAGGTCAGCACCTGGGACACCAGATCGCGCAAGGCATAGCGGTGGCGGAACTGCTTCTTGAGGATGCGCATCACCAGCGGGATCTCCAGGCCCACCAGGGCGCCGACCAGCAGTACCAGGCCGTACAGCAGCACCCGGAAGGCCGCCTGCTGGCCGGGGGGCAGCAGGCTGTGAGCCAGGAAGAGGGCAGCCGGCATCAGGCCTCCGATCAAGCCCACCAGCAGCTCGATCTTGAGGAACTGTGCCACCAACTGGCGCTCGACATAGCGGCTCAACCAGGAGCCCAGACCCATGGCGAAGAGGTAGGTGCCGATGATGGTGGAGAACTGCAGCACCGAATCACCGAGCAGATAACTGGCCAGCGCTCCGGCAGCCAGCTCGTAGACCAGGCCGCAGGCCGCCACCACGAAGACGCTGACCAGCAGCAGGATTTCGTGCAGCGAGATGCGTCCGGCTTCGGCCGTGTCAGGAGGCACGGTTTCGGTCGGCGTGTCGGGTGGCAGGGTCGGCGTGTGGCTCATGGAGTCCAGGTCTTCTTTTTCGGGTGCTGCATTGTGGCTGTTGTGTCGTGGCTGCAGGGGCGGGCGGCGTAGGAAGCGGTGCCGCCCTTGGTTTGAGGGGGCTGGGCGTCGATGTCCAGCCCGAGCGTGAACTGCGTCACTGTGCCCATCCCTAGGGCCCCGGCTTTGCGCTGACACTGGATTCATCCCACAGCCACCCCGCCTGGACCTCTCGATGAAGACACAGACCTTGAATGCTTGGACCCGCGCCGCTGCCTTCCTGACCTTGCTGGGCGCAGGCGCTGCGCAAGCCGGCATCGTCAGCAACGGTGGTTTCGAAAACCAGACGGGCAGCAATGCCAACGGCTATTGCTACACCTTTGCTGCAGGCTGCGCCTTTGCGGGCTGGACCAGCACGGGCAACGGCACCGTGGTGATCGGCGCCAACAGCAGCGCCTGGGGCACCCCCAGCAGTTTGGGCAACGCAGGCGGCACGCTGGGCAGCTTTGTGCTCGGCCTGCAAGGCAATGGTGCCCATATCTCGCAGACCTTGAACCTGGCCACGGCCAGCCTGGTGGAGCTGAGCTGGTTGGATGCCGGCCGCAGCAACTGGTCGGGTTTGCAAAGCTACAGCGTGTACTTTGCCGGCCACGAGCTCGGCACCTACTCGACCCAGGCCGGCCAGGCCTGGAGCCAGCACCAGCTCAGATTCACCGCCCAAGGCTCGGGTCTGCTGGAATTCCGCAGCTTGAACCTCGGCAACTACGACCGCACCAGTTTCATCAACGGTGTGCAAGCGACCGCCAGCCAGGTGCCCGAGCCGCAATCCTTGGCCCTGGCGCTGACGGCCTTGGCCGCGCTGGGCTTGATGCGCCGCCGCCGCGGCGCCTGAGCTCGCGCCTTGCCGCATCGGCGTTGATGAGGAGAGGGCCTGCTGCAGAGTTTGCAAAAATACGGGCCGATTGTTCGGTTCCTGTATCTTGATTGCGATGAGCCAGGTCTTCTCCAGCAGCCTCACTTCCAGCAATGTCGCTTCTACGCCCACGCCTGTTGAACTCGAATCGTCGCAGGGCCCCAGCCCCTGTCAGGCTTGCGGCGCTTGCTGCGCTTCGTTTCGAGTGTCCTTCTACTGGGCCGAGGCCGCCGATTTGGCGTCGCGTTGGGTGGAGCCGCTCACGCCGCATCTGAGCTGCATGGCGGGCACCAACCGAAAGTCACCGCGCTGTGAAGCGCTGGCGGGCGAACTGGGCCGAGAGGTGGCCTGTGGCATTTATGCCCAGCGTCCCAGCCCCTGCCGCGAAGTGCAGGCGGGCGATGACAAATGTCAGCGGGCCCGCGCCGCTCACGGTTTGCCACCTTGGAGTGGATGTGGGGCTTCCGCGTGAGCCGCTTGGCGCGCTAGCGCTCAGCCGTGGATCGCCGCCGCGACGATCTGACCGATCGAGATGCACATGGCGCCCACCACAATGGCCAGGGCGATGTTCTTGTGCTCGACGATTTCTTCCCAAAGCTTGTACGGGGTGAGCTTGTCGATGATGACGAAGCTGATCCAGAACACCAGCACGCCGATCAGGGCGTAGAGGATGGAGCCCAGCACGATGCCGGGCTTGAGCCATTCGAAAGCGCTGTGGTCCATGTCTTGAATCTCCAGAGTGTGGGGCTGCGCATGCGCCCCGGTTTTACTTGTGGCCGCCGCCACCGCTGCTGTAACCGCCGTAAGAGCCGCCGGACGAGCCCCCGTAGGAACCTCCGCCTGAGCTGAAACGGCCGCTGCCGCGGCGGCACTGCTGGTATTCGCTGCTGGCCTCGCCGTAACTGTCTTTGTAGGCCTGGCAATCGTCGCTGCTGCAGGTACGCAGCAGCAAGACCAGGATCAGCAGGATGAAAAAGGCGATGACGATCTTGCGCAAGAGGCCGCCGCCATCGCTGAGGCTGCTGGCATCGCGGCCCAGGGCGGCCGCGCGTTCCGGCGCCAGCTTGAAGGCCCGCGCCACCACGGCGGCATCAAGCTTGCGCCCGAGGCTCCAGACCACTTCGTTGTCGGTCTGTTCGCGGCTGAGCAGCATCTGCCGGGCTTCGCCCTGGCCTTCGTAGTCGCTGACCAGGGTGCGTTGGTCGCGGCTGACCTGCCAATAGAACTCACCCAGCACATAGGTGACCTTGGCCTGATAGGTCCAGCGCTTCTTGTAGCTCTTGCCACCCCAATCGATGCGATCCCCGCGGCTGCTGACGGGCGCGCCAGTCAGGGGCCGCACCAGGCTCCAGCCCTCTTCGGTGTCGACCAGAAAGGCAAAGCCCTCGATCTTGTTGTAGAGCAAGTACTCGCGCCAGAAGGTCTGCTCGTCCTCGCTGCTCTCGGGCAGGTCGCAGCGCTCCTGGTAGCCCACCACCTGCCAGGTGATGGCCTGGCCGGTCTCGGTCTGCAGCATGCCGGTGCTACCCAGGCGCAGCTGCGGCTCCATGCCGTTGTTCTGGGCATAGTGTTCGAGATCGGCTCCGGCACCTTGCGAGATGTCCACCACGGCATGGCATTGGCCGCAGACGATGGAGCGGGTGCTGCTGAGGCTGGGCGTCAGGGCGGCGCCGCAGCTCGGGCATTCCAGGCTGCGCGATTTCAGGTCTTTGCTGTTGACATCGTCGCGCAGGCCTTGCATGGCCATGGCGTCCAGCCGGATCGAGCGACCCAGCGACCAGATCGGCGCCGCGCTGCTCGATGCGAGGCCTGAGCTGAAATCCAGGCTGCCGACCTCGTTGCCAGGGCCGCGCAGTTCGGCCACCAGGTATTGGCGCTCCGGCCCGAGCTGGGGCGGGCGTGGCAGCTCACCCTGGGCCGCACGCAGATGACATTGGGTGACGGCCGCCACCGTCCAGCGCTGGCCGGCCAGCTGCAAGCTGCGGTCAAGAATCAGTTCCTGTGCCTTGGGGGCGGCTTCCGGCAGAGGCGCCTCGAAGGCCATGACATAACTGCCATTGTCCTCGGCCAGCCAGCCCGAGCGAGGGCCGGCCGGTCCGCCATCGAACAGCACATGCCATTCGTTCCAGCTGCCCTCGGCATAGGCGATCTGCTGGCGGCCGACCACGGTGAAGGGCGCGCCGGCATAGCGGCCGCTGGCGCCGATCTGCAGCGGTGAATAGTCCTCGATCAGCTCGGCGCTGATGCCGATTTTGCGCAGGGCATCGCCCTCGCGCAGCAGACTGCTGCGGCAATAGCTGCACACGGCGCTGGCGGAAGCCGCCGAAGCGAACTCCACCGTGGCACCGCAGTTGGGGCAGGCCGCTTGCCAGCGGCGCTGGGCCCCGCCGGCGGGGGACGAACCGGAGGAAGGCGTGGTGTCAGATGCCAAGGCGCGCGCTGTTTCCTCAGCCCAGTTTCTTGAGCAGGTCGGCCTTCTTGGCGGCGAACTCTTCGTCGGTCAGGATGCCCTTGGTCTTCAAGTCGCCGAGTTTTTCCAAGAGCTGCATGATGTCCTCGGCGCTTTGCACCGCGGGTGCCGCAGCAGCCACAGCGGCCGCGGCCACGGGTGACGCTGCAGCTGCCAGTCCGCCTTGCAGCTGCTGGGCCAAGACCTGACCCATGGCCAGGCCAGCGCCCAGGCCCATGGCGTCGCCCGCGACACCGCCGCCTCCGCCCTGGCCCACGCCTTCGGCCAGCTTGGGGATGGCTTGCGCGGTCTGGTACTGCATGAACTGGCCCATGTTCTGGCCGATCATGCCCATGCCGATCTTCTGGTCCAGGATCTTCTGCAGCTCTTCCGGCAGGGAGACGTTTTGCAGCGTCACGCCTTCCAGCTTCAGGCCGATCTTTTCAAACTCGGGCGCGGTGGCGGTTTGCAGCTGGCGCGCAAATTCGATCTGGTTGGCCGCCAGGTCCAGGAAGGGGATGCCGCTCTGGGCCACCGCGTCGCTGATGTGTTGCAGCATCAGGCCGCGCAGCTGGCCGTCCAGATCCTGCACGGTGTAACGCTCGCGCGTGCCGGAGATCTCGGTGTGGAAGAGCTTGGCATCGGCCACGCGGTAGACGAAATTGCCGAAGGCGCGCAGGCGCACGGCACCAAAGTCCTTGTCGCGGATGGTCACCGGCTGCTGCGTGCCCCAGCGTTGGTCCACCTGTTGGCGGGTGCTGAAGAAGTAGACATCGCTCTTGAAGGGCGATTCGAAGAGCTTGTCCCAGTTCTTCAGGTAGGTCAGCACCGGCAGGGTCTGAGTGTTCAGCGTGTGCGTGCCGGGTCCAAAGACATCGGCCACCTTGCCCTCGTTGACGAACACGGCCAGCTGCGACTCGCGCACCGTCAGCGAGGCGCCGTACTGGATTTCCATGTCGGCCATGGGGAAGCGCCAGGCCAGCGTGCCGTCTCCATCCTCGGTCCATTGGAGGATGTCTATGAACTGCTTCTTGATGAAATCCATCAGGCCCATGGCCGCGTCTCCTTGTTGTCACTCCGTTCACATGCTGCTGGCACTTGTTGATGAAATTGATCATGAACAAGCATCGAAGCCCATACTTCGACCCGAACCGACAGCGCTTGGCGGGCAGTATGCGACAAAGTACCAAAGCTGCCGGTCGGCAGCCCGGGTCAAATTCACCGTCGCTCCCCAAGCTGGATGTGATACCTCCGACCGCCGATGACACAATTCGCGCCATGACAGCCAGCCCTACCCGCGTCCGCATCCAGACGGAAGATTTTGACTTGAGCCAGGAAGCGGCCGCCTTGCGCGCGGGCGATGGTCGCACAGGTGCTGTAGTCAGTTTTTTGGGCACGGTGCGCGATGTGGGCGGCGAGGCGCCCGCCATCGAGGCGAGGGAGCTGGAGCATTACCCCGGCATGACCGAGGCCAGCATCGAAGCCATGATCGACGCCGCCATGCAACGCTTCGACATCCACGGCGCGCGAGTGATTCACCGCGTCGGCCGCCTAGCCGCGCTGGACCAGATCGTGCTGGTGCTGGTGACATCGCGTCACCGCGGCCAGGCCTTTCAAGCCTGCGAATTCTTGATGGATTACCTCAAGACCCAGGCACCGTTCTGGAAGAAGGAATACACGGCCGAGGGCGGGCAGTGGGTCGATGCACGCGAATCGGACGACACGGCCTTGGCACGCTGGGGTATTGATGCGGCCGGCAATGCTGGAGCGGCCGCATGAGCAGCGCATCCTCGGTCTGGCTCGTCCAGGGGGTAGCCGTTGCAGGCGGTGCCGCTCTGGGGGCGCTCTGCCGCTGGATGGCCGGCGTCTACCTCAACAGCAGCTACGCCGGTTTCCCGCTCGGCACCTTGCTGGTCAATCTGGTCGGCGGCCTGCTCATCGGCATGGCGCTGGAATGGTTCGGCCGCACGCCGGATGAGTTCCTGCGCCTGCTGCTGGTCACCGGCTTTCTCGGTGGCTTGACCACCTTCTCGGCCTTCTCGGGTGAATCGCTGGGGCTGCTGCAGCGGGGCGAGATGGGGATGGCCTTGCTGCACGCCGCGGCCCATGTGCTGGGCTCGCTGGCGTGCGCGGCGCTGGGCATGAAGCTGACGCGGCACTGGCTGGCGATGGGCGCTTGATGTCACCAGCAGGGCTGGGGCGGCGACCGAGTTCATGAGTCGCTAACTCGACGGCGCCCAGAGCCAGCCAGGTGCCGGCTTATTGCTCAGCCATGCGGCGGCGGCGCGACGACAACCAGCCGAACAAGGCCAACCCGGAGAACATCAGTGCCCAGCTCGAGGGCTCGGGTACGGCTGCCACCCGCAAGGTGATGTCGCTCGCGTTGTATTCAATGCTCAGCGTCAAGCCCGGGTTGCCCAGCCATTGCACCTGGCTGAAGCTCCCCCCGCCGATCATCTGGCTGAAGCTGGCGATCTTGAAACTGTCTCCCACCTGAGGGGCGAATCCGTCCAGGCTTTCCACCTTCAGCACGCCGGCGACGCGCAGGTCACTGCTGATGCTGATGGAATCAAAGCTGCTCAAGCTGGCCAGATCAATGTCCAGTACCGAGCCGCTGCCCAGGGTCAGATCGCCATCGATGGCCAGGTGACCGACAGTGGACAAGGTTCCCGGGGCGATTTCGCCCAGGTTCAGCAACGCATAGTTCAGACCCGCAGTCCGGACCGTGCCGTCGCCTTCCAGTCGCCCCTGGTTGTTGAAGCTGGCCTCAGAGGAGGCCAGGTTCGCGCCTGCGGCAATGCGGGCGATGCCGGTGTTGCTCCACGCGCTTCGCAGCAAGAAGGTGCCCGAGTTGATGTTGATCCGGCCGCTGTTGTTGAAGCCGTAGGCGTTGGTGGTGCCCAGGCCATTGCGCTCGTAGCTGCCGGCGTTGTTGAAGCTGCCGTTGCCGTAGTAGCCCAGGGAGCGGCTGCCGGAGGGGCTCAGCGCACCGGCATCGACGAAGGTGGTGCCGGCGGCGACGTTGATGCGGGCATCGGTGCCGGTGGAGATGGTGCCGTTGCCGACCGACCACGTGGCGCCGCCGTTGAGGTTGAGGGTGTGGGTGGCGTCGACGGTTTGGTTGTTGGTGCCGGTGAAGCTGGCGGCACCGGTGATGGTGGTGGCGCCAGGGCCGAAGAGAGAGCCGGAGACGAAGGTCAGGGCGCCGCTGGTGAGCAGGCCACTGCCGCCGCGGTTGCCGCCGGCCAGGATCAAGCGGCCCAGCAGTCGGTCGCTGTCCAGAATGGCGCTGCCGGAGTTGAGGCTTGCCGTGTCCCCGGAGCCGGGCAGGCCCAGCAGGGACCACTTGCTCGTGTCGGTCCAACTACCAGTTCCGCCCAGCCAGACGTAGTCCAGCGCCTGGGCTGGACCGGCGCCCAGTGCCAGCAAGCTGGCCAGGAGTAGGGGGCTCATGCGCATGGGCATCGGCTTCTTCGATGGGCGGCGAGATGGAATACGCGGTGCGTTTTTCATGTGGATCCCTGTGGTGAAGTGGTGCGGACGTGGGCAACTGGACGGAGCGAATGACGATGGGGTGCCGGGCTTCATGGGCCTGATCAGGCGAACGAGGCTGAGCCAGTGAAACGGCTGGTCGTCCCGTCGCCAGCGCCTTGTGCGCACGGACCCCTCAGAGACGGGCACGCCCCAAGGTCGTCAGGGCCGGATGAACTTCAAGTTAGGGGGCTCGCGGACAAGCCTTGGGTGTCGTCGCTCACGCGAAGGACTGGCAGCGTTGCCCCGGACATCGGGCGTGCTGGTTCAGGGGCTAACGGTAGCGATGCAAACCGTCAAAGTCCTGCTTGCCCAAGGGCACGCCGCTCTGGCGCAGCAAGGCGTAGGCGCAGCTCAGATGGAAGAAGAAATTGGGCAGGGCAAAGTGCTGCAGAAACTCGGTGGCGGGCAGTTGCAACTGCGCTCGGCCGGCGTCACTGTCGATCACCCGTGCTTCGGCGTTGCGGAAGGCCTCGGCAGGCAGGGCGTCGAGGTAGCTTTGACGCTCACGCAGCAGGGCTTGCAGGCCGGCCAGACCGGGCGCCGGGCTGCCCAGTGGCGGCGCGGGCAGTCCTTGCAGCGGGGCGCAGGCGCGCAGGACAAAGCCCGAGGCGATCTGTACCTGCAGCTGCAGGGGCAGCATGTCCGGTGCCAGGCGCGCTTCCAGCAACTGCGCTTCGTCGACGCGGCCCATCGTGACTTCGGCTTGAGCTGCATCAAGCATCAGGCCCAGCTGCCTGAGGTAGCGTTGGAACACGGGCACGCTGGCGGTGTAGAGCTGGGGCGGGTTCATGGTGTGGAAGGCTGGCTGGCAGTCGGTGAGCGGGTGACAGGTTTGCGGCGGCGATTGTGCCGCTCGCCGCGTGCCGTCGGTGGCACGCGAATCGCTGGAGCACTCCCCCTAGAAGCCGCGCTCTGCGCCGCGGGCCTCTTGAAAGCCGGGTCTATGGCCTCAGCTGTCCGAGCAACGGAGGATTCATCCCATGCGTGCAGACAAGTTCACCACCCGTTTCCAAGAAGCCCTGGGCGAGGCCCAGAGCCTGGCCATCACCAGCGACAACCCCTATATGGAGCCAGCCCATGTGCTGAGCGCCATGTTGGCGCAGGAAGACGGCCCCAAAGCCTTGCTGGAGCGTTCCGGCGTCAAAGTGCCGGCGCTCAAGACCGCGCTCGACAGCATCATCGCCGGCCTGCCTCAGGTGCAGGGTGAAGGCCAGCAAGTCAGCGCCGGGCGCGACTTGGTGGCGCTGCTACAGGCGGCCGAGAAAGAGGCCTCCAAGCGCGGCGATCACTTCATCGCCAGCGAGATGTTCTTGCTGGCCTTGGCCGATGCCAAAACCGATCTGGCCGGCATCGCGCGTGGTCATGGCCTGAGCCGCAAATCGCTGGAAGCCGCCATCGAGGCGGTGCGCGGCGGCCAGAAGGTCGACAGCCAGGAGTCCGAGGGCAACCGCGAAGCGCTCAAGAAGTACACGCTCGATCTGACCGAGCGTGCCCGCGAAGGCAAGCTGGACCCGGTGATCGGCCGCGATGACGAAATCCGCCGCGCCATCCAGGTGCTGCAACGCCGCAGCAAGAACAACCCGGTGCTGATCGGCGAGCCGGGCGTCGGCAAGACCGCCATCGTCGAAGGCCTGGCCCAGCGCATCGTCAACGGCGAGGTGCCCGATTCCCTGAAGAACAAGCGCGTGCTGGTGCTGGACATGGCCTTGCTGCTGGCCGGCGCCAAGTACCGAGGAGATTTCGAGGAACGTCTGAAGTCCGTGCTCAAGGAGGTGGCGCAGGACGAAGGCCAGACGATTCTTTTCATCGACGAGATCCACACCATGGTCGGCGCCGGCAAGGCCGAGGGCGCCATCGACGCCGGCAATATGCTCAAGCCGGCCCTGGCCCGAGGCGAGCTGCATTGCATCGGCGCGACCACCTTGGACGAGTACCGAAAGTATGTGGAGAAGGACGCCGCCCTGGAGCGCCGCTTCCAGAAGGTGCTGGTCGATGAGCCGACGGTGGAAGCCACCATCGCCATCCTGCGCGGCCTGCAAGAAAAGTACGAGGTCCACCATGGCGTGGAGATCACCGACCCGGCCATCATCGCCGCGGCGGAACTGAGCCACCGCTACATCACCGACCGCTTCCTGCCCGACAAGGCCATCGACCTGATCGACGAGGCCGCGGCCAAGATCAAGATCGAGATCGACTCCAAGCCCGAGGTGATGGACAAGCTCGATCGCCGCATGATTCAGCTCAAGATCGAGCGCGAGGCCGTGCGTCGCGAGAAGGACGAGGGCTCGATCAAGCGCTTCGAGCTGATCGAGGAGGAGCTGCTCAAGCTGCAGCGTGAGTACAACGACCTGGAAGAGATCTGGACCGCCGAGAAGGCCCAGGCCCAGGGCAGTGCGCATGTCAAGGAAGAGATCGACCGCATCAAGCAGCAGATCGAGGAACTCAAGCGCAAGGGCGACTTCAACAAGGTCGCTGAGTTGCAATACGGCCGCTTGCCCGAGCTGGAAAAGGGCCTGAAGGAGGCCCAGGCCAAGGAGGCCGGCAAGGCCAAATCAGGTAAGGAGGGCACGGCGCGCCCGCAGCTGCTGCGCACCATGGTCGGCGCCGAAGAGATCGCCGAAGTGGTGGCCCGTGCCACCGGCATCCCGGTGTCCAAGCTGATGCAGGGTGAGCGCGACAAGCTGCTGCAGATGGAAGCCAAACTGCACCAACGCGTGGTCGGCCAGGACGAGGCCATCACCGCGGTGGCCGATGCCATCCGCCGCTCGCGCGCAGGTCTGTCCGACCCGAATCGCCCCTTGGGCAGCTTCCTCTTCCTGGGCCCCACCGGCGTGGGCAAGACCGAGCTGTGCAAGGCCCTGGCCGGCTTCCTGTTCGACAGCGAAGAGCATCTGATCCGCATGGACATGAGCGAGTTCATGGAGAAGCACTCGGTGTCGCGCCTGATTGGCGCGCCTCCGGGCTATGTGGGCTATGACGAAGGCGGCTACCTGACCGAGGCCGTGCGCCGCAAGCCTTACAGCGTGCTGCTGCTGGACGAGGTCGAGAAGGCCCACCCCGATGTCTTCAATGTGCTTTTGCAGGTGCTGGACGACGGGCGCCTGACCGATGGCCAGGGCCGTACCGTGGACTTCAAGAACACCGTGATTGTGATGACCAGTAACTTGGGATCTCAGCAGATCATGGGTCTGGCCGGCGAGTCCAGCGAGGTGATTCGTGAGGCCGTCTGGGGCGAGGTCAAGGCGCATTTCCGCCCAGAGTTCCTCAACCGTATCGACGAGACCGTGGTCTTCCATGCCCTGGACGAGAAGAACATCGCCTCCATCGCCAAGATCCAGCTGCAGATCCTGGAGCAGCGTCTGGAAAAGCTGGAAATGAAGATCGACGTCAGCCCGGCCGCCCTGGCGGAGCTGGCCAAGGTCGGCTTCGACCCGGTGTTTGGCGCCCGCCCGCTCAAGCGCGCCATCCAGCAGCGCATCGAGAACCCGCTGTCCAAGCTCATCCTGCAAGGCCGCTTTGGCCCCAAGGATGTGATTCCGGTCGATGTGCTGGACGGCGAGTTCCAGTTCGGGCGCGTGGTGCATTGAGTGCGTGGCGGCCCTTCTCGTTTTGCGAGGGGCCGCGAGCGGCATAAAGTGGAAACTTGATGGCCGGGTTCCCGCGCTGCGGTGACTCGGCCCGCCGCCGTGCTCATGGTGCCCGGGTCGGCTCTGCGAGCCGACTCCCCTCGGTGTTAACTTCGCGGCTCAGCGGCGCCAAACTCCCTCAGTTCGCTGCGCTCTCGGCCGCGCACAAATCGCCCGTCGTCGGGCCGAGCCACCTCCGAATGTGGCATGTTCCATCGCCGAGGCGCACATCGATCGCGATGCAAGCGCCCTGCAGTTCGGGCCGCCGCTGGGCGATTTGTGAAAGGCTGAGCAGCGCAGCGGCTCGGGGCGCGCGCGTACCCGCGCGCTTCAAGAACTGACTTGGCGCGTCTGTCTGAACGGAACGAGCGCAGTGAGTGAAATGAGTTATGCGCCAGCCCCGAGGCGAGAGCAGCGCAAGGCAGTCGGCCCGCCAGGGCCGACCCCGGAACCATGAGCCCGGCGGTGGTCCGGACTGCAGGGCCTCACGAGGGCGAATATGAAGGCTGCTTTGTGCCGTTCTCTGTCATCCCAGCTTACTCTCGTGAGACTGCTCACCACACCGACCGATGGTCTTCGGTCACGCCCAGCAAGTGATCCACCGGGTGCCGGGGCGCGTCCGGTGCAGCACGCACCCAGCCCTTGAAGGTGCCGACTGGCTGCACATAGTGGCTGGCGGCAAAGCCGAGGTTGCGGGCATCCTGGCGCGCGCCTTCGGGTTGGAATTGCAGGTCGAGCAGCCCGTCGTCTGTGCTCACATGCCAGGGCTGCAGCGGCTGGGCCGCATTGAAGGCGAAGTGTGCCGCGCCGAGCGGGATGAGCTCGCCATCAAGCCAGAGCGCGTTCTCCTGGCCTCCGAAATAGCCCTGCTGCAGATTGAAGCCCAGACCCGGGCCATGGGCACTGGCCCAGCGCCAGGCGGTGTGGCGGGCGAGCAGGCCGTTGGAGGCGTCGAGCGCGCCCCAAGCTTGGGCCAGGTCCAGGTCTTCGTGGCCGGCAGCGCCGCGCAGCCGGGCCTGGCCGCGCAAGGGCAGGGCGCTGGTTTTTTGCGTGGCATGAGCGACGCCGCCGTCGATGGGGCCGATGGCCAGCAGGGGCGGCGCCATGGCCGCCAGGTCCAGTTCGGCCTCGATCTGCAGCTGCGGCGTGTCCACCTGAATCTGCATGCGCTGGTCATTCCCGCTGCTCAAGGCGAGTCGAGCGCGCATGCCGCGAAACCAGGTGGAGCTGCCTGCTGCAAACGGGTCGTCGGACACCTGCGCCTGCAAGCCCGGCAGGCCGTCTTGGCTCCAGTCCGCCCGCATGACCCGCTCGCGCCGGTCGAACAGATAGGCAAAAGCGGTGCTGGTCCAGCCCACATCGACGATAGCCAGGCCGATGAACAGGCGCTCATCACCGAGGCCCAGGTAGAGCCAGCGCTTGTGATGCAGGCGCCGCCACAGCCAGCTGCGTGTGTGCGGGGCTTGCAATCCGCGCCAGTCGAAACCGGCTTCGAGGCGGCCGGCAAAACGGCCGTTGGCGGGCTCGCCGTTCAGCACCAGGCGGGCCGGCGGCTTGGGCAAGTGTTCGAGTTTCACGAGCTGTGCACCTTCAGATTCTGCGCGCGCCGCCATTCTTGCGGCGTCTGCCCCGTCCACTGCCGGAAGGCGCGGCTCAGGGCGCTGTGCTCTGAGTAGCCCAGCAGGCCGGCCACCTCGCTGAGCTCTAGCTCGGGGTCGCGCAAATAGGCTTCGGCCAGTTGTTGGCGGGTCTGATCCAGCAGGGCCTGGAAGCTGCTGCCTTGCTCGCTCAGGCGGCGTTGCAAGCTGCGCGGGCTCAGGTGCAGGGCTTGCGCCAGATCGGCCAGGGCGGTGCGGCCGGAGCGGATCAGACCGATCAAGGTGTGGCGCCACAAGGCCACGGGCTCACTGAGCGCCGTGCCCAGCTCGCGCAGCAGGCGTTCGGCCTGCTCGTCCAAGAGGGCCAGCAGAGCGCTGTCGGAGGCACGCAAGGGCAGGGCCAGGTCTTCGTGGGCCAGGGTCAGGCTTGTGAGCGGCTGGGCGAAGCGAACCGGGCCGCCAAAGAAGGCCTCGTAGGGTCTCACATCGGCCGGCCGGGGATTGACGAAATCCACGCCGAGCGCGCGCAGCGGCCGTCCGCTCAAATCTCGCGTCAGCTGCATCAGGGCGGCCAGGGCGGTTTCGTCCACCAGAGCACCTGGCCGGCCGCGCTCCACGCCCCAGACGATGCGCAGGCCTTCCGGCCGCAGCTCGACCTGAGCCTGGTTGACGTCGTAGACCGAGCGGTGGTGGCGCTCCAGGCGCTGCAAGGCTTGCGCCAGGGTGCCGCAGGCCAGGGCGGCGTAGCCGATCACGCCGAAATGTCGCGGACTGATGCCCCGGCCCAAACGCAGGCCGAAGGTGGCCGGCGGGCCGGGGTCCATGGTTTGCGCCTGTTGAAGCAAGGCTTGCCAGCGCCTCAGCGACACGAAATGTTCGCCCGCGGCCGGGCCTGAGCCCAGCAGGGCGGGGGCGTCAAGCCCGAGCTCGGCGACATGCTCGTAGAGCAGCTGCACATAGCTGGCGGCAACACGGGCTTCGGTCATGGGCGAGGTGATGAGCGGCAAGTCATGGGAAAACAGGCCGCGATGATGCCCGAGCAGTGTTTCTCTGCGGTCGGGATAAACGCCAGGGCGGCATCGATTTGGCGTGATCCGTCAAGCGATTGGCCCGCTGCGTCAAGCAGCAGCGCGCACGGCGGCGCATCATGTCGGCTGCCGCGGCTTCTTCCCTCTTGCGCACCCACCATGGACGCCCTGAACGACTTCTTCCAGCAGCTCTACCTGCGCCATGGCGACTGGCGCGACCTGACCCTGCTGCTGCTCTCGCCCCTCTTCATGGTCTTCATCGCCCTGGAGGCCTGGCGCTTGCGTCAGCGCCGCGTCTACCGCTGGCGCGATACCCTGGACAGCATGAACAGCGGGGGCAGCTATTTGCTCGTCGATCTGGTCCTGCTGGCCGTGTGGGTGCTGCCGGCCATGGGCTGGATCTACCAGCACCGGCTGTTCACCATCGAGGTGACGCCGCTGAACTTCATCGGCCTGTTTCTGGCGGTGGAGTTCCTCTACTACTGGTTCCATCGCGCCAGCCATCGCATCCGCTGGTTCTGGTGCGCCCATGTGGTGCACCATGGCTCGGAGCAGATGAACTTCACCACGGCGATGCGGCAGAGCTGGTTCTACCCCATCGCCGGCAACTGGTTGTTCTACACGCCCATGGTTTGGCTGGGTTTCGAGCCACGCTGGGTGCTGTTCGCGCTCTCGCTCAATCTGGGCTACCAGTTCTTTGTCCACACCCAGTGGGTCGATCGCATGCCGGCCTGGTTCGAGTGGGTGTTCAACACGCCCTCGCACCACCGCGCCCATCATGGCCGCAACCCGGTCTATATCGACCGCAACTTCGGCGGCATGTTGATCGTGTTCGATCGGCTTTTTGGCACGTTTGTGCCGGAGGACGAACCGGTGGACTATGGCCTGCAGCACCCAGTCGAAACCCACAATCTGTTCTGGCTCAATGCCCACGAATGGGCGGCCATGTTCGCGGACATGCGGCGTGAACGCAGCCTGTGGCTGGCCCTCAAGCATCTCTGGGCGCCGCCGGAATGGCGGCGGCTCAGCGACGGGGCCGATGCGCGCTGAGTTGCCGCCGCTGCGGGCTCAGGCGCGCGCCGCCCGGCGCCGCAGCCACAAGAAAACTCCGCTGCCCAGCAGAATTGCTGGCACCAGCCCGAACAGCGTCCACAGCAGGCGCGCGCCCAGGCCCAAGGCTTCGCCCTTGTGCAGGGGGTAGATGAAATCCAGCACCTGATTGCCCGCCGCGGTGTGCAGCGGGTCGTGCAGGGCCTGGGGCTCACCTTGAAGATTCAGTCGCAGCCGGGTGCTGCCGGTGTCCTTGCGCCACTCGCCCTGCTGCAGCAGGCGCAGCTCCGCCTGGCCTTCGGAGGCTTTGGCCAGGGTGATGCGCGTCCAGCGTGCCTGGCCCGCGGGGAACTGCGCTTCGGCGGCGCGGGTCAGGGCGTCGTAGTCCCAGTCGGCGCTTGCTGCCGCAGGCTGCGCTGATGGCTTGAGCTTGGGCCAGCTCTGCACCGGCAGCACGCTGCCGACCAGGGCGCGCGTGCTGTCACCAAAGGCCAGGGCCGCACCGGTGAGGCTCAGCACGATCAGCACCGGCGCCATCCACAGGCCCACGGCGCGGTGGACATCGAACCAGGTGCGAGCGGTCGAGGAGCCTGTCTTGATGCTCAGCGCCTGCCGCCAGCTGCGCCAGCTGGGGCGCGCCGGCCAGGCCAGCCAGATGCCCGAGAGGCCCAGGCCCAGCAGCACCAGGCCGCCGATGCCGACCACCGTCTCGCCACGGTCGCCGCTGAGCAGGTAGCGGTGCAGCTCGAACAGCGTGGGCATCAAATGGGCGGCGTCCCAGCGCACGGCGCCGCGATCGCGGTGGCCGAGGTAGTGCCCGCAGCGGGCATCGATGAAATGCTCGCGGCGCCAGCCGGTCTGCGGATCGCGACGCTCCCACACCTGGTAGGCGGCGCCCGGCTGGGCAGGTGCCACGATCAGGGCCGGCTTGCGGCCGGGCGCCTGCTCGGCCAGCAGCTGCAGTACGCGGCGGATGGGCTCCGCTTCTTGGGCGGTTTCGGCCGCGGCGCAGGCCGGCCGCGCCTGCAACCAGGCCGGGTTGAGCATTGCATCCAGCTCGGCGCGCCAGACCAGGGCGCTGCCGCTCAGGCCCAGCAGCACCAGCAAGAGGCCGGCCGCCAGCGACACCCAGCGGTGCAGCCAGACCCAGAGCTTGCGAGCGTTCCAGCGCCGGGCCCGGGCCGGGTTTTGCATGATGTGCAGCGTCTCCACGTTCAGAAGGGGCGGCGCCAGCTCAGGCTCAGGCCGCGGCCGCGGCCGGCGTAGAAGTCTTCGCCCGTGCCGGCGTAGTGGGCCTGGCTGTAGTAGGTGATGTACTGGCGGTTGAACAGGTTCTCGACGCCGGCGCTCCACTGGCCTTGTGCCGTGTTCCAGCTCAGCGAGGCATCGACCAAGGTGACGCCCTTGAAGTGCTCTTCCAGCGAGGTCTTGCCCGAGAACTTGCCCACATTGGCATGGCGCGGCAGCTGCCGCTGCAGGCTCAGCTGGCTGCTCCATTGCGGGGCGAACTGCCAGGTGGCGGCGGCCACCCATTTGTCCGGCCCTTGCGAGCGGGCGCCCAGGTCCAGGTCGAGCCCGCCGCCATTGCTGGTGCTGGACGTGCGGCCGCGGGTGCGGGCATAGCTGCTGCTGAGCTTGAGCTGCTCGCTCGGCCGCCATTCGCCGCTCACTTCCACGCCGCGCACGGTGATGGGCACGCGCTGCACGGTGCCGATGCCATTGCTGACGATCAGCTGGCTGCCCAGGTCGGAGCGCGATTCGTAGACCGAGGCCGACACGCTGGCCTGCCGGCCGCGCCAGGCCAGGCCCAGCTCGCGGTTCTGGGTGACGATGGGTTGCAGGTCCACCAGGTCCGAGACTGAGCTGTTGGCGGCCTTGACGGCACGCAGGATCAGGCCCACATCCGGCGGGCCAAAGCCCTCGTTGTAGGACACAAAGCTGGACCAGCCGCTGCGGCCGAAGCGCCAGACCGCGCCCAGGCTCTTGACCATCTCGCTGGCGCGTCGTTCGCCGCCTTGCACGCGCGGCTTGCCGTAAAACGCCAGGGTGTTGTAGCTGTCCACCTGCAGCTGGGTGTGCTCATCGCGCAGGCCGCCGCGGACGGTCAAGTCGCCGAGCTCGTACTCCAGCTGGGCAAAAGGCGCGGTGCTGCGGAATTTGAGCGGCGGCACCCAGGCGCGGCCGGTCAGGGTCAGGTCTTGCTGCGAGACATCGTCCAGCACATCCAGGCCCAGGGTCAGCTCCAGGCCCGGGGTCCACAAGTCCTGGCGCACCCAGCTGGCGCGCAGGCCCCATTTGCGGGCTTCGATCTGGCTCTGGTCGACCAGGGTGTTCAGCGGCGCAATGGCTGCGTCCTGGAAGGTGGCGATCACGCCGCCGCTGTAGCGCGCGGCAAAGCGCTGGGCGAACAGCTGCAGCTGTGCCTGGCCCTGGGCCAGATCGGCGTGGCTCCAGCTCAGGCTGGCCGAGCGGCTGCGGTTGTAGAGCGGCTGGTAGTCCAGCCGGCCCGGCTTGGAGGAAGCGGGCAGCTCGCGGGCGCGGTCCCCCGGCACATCGACCCAGTCCTCGAAGCCATGGGCGGTGAACTGGTTGAACATCAGCTGCAGCTCTTGATCACCAAGGCGCTGGCCCAGCTTGATGAAGGCGTCGTTGGCCTTATGCAGAGATTCGGTGGCCAGCATGCGGCCCTCGCCGTCCACGCCCACATCTTGCGAACGCTGGCCGAGGTAGACCAGGGCACTCCAGGGATCGGGGCCTTCGCTCAGGTGTTCCAGGCGGTAGCCGGTTTTCCAGCTGCTGCTGTCGCTGTGGCCTTGGCTGCCGAATTTCAGCTCCAGCAGGTGTTGGGTGCCGACCCGGCGCGGGCCGCGGGTGATGGTGTTGATGATGCCGCCGGTGGCGCCCATGCCCTGGGCCGCCGAAGCGCCGCTGACCACCTCGATGCGCTCCACGATCATCGGGTCGGCGAAATAGCCCTCGCGGCCGCCGAAGCGCAGCGGGTTGGTCTGCGGAATGCCGTCCAGCAAAAGCAGGGCGGTGCGGCCGCGCAGGCCCTCGCCGAAGTTGCTCATCTTCTGCCGCGCCGGCGCATAACCGGGGATCTGCAGGGTCAGCAGCTGGCTCGGGTCTTCGCTGATCAGGCTCTGGCTTTCGATGTCCTGGCGGCCGATCACGCTGACCGCGCCGGGGATTTTTTCCAGCGCCTTGCTGCTGCGCGTCGCGGTGACGACGGTGCGTTCCAGCTGCTGCACCGAGCTGGTGGGCGCAACCTCGGGCAGCGTTTGCGCCTGGCTGGCGGCGGCAGCGCTGCACAGGCTGGTGGCGAGGGCGAGGGCGTGAGGGGTGAAAGGAAGGGCGCGGGGCAGGCGGGCGGAGCGGGGAGGGCGTGACATGAAGAGGGGAGAAAAAGCGCGAACGAGAAGAAAAAGAGGAGCCGCCAAGACCCGCGAACTGCGGGCCTGACGTTTGAGGCCTGGGCTCGGTCGGTGCCCAGGTGGCCCGACCAGCGTTGCCGTGCATTGTAGATTCATAAATGAGAACAATTCGCATTTAATGTTTGACGCGGCGCAATTGACTGCAGGCTCGGCCCGGCTTCCGCCCCTGCCGCACAGCGGTCTCCCCTGCGCCTCCTAGAATGGCCCACGCTGATTTCTCAGCGCCCCGCCGAGACGGGGCGTTTTTCTTTCGATTTCATGACAACTGCCGCTATGCCGAATCCGGACACTTCGCTCCCCGTGGTCATCGTCGGCGCGGGTCTGGCCGGCCTGACCACAGCGCTCCACCTGGCCGACCGCGTGCCCGTGGTGGTGCTGGCCAAGCGCCAGCTGGGCGAGGGCGCCACCGCCTGGGCACAGGGCGGCATCGTCGGCGTGCTGGGCAGCGATGACAGCATCGATTCCCATGTGCGCGACACCCGCGATGCTGGCGCCGGCCTGGTGGACGAAGACACGGCCCGCTTCATCGCCGAGCGCAGCGCCAAGGCGGTCGAGTGGCTGGTCAACCAGGGCGTGCCCTTCACCGCCGACGAAGAAGGCCCGCTGGGCCTACACCTCACGCGCGAAGGCGGCCATGCCGTGCGCCGCATCGCCCACGCGGCGGACGCCACTGGCAAGGCCATCCATGAGCAGCTGCTGGCCGCCGCTCAGGCTCATCCCAATATCGACCTGCGCGAGCGCTGGATGGCGCTGGACCTGATCACCTCGCGCCATGTGCAGCGCGAGGAAGAGCCGCGCTGCTACGGCATCTACGCCCTCAATATCGACAGCCAGCGCGTCGAGGCCCTGGCCGCGCGCGCCGTGGTGCTGGCCACCGGCGGCGCCGGCAAGGTCTACCGCTACACCACCAACCCCGACACCTCCACCGGCGACGGCATCGCCATGGCCTGGCGCGCCGGCTGCCGGGTGGCGAATATGGAGTTCATCCAGTTCCACCCGACCTGCCTCTACCACCCGCAAGAGCGCAGCTTCCTGATCACGGAAGCGCTGCGCGGCGAGGGCGGCCATCTGGTGCTGCCCGACCATGTCGGCGGCGGCCGCTTCATGGCCGCGCATGACGAGCGCATGGAGCTGGCGCCGCGCGACATCGTCGCCCGCGCGATTGACTTCGAGATGAAAAAGCATGGCGTCGATCATGTGTGGCTGGACGCCACGCATTTGGGCGAAGCCTTCTTGAAGGAACATTTCCCCACCGTCCATGCGCGCTGCCTGGCCCTGGGCATCGACATCGCGCGGCAGAAGATCCCGGTCGTCCCGGCCGTGCATTTCACCTGCGGCGGCGCCGTCACCGATCTGCAGGCCTGCTGTGATCTGCCCGGGCTCTATGCCGTGGGCGAAACCGCGTACACCGGCCTGCACGGCGCCAACCGCCTGGCCAGCAACTCGCTGCTGGAATGCGTGGTGCTGGGCCAGACCTGCGCCGAGCACATCCTCGGCCTGCCCGATCTGCCGGCTGCGCCCCTGCCGGCCTGGGACGAGAGCCAGGTCGAAGACGCCGACGAGCAGGTGGTGATCGCCCACAACTGGGACGAGATCCGCCTGCTGATGTGGAACTACGTCGGCATCGTGCGCACCACCAAGCGCCTGGAGCGGGCCCTGCACCGCATCCATCTGCTGCGCGCTGAAATTGACGATTACTACGCCAATTTCCGAGTCACCCGCGACCTGCTGGAGCTGCGCAATCTGGTCGATTGCGCCGAGCTGATCGTGCGCTCGGCGCTCCTGCGCCACGAAAGCCGCGGCCTGCACTACAGCCGCGACTACCCGCGCACCCTGCCGGTCAGCTTCCCTACGGTGCTGGTGGCCGACCGCGGCCTGCGCACCACCAAGCGTTGAGCGCCATCATGCAGCGCCTTCGTGGATGGGCCCTGGCCGGCTTGGGTCTGATGAGTGGCGCGGCCCTGGCCGCCGATGTGACGGTGTCGGCGGCTGCCAGCCTCAGCAATGCCTTCAAGGAGCTGGGACCGGCTTTCGAGGCGCAGAACCCGGGCACCAAGCTGCTGTTCAACTTTGCCGCTTCGGATGCCTTGCTGGCCCAGATCAGCAAGGGCGCGCCGGTCGATGTGCTGGCCACGGCCGACCAGGAGACCATGGACCGGGCTGAGGCGCAGAAGCTCTTGCTCTCGGGCAGCCGCTTCAATTTCGTCAGCAATGAGCTGGTGCTGGTGACGCCCGCAGAGGGCGGGGCAGCGTTGAGCAGCCTGGCCGATCTGGCGCGGCCGGCTGTCAAGCGCGTGGCGCTGGGCAAGCCGGAGGGCGTGCCGGCAGGGCGTTATGCCAAGGCGGCCTTGGAGTCGGCCAAGCTCTGGGCCGTGGTGGAGCCCAAAGCCATTTACGCCATCCATGTCCGGCAGGCGCTGGACTATGTGGCGCGCGGCGAGGTGGATGCCGGTTTTGTCTACGCCACCGATGCCTTTGCGCAAAAAGACAAGGTCAAGCTGCTGTTTGCCGTGCCCACGGACACGGCCATTCGCTACCCGGTCGCGGCCATCGCCGGCAGCAACAAGGCCAGCGAGGCGCGCAAGTTCATCGACTACCTGCTCTCACCGGCCGGCCAGGCGGTGCTGGCGCGGCACGGCTTTCGCAAGCCCTGAACGGAGAGGCCGCGCCCCTCAGGCCTGCTGGCGCAGGGCGGTGCGGGCTTGCACGAAGTTGAAGGCGTAGTCGACCGCCTCTTCGATCGCGGCGTCGATCTCGCGGCGCTCGTTCTCGGTCAGGTAGAAGAGGAAATCCACCGCGTGGCGGATGTAGCGCGGCGGCAGGCGGTTCAGGGCCACGCAGGCCACATCGCAGAGCAGGTCGCCGTCGGCCTCGATGCTGGGGTATTTGTGCGCCAGCGCCATGACGGCCGCCAGCACCTCGCGTTCATGGTGGTTGTAGAGCGAGCTGAAATCTTGACTCATGGTGCAGGGGTCTCCGCGTTTCGCCGGCAGGGCGGCTTGATCCCTGCAACGATAAACGTTTTTACACGCCGGGCGTGGCAGAAAAAGCCGCGCCCGGCTGCTATTTCGCTTCCTTGCCCGTGGCTCAGATCTGCTGGCTGAAGCTCAGCTTCAGATTGCGGCCCGGCGCATAGACGGCCTCCGCCAGATAGGGCTGGTAGCTGCGGTTGAACAGGTTGTCGACACTCAGCTGCATCCGGCTGCCGGCCCAGCGGCCCCGGCCCTGCCATTGGGCGAACAGGCCGTGCACGGCATAGCCCTTGGCCGCAGGCAGGGCGTAGGGCACGATCTCGTCATCCGGCACCTGGGTCTGGGCGCCGACGAACTTGCCCTGCCAGCCCAGCGCCAGGCCGTGCGCCGGCCATTTGGCGCCCAGCACCAGCACCGCCTTGGGCGCGCCGATGTCGATCAACGGCTGGTTCTTGGCCGACCAGGGGTCGCGGATCGAGCCCCGGTGCTCGCCGTCCATCCAGGCCAGCGAGGCCGTCATGAAGTAGCGGCGTTGCTCGTAATGGGCCTCTACTTCCAGGCCCTCGCTGCGGTAGCCGGGCAGGTTGCGGTAGAAGGGCAGCTGCGCGGGCCGCACGCTGCCGGGCTCCACCATGACGCCGAAGCGCTTGTGGATGTTGTCGTGCACCAGATTGCGGAAGGCGGTGAAGGTCGCGGCCAGAGCATCGCCATCGCTGAGCCAGTCGGCCTGCTGGAACTTCAGCCCGCCGCGCAGGGCGGTGACCCGCTCCTTGCGCAGGCCGCGGCTGGTCGCCGGCGCGCTGGCCGCGGCCGACTGGACCTCGAACATCTCGTCGATCACCGGTGCCCGCCAGCTGCGGCCGGCATCGGCGAACCAGCTCGTCGCAGCGCTGGCCCGCCAGCTGGCAGCCAGGTGCTGGGACCAGCCGCTGTGCCGGGCGGCACTGTAATCATGGCCGGCCTTGGGGTCGTTGTAGCGCGGGGCCAGATTGGGCTGGCCCTCGGTGCGTACCTGCTCGTAGCGCAGGCCGGGCTTCAGGCTGAAGCGGCCCCAGCGCATCTCGTCCTCCAGCCAGCCGGCGAGGCTGCGCTGCTGGCCGCTGGGCATGTAGTAGGGCTGCAGCCAGCCGTAGTTGTAGCTGGCGTCCTGCGTGCGGGTGTGCAGCAGCATCAGGGTGTCGCGCTGGTGGCGCTGCACTTGCAGGCCGGCGGCCAGCTCGTGCGCCAGCGCGCCGGTGGCGAAGCGGGCGGTGTTGCTCAGCTCGAACTGCTGGTCGCGGTAGCTGGCATGGCTTTGCTTGCCCAGGCTGGCGGCGAAATCGCTGCTGATGCTGTCGGGCCGCTGGTCGTCCTGCACGCTGGACGAGCGCGTCAGGCGCAGCTGCAGGTCCAGCAGCGGCTGCGCCGCCGGGGCGTACTGCCACTGCAGCGTCTGGCTGCTGTCGCGCTGATCGCGCCACAGGACCTTGCGCAGCCAGGCCTCGCGCTCGCCGTATTTGGCGATCTCGGCCGCTGTCGGCGCCGGCATCTCGTCGCGCTTGGCGGCAAAGGGCGACCAGGCCTTGCTGCGTCCCTCGATGGCGGACAGGGTCAGCTTGGCTTCGCCGATCGGCAGGCTCAACTTGGCCAGGGCCGAGCGCGCATGGGTGTTGGAGAACTCGTACTCGCTGCCGTCGGCGCGCCGCTGGTTGCCCGAGTCGCGGGCGGTGACGGCGAGCAGGAACTGCCAGGGCAGGGCAGCCTCGTCTTCGGCCCGCGCGAACACGCTGGCCGAGCCCAGGCGCTGGCCGTCATTGCTGTGCCAGGCGATCTTGGCCAGACCGCCCAGGCGCTGGCCGGGTTGCAGCAGGTCGGCCGCATCCTTGCTCTCGATCTGCACGGTGCCGCCGAAGCCGCCATTGCCGAAGCGCACGGAGTGCGCGCCCTTGTCGACGGTGATGCGCTTGATCAGCTCGGGCTCGATGAAGATGGAGCCTTGGCGGTATTTCTCGAAGCCTTTGTTGGCGCCGTCCAGCTGCACCCGGATGTCCTCGACATCGCCGAAGCCCCAGATATTGAGGCTCTGGCCACCGGGGCGGAAGCTGCCGTTCAGGTCGACGCCGGGCAGATTGTCCAGCAGCTGCTGCACCGTCAGCGCCTGCTGGCGCTCGATCTCGGCGCTGCTGATGCTGGTCTTGCCAGGGCTGACGCTGCGCACGCCGTAGACGGTGACCGGCGGCAGCTCCAGTTCGGCAGGGGTGCTGGCAGCGAAGGTTTCGGGGACGGCCAGCAGCAGGGGGAGGAGAAGAGACAGCGAGGGGGTGGGGTGCAAGGACTTCACGAAAACTCAAATGAGAATTATTATCATTTGAGTATAAGGCAGTCCAGCGGCTCAGCCCTCAAGCCAAGCGGGCAATCTGCCAACGAACTGGAAGCGCGGCTGGCCCCAGTGGCCGGCCGCTTGCGTGCCGCCGCCGCTGCCGAATCAGGCCGCGCCGATGCCGGGCACGAGGCTGCCGGCGGCCTGGGCTTGGGCCTGGCGCGCCTTGAGCGCGGCGGTGAAGTCCAGCATGCGGTCGATGCAGCCCAGGGCCTCGACCCGGATCGCTTCCTCGATCTGGATTTCGCCCAGGCCCTGTTCCAGGCAATCGACCAGGTTCTGCAAGCCGTTCATGGCCATCCAGGGGCAGTGCGCGCAGCTCTTGCAGGTGGCGCTGTTGCCGGCGGTGGGGGCTTCGATCAGGGTCTTGCCCGGCGCCAGTTGGCGCATGCGGTGCAGGATGCCGTTGTCGGTGGCGACGATGTACTCCTGCGCCGTGCCTTCGACCACGGCCTTGATCAGGGCCGAAGTCGAGCCCACCACATCGGCCTTGTCGACCACGCTCTTGGGCGATTCGGGGTGCACCAGCACCATGGCGCCCGGGTGCTGCTCACGCAGCAGGTCCAGCTCCAGGCCCTTGAACTCGTCGTGGACGATGCAGGCGCCGTTCCACATCAGCATGTCGGCGCCGGTCTGCTCCTGGATGTAGCGGCCCAGGTGGCGATCCGGGGCCCAGAGGATTTTCTGACCCTTGGCATGCAGATCGGTCACGATCTCGAGCGCGCAGGAGCTGGTCACCATCCAATCGGCGCGGGCCTTCACGGCGGCGCTGGTGTTGGCATAGACCACGACCTGGCGGTCCGGGTGGGCGTCGCAAAAGGCCGCGAATTCATCGGCCGGGCAGCCCAGATCGAGCGAGCAGGTGGCGTCCAGATCGGGCATGAGCACGCGCTTCTCGGGGCTCAGGATCTTGGCGCTTTCGCCCATGAAGCGAACACCGGCCACCACCAGGGTTTGGGCCGCATGGTCGCGGCCGAAACGGGCCATCTCCAGCGAATCGGAGACGATGCCGCCGGTTTCCAGGGCCAGGTCTTGCAGGTCCCCATCGACGTAGTAATGGGCCACCAGCACGGCGTTGTGCTGGCGCAGCAGCTCGGCGGCGCGGGCCTTGAGTGCCTGTCTTTGGCTGGGGTTCAGGGGCGCGGGCACCTTGGCCCAGGCGTGGGCGGTGCAGCTGTCGCCCTGGGCGTCCTGGCGGGTGTAGTCGAAAAGTACCTGTGTCATGGGCGGAAATGGTAGCGCAGGCCCGATGGACAGCGGCTGCGCAGGGTGAAGGGCGCGGTGCGGAGGGTGCTTTGCTCAGGCCTCGGCAAAGAACTTGCTCGGCGGCATGCCCACGGTGCGGGTGACCATGGCGCTGAAGGCGCTGGCGCTGGCATAGCCCAGCTCGGCGGCGATCAGGCTCATGGGCCGCTTGCGGGCGGCCAGGCTCAGGGCCTGGGCCAGCAGCACCTGCTGGCGCCATTGGGCATAGCTGCTGCCCAGCTGCTCGCGAAACAGGCGTGAGACGGTGCGCTCGCTGGCGCCCACCTCGGCCGCCCAGTCGGCCAGGGCGGTGTGGCGCTGCGGCGCCTGCAGAATGGCTTCGCAGAGGCGGCGCAGGCGCGGGTCTTGCGGCAGGTCCACGCCCAGGCGCAAGGGCTTGGCCCGGCCCAGCTCGTCCAGCACCAGGCTGGCGATCCAGTGCTCGCGTTGGGCCTCCTGCGCCGCCAGCTCGGGCGGGCTCTCGCCGCCGCGGGCCAGCTGCAGCACCAGCTCCCGCAAGAGCGGCGTCACCTCCAGGACCCGGGCCTGGGCCCAGGCCTCGGGCCGGCTGGAGGGTGGGGCGGCATGCAGGTAGAGCGTGCGCAGATCGGCGCGCTCGACGGCGGTGACCGCATGCTCGCGCAGCGGTGGGATCCAGACCGCCCGCCCGGGCGGCAGCAAAAAGGTGGCGTCCGGCGTGTTCACCCGCACGACGCCGCTGATAGAGAACACCAGCTGGCCCCAGTCGTGGTGGTGGGCGTGGATGTCCATCCAGCTTTCCATCTGCCGCGCCTTGGCTCGCACCGGGCGCGCGGCGCTGGGGGCGTAGCGTTGCGGGTCCAGCGGCGGCAGGCTGGTGCGGCCGGTGGCTCGCAAAGCAGGGGTGGATGGTCTCATGGCGGAAATTCAATACTCTTTGGCGAACTATCGTAACCCGGCCGGGGAGGGGCCGCCTACATTGAGGGCATGAATTCCTCTTCTGCAGTCCTGACCCCTCCAAGTTCCGCCGCCGGCCTGGCCCCCGAGCAGGCCGCGGCCGAGCAAAAGCGCCGTGACATTGCCACCATCAGCCTGATCGGCCTGGCCCATGGCACCTCGCACTTTTTTCACATGCTGCTGCCGCCGCTGTTCCCGGTCTTCATCCGCGACTTCGGCCTGAGCTACTCGCAGCTGGGCCTCTTGGTCACCACCTTTTTTGTGATCTCGGGCATCGGCCAGGCCCTGGCCGGCTTTGTGGTGGACCGTCGCGGCGCCCGCCCGATCCTGTTCGCTGCGCTGGCCTGCTTTGTGGCGGCCTCGGCCGCGGCCGGCCTGGCCCAGGGTTTTGGCGGGCTGCTGCTGGCGGCGGCGCTGGCGGGGCTGGGCAATTCGCCTTTTCATCCGGTGGACTTCACCATCCTCAACAAGCGGGTCTCACCGGCGCGCCTGGGCCATGCGTTTTCGGTGCATGGCATCTCGGGCAATATCGGTTGGGGCCTGGCGCCGCTGTTCGCGCTGGCCCTGAGCAGCTGGAGCGGCAACTGGCGCTACGCCTATCTGGGCACGGCCCTGCTGGGCCTGGTGGTGATCGCCGTGCTGGCCTGGAAGCGCGAGGCCATTGACGATGCCCACGGCAGCTGGGCGCATGAGAAAGCCGGCGCAGCCACCCTGGCGCCCGAGCATCCGCTCGCCTTTTTGCGCCTGCCTTCGGTCTGGCTGTGCTTCTCCTTTTTCCTGTTCACCACCGCCTCTCTGAGCGCCATCCAGAGCTTTGCCAGCCCGGCCTTGTCCGCGCTCTACGGCCTGCCGCTGGCGGCCACGGCCTTTGTGGTGACGGGCTATATGTTCTGCGGTGCCATCGGCATGGTGATCGGCGGCTTCTGGGTGGCCAAGGGCAAATCCCTTGAGCGCAATATCGCCATCGCCTTGAGCATTGCAGCGGCCCTGCTGATCTTGGCTGCCACTGGCTGGGTGGCGCCGGCGCTGGCCGGCTTCATCGTCGCTTTGGCCGGCTTCGGCACCGGTCTGGCCGGCCCCTCGCGCGATATGTTGATCAAGCGCGCCGCGCCTCCGGGCGCCACGGGCCGGGTCTATGGCACGGTGTACTCGGGCCTGGACATCGGCTTCGCCGCAGCGGCGCCCGTCTTCGGCGCGCTGCTCGATGGCGGCCACCCGGGCGCGGTGTTTGTGGGCGCGGCCCTGGCCCTGTTGTCGGCCCTGTCGGCGGCCAGCCTGGTGCGGCGCGGGCGCAAAGATTGAGGCCGTGCGCAGGTCTTGATCTGACACAAAGGCGCTGGAACTTGCCGCTGCAATGGCGGGTAAGCCCAGAGGCGGGAGGCCTGGCGCGGCGTTTAAAGTGGGGCGCATGAGCTCCAGCCCCAGCCTCCCATCTTCCGCAGTCGCGCCCAGCGCGAGCGCGCCCCGCCTGGCCGGCCATGCCCTGGTCGAAGCCCTGATCGCACAGGGCGTGGACACCGTCTTCGGTGTGCCTGGCGAGTCCTACCTGGCCGTGCTCGACGGCTTCCACGAGCACCGCGAGCACGGCATCCGTTTCATCGCCTGCCGCCAGGAGGGCGGCGCCGCTTTCATGGCCGAGGCGCAGGGCAAGCTGAGCGGCCGCCCCGGCATCTGTTTTGTCACCCGCGGCCCGGGTGCGACGAACGCAAGCATCGGCCTGCACACCGCCTTCCAGGACAGCACGCCGATGGTTCTCTTCATCGGCCAGGTGGCCAGCGACCAGCGCGACCGCGAGGCCTTCCAGGAGCTGGACTACCGGCAGATGTTCGGCCCCGGCACCCTCGGTTTCGCCAAATGGGTGGGCGAGGTGCAGGACGCCGACCGCCTGCCCGAGTACGTGGCCCGCGCCTTCCACACCGCCTTGCAGGGCCGCCCCGGCCCGGTGGTGCTGGTGCTGCCCGAGGACATGCTCACCCAGACGACGGCCGCGCCGGTGCTGCCGCGCGTGCAGGCGGCGCAAAGCTACCCCAGCCCGGCCGCTCTGGCCGAGCTGCGCGAGCGCCTGCTGGCGGCCCAGCGCCCCATCGTCATCGCCGGCGGTGGCGGCTGGACGGCCGAGAGCTGCGCTGCACTGCAAGCGTTCGCGGAGCGCTGGCAGCTGCCGGTCGGCTGTGCCTTTCGCTTCCAGGATCTGTTTGACAACGCGCATCCGCTTTATGCCGGCGATGTCGGTATCGCCATCAACCCCAAGCTGGCGCAGCGCATCAAGGAGGCCGATCTGGTCATTGCCGTGGGCCCGCGCCTGGGCGAGATGACCACCGGTGGCTACACCTTGCTTCAGGCGCCGCGCCCGGCCCAGACCTTGATCCACATCCATGCCGGCGCCGAGGAGCTGGGCCGGGTCTACGCGGCCGACCAGATGATCAACGCCAGCATGAGCTGCGCCGCCCAGGCCCTGGCCTCACTGCCGGTGCCCGAGGCAGTCTCGTGGAGCGCATGGGCTCAGCAGGCGCACGCCGATTACCAAGGCAATCTGCAGCCGCAGCCGGTCAGCCCCCTGGACATGGCCGAGGTCGTCAAGACCCTGGGCCGGCGCCTGCCCGAGGGCACGGTGTTCACCAATGGCGCGGGCAATTACAGCGGCTGGCTGCACCGCTTCCACCGCTACACCGGTTTGCAGCGTTATGGCCGCAGCCAGCTGGCGCCGACCAGCGGCGCCATGGGCTATGGCTTGCCGGCAGCGGTGGCAGCCAGCCTGCTTCAACAGGACCGCTGGGTCGTCAACATCGCCGGTGATGGCGACTTTCTGATGAACGGCCAGGAGCTGGCCACGGCCACGGGCTATGGCGCCCGCCGGCTGATCTGCGTGGTGGTCGACAACGGCACTTACGGCACCATCCGCATGCACCAGGAGCGCGAGTACCCGGGCCGGGTCTCGGGCAGCGATCTTTACAACCCCGATTTCGCCGCCCTGGCCCTGGCCTATGGCTGGCGCTCGGCGCGGGTGGAGCGCACCGAGGACTTCGAGCCCGCCCTGCAGGCCGCGATGGCCGCGCCCGAGCAGCCGACCCTGATCCATCTGCGCCTGTCCAGCGATGTCTCCACCAGCCGCAGCAGCTTGAGTGCCATCCGCGCCGCCGCCGAGCAGCGCCTGGCCGCCCCTAAGTCTTGAACACGCCGATGTGGCTGGCGCTGGAGCCCGGTGGCCGGCGTCAGGTGCACGGCGCGGACGAGCTGGCGCAGGCGCTGGACAGTTGGAGCGCCCGCGAACCCGGCAGCTTTGTCGTGCTGGAAGCGCCCGGGGGCCGCTGCCTGCAGGCGGCCGGCTGCACCGCGACGGGCTTTCAGCTGGAGCTGCTGGATGATGAGGCTGCGGATGCCGAGCAGCGCCTGCTGCGCACCGAGCGAGATGACCTCAGCCGGGCCGAGCTGCTGCGGCGTTTGCAGGGCTTCTGGGCCTGTGGCGGCGAGGGCCGGGATGCCAAGGCGCCCTGGCGCCGCGGTCGCCGCTGGCTGCCCGATGGCCATGCGCGTGGCGGGCGCCGCGAGGACGAGGCGCTGACCTGGTGGTGCGCCTTGCGCGCGCTCTTGATCCTCATGATCGTTCCCGGCTTGCTGATCCTGGTGGGTTGCTGGGAGTTGCGCGAGAACGAGCGCTTTCGCAGCCAGGCCAAGGCCTTGGACATGCGGGTGCTGGCGCGCGAAGAGCATGGCAGCGGGCGCAAGGCCTATGTGCAGCTGCGCTTGCTGCCGCGCGATGCTGAAGCCCTGGAGCAGGGCCTGGAGCACGGCCGGGAGCAAGAGCGGGTTTACACCGTCGCGCGAGGTCGCTTTCCGTCTTGGAGCCAGCCGGGCGATGTGATTCAACTCTGGCAGCTGCAAGATGGCAGTGGCCGCCTGCTGGATTCCGAGCCCCATTCCTACCTGGTTTTTCTGATGGGCGTCCTCTTCGGCCTGGGTGTCCTGCACATCTGGCTGCGCGGCATCTATCGCGACTGGCGCAGGCGAGGGCAGCGGCCGCGCTGGAGCGGGTTGCCGCCGCGTCGTCATGCCGCGACGGGTGACTGAGGAGGCCCGAAGCGCTGGCGAGCTTTAGCGGGCTGTCGGGTCTGAGGGCCGCTCGATGTCTTGCCGCAAGGCCTCGAACTGAAGGCCCAGGTTCTCGCAAACGGCCGCGTCGCTGCTGCTCAGGGCGCCACGCGGGATCTGCGCGTAGGCCTGGCTCAGTGCCTCCAAGCCCGGCTTGAGCAGGCGCGGCTGGCTGACCTGCTCGATCTGCTGATGCAGGTCCAGATAGGCCTGGCGCGCGGCCTGCACGGCCTGCTGCGCATCGGGCTCGCGATGCTGGCGGGCCAGGCACTGGAAGGCGTTCAGCAGGTTCGGGTGGCTTTGTGCGTGGGTCTGACGCAGCGTCTGCATGGCCTCTGCATCGCGGGCGCTGGCCTGAGCCGCTGCATTGCAGGCCTGGATGCGGGTGAGCACATGCTCTTGAAGCTGGGTCTGCACGCTCTTCTGGCGATTGAGGCCGTGCCTGAGCAAGACCAGCTCGCGCGGCCAGGCGCTCAGCGCGCGCTGTTCGGCTTGCGTGAAAGCGATGACGGGTGCGGGTGCTGCCGCCTGGCCTGGCCGGGGTGGGCTCATGGTTTGTCGCAGTTCGGCCAGCTGCAGCTGCAGCGCCCTCTGGCCCAAGGTCGTGCCAAGAAAGCGGTCCAGGCCGCGCAATTCCTCGGGCTTGTAGGCCTGCGATGCCAGCTCGCCGGCGAAAGCCCGGAAGTTGTCCGGGCCCAGGGCCTTGAGGCAGATCGCAGCCTCCGCACCGGTGCCGGGTCGGGCGGGGAGGGCTCGCACCTCGGCCACGGCCTGGGTGACGGTCCAGAGCTGCAGGGCAATGGCCGTTTCGCTGCGTTCGCCGGCCGAGGCAGACGGTGGAGCCAACAGGCTCAGGGCCAGGCTCAGGCCGAGCAGCAGGCCGGATCTGGGGGCCTGCAGCCCGTGCGCATGAGTGACATCCGTGGCGAAGGGGATGCCGGCCAAGGTCTGGCGAAAGGGTCGAATCATGGTTCAGCGGCGAAACTGCCGTGGGCGGATCTGTGGATCTGAAGGCCCGGGCCTCTGAACTGCAGGCCGAGCGCCGGAAGGGTGGGCGTCGCGGAGTTTAGAGGGTGAGCGGCTGGGCCCAACAGGCAGCGCATGCCACTCTGGGACAATGCCGCCATGCAACACATCGATTTCGAATTGCGCGGCGAGTTCATTGAGCTGGACAAGCTGCTGAAGGCCAACGGTCTGGTGGAGAGCGGCGGGCGTGCCCGGGTCGTCATCAGCGAGGGCCATGTGCAGGTGGACGGGCGCGAAGAATTGCGCAAAACCGCCAAGATCCGCGCCGGCCAGGTGGTGCAGTACCAGGATGCGCGCATCAAGGTCTTGCCGCCGGCCTGAGTTTGCTCTTGGCCCTGTTGTGAACTGACCCGGAGCCTATGCCCCGACATGGAATTCTCGACCTGCGATATTTGCGACCGCTTCAAGTCCGACGAGTCTGGCCGCCTGCGTGTGCTGCCGGGCGTGTACCGCAGCTATGGGGCCCTGGGCCGCTTTGCCGGGCCTGTTCGCACGGTGAAGTGTTTCGAGGACAACAGCCGGGTCAAGGAAGCGGTGGAAAGCCCGGGCCAGGGGCAGGTGCTGGTGGTGGACGGCGCGGGATCGCTGCGCCGCGCCTTGTTGGGCGGCAATCTGGCTGCGGCGGCCGCCGCCAATGGCTGGGCCGGCCTGCTGATTCATGGCTGCGTGCGCGATCTGGCCGAGCTGGCGGCCGCGCCGCTGGGCATTCTGGCTCTCGGCCATGTGCCCATGCCCACCGACCGCAAAGCTCAGGGTCAGAGCGATCTGGTCCTGCATCTGCATGGCCTGCCGGTGCGGCCCGGTGAGTGGCTGTATGCCGATGCCGACGGGGTGGTGATCAGCGAGCAGGCCCTGCACGCCGCTTGAGAGCGGCTCAGGAGTCGGCTTGGGTGTCGATGAGGCCCGAGCTGCTGAAATAGCGCCCGCCGCCCAGGTGGTGCAGGCAGCGCCGGCTCGCATCGCTCGGCTCGATCCAGTGGCCCTCGGTGAAGGCCCAGTCCTCGGCCCAGGCGGCCACCACCTCGGCCAGGAACAGGTCATAACGCTGCTCCTGCGCGGGCTCGGGGATGCGCCGGCATTCCAGCCAGGCGAGGCAGCCCTCGATCAGGGGCGCCGCCACCTGAGAGCCCGGCTGGGTTCGCAGGCCGAAGCGTTCGAACTTGTCGACATCGCGGCCGCTGCAGTGGCCCACGCCGGTGACCATGGCCGCCTGCGCCACGCAGGGTACGGCGATCACGAACTCACCGCTGGCCTCGATCAGGCCGCGGGTGAAGGTGTTCTTGTCGATCACCACGGCGATCTTGGGCGGCTCGAAATCCAGCGGCATGTTCCAGGCCGCGGCCATCACATCCTGTTGCGCGCCGTGGCGGCTGCTGACCAGCACGGTGGGGCCGGTGTTGAGCAGGCGGCTGGCGTGGCGGAGTTCAACGGTGTGGCGCATGGCGAGGGGGCGGGGGCGAATTCGGTGAGAGTGGAACGATTCAGGCCGGTCGCGGGCCGGGCTTGCGCCGCGCCCAGTGGATGGCCAGATTGGACAGCACGAAGACCAGCAGCAGATCGCCCCAGAGCGTGTACCAAAGCCAGGCGTCCTTGGACATCAGGCTGGCCACGGCCGCATTGACGCCGGCCAGGGCCAGGCCCATGGCACACATGCCGGCCGAGAGCCGGCGCGCGTCGATGTCGCTGTAGACCAGGTACGTCATCACCCGCTTGCCCAGCCAGCGGCCGCCGGCCAGCGCGTCAACGCCGAAGGCGCAGGCCACCAGGCCGCCGATCACGCTGGCCTTGAGCTGCACCAGAAACTCCGACTCGAAGTACCAGGAGAAGCCGGCCGACAGCAACATCACCACCACGCCGAACAAGGCCATGCCACCGAGCAGATCGACCCGCCGCTCAGGCGGCGCGAAGCGGTTGATCGCCCATTGCAGCGGCAGCAAGGCCAGGCCCGCCGCGGCCGTCACCAGGGCGGCCGTGCGCAGGTCACCGAGCTTGCCCATCACGAAGAAAAGCAGGCCGCGCGCAATGTCCACGGCGATCGCGGGCGCCTGGCCCTTGAGGCGAGAGAAATCGGGTGCGCCCGGCGCCGAAGCCTGCCGCTGGCGCTTGGCCATCATGGCCTGCACCCGGGCCAGGTAGGCGAAGGGGTCGGGGTGGGAACGGTAGAGCACCTGTCCTTGGCGCGACACCTTGACGCCGTAGCTGAGCACCGTGCGCGGGCCCAGCTCGAAGAGCAGCGGGCCTTGTGCCGTGTCCAGTTGCAGCCGATGCAGGCGATAGGGGTCACGGCCGAAGTCCTGACGGTCCTCCAGCGTTTGCCCCTCATGGCTGAGGAGCAGGCGCGAGCCGCGCAAGCCGGCTTCGAAGCGCAGCGCGTAGCGCTGGCCGTCGAGGTCAACCGGGTAGTGGTAGGTCCAGATCTTCAAGGTCGGGCGGCGATGTCAGGCTTCAGCGCAAGACCTCGAGCAGGCGATCCAGCCCGCCCGCGTTGATCGCCACCATGGCCTGCTCGCGCACCCGCGGCTTGGCATGAAACGCCACCGACAGGCCGGCCGCGCCCATCATGGGCAGGTCGTTGGCGCCGTCGCCCACGGCGATGCACTGGGCGGGCAGGGCGCCGATTTCGGCCGCGCATTGCTCCAGCATGCGGCGCTTTTCCTCGCCATCGCAGATCTCGCCCCAGGGCTGCATCACGAGCGCGCCGGCCAGTTGGCCGTCCTTGATTTCCAGCTCATTGCTGCGCACCCAGTCCATGCCCAGCTCGGCGGCGACATAACGCGTAAAGAAGGTGAAGCCACCCGAGACCAGCAGCAGCTTCAAGCCCGCAGCCTTGAGCGCCGCGCACAGCTCGCGCGCGCCGGGGTTGAACTGCAGGCGCTCCCGCAGCACCTGCTCCAGCGCGCTCACCGGCACGCCTTGCAAGAGCGCCAGGCGGCGGCGCAGGCTGTCCTTGAAATCCGTGATCTCGCCGCGCATGGCGGCTTCGGTGATGGCGGCCACTTCCTCTTTCTTGCCCGCGGCGGCGGCGATCTCGTCGATGCACTCGATATTGATCAGGGTCGAGTCCATGTCGAAAGCGGCGAGGCGGAAGTCGGCCAGGCGCAGCGGGGGCGTGAAGCCTTGAGTCACGAGGTCATGCATATCAATAAAAAACTCAGTCCTGCTTGAGGGGTTGGCCGAGCAGCCTCAGCACTTCGCGAATGGCTTGCGCGCGGTCCTTGGGATCGCTCAGCGCCTTGTCGATGCGCAGCTTGTCGTTGCCGACCAGCTTGATGCTCTTGTTCTTCTGCACCAGCTCGATCACGCGCATGGCATCAATCGGCGGGTTGGGGCGGAAGTTGATGTTCATCACCGAGGGTGCCGCGTCGATCTTGAGCACGCCGTAAGGCTTGGCCAGCACGCGCAGGCGGTGGGTGTCGAACAGGGTCTGGCCTTGCGCGGGCAGCTTGCCGAAGCGGTCGGTCACCTCTTCCAGCAGCTTGTCGATCTGCTCGCTCTTCTCGGCGGTGGCCAGGCGCTTGTAGAGCGAGAGGCGCTGGTGCACATCGCCGCAGTAGGCATCGGGCAGCAGGGCGGGGGCGTGCAGATTGATCTCGGTGGTGGCGCCCAGGGGCGAGAGCAGATCGGGCTCCTTGCCGGCCTTGAGCGAGCGCACCGCCTCGGCCAGCATCTCGTTGTAGAGCTGGAAACCGATCTCCATCATATTGCCGCTCTGGTGCTCGCCCAGCATCTCGCCGGCGCCGCGGAT
>NKIM01000036.1 GCA_002255955.1 Burkholderiales bacterium PBB2 | reverse complement strand
CAGCACCAAGCTGCGAGCCAGATCGCAGCCGCCGATGGTTTCGACCACGATGTCGATCTCGGGGTTGCGGATGATCTCGAAGGGGTCGGCAGTGACCACCACATCGGCATCGCCCACGATCTGGCGCGCCTGGGCCAGATCACGGCGGCACACCATGCTCACTTCGATGCCGCGGCCGGCGCGGCCCTTGATCTCCGCCTGGTTGCGACGCAGCACATGGAAGGTGCCACTGCCCACGGTGCCAATGCCGAGGAGGCCGACTTTGATCGCTTTCATGCTGTCTGTCACTTTGCTGTTCACGTTTCGAAGAAAACAAACCCGGGACGGCGGCTCAGGTGCCGTGGCGCTTGCGGTAATGGGCCAGGAAGCGTTCGATGCGGCCGATCGCTTCCTTCAGGTCGTCGGAATTGGGCAGGAAGACCAGGCGGAAGTGGTCGGGCGCCACCCAGTTGAAACCGGTGCCCTGGACGATCAGCACCTTTTCCTCGGCCAGCAGCTCGTAGGCAAACTGCTGGTCGTCAGTGATCGGGTAGACCTTGGGGTCCAGGCGCGGGAACATGTAGAGCGCTGCCTTCGGTCTAACCACGCTGACCCCCGGGATCTGGCTCAGCAGCTCGTAGGCCAGATCGCGCTGGCGGCACAGGCGGCCGGTCGGGGCGACCAGGTCCTTGATGCTCTGGTAACCGCCCAGGGCGGTCTGGATGGCCAGCTGGCCCGGCGTGTTGGAACACAGACGCAGCGAGGCCAGCATGTTCAGGCCCTCGATGTAGTCGCGGGCATGGCGCTTCTCGCCGCTGACCACCATCCAGCCGGCGCGGTAGCCGCAGGAGCGATAGTTCTTGGACAGGCCGTTGAAGGTCACGAACAGCACATCATCGGCCAGGCTGGCCATGCTGGTGTGCGTGTTGCCGTCGTACAGAGTCTTGTCGTAGATCTCGTCCGCGAAGATCAAGAGCTGGTGGCGGCGGGCGATCTCGATGATGCCCAGCAAGAGGTCGTCCGGGTACAGCGCCCCGGTCGGGTTGTTGGGGTTGCAGACCATGATGGCCCGGGTGCGCGACGTGATCTTGGACTCGATGTCGTCCAGGTCGGGCAGCCAGCCCGCGCCCTCGTCGCAGAGGTAGTGCACCGGTTTGCCGCCGGACAGGCCCACCACCGCGGTGTAAAGCGGAAAGTCGGGCGCCGGGATCAAGACCTCATCGCCATCGTTGACCAGGGCGTTCATCGCCATCTGGATCAGCTCTGACGCGCCATTGCCCAGGTAGACATCGTCCACCGTCACGCCCTTGACGCCTTTTTCCTGCGTGTAGTGCACGACGGCCTTGCGCGGGGCAAACAGGCCCTTGCTGTCGGTGTAGCCGGCAGCATCGGGCAGGTTGCGGATCATGTCCTGCACGATCTCGTCCGGCGGCATCAGGCCGAAGGCAGCCACATTGCCGATGTTCAGCTTGATGATCTTCTGGCCCTCATCCTCCATCTGGCGCGCCTTGTCCAGCACGGGGCCACGGATGTCATAGCTGACGCTGGCGAGCTTGCTGGACTTGGCGATGGGCTTCAAGACGGGGACTCCTCGGGCGATCTGTGGGGGCAAGTGGGGCTGGAAAAACTTCGACACTGCGGGGCGAGAAGGCCCGGAGGTCCTCATGCTGCAGTGCAAAACCATACAATTTAATCACAGGGCTGCGGCTGCTCAGGCACCCGCCGCCTGAGAGTACAAGCAAGTGAGCCTTCGCAGGCCCCGGCATGGCCGTCACCCCCACCCCGCCCTCCCCGCCACGATGAAATTCCAACTCGACGAGCCGCAAGGCGGCAACATCATTTCGCGCCACGACGGGCAAAGCGTCCGGGTCAATGCCGACGAACACCGCAGCAGCCTGCTGGTGCCCTGGCGCGGCGAGGTGCAGTCCTGGGCGCTGACGCGCTTTGAGGATCTGACGGAAGCGCACTTTGAACAGATCTTGAGCCTGAAGCCCGAACTGGTGATCTTTGGCAGCGGCAGCCGCATCCGCTTCGCCAACCCCAAGCTTTACCGCAGCTTGATCGAGGCCCGTATCGGCATCGAAACCATGGATCTAGCGGCGGCCTGCCGCACCTACAACGTGCTCAGCAGCGAGCATCGCGCCGTGCTTGCAGCTTTGCTGATCGAAGCCTAAAACACCGGGGCTTGGTGGGGCGTTTGAGAAGGCTGCAATCGGCTTTGCAAGGGCGCTGGAAGTGCGCAATCAGTACGCTTGAAACCCATCCCGGGCTCAATCTGGCACACATCACAAGCGCTGGACCGAGGGCAATCCCCCTAAATGACGAACGCGGGCCTCCCGAAGGGGGCTCGCCAAAGGCCGTATAATCAACGGCTATGCCCAGCCGGGCACATCATACATAGACCGCCACATGACGCCAGCGCTCAACAAACCTCTCCCGGAAATTGAAGCCCTTGCCACCGGAGGCGTGAAGTTCACACCACAAACCTTCCTGGGTCAAGCCGTGGTGCTGTACTTCTACCCGAAGGACAACACTCCCGGTTGTACTACGGAAGCGATGCAATTTCGCGACCGCCACAAGGACTTCGTGAAAGCTGGCGCAGTTGTGCTGGGTGTTTCACGCGACAACATGGCCTCGCACGACAAGTTCAAGCAAACGCTGGAACTGCCCTTCGAGCTGATCGCAGACACCGAAGAAAAGCTCTGCCACATGTTCGGCGTGGTCAAGAACAAGATCATGTACGGCAAAAAGGTCAAGGGCATCGAGCGCTCGACCTTCCTGATCGACGCCTCGGGCGTGCTGCGCGCCGAATGGCGTGGCATCAAGGTGGCTGGCCATGTGGACGAAGTCCTCAAGGAAGTCAGCGCTCTTAAAAAGGCTGCGGCCTGATTCAGCGGGCTCTGCGCCTAGCAAAAGCCGATTCGGGCCCTGCCCGCATCGGCTTTTTTCATGCCTGCGCATTTGGGCGGCGGCGTCACTGGCTTTGTGCATAATGGATTCATGCCCGAGAGCCGCGAAGCCCGAGACCAAAAGCCATCAAGCCGCACAGCAGCCTGTGCGGCTTTTTGCTTTTTTCGACCGCCCGCTTCGTCATCAGCCTCCCGGCCTGCCGTCACGGCTTTTCTTCCCGACTGCGTGGTGAGCTTCACCTCACCCGAACACTGAGCACCATGCCACTGCCCAAGCCCCCGACCAAACGCGCCGCCCGCCTCGAGCCCACCGCCTTTGCAAACACCTTGGCGGTGAGCCCCAGCAGCAAAGCCGAGACCCCGATCGCCAAAGCCAGCAGCCGCAGCCTGGCCGCCCCCAAGCTGAGCGCTGCGCCCACACCTGCACCCGCGCCCGCCACAGCCGCAGTGAGCGGCCGCAGCCCTACCGCCAAAACCCGCAGCGCTGCAAAACCAGCAGCCGCACCGGCCTTGCCCGTGGATGCCCTGGCCCCCACCATCTACCCCGCTGACAAGCCCAAGGCCAGCAAACCCACGCCCGAAAGCGCGGGCAAGGCCGGCAGCGCCACCAAGCCGGCCAAGGCCAGCAAGAAAGCCGACAGCGCCGCGCCCAAGCTCTTTGTGCTCGACACCAATGTGCTGATGCACGACCCGATGAGCTTGTTCCGCTTCGAGGAACACGACATCTACCTGCCCATGATCACGCTCGAAGAGCTGGACGGGCACAAAAAGGGCATGACCGAAGTGGCGCGCAATGTGCGCCAGGTCAGCCGCGAGCTGGACAACCTCGCCGGCGGCCTGAAAAGCAGCGGCATCGAGGAAATGGCCAAGGGCCTGCCTCTGGACCACACCGGTCACCGCGAAGCCGGCGGCAAGCTGTTCTTCCAGACCCAGCTGATCGACACGCCTCTGCCGGCCGGCCTGCCCCAAGGCAAGGCCGACAACCAGATCCTGGCCGTGGTGCAGGCGCTGAAGATCCAGCAGCCCGAGCGCGAAGTCGTCCTGGTGTCCAAGGACATCAATATGCGCATCAAGGCGCGTGCCCTGGGCCTGCCGGCCGAGGACTACCGCAATGACAAGACGCTGGAAGACTCCGACCTGCTGTACACGGGCGTGCAAGCCCTGCCGGCCGACTTCTGGGAGCGCCATGGCAAGACCATGGAAAGCTGGCAGCAAGGTGGCCTGACCTACTACCGCATCAGCGGCCCCCTGGTACCCTCGCTGCTGGTCAATGAATTGGTCTACCTGGAAGCGCCCGGCGCCGTGCCCCTCTACGCCAAGGTGCTGGAGATCACCGGCAAGACCGCCGTGCTGCGCACGCTCAAGGACTACGGCAACCAGAAGCATTCGGTCTGGGGCGTGACCGCCCGCAACCGCGAGCAGAACTTCGCCCTCAACCTGCTGCTCGACCCCGACTGCGACTTCGTCACCCTGACCGGCACGGCCGGCACCGGCAAGACGCTGATGACCCTGGCCGCCGGCCTCTCGCAGGTGCTGGACGAGCGCCGCTACAGCGAGATCATCGTCACCCGCGTGACCGTGCCCGTGGGCGAGGACATCGGCTTCCTGCCCGGCACCGAAGAGGAAAAGATGAGCCCCTGGATGGGCGCCCTGGACGACAACCTGGAAGTGCTGGCCCGTGGCGACAGCGCCGCCGGTGAATGGGGCCGGGCGGCCACCAACGACCTGGTGCGCAGCAAGATCAAGATCAAGAGCTTGAACTTCATGCGCGGCCGCACCTTTTTGAACAAGTTCGTCATCATTGACGAGGCGCAGAACCTGACGCCCAAGCAGATGAAGACCTTGATCACCCGCGCCGGCCCCGGCACCAAGATCGTCTGCCTGGGCAACCTCGCGCAGATCGACACGCCCTACCTGACCGAAGGCAGCTCGGGCCTGACCTATGCCGTGGACCGGTTCAAGGGCTGGGCCCACAGCGGCCATGTCACGCTGGCGCGCGGCGAACGCTCGCGTCTGGCAGACTTTGCCTCCGAGGTGCTCTGAGCACCTTGCGCCGATCGCATCTTTTCCCCGGGGCGGCTTCAGCCGCCCTTTTTCTTTTTGCAGCCTGATCCCGACATGACGCTTTACGTCTCCGACCTCGACGGCACCCTGCTCGACCCACAAGGCCGCCTGGCTGACAGCACCCGCGCCGGCCTGACCCGCCTGCTGGACCAAGGTCTGCTCTTCACCGTGGCCAGCGCCCGCCATGTCACGTCGATCCGCCACATCCTCGGCGACCTGCCCCTGCGCCTGCCCGTGATCGGCAGCAACGGCGCCTACCTCAGCGATATGGCCAGCGCCGAGCACGAAGTGGTCAACGCCATGGAGCCCGCCCTGGCGCAGGCCGTATTCGCCCTGATCCGCCAGCATGGGCTGATGCCTTTTGTCTCCACCCACGGCCCGCTGGGCGACCAGCTGTTTTACCAATCGGTGCACAACGAGGCGCAGCAGGCCTTTGTCACCGAACGCCAGCGCAATGCGGACCCGCGCCTGCGCCACAGCCCGCGCCTGCAAGACGAGCTGCGCGACCCGGCCGTGACCTTTGTGGTGGTGGAACGCGAAGCGCCGCTGGCGGCACTGCAGGCGGACATCGACGCGCTCTGCGGCGATGCGGTGGAAACCCATCTCGCCGAGGACCTCTACAAGCCCGGCTGGCCCTGGCTGACCGTGCACGACCGGCGCGCCACCAAGGACCAGGGCATCCAGCTGCTGGCCCAGCGCTACGGCCTGCAGGAACGCGAGGTGGTGGTCTTTGGCGACCATGTCAATGACATCAAGATGCTGCGCGCAGCCCACCGCGGCATCGCCGTGGCCAATGCCATCGAGGCGGTCAAGCAGGAAGCCCACCAGGTGATCGGCCCGCACCATGAGGATGCGGTGCTGCGCTTCATCGAAGCCGACTGGCGGCGCTGAAGCCCGCCTCCGCGAGTGGTGTCAGGCCGGGCTGATCTGCAAGCGGCCACCCTGCCGGCTCAGGCTCAAGGCCAGCAAGCGCGTGACGGCATAGATGGCGTCGAGATTCGGCGTCACGGTCTCAGTGATGCGGGCCAGCTCGACCACGGCGCCGAGCAAGGCTTCCAGCTCCAGCGCCCGGCCGGCTTCCACGTCCTGCAGCATCGAAGTCTTGTGGGCGCCCACGGCTTCGGCGCCGGCGATGCGCTTGTCCAGGGAGATCTTGAACTGCACGCCCAGCTTTTCGCCCACCTGCTGGGCCTCGCCCATCATGCGCGCGGCCAGCTCGCGGCTGAGCGGGAAGCGGCAGATGTCTTCCAGCGTGGCGTGGCTCAAGGCCGAAATCGGGTTGAAGCTCAGATTGCCCCAGAGCTTGACCCAGAGCTCGGAGCGAATGTCCTTGGCCACCGGCGCCTTGAAGCCGGCGCGCATCAGCGCTTGCGACAAGGCCTCGATGCGTTCGCTGCGCTGGCCGTCCAGCTCACCCAGGCTGAAGCGATTGCCCTCGATCAGGCGCACGCGCCCGGGCGCCTCGAGCTGCGCCGCTGGGTAGACGATGCTGCCGATCACCTGGGTCGAGGGCAGCGTGGCGGCGATGGCGCCGCCCGGGTCAACCGACTCCAGCACGCGGCCCTCATGCGGGCCGGCCAAGCCCTGGAAATACCACCAGGGCAGGCCGTTGATCATGCTGACGATCAAGGTCTTAGGGCCGATCAGGGCCGGCAGCTCGGGCAGCAGATCGACCAGCTGATGCGCCTTGACGGTCAGCAGCACGACATCCTGCACACCGGCTTCGGCCATGGGCTGCACCGCATGCAAGTTCGGGCCAGCCGGCTGCGTCAGCTCGCGACCGTCTTCCTCGATCAGGGTGAAGCCCTGGGCCTGGATGGCGGCCAGGTTCTTGTTGCGAGCGATGAAGCAGACCTGCTCACCGGCCGCGGCCAGGCGCACCCCGAGCAGGCCGCCGATGGCCCCTGCACCCACGATGGCGAACTTCATGCGCCTGTCCTCATTCCGCTCATACGGCCTTCACCTCTTGTTGTGCATCTGCCGCCGGACCGCGGGCCCAGCGCTTGGCCACATCGATCAGCGGCCAAAGCAGCATCAGCAAGGCCAGGCCCGTGATGCCGCCGACCAGGCCATTGGACCAAAAAATGCTGAGCTCGCCCTGCGAGAGCAGCATGGACTGGCGGAAGTTGGCCTCGGCCTTGTCGCCCAGCACCAGGGCCAGCACCAGCGGCGCCATCGGGTACTTGAGCTTCTTGAACAAATAACCGAGCACGCCGAAACCCAGCATCAGGTAGACATCGAACATGGAGCTGTGCACGGTGTAAGCGCCGATGGCACAGGTGACGATGATGATGGGCGCGATGATGGCAAAAGGCACGCGCAGGATGGCCGCCCAGAAAGGCACGGTGGTCAGCACCACGAGCAAGCCGACGATATTGGCCAGGTACATGCTGGCAATCAGGCCCCAGACGAAATCCTTGTGCTCGGCAAACAGCATGGGCCCCGGCTGCAGGCCCCAGATCACCAGGCCACCGAGCAACACGGCCGCGGTGGGTGAGCCCGGGATGCCCAGGGTCAGCATGGGCAGCAGGGCCGAGGTACCGGCGGCATGGGCGGCCGTCTCGGGCGCCACCACACCGGCCAACTCGCCCTTGCCAAAGTCCTCGGGGTTCTTGGCCATGCGCCGCGCCACGCCATAACTCATGAATGACGCGGGTGTGGCACCACCGGGCGTGATGCCCATCCAGCAGCCGATGGCCATGGAGCGCAGAAAGGTCTTCCAGTGGCGCAGCAGCTGCACCCAGGTCTGCCAGACCACGCGCGGGCTGATGCGGGCGCTCTGGCCCTTGAAGGCAAGCCCCTCTTCCATGGTCAGCAAGATCTCGCCGATACCGAAGAGGCCGATCACCGCAATCAAGAAATCAAAGCCCTTGAGCAGATCGGTGAAGCCATAGGTCATGCGCAGCTGGCCGGTCATGTCGTCCATGCCCACGGCGGCCAGGGCAAAGCCCAGCAGCATGGCGATCAGGGTCTTGACCGGCGCCTCCTGGCTCATACCGACAAAGCTGCAGAAGGTCAGCAACTGCACGGCGAACAACTCCGCCGGGCCGAAGCGCAGGGCAAAGCGGGCCAGCAGCGGCGCGAGAAAGGTGATCAGAAGCGTGGCAAACACGGCGCCCACAAAGGAGGAGGTGAAGGCCGCCGTCAGCGCCTGCGCCGCCTGGCCGCGCTGGGCCATGGGGTAGCCATCAAAGGTGGTGGCCACCGACCAGGGCTCGCCAGGGATGTTGAACAGAATGGAGGTGATTGCCCCACCGAACAAAGCGCCCCAGTAGATGCAGGACAGCATGATGATGCCGGTGGTGGGGTCCATGGTGAAGGTCAGCGGCAGCAGGATGGCCACGCCATTGGCGCCACCCAAACCCGGCAGCACGCCGATCAAAACCCCCAGCAGAATGCCCACCAACATATAGCCCAGATTGGGCACGGTGGCGGCGACCGAGAAGCCGTGCAGCAGATTGGAAAAATCATCCATCTCAGAAGCCCAGCCAGTGTTCGATCGGCCCCTTGGGCAGGGGCTGAGTGAAGGCACGCTCGAAGAGCAGGAACAAGCTGACGCTCACCGTCAGCGGCACACCCAGCAAGCTGGGCCAGCGGTAGCCGCCGTTGCGCCACATGAACCAGGCCACCAGCAAGCAGGCCGCAAGATACATGCCCAGCCAGGGGATGGCGGCGACAAACACCGCCGTTGGCAGCAGCACCGCCGCCACATCGCGCAGCTGCGCACCTTCAGCAAACACGCGGCTGCGCAAGCGCGGCCAACGCAGCAGTTGCTGGATCAGCAGCCAGGCCGAACAGGCCGCCAGCGCCAGGCCGATGCGAAACGGGAAATAACCGGAGCGCGGCCCATCGTCGGCCCAGCCGATGCCCAGGCGCAGGCTGTCCTTGATCACCAGGCCCGCCACGACGAGCAGAAACAGGGCCACGCCCAGTTCCACCCAACGCAGCTGCCATGCACCTGGCCGTGCGGCGGCAGATGCGCCCTCGCCGCCCGACTCCAGCCCAGCTTGCACTTCCTGATCTTTGCTCATCACCCCGCCTCCCAGCCGAGATGGGCCCGTGACTCACTGAGCCATGAAGCCCGCATCCTTCATCAGCACCCGGTGCAGCTGCTCGTTCTTGCCCAGCCAATCGACAAACTCCGCGCCCTGCAGCGCGGTCTGCTTGAAAGCACCCTTGGCCATGAAGTCTTTCCATTCGGGCAAGGCGCGGAGCTTGTTGAACAGCTCCTGGTAGAACGCCGTCTGCTCGGCGCTGACGCCCGGCGGCATGAAGATGCCGCGCAGCATCAGATAGCTGACCGGAATGCCTTGTGAGGCACAGGTGGGCAGATCGGCCCAGCTCTGCGTGGCCGTGATCTTTTCCGGGTAAGGCATGCGCTGCTCGTCGAACACGCACAGCGGCCGCAGCTTGCCAGCGCGCCAGTGCGATTCGGCCTCGATGGGGTTGTTGACGGTGGAGTCCACATGCTTGCCCACCAGCTGCACCGCCACATCGCCGCCGCCCTTGTAGGGGATGTAGATCATCTTCTTGCCGGTGGACTTCTCTAGCATCACGGTGATGATCTGATCCTCCTGCTTGGAGCCGGTGCCGCCCATCTTGAAGCTGTTGGGGTTCTGGCCCTTGGCGGCGTTGAAGTAGTCCTTGGCCGTCTTGAAAGGCGCCTCTTCGTTGACCCAAAGCACGAATTGGTCCAGCGCCAGCATGCTGACCGGGGTCAGATCACGCCAATTGAAAGGCACACCCGTGGCCATGGGCGTGGTGAAGAGGTTGGACAGCGTAATGACCAGCTTGTGCGGATTGCCCTTATCGCCCTTGACGTCGAGAAAGCCCTCGGCGCCGGCGCCCCCGGCCTTGTTCACCACCACCACTGGCTGCGGGCTGAGCTGATGCTTGGACACCATGCCCTGGATGAAACGCGCCATCTGATCGGCACCGCCACCCGTGCCCGCAGGCACGATGAACTCGATCGGCTTGGCCGGCACCCAGCCAGCGGCCTGGGCCTGCACGGCCGCCAGACCCAGCAGAGCCCCAACCCACCAGGACTTGAGGTACTTCTTGTGAATCGCAGGAACTCCCATGAAACGCTCTCCCTCTCTTCGCATGTGTGGCAATGAATCGATGAAGGTGCCGCAGCCGCGCCTCAAGCCAGGCCGAGCTTCTGCGCCAAGCCGATGCGCTGCAGCTTGCCTGTCGCTCCCTTGGGGATCTCGTCCATGAACAAGATCTTGCGTGGCACCTTGAAGTCCGCCAGGCGCTGTGCCACAAAGTCCTGCAGCTCGCGCTCGCTGGCGGCCTGACCCTCGCGCAGCACCACCACGGCCGCGACCTCTTCGCCCAGCTTGGCGTGCGGCATGCCGAAGCACACGACCTGCGCCACGGCCGCGTGGTCCATCAGCACCTCGTCCACTTCGCGCGGGCTGATCTTTTCGCCACCGCGGTTGATGATTTCCTTGAGCCGGCCGGTGATGGACACATAGCCATCGGCATCCATCACGCCCTGGTCGCCGGTGCGGAACCAGCCCTGGCTGAAAGCCTCGGCATTGGCGCTCGGATTGCTCTCATAACCCGCCGTCACATTGGCACCGCGGATCACGATCTCGCCCGTCTCTCCAGCCGCCAGCAGCGCGCCACCAGCGCCCATGATGGCCACCTCAGGGCCCGCAGCCAGGCCCACGGTGCCAGGCTTGCGCACGGCCGGCGGCAGCGGGTTGCTGCACATCTGGTGGGTGGCTTCGGTCATGCCGTAGGCTTCGATCAGCGGCGCGCCGAACACCTGCTCCAGCTCGGCAATCACCTGCGGCGGCATGGACGAGGAGGACGAGCGCATGAAGCGCAGCGGGTGGCGGGCAATCACATCGTGGTTCTTGCTCGCGCGGCTCAGAATGGCCTGATGCATGGTGGGCACCGCCGTGTACCAGCTCGGTGCGGCCTCGTCCATCCAGCCGAAGAACTTCAGCGCATTGAAGCCCGGCGTGCAAAACACTTGGGAGCCCGACGACAGCGGCGCCAGCACCCCGGCGATCAGGCCATGGATGTGGAACAGCGGCATGATGTTCAGGCCGCAGTCGCTGGGCTGGAACTGCAGGCTCTGGCGGATGTTGCGGGCCGAGGCACAGAGATTGCGCTGCGACAGCGGCACGATCTTGGGCCGCGAGGTCGTGCCCGAGGTGTGCAGAACCATGGAGACATCGTCGGGCTGGGCATAGCCGCCCTGCGCCGCCGGGCCCTCGGCGCGGGCGCCGCCCTCGGTCTCGTGCAGGGTGAAGCTGCCCGCGGGCGCGCCGTCCTCGACCACCAGCTCCAGAATGCGAACGCCCAATTTCAGCGCCACCGCCACGGCGGGTGAGGCGCTGCCGCGCTCCACGATCAGGGCCTTGGCCTGCAGATCGCCGAGGTAGAACTCAAACTCCTCGGCGCGGTAGGCCGGGTTCAGCGGCGCGCTGGCCACCCCGCAGGCACAGGCCAGAAAACAAGCAGCCATTTCCGGGCCGTTGTTCAAAACCAGGGCCACCCGGTCGTTGCGGCCAATGCCCAGATGGTTGAGACGCGCCACCGTATCCGCCGCCAGCTGGCGCAATGCGCCATGGCTCAAGGCCGGGCGACCCGGCGCACGCAGGGCTGGGGCCTCGGGCTGCGATTGCTGCGACAACATCTCAAACAGGGAGTCTTGGCTCATCGTTGCATCTCGTTCAGATTCAGGAGCGGGCCGGTTTGGGTCGGAGTGTCGCAGCGAAAGATGTCATTTCACATCCAGCCAAACACCGAGTTTCAGCAGTGCCGCCTGGTCGTAGGCTTCGAAGCCCTTCCATTTGGTGGGCTCCAGCTTCTTGCGGCCATCCTCGCTGCTGTCCAGGGCCAGGAAATAGGCGCGAACCTTCTCGACCTGTTCCGCGCTGAGCTGCGGGCTGGCAATGATGTGTTTGATGGGCACGGCCTTGGAAGCCGCCAACACCTTGCCGCCCTTCTCCTGCCAGTCCTTGACCAGGGCGTTGGAGGCGGTGGCGCCCGCATGGGTCAGGCGGTTCTCCACGAAGAAGGGCACGGCGTCCTGGTAGCGGGTGTAGGTGATCTCCATCTGCTTGGGCACCACGCCGTTGTCGCGCAAGGTGGCGCGCACCATCATGGAGGTGATGCTGTCTTCATCGGGTGCGCCGAGGCGCTGGCCCTTGAGCTCGGCCAGCGATTTGAGCGTGCTGTCCGAGCGCACCAGAAAACTGGCCTTGTAGCCGGTGAAGCCCTTGGTCACGGCCAGCAGGCTGTAACCCTGGTCGCGGATGGCGGCGATGGAGATGTGCGCCGGATGCACCAGGGCCAGCTCCCAGCGTTTGTCGGCCAGGCCCTGACGCAGGGTCGGATAGTCGCCGATAGGCTCGATGGTGACGGGTTGACGCAGCAGCTTGCTGAGGTCGGCGGCAATGCCTTCGTAGCGTGAGCGGATCTCGCTCAAGGGCACGCGGTAACTGACGCCTTCGTTGACGGCAAAGCTCAGTGCATGGGCAGCCCATGCAGGCGCGCACAGCACACTGGTCAGAAGGATGGCACGAAGCGTGGGGTACTTCAAGGCAAGAGCTCCCATGGGCTTTTGAAAGAACTGTTGGACAGGCCGCATGCTCGGCGACACCGGAGGCTGGCGCGAGAACTGGCGGAGTCCTCGCACAGCGCCCGGATTGAGCCGGAGCCAGCGGGCATTGATGGGCGGCATTGTGCGTGGCGCCTAGCCCGTTCGGCGTAACAATTACCCTGAGCTGCAAGCAAATGAAAAAGCCCGTAACTCCGTGCTGGAGTTGCGGGCCTTCAAACAGGGCAGCCGCGGGCGGCGGCAGCCGGGTCGGCGATGATCAGCGGTTCAGGTAGTCAAAGAAAGCTTTGGCATTGCTGTCGCGCTGCAAGAAGTCGCGCACCAGCTCAGGCGCCGGCTTCTGGCCACCTTGGCCCAGCACCAGATTGCGGTAGCGCATGCCGGTCTCCGGGTTCAGCTTGTCGGCCGCGAAGGCCGTGCGCAGATCCATGGCCACGACCAGGCTCCAGAGGTAGCCGTAATAGCCGGCGCCATAGCCACCCGCCACATGGGCAAAGCCGGCCGGGAACTTGCTGCCCTCAACATAACCCTGAGGCGTTGCGCCTTGCATCTTGGCCCACAGGGCCAGCGGCTCCTGGTGCACCGGGCCGTGCAGGGCCAGGTCATAGCTGGCGAACAGATGCTGGCGGCCGTACTGCGAGCCCTTGCCGAATTCCTTGGCCGCCACGGCCTTGTCCACCAGGGCGTCCGGCACCGGCTTGCAGCTGGGGCAGACCTCGGCCATCAGCTTGAGCACTTTCTTGTCGTAGACCCAGTCCTCCAGCATCTGCGAGGGCGCTTCGACAAAGTCCAGCATGACATTGGTACCGCCCTGCGCGGCGTAATGGGTGCTGGACAGGTTGTTGTGCACGGCATGACCCAACTCGTGCAGCAGCGTCTCCATCTCACCCAGGGTCAGACCCTTGCGGTCGAAGTTGACCACCAGGGCGGCTGTGGGCGTGCGGCCGATGCGGGTGGCACTGGAGCGCAGCGGCCAGACGGCCGCATGGTTGTACTTGGCCTCGCGCGGGAACAGATCCACGTAAAGCGTGGCCAGGGGCTTGCCGCTGGCTGCGTCGCTGACGGCATAGGCCTGCGCCTCCGGATGCCACAGCTCGGCCGGCACGCGGGTGTACTTCACGCCCATCAGGCGCTCGATCACGCGCATGGCGAACTGCAGGCTTTCCTGGGCCGGGAAGTACTCGCGGACGGCTTCCTGGTCGACCGAGAACTGCGCCTGCCGCAGGCGCTCGGCATAGAAGGCACTGTCCCAGGCGAAAACCTGGGTGGCCGCCAGCGGCGTGCCCAGATGCTGCGCCTTGGCGGCACGCAGCTGGGCCATATCAGCCACTTCGCGCTCGCTCACCTGGCTCTTCACCTCGTTGAGGAACTTCCACGCGGTGGCCGAGTCCTTGGCCATGCGGCGGCGCAGATTGAAGTCCACGAAGTTGTTGTAGCCGAAGAGCTTGGCGAAATCCTGGCGCGCCTGCGTGATCTCATCGAGGATCTTGAGGTTGGCGTCCCCGCCTTCGCTGTTCTTGGCCCGCCACATGCGCTCACGCGCGGCAGGGTCTTCGGCCATCTGGATCACCGGGCCGGAGCTGGGGTAGTCCACACCCAACACGATGCGGCCCTGCGCGTCTCGCGGCGCCTTGGCCCAGACACCGGCCGGCACGCCCTTGAGCTCTGCCTCGCTGAACGCCACCTTGACGCCAGCATCGCGCAGGTTCTGACTGAACTTCTGATCCAGCTCGGCCAGGCGCACCAGCAAGGTCTTGGCCTGCTTGCGCTTGGCCGGCGGCAGCGCCACGCCCGCATCCTCGAAGCTGCCCAGCGCCACGCGCTGCAACTCGCGCTCCAGAGCGGTGGGTGTGGGCGCGCTCTTCAGGGCGCGATAGATCTTCTCATTCTGGCCGACCCCGGTGTTGTACTCGGACCAGGCCATGGCACAGGCCTGGGCGGCCTCACGCACGGCTTTGTCGGGGTGGACGTTGAGCACGAACTCGATCGGGTTCTGCACATCCTCCTGGTAGGTGTAGTAATCGTCGTAGGCCGCGATCCAGCCGATGTCCAGCTTGCGCCGCTCCAGCGCACTCAAGCGCTTCTTGGCGCCGGCCAAGCCTGCATCACAAGCCGATTTGACCTGGGCGGCCGATTTGAACTGTGGGAACGCCGGGCCCGGCAGGCTGTTGACCGCGCCGGCCTGGGCCAGCGCCTGGGCGCTCAGCCACAGCGCCGTAGCGCCGAGGAACAAATGTTTGTGCTTCATGGTGGCGAATAAAAAGATGGAATGAACTGGAAAAAACTGGGAGGGCGAGCCGCAATCCAGCCAAAGCGGCTGAGCGGTCGCCGAGCGAGCCGCAGGTCATGGCTTCAGCGGCCCACCCCATGTCGGCCAGGATTGTGCGCCCGCAGGCCGCATGGACACAGCGGGGTTTGCGACAGGCCCAGGACGCGGTGTGCACGCAGGCCGCACGCCCCGGCGCCCGGCCTCCAGGCGCCCTTTCCTGGCTCAGATCGTGAAACCTTGCCGGACCGCAAGGCCCGGCATGGCCGGCTCTGGCATCATCTGTGTTCAAATCAAGGGTTAGCCCTAGGTCGAGCAGCGACTGGGGCTGATGAACGCGTCCGCTGCCATCTGATTGCGCCGGGATTTCCCTCGGTCGCCTGCCACTTTGCTTGACACCCGCAACAGCCCCCCCATAAGCTGCGCGCCGAACACCATGCTCGACGCCAGCCACCAGCCCCCCTCCCCCACTGTGACTTCGCTCGGACGCGCCGTCTGTGCGCTGGGCTTGGCTGCGGGCCTGGGTCTGATGGGCAGCACGGCCGCTCGGGCGCAAAGCGCGCCACCGCCCGGCATGGTCACCGGCGCCTACGGCCTGAGCCTGTTGCCTGGTGCGGGATCCAGCCACAGCGGCCCCAACACCGGCGGCACGGGCAGCAACAACAGCAGCCACGCCGCCAACACAGTGAATGCGGCGACCAATACCCTGGCCGCGGCCCTTCCTGCAGCTGCAGCAGCTTCCGCCAGCCTGGGTGCCAACAGCCCAGTTGGCGCCACCGCCGCCAACGCCAGCGACCCGGTCAGCCGATTCCTGCAGGAACGCGGCCTTCTGGCGCAAGCCGAATCCAACAGCCTGCTGAACCAGGTGCGCGACACCGCCTCGGGCCTGGTGCTCTCGGCCATGAACTTCCTGGGTGTGCGCTACACGCGCGGCGGCAAGTCGGTCGAAAGTGGCTTTGATTGCAGCGGCTTCACCCGCCACATCTTCGAGCTCAGCGTGGGCATGGTGCTGCCGCACCGCGCCGACGAACAGGCCCGCCTGGCCAGCCTGCTGCCCATCAACAAGACCGAGCTCAAGCCTGGCGATCTGGTGTTCTTCAACACCATGCGCCGCACTTTCTCGCATGTGGGCATCTACGTCGGCGAGGGCAAGTTCATCCACTCGCCCCGCGTCGGCGGCGCCGTGCGGGTGGAGGACATGCGCGAGGCCTACTGGGCCAAGCGCTTCACCGGGGCACGCCGCGCCGATCTGAACGCGGCGGCAGCCAACAACAACGTGCCGGCCAAGTAAGCCGCCGGACGTTGGACGGTCTTCAGGCCGAACTCAAGGCCGCAAGAACTCTTTCGCTGCCCAGGCCTGGGCCGAGGCTTCGCTCAGCTTGAAACCGGCGTCGACCTTGATCTGCGCGATCGTTTCTCCATCGTCGTTGCGGGCAGTCAGCGTGGCATAAGGGTTGTCTTCATCGGGCACGATGTCCAGCAAGACCTGGATGCGGCCCTGCTCGGTGTCGATCTTCAAGCTTTTGTGCAGGCGGGCATGGAGCTGCTGCTCATGCCGACGCAGCACCTCGGAGGCGGTTTTCACCAGAGTGTGAAAGGCCGGCGCCGACAAGGGCTTGGGGTTCTTCTTGTCGCGACCCATGGTCCAGGGGCCGACCAAGGCCGGTTCGGCCTCGCCCGCCAGGGTCATGGCCACGGCCCAGCCCTCGTCGTCTTCGTTCTTGATGACCTCGGCGGTCCAGCGCTCATCGCGCCAGAGCAGATCGCTCTGCACCCAGGTGTCTTCCTCGTTCAGCACCACGTTCTGTGCGGCTTGCAAATGCGTGTTCATGGCCGGCACGGTATCACGGCGCCGGCCTGGCCCTGTCAGCAGAGGATGCTCAAGCGGGCTTCTTGGCCACCAGGGTCAGGATGTCATAACTGGCCACCAGCTCGCCACGCTGGTTCATCACCTGCACATCCCAGGCCACGACGCCCTGCGGCGGCTGGTCGGGGCGATTGCCGCGGTCGATGCGACGTTTACAAGTGAGGCGCGCCTGGATGGTGTCACCGATCGCCACCGGGTTCACAAAGCGCAGCGTGTCCAGGCCGTAATTGGCCAGCACCGGGCCGGGCGCGGGCGAGACAAACAAGCCCGCCGCGGCCGAGAGTACAAAGTAGCCGTGCGCAATGCGCTGGCCGAACTGCGTGTCCTTGGCCGCCACTTCGTCGAAGTGCATGTAGAAGTAGTCACCCGAGACGCCGCCGAAATTGACGATGTCGGCCTCGCTGACGGTGCGGCGGTGGGTCAGCAGGGAATCGCCAACCTGGATCTCTTCGAAATACTTGCGGAAGGGATGGACGGCATCCTCCTGCACCCGGCCACCGCGCTGGTACTCGCCGGTGATGGCGCTCAACATGGTCGGGCTGCCCTGCACGGCGCAGCGTTGCAGATAGTGCTTGACCGAGCGGATGCCGCCCAACTCTTCTCCACCGCCGGCGCGGCCGGGGCCACCATGCTTGAGCTGCGGCAGGGGCGAGCCGTGGCCCGTGGATTCCTTGGCGGCATCTCGATCCAGCACCAGCAGGCGGCCGTGGAAGGCCGCAGCGTGATAGACCGCCTGCGCGGCAATCGCCGGAGTCTTGGTGACGACGGAACCGACCAGGCTGCCGCGGCCCTTGGCGGCCAGGCTCAGGGCCTCGTCCAGCTCCCGGTACGGCATCAAGGTGGACACCGGGCCGAAGGCTTCCAGATTGTGCACCTGCTCGTTGGCAAAGGCATCGCGGCAGAGCAGCAATGTCGGTGCGAAGAAGGCGCCCTCGCCCACACCCTCGCCCACTGGCGCAAAGCCGTCCTTGGCGCCGAACACCACTTCATTGCCGGCGCTCAACAAGGCCACGCGCTCGGCCACATCGGCCTGCTGGGCTTTGGAGGCCAGGGCGCCCATGCGCACGCCGTCCACGGCCGGGTCACCGACCTTGATCTTGGCCAGACGCGCGCGCAGGGCCTCGGCCACCGCATCGATGTGGCGGGCGGGCACGATGGCGCGGCGGATGGCCGTGCACTTCTGCCCGGTCTTGGCCGTCATCTCGCGCGCCACCTCTTTCACGAAGAGTTCGAACTCGGGGTCACCCACCTCCACATCGGGCGCCAGGATGGCGCAGTTCAGGCTGTCCGCCTCGCCGTTGAAGGGGATGGAGCGCGCAATCAAGTTCTTGTTGACGCGCAGCATGGCGGCGGTATCGGCCGAGCCGGTGAAAGTGACCACATCGGTCTCTTCCAGGCGGTCCAGCAAATCGCCCGAGCCGCCCACGATCAGCTGCAAGCTGCCGGCGGGCAGCAGACCGCTTTCATGGATCAAACGCACACAGGCCTCGGCCACGAAGGAGGTGGCGGTGGCCGGCTTGACGATGCAAGGCATGCCCGCCAGGAAGCTAGGGGCGAATTTTTCCAACATGCCCCACATGGGGAAGTTGAAGGCATTGATGTGCACCGCCACGCCTCGTTTGGGCACCAGGATGTGGGAGCCGATGAACTGCCCCTCCTTGCTCAGCGGGATGGCCGGGCCCTCGTGCATCACATTGCTAGAGGGCAGCTCACGCCGGCCGATGCTGGCGTAGGCGAACAAGGTGCCGATGCCGCCTTCGATATCGATCCAGTTGTCGCTGCGCGTGCCGCCGGTGTGGGCAGAAATGGCGTACAGCCCCTCCTTGCGCTCCAGCAGATAGGTCGCCAAGGCCTTGAGCCGGGCGGCGCGTTGCTGGAAATCCAGGGCCAGCAAGGCAGGCAGGGCCTGACCCCGGGCATAGCTCAGGCTCTCGGCAAAGTCGATTTCATCCGCATGGGTCAGCGCCACCGGCCGGCCGTTGACGGCGCTGTGCAGGGCACGGGCCGCCTGGCTGCCGATCCAGCGGTTGGCAATCAGGCTTTGAAGAATGGGAGGGGTGGCGCTCATAGCGTTTGTGTTTCTTAGGATGGATTTCAAAAGGGGCCCGATCGGGCCCCTGCATACAGCTTGTCTCTGAGGCGCTTGAGTTCAGGGTTGGTACAGCCAAGTCCCTTTATCGATCTTCACCATCACCCGCGCCCGCTGATCCAGGCCCAGGTGATCGGTCGGCGACATATTGAAGACGCCGTGTGCGCCGGGCAGTTCCTTGACGCCCTCCAGCGCATCGCGCAGCGCGGCGCGGAAAGCCGGCGTGCCCGGCTGGGCCTTTTTCAGCGCCACCGGCAAGGCCGCCTGCAGCAGCAGGCCGGCATCCCAGGCATGGCCACCGAAGGTCGAGACCGTGCCTTTGCCAAAGGCCGCTTCGTACTTGGCGACATAGTCGAGTGCACTCTTCTTGACCGGATGATCTGCCGGCAGCTGGTTGGCCACCAGCACGCCGCCGCTGGGCAGGAAGGTGCCTTCCACATCCTTGCCGCCGACGCGCAAAAAGTCGTTGTTGGCCACGCCGTGGGTTTGGTAGTACTTGCCGGCATAGCCGCGCTCACGCAGCGACTTTTGCGGCAGCACGGCCGGCGTGCCCGAGCCCGCAATCAGCACCGCATCGGGCTTGGCCGCCACCAGCTTGAGCACCTGGCCCGTGACCGAGGTGTCCGTGCGGTTGTAGCGTTCGGACGCCACCAGCTTCAAGCCCTTGAGCTCGGCAATCTTGCTGAACTCCTGGAACCAGCCCTCGCCATAAGCATCGGCAAAGCCGATGAAGCCCACGGTCTTCACGCCCGCCGAAGCCATGTGCTGGGCGATGGCCAGGGCCATCATGATGTCGTTCTGCGGGGTCTTGAAGACCCAGCGCTTCTTGGCGTCCACCGGGTCGACGATGCGGTTGGAGGCCGCCATGGAAATCATGGGCGTGGCGCCCTCGACCACGGCGTCGATCATCGCCAGGGAGTTGGGGCTGGTGGTCGAGCCGATCACGACATCGACCTTGTGCTCGGTGATCAGCTTGCGCGTATTGGCCACGGCCGAGGTGGTGTCGGAGGCATCGTCGAGCACGATGTAATTGACCTTCTGACCGGCGATGCTGGTGGGCATCAGGCTCAAGGTGTTCTTCTCCGGGATGCCCAGGGAAGCTGCCGGCCCGGTGGCCGAGACGGTGACGCCGACTTGGATGTCGGCCAGGGCCTGGGCGCAGAGCAGCAGGCCTGCAGCGAGGCTCAGCCAGGTCTTGCGGTGTGACGACGATGGGTGCTTCAGCGAAGTGGCATTCATGCTCGTTCTGTCTCCTGTGGGGTATCGATGAGTCAAGGCCTGCACAAGCAAGCCAGCCATGGTCTGCCGCCAAGCCTTCATCAAGCTTGCAGCGCCTGCGCCCCGGGCGCGGCTTGCACCGCCCCCAGTCCGCCAAAGAAGAGATCGGCCACCATGGGGGCCACCGCGTCATAGGTCAGCTCGCCATCGGGCTTGAGCCAGGTGAAGGTCCAGTTGATCATGCCAAAGAGCAGCATGGTCAGCGGCTTGTGCAGCTTGGCCGCCTGCAGCTCGGGCCGCACAGCCGCCACGCTGTCGGCAAAGGCCGACACCACCCGGCGCTCGATCGCGGTCAGGCGCAGGCGGTCGGCTTCGTCCAGGAACTTCACATCCTCGGTCAGCACCCGGTGCTCGTTCTGCGCCTCGCCATAGGCCTGCACAAAGCGGGCGATCAGGGCGCGCAGCCGTGCCTCGGGGGGCAGGTCTTGCGCCAGCACCTCTTGCACCAAGGCCTCCAAATCCTGCACATGGCTCTCGCAGATCTGCACCAGCAGTTCGTGCTTGTCGCGCACATAGTGATACAGCGTGGGCTTGCTCACCGCACAGGCCTCGGCCACGGCGTTCATCGAAGTGCCCGGATAGCCTTGATGCGCGAACAGGCGCGCGGCCTCGCGCAAGATCTGCTCGCGCTGGTTCTCGAAACCCGGGGCGCGTCCGCGGGCCATCAGCTTGCACCCTTCAGTGAACGGGAGCGCGACATCAACTCAACGTTCATCGAAAGAGATCACCACGCGGGGCGTCAACGCGTGGGCCTGGCAGCTCAAGATGAAACCGGCAGCGACCTCATGCTTATCGAGCGCGAAGTTCTTGTCCATGCGCACCTCGCCCTCCAGCAGCTTGCAGCGGCAGGTCGAGCAGACACCGCTCTTGCAGGAGAAAGGCACATCCATGCCCGCACGCGCGGCGGCGTCGAGCAGGCTGGCATCGCTCTTGGCGAATTCGATCTCGCGGCTGATGCCGTCACGAATCACCGTCACGCGGGCACTGTCGGCGTCGCCGGCCAAGGTTTGGTGGGGAGCGGGCTGGCCGGCCTGCATCTCGGGCGTGCCGAAGCGCTCGACATGAATGCGCGCTTCGTCCACCCCCGAGGCGCGCAAGGTGGCCTCGGCCGCCTCATTCATCTCGAATGGCCCGCAGATATAGGCCTGGTCGATGCTGTTCGGCGGCAGCACTGTGGCCAGAAACACAGCCAGCTTGCCCGCATCAATGCGCCCCGCTTGCAGCGGCGCATCGACCTGCTCACGCGAGAACACCGGGTGCAGGGAGAGCCGCGTCATATAGCGGTTCTTCAGGTCCTCGATCTCCTCCTTGAACATGGTGGAGGCCTGGGCCCGGTTGCCGTAGATCAGGGTGAAGCGGGCCTCGGGGTCGCGCGCCAGCACCGTCTTCATGATGGAAAGGATGGGCGTGATGCCCGAACCGGCCGCAATGCCGACATGATGCTCGCCGCGCCCGGCCAGAGCCTGGGCACCGAAACGCCCTTGCGGCGGATAGCTCTCGATCACCGCACCGGCCTTGAGCTCGCCATGCACCCAGGTCGAGAAGGCACCGCCCTCCACCCGGCGCACCCCCACGCGCAGCTCGCCATCATCGGCGCCGGCACAGATGGAATAGGAGCGGCGCAGGTCCTGACCTTTCACTTCATGGCGCAGGGTCAGGTATTGACCGGGCACGAACTGGAAATCAGCTTGCAGGCTGGCGGGCACCTCGAAGCTGAGGATCACGGCGTCGTCAGTGTCCGGGGTCACCGCACGAACTTTGAGGGGATGGAAATGCAGACTCATCGCTGGGATCCGTCTTCTTTGAATTCAGATGGGTTTGAAATGCTCAAACGGCTCGCGGCAGCTCAAGCATCGGTACAGGGCCTTGCAGGCGGTGGAGCCAAAAGCAGACAGCTTCTCGGTCTGCAGGCTGCCGCAGCGCGGGCAGGCCAGCTGGCTCAGCGAGGCGCGGTGCACCAGGCGAATCGGCTGCTCGGCCCCCGCCGCCACCGGCCCCGGTGGCGCAATGCCGTAGGCGCGCAGCTTCTCGCGGCCCTCGGCCGTGATCCAGTCGGTGGTCCAGGCCGGCGCGCGCTGCAGGGTCACCTGCACCGAGCCGAAAGCAGACAAGGCCGTGCGCACATCGTCCTGAATCAGCTCGGTCGCCGGGCAGCCGCTGTAGGTGGGCGTCAGCACCACCTCCAGGCCCTCGACCCCGTCCTCACGCAGGCGCAGATCGCGCACGATGCCAAGCTCGCAGAGCGAGATCACCGGCACCTCGGGGTCGGGAATCTGGCGCAGCACCTCCCAGGCGGCTTCCAGCCGACCGCAGGCGCTGCTTGAAGGCAGACTCATTACCACTTGCCCCCGGGGTAGGCGCGCTGCAGGTACTGCATCTCGGCCAGCAGATGGCCCATATGCTCGCTGTGCACGCCACGGCGGCCGGCGGACACGTAGGCGCTGGGCTTGGGATGGGCCAGGGTGGCGTCGGCCAGCACCTCGTCCATCTGCGCCTGCCAGTCGGCACGCAGCTCCGACCAGGCCGGGCCCAGGCCCTGGGCCACCGCCGCGGCATCGACCGCATCGGCGTCGAAGAGCTCATTGAACAAGGGCCAGAGCTGGGCCAGGGCTTCGCGCATGCGGGCGGCGGATTCGTCCGTGCCATCACCGAGGCGCACCACCCAATCGGCGGCATGCTGCTGGTGGTAACGCGATTCCTTGACGGCCTTGGCGGCGATCGCCGCCACCTCGGCATCGCTGCTGGAAGCCAGGCGGCCCCAGAGCAGCTGCAGCCAGGTGGCGACGGCAAAGTTGCGCACCTGGGTGAAGGCGAAATCGCCGCGCGGCAGCTCCATCAGCACCGGGTTCAGGTACTGGCGCTCCTCGCGCAAAAAGGCGAGTTGGTCTTCGTCATGGCCCTGCCCGTCCAGATGGGCGGCATGGGTCAGCAGTGCGCGCGCTTGGCCGATCAGGTCCAGGGCCATATTGGCCAGGGCCAGGTCTTCCTCGAGGATGGGGCCATGGCCGCACCACTCGCCCAGGCGCTGACCCAGGATCAGACAGCTGTCGGCGATGCGCAGCAGGTATTGCACTTGCGGGCTGGCGCCCACTTGAATCGATGCTTGGCTCATACCGGCTGGTTTACATGTGGTTGATGGCATCGGGCAGCTGGTAGAAGGTCGGGTGGCGGTACACCTTGTCTTCTGCCGGATCGAAGTACATGCCCTTCTCGCCCGGGTCGGAGGCGACGATCTGGTTGGAGAGCACCACCCAGATGCTGCAGCCTTCCTGGCGCCGGGTGTAGACCTCGCGGGCCATCTGCACGGCCATCTTGGCGTCGGGGGCGTGCAGGCTGCCGCAGTGCTTGTGGTCCAGGCCCGCCTTGCTGCGCACGAACACTTCCCACAGCGGCCATTCTTTGTTGATCGAACTCATGCGGCTTGCTCCTTCTTGTTCATGTGTTTGCGGGCGTGGGCCAGGGCGGCTTCGCGCACCCAGGCGCCGTCGTCCCAGGCCTTGACGCGGGTGGCCAGGCGTTCGCGGTTGCAGGGGCCGTCGCCGCCGACCACGCGCCAGAACTCGGCCCAGTCGATGGCACCGAAGTCATGCTCGCCGCGTTCTTCATTCCATCTGAGATCGGGGTCGGGCAGCGTGATGCCCAGGATCTGGGCCTGGGGCACGGTGGCGTCGACAAACTTCTGGCGCAGCTGGTCATTGCTGATGCGCTTGATGCCCCAGCGCATCGATTGCTCGGAGTTGGGCGAATCCTTGTCGGCCGGGCCGAACATCATCAGCGAGGGCCACCACCAGCGGTTGACCGCGTCCTGCACCATGGCTTTTTGCTCGGCCGTGCCTTCCTGCATCATCACCAGCAGAGACTCATAACCCTGACGTTGGTGGAAGCTCTCCTCGCGGCAGACGCGAATCATGGCCCGGGCATAGGGCGCATAGGAGCAGCGGCACAGCGGCACCTGGTTCATGATGGCCGCGCCATCGACCAGCCAGCCGATCACGCCGACATCGGCCCAGGTCAGCGTGGGGTAGTTGAAGATGGAGCTGTACTTGGCCTTGCCACTGTGCAGGGCGTCCAGCATCTGATCGCGGCTGGTGCCCAGGGTCTCGGCGGCCGAGTAGAGGTAGAGGCCATGGCCGCCTTCGTCCTGCACCTTGGCCAGCAGGATGGCCTTGCGCTTGAGCGTGGGCGCGCGGCTGATCCAGTTGCCCTCGGGCAGCATGCCGACGATCTCGGAATGCGCATGCTGGCTGATCTGGCGCACCAAGGTCTTGCGGTAATGCTCGGGCATCCAGTCCTTGGCTTCGATGAAATCGCCTGCATCGATGCGAGCCTCGAAAGCGGCCTCACGGGCCGCGTCCTCGGCGCTCTTGGCCTTGGCGGCCACATCCTGTGGGCCGACGCTCATGGCTTGGGTGTACATCTGCTTTGCTCCTGAAAGAAGTCGCCGCGGGGCTGAATCAGCGCGGCCGCTTGTCGATCACCCGGCGAGCCTTGCCCACCAGGGTGCGTTCAATCGAATCGGGCGCGCCGACATGGACCTTGGTGGACACGCCCACCAGAGTCTTGATGCGGTGCTGCAAGGACTTGGCCACCTGGGCGACCTGGCTGCCATCGGCGGCTGCGGCGGCCGGCTGCAGCTCGCAGCGCACCTCCACCTCGTCGAGTGCGCCCTCGCGCGAGACCACGATCTGGTACTGGCCCGAGAGCTGCGGCTCCTGCAGCACCAGTTCTTCGATCTGGGTCGGGAACATATTGACTCCGCGGATGATGAGCATGTCATCGCTGCGGCCGACGATCTTGCCCATGCGCCGCAAGCTGCGCGAGGTGGGCGGCAGCAGCCGGGTCAGGTCGCGGGTGCGGTAGCGGATGATGGGCAGGGCCTGCTTGCTCAGCGAGGTGAAGACCAGCTCGCCCTCAGCACCATCAGGCAGCACGGCGCCGGTCTCGGGATCGATGATCTCGGGGTAGAAATGGTCTTCCCAGATCACCGGGCCGTCCTTGCTCTCGATGCACTCGCTGGCCACGCCCGGGCCCATGACCTCGGACAGGCCGTAGATGTCCACCGCATCGATGCCGGCCTTGCCCTCGATCTCGCGGCGCATGGCCTCGGTCCAGGGCTCGGCCCCGAAGATGCCGATGCGCAGCGACATCTCGCGCGCATCCAAGCCCTGGCGCGCAAACTCCTCGATGATCACCTGCATATAGCTGGGCGTGACCATGATGATGTCAGGCCGGAAATCCTGGATCAGCTGCACCTGCTTCTCGGTCTGACCACCGGACATGGGGATGACCGTGCAACCCAGTTTCTCGGCGCCGTAATGCGCGCCCAGGCCGCCGGTGAAAAGCCCATAACCATAAGCCACATGGACCAGATCGCCCGCGCGGCCGCCAGCGGCGTAGATGGATCGCGCCACCAGACCGGCCCAGGTGTCGATGTCCTGCTGGGTGTAGCCCACGACCGTCGGCTTGCCCGTGGTGCCCGAGGAGGCATGGACCCGCGCCACCTGCTGGCGCGGCACGGCGAACATGCCGAAGGGGTAGTTGTCGCGCAGATCCTTCTTGGTGGTGAAGGGAAACTTGGCCAGATCGGCCAGGCTCTTCAGATCAGACGGATGCACGCCGGCCGCATCGAAGGCGGCCTTGTAATGCGGCACCTGGTCGTAGGCATGCTGCAGGCTCCAGCGCAGGCGCGTCAGCTGCAGGGCTTGCAGCTCGTCTTGGCTGGCGTTTTCTATCGCGTCCAGGCCCGGGCGCGATGCGGGGCCGCTCTTGCTCTCACTCATGCCTCACCCTCCGAGGGCTGCAGATCCGGGGCCAGGGGCGAGAGCACCACCGGCTTGCCCTTGATGCGGTAGCTCTTGCCGCGGAACACGGCCACCAGCTGGTCGGCCTGGTTCTTGACCGTGATGTCGTAAACGCCGGTGCGACCGGCCAGCGAGACCTCGCGCGCCACCGCGGTCAGGCGGTCACCGAGGCGGGCCGGGGCGACGATGTCGATGCTGAAGCCCGAGGCCACGGTCAGCTCGTTGTAGGAGTTGCAGGCGAAGGCAAAGGTCGAGTCGGCCAGGGTGGTGATCAGCCCACCGTGGCAGATCTCAAATCCGTTGAGCATGTCCTCGCGCACGGTCATGGCCAGGGTGGCGCCGCCGGGCGCAATGGCCAGTACCTCCATGCCCAAGCTCTGGCTGGCGCGGTCCTGGGCCCACATGCTGCGCTTCACAGCTTCCGCAATCTCTTGTGCATCCATGCTCATGGGCGGCTCCGTCTTGATGCTGGCGCGGGGGTTCTTCAGCGGTCGCTGAACTTGGGCGCACGCTTTTGCAAAAAGGCCGCGGCGCCTTCCAGATAGTCGGCCGAGAAGCCGAGCTGGCTTTGCGTCACCGCCTCCAGGCGCAGGGCGTCGTCAAAGTCCAGCAGGCCGGCTTCATCAAACGCCATGCGGGTCTGGGCCATGGCGCGCACCGGCATCTGGCTGATCTTCTGCGCCAGGGCCTGGGCGCTGGCGGCCAGTTCTTCATCGGGCACGGCCTTGTAGATCAGGCCGATGGCCTGCGCCTCGGCGGCCGGCAGCTTCTCGCCCAACAAGGCGAGCTGCAAGGCTTTGGCGCGCCCCACTAGGCGCGGCAGCAACCAGCTGCCGCCGCAGTCGGGCACGAGGCCGATCTTGGCAAAGGCCTGGATGAAGCTGGCGGAGTTGCCGGCGAGCACCAGGTCGCAGCCCAAGGCCAGGTTGGCGCCGGCGCCGGCCGCCACGCCATTGACGGCGGCGATCACGGGCACCGGCATGCTGCGCACGCGCTGGGCCAGGGGGATGTAATAGCCGTCGAGCAAGGCGCCGATGTCCTTGGGCGATTCGCCGGGTTTCAGATCGGGGTTGACCATGGGATCGCTGAGATCCTGGCCGGCGCAGAAGGCGCGGCCGGCGCCGGTGATCACCACGCAGCGCACGCTGGCATCGCCCGCGGCCGCATCCAACGCCTCGCGCAGCTCGGCCAGCAGGCCGGACGTGAAGGCATTGAGCGCCGCCGGGCGGTTCAGGGTCAGGGTGCGGACGGCGCCGTCCTGCTGGCTCAGAAGTTGCGGTTCTTGCATGCGGGCCTCGGGGCGATGGAGCAACAAACAGGCTTGCGACACGGTCGGTGGGTGCAGTAAAACACTATTGACCGACCGGTCGGTAGATCGTAAGGTCGGCCTTGACTTGGCGCAAGACGGCGCCGATCAGCGTAAACCCTTGGAATGCGGTGAACAAGTGCCCGCGTGCCCTCGGTGAAGCCCGAGGGGCGACGCTCTGGCCGCCCTGCTCACCGCCCTCACCGCCCTGCCCGCCATGCCCAGCTATTCCATCGACGGCGTCATCCCGGTCGTCCACCCCAGCGCCCATGTCCACCCCACGGCCGTGCTGATCGGCGATGTCCACATCGGCCCCGGCTGCTACATCGGCCCTCTGGCCAGCTTGCGCGGCGATTTCGGTCGCATCGAGATCCACGAAGGCGCCAATGTGCAGGACAGCTGTGTGGTGCATAGCTTCCCAGATTCGCTGACCGTGGTCGAACGCAATGGGCACATCGGCCACGGCGCCGTGCTACACGGCTGCATCGTCCGCCACGACGCCCTGGTCGGCATGAACGCCGTGGTGATGGACGCGGCCGAGGTCGGCGCCTACAGCATCGTGGCCGCCTGCGCCTTTGTGCGCGCCGGGCTCAAGCTGCCCGAACGATCACTGATCGCCGGCCTGCCGGCCAAGGTCCTGCGCGAGCTCAGCGAGGATGAAATCCGCTGGAAGCGCACCGGCACCGAGACCTATCAAGACCTGACCCTGCGCTGCCAGGCGAGCTTGCAGGAGGTCCAGCCCCTGAGCGAAGCCGAGGCGGAACGCCCCTGCTTGCAGGTGGGTCAGCACCGGCCCAAGCAGGCCATGCAAGCCAACAAGCCCGGAGCACCAGAACAGCCCTGAGCAAGGCAGAGGCTGCCGCCCTTCACCGTCGCCACCACGAGAAGCCACATCCGGTTAGACTCAAATTGACAAACGTCAAGATAGACGGGGTCGAAGCCGGTGGTTGTGGATGTCGTGGGTTCCTTGGGAGGCGCAGGCATGCAGATCTTTTTGCGTTCGATCCCGCCCGGGCATCCGCCCCGGCCGACCTTGGGCCGCCGCGAGCGTCAGCCGCGGACACCTGACTCCTGCACCGAGCGCCGGGCATGAGCGCGCCCGTCGACGCAGCCGTGCTCGACGGCCTGTTCGCCAGCGACATGCCGGTCGGCTTGGCCGTGCTGGACCGGGAGTTGCGCTACCGCCGTGTCAACCGTGCTCTGGCCGATTTCAACGGTGTGCCGGCCGAACAGCTGCTGGGCCGCAGCGTGGCCGAGGTCCTGCCCGAGGCCTACCCTCACCTGGCGCCCCTGCTGCACGCCGTGCTGCACCAGGGCCAGGCGCAGGAGAAATTTCGCATCCAGGTGCAGGTGCCCAGCCACCCGGGCGAGCTCTCGGAATGGGAGGCCAGCTACCTGCCGCTGCGCGATGCAGAGCAGTCCGTCGTGGGCATCCTGGTGCAGGCGGTCAACATCAGCAGCCAGCGGCGCGCCGAAGAAGCCTTGCGCGACAGCGAGGCGCAGCTGCGCCGGGTGCTGGACGGCCTCTTCGCCTTCGTCGGTCTGCTCAGCCTGGACGGACTGCTGCTGGAGGCCAATCGCGCGCCGCTGGAGGCCGCGGGCATCGGCAAAGACGCGGTGCTGGGTCGCCGTTTTTGCGACACCTACTGGTGGAGCCACGACACCGAGCTGCAAGGCTGGCTGCAGGCGGCCATCGCAGATGCCGGCCAGGGCCAGGTCGTGCGGCGAGACCTCGTGGTGCGCATGCGGGACGACTCGCGCATGACCATCGATTTCATGCTGGCGCCCCTGCGCGACAGCCAGGACCGCATCAGCCATGTGATCGCATCGGGCATCGACATCTCCGACCGCGTGCACAGCGAGCGCGCCCTGCGCGCCAGCGAGGCCCGCTTCCGCAGTGCCTTCAATGCCGCGCCCGACGGCATGGCCTTGGTCAACGCCAGCGGCCGCATCTTGCTGGCCAACTCAGCCATGGACCGGCTGTTCGCCAGCCCCAGCGGCAGCCTGCAGGACAGCGACATCAACACCCTCGTGCCCCTGCCCGCACGCGGCGGCCACACCGGCTTGATCAGCCAGTTCTTCGGCCATTTGCAGACCCGATCCATGGCCAAGCGGCGTTCGCTGCAGGCCCTGCGGCGCGACGGCAGTTTGTTCAATGTCGAGGTCGGCCTGAACCCGATTGCCGACAGCGAGCCGCCCGAGGTGCTGGCCACGGTGACCGACATCGACGAACGCCTGGCCGCGCAAGCCCAGATCGAACGCGCGCTGCAGGAAAAGACCGCCCTGCTCAGCGAGGTGCACCACCGGGTCAAGAACAATCTGCAAATCATCTCCAGCCTGCTGCGCCTGCAGTCGCGCCATGTCGATGAGTCGGTCAAACGGGTGCTGCGCGAAAGCAAGAACCGCATTCGCGCCATGGCCCTGACCCACCAGCTGCTCTACGAGCGCAACGACTTCACCGAGCTGGAGCTCGGGCCCTACCTCAAACGCCTGGCCGCCCTGCTGCGCGAGAGCTACAGCGACCCGCAGCAAAGCATTCAGGTGCAGGTGCAGGCCCCCGACAGCGGCCTGTCCATCCATCTGCAAGAGGCCATTCCCTGCGGATTGATCGTCAACGAGCTGGTCACCAACGCCTTCAAGCACGCCTTTCCGGATGGGCGGGCGGGCACCATCGAGATCCATGCCGAACGCGATGCCGATGGCCGGCTGCGCGTCGAGGTCGGCGACGATGGCGTCGGCCTGGCCCAGCGCCCGGACTGGAAGGACAGCCGCACGCTGGGCTTCCAGCTTGTGCCTTTGCTGGCCGAGCAGCTCGACGGTCAGCTCAGCCTGCTCGACGGCCCGGGCACCCGCATCCGTGTCTGCTTCGCCAGCCAGCAAGAGCTGCCCGGTGACTCCAGCGCCGGCGTCGCCACCCGCCCCCTCTCGCCGGCCACACACGCCCTGCCCCGCTCGATCAACCAGGTTCCCCCGGCATGAATGCACTCCTGACTCCGCCACCCACCAGCCCGCCCGCGCCAACGCCACGCCTGGCTCGCATCCAGATCGTCGAGGACGAACGCATCGTCGCCCTCGACCTCAAGCAAGACCTGGAATCGCTGGGCTACGAAGTCAGCGGCGTGGCGGCCTCGGAGCAGCGCGCGCTGGAGCTGGCCCGCAGCGATCGCCCCGACCTGGTACTCATGGACATCAACCTGGGCAAAGGCGGCGACGGCACGCGCGCCGCCCAGACCTTGATCAGTCAGCTGCGCATCCCCGTGATCTACCTGACCGCCTACGCGGAGCCGGCCACGCTGGAGCGGGCTGGCCTGACCGCGCCCTACGGTTACCTGCTCAAGCCCTTCGAGCTGCGCGAGCTCAATGCCACCATCCGCATGGCCCTGGCACGGCGCGAGGTCGAGCGCCAGGCCGAACGGGCCGAGCAGCGCTACCGCCTGGCGCTGGATGCAGCCCAGCTCGGGGTGATGGAGTTCCATCCCGCGTCGGACCTGATCGAATTGAGCGGCCACGTCGAACCCTTGCAAACGGCCACGAGCCGTGGCTTTGCCCTGTCACGCCAGGCTTTCATGGACTGCATCGAACCGCAGGCGCGCGAGCAGCTCGCCGTGCTGCTGCAGCCCGGCGGTTCGGTCCATTGCGTGACACGCTGGAAGCCGGCCCAGGAGCCCCCCACCTGGCTGGAGATCCGCGCCTGCCATTTCAGCGAAGGCCTGCCCGGGGACGGAAAGATCATCGGCGTGTTCCGGGACATCAGCGTGCAACTGGAGGCCGAGGCCCAGCTGCGCCGGGCCGCCGTGGTCTTCGAATCGGCCGCCGACGCCATCGTCATCCTCGACACCCAGCACCGGGTGCGGGCCATCAACCCCTCGTTCACGCAGATGACCGGTTGGCCTTTGGAGCAGGTGCTGGGCCAGGATGTGCGCAGCTTTCTGCCTGCGCAGCGGCAGAACGACGCCCTGCCTTTCGACAGCGAGGCGCGCGGCGAAGGCCCAGGCCATGGCGGCGGCGTCTGGCATGGCGAAACCATGTGCCGGCATCGCGACGGTCACCTGTTCCCGGCCTGGCAACACCTGGCCCCAGTGCTCGATGCCCAAGGCCGGCTCAGCCACCAGGTGCTGACCTTCACCGACATCTCGGCCCTGCGGCGGGCTGAAACGCAGATTCAACACCTGGCCTACCACGATGCCTTGACGGGCCTGGGCAACCGCCACCATCTCGAAATCTGCCTGCGCCACTTCATCGGCAGCGAGGGCCAGCCCGATCGCGCGCCGGCCCGCTTCGCCCTGCTCTTCCTCGACCTGGATGGCTTCAAGACCATCAACGACACCCTGGGTCATGGCGTCGGCGATGAGCTCTTGATCCAGATCGCACGCCGGCTGGAGCTCTGCCTGCGCCGCTCGGATGTCTCGGTGCGTCTCGGTGGCGACGAGTTCATCATCCTGCTCAGCGAGATCCATCGCATCGAAGATGCCAGCGCTCTGGCCGACAAGCTGCTGACCCAGATCCGCCTGCCGGTGACGTTGGAGGGCCGCGACCCCGTCTCGGTGTCGGCCAGCGTGGGCATTGCCCAGTTCCCCGAGCACGGCCGCACAGCCGACGCCCTGATTCAAGCGGCTGACGCCGCCATGTACGAGGCCAAATCCGCAGGGCGCAACCGTTGTGAGGTGTTCAGCGCCCAGCTGTCCGACAAGGCGGTGGCGCGCCTTCAGATCGAGCAAGGCCTGCGCCGCGCGCGCCTGGGCCATGAGCTGCAGCTGCACTGGCAGCCCATCGTCGACATGCTGCGCCATCGCGTCATCGGTGCCGAGGCGCTGATGCGCTGGCAGCACCCGGAGCTGGGCGCCATCAGCCCCGATCGCTTCATCCCGGTGGCCGAGGACATCGGCCTGATCGAAGACTACGGCCGCTGGGCCCTGGATCAGGCCTGCCGCCTGGGCGTGCGCTGGCTGGCCAGCGGCCGGCCGCTGGACCGCTTGGCCGTCAACATCTCGGCGCGCCAGCTGCAGCGACCCGGCTTTGTCGAGCTGGTGGATGCGGCCTTGAAACGCCACGGCCTACCGCCGGCCTGCCTGGAGCTGGAAATCACCGAATCGACCCTGCAATCGGTGGACAGCGGCCGTGCAATCCTGGGCGAGCTGCGCCGCCTGGGCGTCAAGCTGGCGATCGATGATTTCGGCACGGGCTTCTCTTCGCTGTCTCTGCTCAAGCATTTCCCGCTCGACCGGCTCAAGATCGACAAAAGCTTTGTTCGCGACCTCCAGCGCGACGGCAACGACCTGGCCATCGTGCGCGCCATCGTCGCCCTGGCCAGCACCCTGGGCCTGGAGCTCACGGCCGAGGGCGTGGAGACCCTGGCGCAGCGCGAGGTGCTGCTCAAGCTGGGCGTCAGCGATGCGCAGGGCTGGCTGTACAGCCCGGCCCTGGCCGAGACCGAGCTGCTGAGCCTGCGCGAGAGCCTGCCGCCCGCCGCGACCGGCGCCACATGACTTGATCTGGCTCAAGTGCTGGGCCGGCGGGGCTGGCTAGAGTGACTGCCATTCCACTGACGGCTTCGTCCGCACGCGCGCCATGCCCATCGAACTGTTCCACCAGGATTCGCACCGCTGCCTGATGTTCTCCAAGCTCAGCGTGGAGGAAGGCGAGGCCGTGCAATCCAATCAGTTCCTGCTGGTGCATGGCAGCACCGGCGCCATCCTCGACCCGGGCGGCAACATCGCCTACAACGAGCTCTACCTTGGCCTGACCCAGTTCATGGCGCCGCACAAGCTGGCCGCCATCCTGGCCTCGCATGCCGACCCCGACATCATCGCCTCGCTGGACCGCTGGATGACGGCCAGCAGCGCGCCGGTCTACATCTCGCGCATCTGGGAACGCTTCGCGCCGCATTTCTGCAAGCCCGGCAAGACGGCTGGCCGCATCATCGGCCTGCCCGATGCCGGCCAACGCCTGCGCCTGGGCCAGGGCAGCGCCGACAGCTTCGAACTCTGGGCCCTGCCCGCGCATTTCCTGCACGCCGAGGGCAACTTCCAGTTCTACGACCCGGTCAGCCGCATCCTGTTCTCGGGCGACCTCGGTGCCTCGCTGGGCGCCCAGCTCGACCCCGCCAAGCCGGTGACCGAGCTGTCCGGCCACATCCGCTACATGGAAGGCTTCCACCGCCGCTACATGGTCAGCAACAAGGTCATGCGCTTGTGGGCGGCCATGGTGCGCGAGCTGGACATCGCCATGATCGTGCCCCAGCACGGCAGCCCGATGAGCGGCCCGGCCGTGCAACAGTTCATCGCCTGGGCGGAGAACCTGGCTTGCGGCATCGATCTGATGGGGCCGGCGGACTACCGCATTCCGGATTGAGCCAACTCGCTCAACTCGCACGAATCATTGCGCTGGCGCGACCTGCACTCCGGCTCAGGCTCCAGGTTTGAGCAAGGCCCGGGCCGCCAGCGTGGCGACCAGGGCTTCGGAGGGCGGGCAAAAGCCGGCGGCGCTGCAGGCCGCAGCTTCGGCGGCCACGGCCCAGCGCAGGTGCTGCTGGGCCGGTGCCTCACGCTGGCGCAGGCAGCTGAAGATCAGGCCGGCCAGGCCCGATTCACGCGTGCCGATCGGGTCGACGGCGTCGTAATCGGCAATCTGTGCATGCCACTCCTCGCGGCCGCGGAACAGCGTGGCATGGCCGGGCACGCCGTGCTGGAGCAAGAGCATGGCTTCCGGGTTCCAGGCGCTGATCTGAGCCAGGCCGACGCGGTAATCCTGAGCGCGGAACAGGCCACGCAGCTCGGCCTCGGACACCTGGATCACATCCGCCAGGCGGCACATGCGCTCCAGGGTTTCGTCGTAGCGCGAATCCATCTGCAGGCTGAACTCGGGCGCATAACTGAGCGTCTTGCCCTCGGCCTTGAGGCCTTCGGCCAGCGCCAGCAGGCGCAAGCCCAGAGGCTGGCGCACCAGGCTCAAGCCCCCAAAATGGGCCCAGCGCAGGCGCTTGAGCCAGCCACTGGGCAGGCCCTCAGGGCGGAAATGCAGGTCAGCGCTATCCTGGCCGACAAAGAACTGCGGCGCCTCGTCGGGCCGGCTCAAGGCCATCAGTGGCGGCTTGGGCAGTTGCTGGATGAAGCGCAGGTCGAGATTGGCATCGCCGCTGTCGATCCAGATTTCCTGGCCAAAGGCATCCTGGCTGATGGCGCCGGCAAAGGCACTGAGTTCGCCCAGGGTCGAAAGGGCCACGGCCACCTGCCAGGGCGCGCCGCGGTTGACGCTGCGCCAGAGGTCGGGGCCGCTGCGCTGCAGCTCGGTGTAAGCCGCACCGAAGGCGATGAAGCGAGGAAGGTCAGGATGGAGCACGCCGGTCATGCTGCGCATTCCAACTGCTGCACGCGCCCAGGGCAAGCCCCCTCTTGTGGTGATAGTCACGGCGGTACGAGCGCCGCCCCGGGGCTGGGCCACTGCGCAACAGGTCTTGTCGCTGCGGGCACAATCGGGCGCATGGTCCCCCTCAAGAAGCCCGTGATTCCGATCGCCGACCAGCGCCAGCTGATCGCCTTGCCGTTGCCGCTGGCCCCTGACCAGCTCACGCTGCCGCCGCGCGACCAGCTCGGCCGGCCGCTGCGCGATCTGCGCATTTCGGTCACCGACCGTTGCAATTTCCGCTGCAGCTACTGCATGCCCAAGCAGGTGTTCGACAAGCACTACGAGTTCCTGCCCCATGCCGACCTGCTCAGCTTCGAAGAGATCACCCGCCTGGCACGCCAGTTCGTGGCCCTGGGGGTCGAGAAGATCCGCCTGACCGGCGGCGAGCCCCTGCTGCGCAAGAACCTCGAGCGCCTGATCGCCATGCTGGCCGAGCTGCGCACGCCCGCGGGCCAGCCCCTGGACCTGACGCTGACGACCAACGGCTCTTTGCTGACCCGCATGGCCCAGCGCCTCAAGGACGCGGGCCTGGACCGGCTCACCGTCAGCCTGGACGGGCTGGACGACGCCGTGTTCCAGCGCATGAACGATGTCGGTTTCCCGGTGGCCGAGGTGCTGGACGGCATCGCCGCCGCACAAGCCGCGGGCCTGGGTCCGATCAAGGTCAATATGGTGGTCAAGAAAGGCGTCAACGACGCCGAGATCCTGCCCATGGCGCGCCACTTCCTGGGCAGCGGTGTGCGCCTGCGTTTCATCGAGTACATGGATGTGGGCAGCAGCAATGGCTGGCGCATGGACGAGGTGCTGCCCTCGGCCCAGCTGCTGCAGCGCCTGCGTGAAGCCTTCACCGTGCAGCCACTGAGCCGCAGCGTGGCCGGCGAAACCGCCGAGCGCTGGCGCATCAGCCAGGGCGGGCTGAGCAGCGAGATCGGCCTGATCTCCAGCGTCAGCCAGGCCTTCTGCGGCGACTGCAACCGCGCCCGCCTGTCGACCGAAGGCAAGCTCTACACCTGCTTGTTCGCCCACCGCGGCACCGATCTGCGTGCCCTGCTGCGCGGCCCTGCCAGCGATGCGCAGATCGCGGCCAGCCTGGCCGGCCTGTGGTCGCAGCGCAGCGACCGCTATTCGCAGCTGCGCGGTGCCGGTGTGGGCACGGATGGCCAGGGCAACGCTGCCGCAGGCGAGCGCCGGGTCGAGATGCACTACATCGGCGGCTGAGGGCGGCGCACCGATGTCGGCCCCGACCCGCGAGCAGATCACCGGCCTGGTGCTGGCCGGCGGCCGAGGCAGCCGCATGGGTGGCGTGGCCAAGGGCTTGCAAGTGCTGCACGGCCGGCCGCTGCTGGCCCATGTGCTGGAGCGGCTGCAGCCGCAAGTCGGCCCGCTGCTGATCAATGCCAACCAGGAGCTGGAGCGGCATGCCCAGTTCGGCTGGCCTGTCATTGCCGACAGCAGCGATGACTACCTCGGCCCCCTGGCCGGCATCCTGGCCGGCTTGCGAGCCTGCGAGAGCGACTGGCTGCTCTGCGTGCCCTGCGACAGCCCGCGCCTGCCGCGCGATCTGGCCGCGCGCCTGTCCCGGGCCTGCACCGAAGCCCAGGCCGATCTCGCCTACGCCGTCTGCGAGGGCCAGGCCCAACCCGTGTTCTGCCTGCTGCGCCCTCACCTGGCCGACAGCGCGGCGCAGTTTCTCGCCCAGGGAGGCCGCAAGCTGGAACGCTGGCAGCAGATGCAGGCCCACTGCGCCCTGCACTTCGATCAGCCCAGCGATGCTGCGGCCTTCGTCAACCTCAACAGCCTGAGTGAGCTGCACGGTCTGAATCCCGAGAGCCCAGAGAATCCCAACCATGGCTGAACCTTCTGCACCCAGCATTGCCCCGCGCATCGACTGCCAGATCCGCCTGATGCGCGAGGCCGATCTGCAGGACTACAAAACTCTGCGCGACGGCATGCTGGCCGGCCACCCCGAGGCTTTCACCTCGGACGCCCGCACCGAGCTGCTGCGCGATGCCGAGAGCTACCGCGGCCGTCTCAGCGGCGGCGACGGCGGCGCCAACCTCTTCACCCTGACGGCCTGGCTGGACGGACAGCTGGTGGGCGCCATCAGCTGCGAGCATGAGGCTCGCGTCAAGGTCCGCCACGTCGCCCACATCGTGGGCATGATGGTGCGCGACGAGGTCCATGGCCGCGGCATCGGCCGCCAGCTGCTGCAACGCGCGCTGATGCTGCTGGAAGGCGAGCCGGTGCTGGAGCTGGTGACACTCAGCGTCACCGCCAGCAACCATGCGGCCGTGCGCCTCTACGAGAACTGCGGCTTCATCCGCTACGGCCGCCTGATGGGCGCCATCAAGATGCCCGACGGCCGCCTGGTCGACAAGGATTTGATGAGCCGGCGTTTGCGCTGAAGTTTGCGCTGAAACATGCGCTGAGGCCGAGGCTTCAGCGCCCGCGCAGATCAAACTCCACCAGCAGCTCATCCTGCACCGCCAGCAAGCCGCCGGCCACCGAAAAAGGCTGGATGCCGAAGTCACTCTGGCGCAGCACCCAAGCCCCCTTCACCCGAACCTGATCGGCCGACAGCTCGACGTGCAAGGGCACCTCGACCGTGCGGGCCACGCCGTGCAGGCTCAGGCGCCAGCGGCCGATCAGCTTGGGCGGCTCGCCGACCAGGGCCAGGCCCTGGATGCGCAGCTCGGGGAAACGCTCGGCCTGCAAGCCCTGCTCACCCAGCATATTGCGCCGCGTGGCAGCGACGGCTTCGGGGCTCAGCACCGAAGCCCAGCCAGGGCCGAGCGCCGCACGCAGCTCGGGCGGGTCCAGCAGCAGCTCGTCCAGGCGCAGCCGCAGCTCGAAGCGGGCCTCGCTGCCGCCGCGTGGCTGCGGCAGCGCCTGCTCGTTCAGCGGCCACCAGAGCAGGCCCTGCAGGCGCGGTGCGCTCAAGACATGGTTGTGGCCCAAGGCCGCCGCACGTCCGGCGCGAAACACATGGATGCGCAGCTGGCTGGCCTCGGCATCGAGGCGATACAGGCGCCCGCCCACCTGAGCTCGCAGATCGCGCTCGGCCTCGGCAAACGGCGCCAGCACCGCGTCCGGACTCGACACAGCCTGGGGCGATGGCGCGCTCGCACAGCCCAGCAGCGCGAGGCTCAGCAAACCAACAGCCCAAAGCCGGGCAGGCGCGCGGTGACAAGACTCAGACATGCGACTTCTTTCTCTGACCCGGGGAGAGCCCCGAAAACTTCGAGGCATTCTGACAGCGGCCCCCAGCGCCCCCAAGGGCGAGTGCGATAGCATCGGCACAACCACGATTTCACGCGATTTCACGCGCTTTCACGAGGAGCCACCATGGCCGCCAGCCCCTTCCGACCTGCCATCGAGCTGATGGCCCAGTACGCCAGCTACCACCGCGACCGCCGGAACATCGCCACGCATTTCGTCGGCATCCCGCTGATCGTGTTCGCGGCCGGCGTGCTGCTGGCACGCCTGCAGTTCGAGGCCCTCGGCCTGTCTTTCAACGGCGCCTGGGCCGTCTGGGGCCTGAGCACAGCCTGGTACCTGACCCGCGGCAATCTGGTGCTGGGCCTGGCCGTCAGCGCGGTCAACGGCCTGCTGATGGCCCTGGCCGAGCCGCTGGCTGCCGGCAGCACTTTGCAATGGCTGAGCTGGGGCCTGGGCAGCTTTGTGCTGGGCTGGATCATCCAGTTCCTGGGCCATTACTACGAGGGCAAGAAGCCCGCCTTTGTCGACGACCTGGTTGGCCTCCTGGTGGGCCCGATGTTTGTCGTGGCCGAAGCACTGTTTGCCCTGGGCTGGGGCCGGGCGATGCTGGCCGAGATCGAGCGCCGCGTCGGCCCCACCCATCTGCGCGATCTGGCCCACCCGGTGGCCTGAGTTCTTGCGCCACGCTGCAGCAAAACCCCAGCTCGGCCGGCATGAGCCGGGCCCTGCATGGCCGAAGACCTAGCTTGTGGCGACCGAAGGAGATTGTTGAGCTCTGCGGAGAGGAGCAGCGCCTGGCCACACGCCCCCTCCCGACCCTACTCAGCGAAGCGTCTTCTGGCGGCACTGAGCCTTAGCTGAATCAAGCCAGAGCGGAGTTGAGCATGAACCTCAGCGCTCAGCGGGGGTGGAGCCACCAAAGCCAGCACCTGACTGGACCGGATGTCTCCGATACGACTCGGCGATACGCGCCAATGATGCTCGTTGGTCGACCGAGACTTCACAAGACTCGTCAGCCAAAACACCATCGACCCAGTAGTACTCGACGTCGTTTCCAATCTGCCCGCGAGCCAGAATTTTCAGAAGGCTCTTCGAATACCGCCGACGCAGCTCTGAGAGCGTGAGAATTCCTCGCTGTCTGAGTGCTGAATCAGCGGCAATAACGGCGTCCGAACTCCAGTGGCGGGACGCAGAAATGCAATCACCAATTGCCATCTTCATGCCGGCGAGATCGCGCTTCAAAAGCGGGATTTCATACGACTCCAAGGCAGCGAAAACCTGAAATGTGCGGGACTGAAGCTCATCCTTTCCCAAATCAGGAAAAGCAAAGACGAACGACTTCAGCGCCAAGTATTCGTCAAGAAGGCCCTTGGATGGCGGCTTGTAGCCCATGTGCGGTTCCACTGAGCAAACTCAGGTGCCGCTGGAGATCGAGATGGTCGGGAACTTGGCCGAGTAGTCCTTGGCCTGGGCCGCGATCTTGATCGCCACCTGGCGGGCCAGGGCCTTGTACAGGGCGGCGATCTCGCCCTCGGGCTCGGCCACCACCGAGGGCCGGCCGGCATCAGCCTGCTCACGGATGGACAGGGCCAGGGGCAGGCCGCCGAGGTAATCCAGGCCGTACTGCGCGGCCATCTTCTTGCCACCGTCGGCGCCGAAGATGTGCTCGGCATGGCCGCAGTTCGTGCAGATGTGCACCGCCATGTTCTCGACCAGGCCGAGGATGGGCACGCCCACCTTCTCGAACATCTTCAGCCCCTTCTTGGCATCGATCAGGGCGATGTCCTGGGGCGTGGTGACGATGATGGCGCCGGTCACCGGCACGCGCTGGCTCAGGGTCAGCTGGATGTCGCCGGTGCCGGGCGGCATGTCCACCACCAGGTAGTCCAGTTCCTGCCAGCGGGTCTGGCGCAACAACTGCTCCAGGGCCTGTGTGGCCATGGGACCGCGCCAGATCATGGCCTGGTCGTCCTCGACCAGGAAGCCAATCGACATCAACTGCAGGCCATGGGCCAGCTTGGGCTCCATCAGCTTGCCGTCCAGGCTGTCCGGCCGGCCCGAGGCGCCCAGCATCAGGGGCTGGCTGGGGCCGTAGATGTCGGCATCGAGCACGCCCACGCGCGCACCCTCGGCGGCCAGCGCCAGCGCCAGATTGGCCGCGGTGGTGCTCTTGCCCACCCCGCCCTTGCCCGAGGCCACGGCGATGATGTTCTTCACGCCCGGCAGCAGTTGCACACCGCGCTGCACCGCATGGGCCACGATCTTGCTGGCGATGGCAATGCTCACCTGGCCGACACCGGGCAGCGTGCGCACGGCGGCTTCCAGGGCGGCGCGCAGGGCGGCATGCTGGCTGGCGGCCGGGTAGCCCAGCTCCACATCAAAGGCCACATCAGCGCCATTCAGACGCAGATTCTTGATCTGCTTGCCCGACACCAGATCGCTGCCCGTGTTGGGATCGATCACGGCCTGCAGGGCTTGCAACACGGTGGCTTCTGAAACGGGGCTGGACATGGCGGTGGGTCGGGCTTCTGCGATGGGGCCCGAAGTCTAGCCGAGCCAGGAAAACCCTCGGCCTCCAAGGTGGTCGGGGCCGGCAGGAGCGGCTCAGCTCACCTGCTTGAACGCCATCACCGCCTGGTTGCGCAGGGTGCGCAGCAAGGCCAGTTCTTTTTCGCCCAGATCGATGGCGCCGGGCCGGGCCTTGTCGGCGTAAATCATGGCAAAGGGCTGGCCCTTGAGCATCAGGGGCAGCAGCAAGAAGCTGGGCGCGCGCACCGCACCCTGGTACCAGGGCGGAAGGCGCTCGGCGATATTGGGGGCCGAAGCATCGGCGATCAAGGTGTCGGCGCCCTTGTGGCACACCGCGGTGAACAAGTCCAGTGCCCCGTGGCTGGGCAGGCGCAGCGGCACGCGGAAGGCCGGCACCACTGTCTCCACGCCCTCGCCCAGGCCGAAGCGGCCGGTCAGTTGCTCGCTCTTCGGGTCACGCAGGCAGAACACCACACGCCGGAAACCGATGGCACGGAAGATGGTTTCCAGAATCATGCGCAGCACTTCGTTGAGCTTGAAGCTCTCGACCATGGCGTTGGTGATGTCCTGGATGCCCGAGGCCAGGGTCTCCACCGCCTGCTCGCGCGTCAACGCCTGGCCGGTGAGGCTGAGCGTGGGCTCCTCCAGCACCGTGGCCTGCAGCTGGTGCGGGCTCAGCGAATCATCGGGCGCAGGCTGCAGCGGCGCCAGCAGGCGGCGTGCCGGTGAGCTCTTGGGCAGGGCGATGCCCATGGCCTCGGCCATCTGGCTCAGGCGGGCGCGGGCCCGGTCGGCGGCCTGGTCGAAATCACTGGCGCTCAGGCCCAGAGCACGGGCATGGCGCTGGGCCATGGCATGCACCTTGGCATGGGCCTGATCCGGTTCGGTGTGCAGGATGACATCGGCCACGGCATTGGCGGCATGGGCCAGCCAGCGCTGGCGCTCGGAGGGCTTGTCGATCCAGCGCTGGGGCGGCTCGCCGCTGGGCCGGCGCATGCTCTCCTGCAGGCCCTCGGGCAGGCCCCATTGCCGGGCCACGCCCAGGCCCAGCTGCTCATAGCTCATGCCCAGCACCTGGATGGAAGCACTGGCCTCGCTCAGGCCCGGCGCGATCTCCTCGCCGGCCGGGCCCTGCTCGGGCCGGCGCATGCGGCGGATCTGGCGCGCCTCTTCGGGGAAGTAGAACTCGGTCAGCGAGCGGCCCAGGTGGTAGAACAAGGCAGCCAGAAAAGCCTCTTCGCTCTCCTGGCTGCTGGGACCGTTGAGGCAGAGCTCGCGCGCCAGCGAGGCCGCCATCAGCGAGCGCAAAAACTCCTCACGCAAGGCCTGGGCATGGGCCTTGTTTTCCATGCGCTCGAGCAGGATCAGGGACAGGGCCAGGTTGCGGATGCCGCCAAAGCCGATCAGGGCCACGGCGCGCGACACCGTGCTGATGCCACCGGCCTGAACCCCGCCGCCGGTGTGGCGGAACTGCACGGTGTTGACCAGGCGCAGCAGCTTTTGCGTCAGCGCCACATCCTTGAGGATCTCGTTGGACAGGCTGGACAGGCTCTCATGCTCGGACTGGGTCAGGCGCTGGATGCGGCTGATGGCCTGGCTCATGGCCGGGAAGTCGCTCTTGATGCGCATGCGGCGCAGCAGAAACTCCAGCGCCGCGCCCTCGCCCTGGGCTGCGGCCCCTTCCGGCGCGGCCTCGGGGCGCAGCCAGCGGGCCAGGGCATCGTGCATGGCCAGGGCGCTGGGCCAGCGCTGGGCCGGGTCGCGGGCCAGGCCGCGCTGCACGATGGCGCGCAAGGCGTCGTCCACCTCGGGCCCGAGGCCGGGCGGCAGCTGCAGCTCTTCGTCCTGGACACGGCACCGCTGTTGCGCTTAGAGCGTCTGGGCATCGGCCCGCCCCGTCAGCCAGTTGATGCGCAGGCCATAGTTCCGGCCACGGAAGCCGAAGGACAGCTCGCCGCCCGTCGATGATCCGGACGGGAAGAAGCGGATGGCGGGCAGCGAACCATCTTTCGGCACCGCCACCTTGGCATCGAGGGAGAGCCCGCGCGGCATCTCCAGCGTGCGGCCGCCATCCGCGAAGCTGAGGCGCCGGCCCTTGGCATCGATCAGGATGTTGCTGGGCTTGAGGTCGCGGTGCACCACGCCGGCCTGGTGGGCGGCCTGCAAGCCATCGAGCAGGCCCAGGCTCAGCTCCACCGCCACGCGGGCCGGCAGGGCGCCGCCGCTGTCCACCTGGCGGCGCATACGGTCGGCCAGCGAGCCGCCGGCCACGTACTCGAAGACCAGATAGGCCTGGCCATCCTGGATGTCGGCCTCGAAGACCGGCACGATATTGGGGTGGTGGAGGCGGCTGACGGCGCGCGCCTCGTGCAGCCACTCGTCCACGCTGAGGCCATCGCTGGGCGGGCGCAGCACCTTGAGCGCCACTTCGCGGTCCAGGCGCGGGTCATGGGCCAGCCAGACGGTCGCCTGCGCGCCCTCGCCCAGGCGCTTGAGCAAGTGAAAGCGCCCCAGCTGCGGCACATGCAGATCGGCCAGCGGCGCCGGCATGGTGTAGCCGCCGAATTCGGACGTCGCCGCTTCTTCCGCCGACTCCTGGATCAGATCACTCGGTTCGTCGGCGGGCAGCGTGGGCAGCATGGTAGGGGCGCGAATCTCGGGCAGGTCTCAGCACCGGAGCACCGGCGTGAAGGCGAAGAACGGACACAGGCCGGCGCGCATGGCCGCTAGCCGGTGGCGCCGCCAGTCAGGCGCTTGCGCAGGGCCGAGGCGCGGGGCGCATCGACCAGGGCTGGCGGCTGCTGGGCGTCAAAAGTGGGGGGCGGCGGCGTCTCAGGGTTGAGCGCCTGCTTGATGTCCTGCAGGCCCAGGCCCAGGGCGCGGGCGTAGCGGCGCGTGGCCGCCTCGACGCTGGGCTGGCGGCGCGCCTCGACCTGGGTCAGGGCGTCGACCAGCTCATTGGCCAGGCTGCAGGTCAGGCGCAGCAGATCGGCGTCGTTGCTGGGGTGGCGCACGGCCGCCTCGGGAGGCTGGCGGCGGATCATGTGGACCAGCTCCTCGCCCAGGCTCCAGTGCTTGGCCACGGCCGCGCCCAGCGCCTCCAGATCGCAGCCCAGCACGGCATAGGCGGCGGCTTGCTCGGTCATGCCCTGGGGATGGGGCTGGTCTTCGGTGGGCTCGGGCGGCTGCATCAGCTGGCGGATCTGCTGGGCATCGTCCGGGAAGTGGTACTGCAGCAGCAGGCGACCCAGGTTTTGCATCACCGTGATCAGGTAGACCACCTCACCGTCGTAGCCGGCCGGGCGCAGCACCTGGGCGATCTGCCCGGCGCGGTGCACCCGCTTCATCAGACTGCGCAGCATGGTGGCCTGCAGCTCGCTGAGCGGCCCGGGCCAGGGCTTGAGCGCGCGGGCGGCCTGCTGCACACCGTCCAGGCCCAGCATGGCGATGGCGCGCTGCATATTGAGCACGGTGCCGTCCACTGGCGCGCCGTTCTGCTTGAGCGAGAGGTTGACGCGGCGCAGCAGCTCCAGACTCAGGGCCATGTCCTGCAGCACCAGGGCCGACAAGGTGCTGCTGTGCTGGCGCTCCAGGCCAGCGCCGATGCGGCTGAGATTGGGGCTGGTGCTGGGCAGGTGGCCGATGCGCTGCAGCTTGTCCATCAGCAGGGCGATCGGGCCGCCCTGATCGCTGGCGGCGGTGGTGCGCCAGCCATCGAGCGCGCGCAGCAGGCTGCGGGCGATGTGGTAGCGCTGGCGGGCCTGGCGGTCGCTGGCGCGGTTGCAGATGGCGCGCAGCGGGTCGGGAATGGGGTGCGGTGTCTCCCAGCCCAGGCGCACCAGCTCGCGGCCCAGGGGCTGCATCTGCTGCACCACGGCTTGCAAATCGTTCTGCTCCAGCACCGGCCGGCCGCTGAGGATGCGGTGCAGCAAGAGACCGACGCAGAGCACATCCTCCGCCGCCGACTCGCGCACCGCGCGGCGGGTGACGGTGTTGAAATCCACGGTGGCCGGAAACACCTCTTGCGCCACCTCCAGGCCCAGCACACGGACCTGGTTGTTGGCGCCGATGATGAGGGTGGAGCACTGCACATCGCGGTGGGCATGGCCGGCTTCGTGGGCGAAGGCCAGTCCTTCCAGGTACTGGCACACCCACTCGGCCGCTTCGACCGGCAGTGGTGCGCTCTGGCGGGCCAGACGTTCATCCAGGGTTTCGCCGAGGGCACGGTCATAGGCCACAAACGGCCATTGCTCGACCTGGCCGATCTCGATCACATGGGCCAGATTCGGGTGCTGCACACGCGAAGCGGCCTGGGCCATCTTCTGCCAATGCTCCATGGCCGCGGCGCTGTTGGGCGCCACGCGTGGCATGCACAGGTACAGCTCTTGGCCCAGACGCGCGTCGTAAACCACCCACAACATGCTGCGCGCGCTCTTGTTGAGCAGGGCGCGCAGCTCAAAACGGCCGAAGCGGCGCATGGGCGCCGCGGCGACCGTCTTGTCGGCGGGGGTGGATGAAGAGGCGGAGGCGTCTGACACGGACAAAGCGGGACCCAACAGGACCAAGATCGTTATCGCCCTATTGGACACAAACTGCAACAACTGCAGGCCACAAGCTGAGCGGGAAAGGCGGTTTATTTCCGCCCAGACACCCCTCCTGCCCTACTGCCCTACTGCCCTTCTGCCCTCAAGCTTGCAGCTGCGCCCAAACCTTCTCCAGCCGCTTGACGCTGACCGGCTGCGGCGTGCGCAGCTCCTGGGCAAAGAGGCTGACACGCAGTTCCTCCAGCTGCCAGCGGAAATCGGCCAGACGGGCGTCGGCCGTGCCCTTGAGCTCGATCACGCGGCGCAAGTAGCGCTGCTCCAGGGGCTTGAGCTCGGCCATCAGCTTGGCATCGCGGGCGGCATCGGCGCGCAGCTTGTCCAGGCGGGCCGTCACGGCCTTGAGGTAGCGCGGCAGGTGCTGCAGCTGGGCCCAGGGCGTGGTCAGCACAAATTGCTTGGGGGCCAGGCGTTGCAGCTGGGCGGTGATGTCCTCGGCCACATCCTTGGCGGCACGACTGTCCTTGAGCTTCTTCTGCGCAGCATGGAGCTCCTGCAGTACCACGCCGGTCTGGCGCGCCACTTCCTGGGCGATCAGATTGAGGCGGCTGCGGCCTTCTTCGATACGGGCCTTGAAGCTGAATTCGTCCTTGGGCAAGGGTTCGGCCAGGAAGGCGCGGTCCAGGGCCACGCCGATGATCTGATCGCGCAGTTCCTCGGCCGTGCCCAGGTTCATGAACAGCACCGACATCTTTTGCAGATCGGGGATGTTCTTCTCCAGGAATTTGAGCGGCTCCTTGAGCTGCAGCGCCACCAGGCGACGCAGGCCCTGGCGGTGCTTGGCAGCGGCCACATCGGGCTCGTCAAACACCTCGATCTCGACATGACTGCTGCGGTCGATCAAGGCTGGGAAGCCGATCAGGGTCTGCGAACCGCGGCTGACCTCCATCAGCTCGGGCAGCTCGCCGAAGGTCCAAGCCGTGTAGGTCTTGGCGGTTTCTTGCACCGGCCTCTTGGCTGGCACCACCTCGGCGCGAATGCCACCTTTGGCCACCGGTGGCAGCGGCTCGGCAGCAGGCGCCGATGACGGCAGCTTGAGCGCGGCCAGGGCCTGGAAAGCCGAACGCGCCTGCCCGCCCAGCTCCGACTTCAGCGCCGCCAGATTGCGGCCCTGGCCGAGCTGGCGGCCATGCTCGTCCACCACGCGGAAGTTCATGAACAGATGCGGCTGCAGCTGTTCGAGCTTGAAGTCATTGCGCTGGATGGCCAGCTGCGTGCGCTCGCGCACCGCCTTGAGCAGCACCTCGATCAGGGCGCCTTGGGCAAAAGGGTGGCTGGCGATGAACTCGGCGACGAAGTCGGGCAACGGCACCAAGCGCGAGCGCGGGCGCTGGTGCAAGCTCTTGAGCAAGGCGGTGATCTTGGGCGCCAGCATGCCGGGCACCAGCCACTCGCAGCGCTCCTCGCTGACCTGGTTGAGCGCGAAGATGGGCACGTTGACGGTGACACCGTCGCGCGCATCGCCAGGCTCGTGCAGATAGCTGACCGTGCAGTCGACGCCGCCCAGGCGCAGGGTCTTGGGGAAGGCCTCGGTGGTGACGCCGGCGGCCTCGTGGCGCATCAGCTCCTCGCGGCTCAGATGCAGAAGCTTGGGCTCGGCCTTGCTGGCCTGGCGGTACCAGCGCTCCAGCGTGGCGCCCGAGCAGACCTCGGCCGGCAGCTGGCTGTCGTAGTAGGCGTAGATCAGCTCGTCATCGACCAGCACGTCCTGGCGGCGCGATTTGTGCTCCAGCTCCTCGACCTTCTTGATCTGGCGCTCGTTGTGGGCCAAGAAAGGCAGGCGGGACTCCCATTCGCCATTGACCAAGGCCTCACGAATGAAGATCTCGCGCGCCGCTTTGGCATCGACATTGCCGAAGTTCACGCGCCGATTGGCGTAGATGACGATGCCGTAAAGCGTGGCGCGCTCGAGCGCGATCACCTCGGCCGCCTTCTTCTCCCAGTGCGGCTCCAGCAGCTGGGTCTTGATCAGGTGACCGGCGATGCCGGGCAGCCATTGCGGCTCAATCGCCGCAATGCCACGGCCGAACAAGCGCGTGGTTTCCACCAGCTCGGCGGCCACGATCCAGCGGCCCGGCTTCTTGCTCAGGTGGGCGCCGGGGTGGCGCCAGAACTTGATGCCGCGCGCGCCCAGGTACCACTCGTCCTCATCGCTCTTGAGGCCGAGATTGCCCAGCAGACCCGAGAGCATGGACAGGTGCAGCTGCTCGTAGGTGGCGGGGCTGCCATTGAGGCGCCAGCCCTGCTCGGCCACCACGGTGTGCAGCTGGGAGTAGATGTCCTTCCATTCGCGCACGCGGCGCGGGCTGATGAAGTTCTCGCGCAAGAGGGCTTCGTAGCGGCGGTTGCTGAGCTTGTGCTCGCCGTGGCCGCCTTTCGCTTCCTCGATCCACTTCCAGAGCTTGAGGTAGCCGAGGAACTCGCTCTTCTCGTCGTCGAACTTCTTGTGCTTCTCGTCGGCCGCCTGCTGCTGCTCCATGGGCCGGTCGCGCACGTCCTGGCCGGACAGGGCGCTGGCGATGATCAGCACCTCGTTGAGCGACTCGCGCTTGCGCGCTTCCAGAATCATGCGGCCCACGCGTGGGTCCAGCGGCAGGCGCGACAGCTCCTTGCCCAGGGGCGTGAGCTCGTTGAGATCGTCCACCGCGCCCAGCTCCTGCAGCAGCTGGTAGCCATCGGCGATGGCCTTGCGAGGCGGCGGCTCGATGAAGGGGAACTCGTCAACCTGGCCCAGGCCGAGCGACTTCATGCGCAGGATCACGCCGGCCAGCGAGCTGCGCAGGATTTCGGGGTCGGTGAAGCGCGGGCGCTCGTTGAAGTCTTTCTCGTCGTAGAGGCGGATACAGATGCCGTTACTCACCCGGCCGCAGCGGCCCGCGCGCTGGTTGGCCGAACTCTGGCTGACCGGCTCGATCTGCAGCTGCTCGACCTTGTTGCGGTAGCTGTAACGCTTGACCCGCGCGGTACCCGGGTCGATGACGTAGCGGATGCCGGGAACGGTCAAAGAGGTTTCGGCCACATTGGTGGCCAGCACGATGCGGCGCTGGCCGTGAGGCTCGAACACGCGGTCCTGCTCTTGCTGCGACAGGCGCGCGAACAGGGGCAGCACCTCGACCCCGGGCGGGTGGTGCTTGCGCAGGGCTTCAGCCGCTTCGCGGATCTCGCGCTCGCCGGGCAGGAAGACCAGCACATCGCCGCCTCCCTCGCGCCAGAGCTCGTCCACCGCGTCGCAGATGGCGTTGTTGAGGTCGTACTCGCGCGACTCTTCAAACGGCCGGTAACGCTGCTCGACCGGGAAGGTCCGGCCCGAGACCATCAAGACGGGAGCAGGCCCCTTGGCAGACTCGAAATGCTTGGCGAAGCGGTCGGCGTCGATGGTGGCCGAGGTGACGATGACCTTGAGGTCCGGCCGGCGCGGCAGCACCTCGCGCAGATAGCCGAGCAGGAAATCGATGTTCAGCGAGCGCTCGTGGGCCTCGTCGATGATGAGGGTGTCGTAGGCCTTCAGCAGCGGGTCGGTCTGCGTCTCGGCCAGCAAGATGCCGTCCGTCATCAGCTTGACGCTCGCGCCCGGTTGCAGGCGGTCCTGGAAGCGGACCTTGTAGCCGACGATCTCGCCCAGCGGCGTCTTCAGCTCGTCGGCAATGCGCTTGGCCACGCTGCTGGCGGCAATGCGCCGGGGCTGGGTGTGGCCGATCAGGCGGCCGGTGTTCGCGCGGCCGCGGCCCAGAGCCAGGGCGATCTTGGGCAGCTGGGTGGTCTTGCCCGAGCCGGTCTCGCCGCAGACGATGATGACCTGATGCTCGGCCAGGGCCTGGGCGATGTCATCGCGCCGGCTCGACACCGGCAGCGATTCGGGGAAGGTGATGGGCGGCAGCGGGTTGGCCGGCGGCAAGGGGCGCTCGCTCTCGGACCGCAGGGGCCGCGGGGCGCGCGGCGGGCGTGGCGGACGCGCCGCTTCGGCGGGCTCGGGCGCGCCGGCGACCGGACGGTCCACCGAACGATCCAAGGAGCGGGGGGCCGGGCGGGCCGCGGGCTGAGCCGGGCGCGGAGTGTCAGGGCGGGCAGTGCCCGGTGGACGAGGGGGATGGGGGGGCTTGGCGTTCACGAGGCGCGGATTATCCGTGCTGCGCGCGTTCCCGCCCGGGTGCATGGCCAAGCGCTCAGGTCGAAGCTGAAGCCTGGCACCGTTCACGCGCCGGATCCGCATCGCGCCTCACCTCGGGAAGACCCGCAGCTGCGGCACAATCCCGGGCCATGAGCCTTGTCTTCCCCCACACCTTCGTCCCCTGGTTTCGCGCCGTGGCGCCCTACATCCACGCTTACCGAGGCGAGACCTTTGTGGTGGGCATGCCGGGTGAGCTGGTGGCGGCCGGCAAGCTCAATGCCTTTGTGCAAGACCTGTCCATCTTGCACGCCATGGGCATCAAGATCGTGCTGGTGCACGGCTTCCGCCCGCAAGTGAACGAGCAACTGGCCGCCAAAGGCCAGAAAGCCATTTACAGCCACGGCATGCGCGTCACCGACGCCGTGGCCCTGGACTGCGCCCAGGAGGCCGCCGGCCAGCTGCGTTTCGAGATCGAAGCGGCCTTCTCCCAAGGCCTGCCCAACACGCCCATGGCCAATGCCACGGTGCGGGTGGTCTCCGGCAATTTCCTGACGGCCCGCCCGGTGGGCATCGTCGACGGCACCGATTTCCAGCACAGCGGCCTGGTGCGCCGCGTCGATGCGGCGGCCATCCAGCGCGCCATCGACAGCGGCGCGGTGGTGCTGCTGTCCCCGTTTGGCTTTTCGCCCACGGGTGAGGCCTTCAATTTGTCGATGGAAGACGTGGCCACCAGCGCCGCCATCGCCCTGCAGGCCGACAAGCTGCTCTTCGTCTGCGAAGTGGCCGGCGTGCGCGAAGACCCCAGCGACCCGGACAGCCCGGTCGACACCGAACTGGCCCTGGCAGACGCGGTGCGCATGCTGGCGCGCTCGAACAAGCCGGCCGCCGGCGCCACGCCGCCCATCGATGTCGACTTCTATCTACAGCACTGCGTCAAGGCCTGCCAGTCGGGCGTCGAGCGTTCGCACATCGTGCCCTTCGCGGTGGACGGCGCCCTCTTGCAAGAGGTCTACACCCACGACGGCATCGGCACCATGGTGGTCGATGAAAAACTGGAAAGCCTGCGCGAGGCCGACTCCG
>NKIM01000035.1 GCA_002255955.1 Burkholderiales bacterium PBB2 | reverse complement strand
CCTTGCCCTTACCCTTGCCCTTGCCCCTGCTCGCACGCCTGCGCTACTCTTTTTTTGCGCGCAAACACCTACGCTCGTTCTCTTCCATCCATCCATCCCTCCATTCATTCAGTCATTCCGCCATCCTCTTTGACCCACCAAGCCAGAGGCCTCCAACCATGCAGAAGCAACAGCAGCAGCAGCAGCAAGAGAAGATGCAACATCTTCAGCACCAAGGTTCCTGTCATTGCGGCGCCGTCCGCCTCACCCTGCCCAACACGCCCGAGACGGCCTCCTCCTGCAACTGCTCGCTGTGCCGCCGGGTCGACGGACCCTGGGTGTATTTCGAGTGGGGCGCGGTGAAGATCGAAACCGCGCCAGGCGCGCTACCGCAACAGGCCTACGTCCAAGGCGACAAGCCCCTGCGAACCGTGCGCTGCGCCCACTGCGGCAGCGTGACCCATTGGGAGCCCATTTCACCCGAGCCCGGCGCCAAACATGGCATCCACCTCGGTAACTTCGATCCGCAGCTGATCGCCTCCGTGCGCGTGCGCAGGTTTGACGGGGCGGATACCTGGAAGTTTCTGGATGAGTAACCCGACGTATGCAATGACACACAACTCGGTACAGGGCAGGAAAGCTGATCGGGTTTGTGGGGCCGGTCTAGGCCTCGTGCGCATGCTCAAATGTTGTGCAAAATTCGTTAACGATCGACATACAACACGTTAGCCATCATCGAATGCGCGCCCTAATTCGTTCTGCAGTGATCATCGCTGTTGCCGCTTCTGTGAGCGCCACGGCTTACGCGCAAACATGCTCGAACGAGTCCCCTGTGGTCGCTGCAGTGGCGCTCTACAAGCACCATTACGACTTCATCCATGACGGGGCTGGATCTCCGCCACTCAGCGAGTCGTTGCGGGCACTCGTAGCGGCGAACATCCAGCAAAACTTGAAAGCTGGCGACGTCGGCGCAGTTGACTGGGACTTCTGGACAGATGCTCAGGACGGTACCGCTTCTCCGGATGCCAAGGGCGCGCTGGTCAACCGGAGCGGAGAAAAAGTCATCGTTAGACTTCAATACCAATTTCGCTTGGCGCCGGAGAGTCATCCGCGCGCGAAGGTTTCCGATGTTCATCTTGTTCGCGCAGCTTCCGGCTGCTGGTTGATCGACGATCTTCGCCACAATGGGAAGTCCCTGAGAGCGATTCTTCGGCGGGGCACACGCGCGACTGTGGAGGCCAAATGATGGCTAACCCTTCATTCCAGAGGACCGCCTACGGCGGCCTCTGAATTCACACGTTAGGCGGTTTCCCGTGCGCGATATGCCATGCCCATACTGCGGCGTCCTTACCCGCGAAGGCGAGTACGGTTCATACGAAATTTGCCCGGTCTGCGACTGGGAGGACGATCCCGTGCAGCTTGCCAATCCTGCTACTGCAGGTGGCGCTAATTCAGATTCGCTAGCTGAGGCACAAGGCGCCGCGCTCATGAGGCATCCATTCAACGTTCAGGTGGCAACAGGCTATCGTCGAGGATCCAGCTGGCGCCCGTTGAGCGCAACGGAGGTTGCCTCGGCAGAGGCACGGAAAGCCTCCAAGCCGTGGTGCGCCAAGGCCGTGCTCTCCAAGTCAGAGGCATACTGGGCAGTGCCGTTACCAGGCCTTTGAATGAACCAGCCGCCTAACCATTTTTTCAACCGGACCCACAACGGCACGCCGCCTACGGGCCTCATTTCATTCTGGCCCTACGGCGTCCTGCCGTCGCGGGCCGGTTTGCTCGAACGCTATTCCCCACATTCAAACGGTTGTCATGTTCAAAGTCGAATTCCTCAAATACGTCTTCGACGCGCAGCACGAAGATCCGAAAGCACGTTTTGCGGTTCTCACCCGTGAGGAAGTTCTTCCATTTGCGCCTGTTCCTGGACAAGAGATTCAGTGGCCGCTCCTCCGTGTTCAGAAAATTACTTCGAGCGAGTGGAGTACGGAATGTCAAAGCTTTCGGTGTCGAGTCGAAGATGAGTACACCGTATCCTTTCTAATAGATAACCTCGACTTCGATGGGTATATCGATGATGCGCCAGAACGAGGCTGGAAGGTTTCCGGTATCTATCCTGCTCAAGGGAAGTAGGGGTGAGCTGCACCGGCATAGGCAAACCCAACCAGTCGCTCGATCCGACGGGCAACGCATACCCACTTCAAGCTCCAGTTCATTCTTGGCCTTGCTTGCCCAGCCGCTACTTGAAGCTCAATTCACACGTTTTGCACCTGAGAGGAGGTCAGGGTTCTGATGGAGGCACAACTGAAATGGTCTTTCAAGTTGCCGAAGGAGCGGCGCGTTCAGGCACGGCGGCCGGTCATCGCCGGTGACCGGGTTCTTGTTTGCTTTCACTATGAAAAAGCAGGCTTCTTTCAAAGCAAGCTGTGCGCCTTCGAGGCGGCGACGGGCCGTGAAATCTGGAGCTGTCTGATCGATCACGTCGGCAACGAGCCGGTCGCCGCTGGCGACATCACCTACTGGAGCAGCTTTGAAGGATCCATTCATGCGCTCGACGCGCAAGGGCAGCGGATCTGGCAGGGGCCTGAGTGTGGAAGGAATATCGGCGTGCCTGTTCTGTCAGGTGATCGGCTGGTCTTTGCCGAGATCGCGGGCGGCGCGAAGTTCACCTGGTGCCTGAACCGGCACTCGGGCGAACCCTTGTGGAAATTTGATGGCGGCGGCCACGCCTATCCACTCACGATGGCCGATGGCCGCGTGTTCCACAGCGCCGCAGCCAGCACCCGGATGGACGAGCCCTCGAGATGCTCGCTTCACAGCCTGTCGCTTGAGACCGGCAAGAGCGGGTGGTCGATCACGGACAGCCTCTACTTTTACAACCCCATCGTCTCGGGCAAGCGGCTCTATGTCTGCAACAGCCGCGCGCTCCAGATCCGTGATGCGGCGGGTGGCAAGCTGCTTGCCGAACTGCCGCTCGAAGATCAGAACCAAACGCTCAGACTGGTGCAAGGCCCGAGCGAAGGCCGGTTCTACGTCTGGCGCGACAACCTCCGCCCAGGCGCCGACTCGATCACTGCCCTTGACGTGAAGGCGTCCCGAGGCTTGTTTGGCGAGAAGCTGTCCCTGTCCATCGCCTGGCAAATGCAAGAAGCGCGGGGCCTGTGCGGCGCACCGCTGCCGGTCGGCGAGCAGGGCCTGCTCTATCTGACCCATGATGGCGTCATCTGCCGTATCGGCGCCAGTTCCGGCGCCCCTGAATCCGAGTTTCGACTCAAGACACAGCCCTCTTCGGCGGGCGGCATTGCGCTCGCCCAAGGGCGGATGTTCGTGACCCACGGACCTCATGTGTCGGCCTACGAGCTCGGCAGCGACCCGTCACTCGCTACAGAATCAGGCCTTCGCTGATGCGCCGCGTGTTCATCCACTGGGTGACCCGGCTCTTCGGGAACAAGCAGGCCCGCCCAAGCTCAAGCATGGTGCCCCGCAGATACACCGCTCCCAAGACCCTTCGAAGCTGGACGCTCGACATCCCGGGCGGCGATCTCTACGAACTCTTCCTCTTTGACAACGGCACCATTTGCGCCGCCACCGGGCGTTATGCCCACGCATCCGGCTCCACCCAATGCAGCTGGAAGGAGTTTTCGGAGGGCAAGCTCCACGACTTGATTCGGCGGACGATGGGGGAGGCCGTGCTGACCGAGGCCCTGGACGCGCTTCGCGCGGCCACCCCGGCCCAATCTGGGCATTGAACTTGCGGTCGACGACCCCTGCGTCAGCGCAGCCGCAAGCCCCACACCGGCCCACCATCATCAATCCGCACATGGCTGGAGTCGGCAAAGCCGAGTGAGGCCGCTGCCGCTGCGGCAGCACGGCCTGCATCACCCACCTGCCCCACGGCGGCTTGCGCCTCGGGGCTGAGGAAAGACAGGTACAAGGTCTGGCGCGGCAGCAAGGCGGCGAGGTGGCTGCGCCAGGCCTCGCCGAGGCGCGCTTCGGCGGCGGCCGGGTCGCCGCTGAAGAAATGCGCGCCCAGGCCTTGCCAGAAGGGCGAGGCGCCGGACGCATCGCGGGGGCCGGCCAGTTCGATCAGGAGCTGGCGACCATAACGCTCAGGGTGGGCGGCCATGGATTCCAGGGCCGCGCGCATCAGGCGCTGCAGGGCGGTCTGCTGCTGGGCCGCATCCAGCTCCGGCGCGCAGGCCAGATCGGCCAGCTCGCTCTCGCCCGTGTGGTCATTGCCCAGCAGCAAGGTCCGCTGGGCGCGGAACAGGCCCAACTCGGCGGCGGCGTGCACGATCTGGCCCAGGTGGTAGCTGTAGCGCGGCAGCGGCGCCTGGCCCAGGCGCGCCACCAGACGCAGGCAGGCCAGCGGCCGCTCGTCCTCCGGGTCCGCCAGCAGCAGCCATTGCTCGGCGGGGGCGTCCAGCTGCAGGGCGGCACCGGTCTGGTTGCGCCAGCCGGCCGCGCGGATGTGGGCGGCGTCTTCGGCGCGCCAGGGGCGCAGGCGGCCGAAGTCAGTTGCTGCTGCGGCGCTCATGGCCGGCTCCTTTCCTGCGCTTCGGGCTGCAGCGGCGTCACCCACAAGCTTTGGCCCTCGCTCAGGCCGAGGCGTTGCACGGCCTCATGCCCCGGCGCCAGGGCCTGGGCGGCCGGTGGCAGCTCGGCCAAGACGGCGCGAAAGCCCGGCCGGGCGTTGTGAACCGCCAGGTGCCAGACCGGCTGGCCCAGGGCCATGGCGTCGGCGCGCACGCTCAGCTCGCGGGCGTGGCGCACGCTGCGCAGCAGGTGCAGGCTGGCCTCGACCGTGGGGCCGCCGTCGAAGATGTCGATATAGCTGTCGGCATCGAAACCCTCGTCCTGCAGAATGGAAAACGGCAGCTCGCCCACCGGGTGCAGCTGGCCGATGGCGAACTGCGCGGCCTCGGGCAGCAGGGGCACGTAGATGGGCGACTGCGGCATCAGGTCGGCAATGAAGGACTTGCTGCGCCCGCCGGTAACGGCTTCGGCCTGCGGGTAGTCCATGTCGAAGAATCGCCGGCCCACCGCGTCCCAGAAGGGGCTTTGCCCGGCCTCGTCGGCCAGGCCCGGGCTCTCGGCCGCGATGCGGTCGTTGAAGCGCCCCAGATGGCGCAGGATGAAGAGCAGGCGGGCGCGCGAGAGCAGCTGCGGCGCCGGGCCCTCGGCATAGGCCGGGTCGATGTAGAAGGAGGTGAGCAAGGTGTAGCCGGTCAGGTCGTGGCACAGATGCAGGGTGTGCAGTCGGTGGCTCTCGCCCAAGGCGGCGCTGGCGTGGACCACGAACTCATTGCGGTAGCTGTAGAAGCGGTCATGGAAAGCGGCGCTGGCGGCGATGCCGCTGCAGCCCACCACCTCGCCCCGGGCCAGGTCCTCCAGCACAAAGAGATAACGCTCTTCGCCACTGGCATCGTCGGCGCTGGCAAAGGACTCGATCGAGTGGGCGATGCGCTGGCGCAGCTGCTCGCGGTCATGCGGCAAGGAGCTGATGCCATGCTCGCTGGCGGCGGCGATGCGCTCCAGCGCCGCCAGGTCGGGCAGCGCCACCGGGCGCAAGACAAGCGCGCGCGGATCGTGCGGCTCAATGAGGTTCATGGGGGGCTCTCTCCTGCCGGGCGGCGCCAGGCCGCCGCGCGTTGGCTGCGCTCGTCGCGCGGGGTCTTGTCGAAATGGGCTTTGTAGGCGTTTGAAAAATGCGGGCCCGAGGAAAAGCCGCAGCTCAGGCCGATCTGCAGAATCGACTGGCTGCTCTGCTGCAACAGGCGGCGCGCGCGGTTCAGGCGCAGCTCCAGGTAGTAGCGCGAGGGCAGCGCGTCGAGATGCTGTTTGAACAGGCGCTCGAGCTGGCGGCGCGACACGCCCACCAGGCGCGCCACCTCCTCAGTCGGCAGGGGCTCGGCCAGATTGGCCTCCATCAGGCTCAGGGCCTCGGCCAGCTTGGGGCTGTTGCCGCGCTGCTCGGCCACGGGGCGGCGCTGGCGCTCATCGCGCCCGCGCGCGCGCTCCAGGCCCAGGGCCAGGGTCAGGTCTTGCGCCAGACGCTCGCCGTGGCGGCGGCCCAGCCAGGCGGTCATCAGATCGACGCTGGCGCTGCCGCCGGCACAGCTCATGCGCAGGCCCGAAGCATTCATCTCCCAGACCTTGTCGCTCCAGACCACGGCCGGCTGCTCTTCCTGCAAGGCCTCGATCCATTCGCTGGCCACGGTGGCGCGCTCGCCTTCCAGCAGGCCGGCAGCGGCCAGCCAGGCGCTGCCACCATCGATGCCGGCGATGGCCATGCGCTCGGCTCCGAGCTGCGCCTGCCGGCGCAGCCAGAACAAAAGGCGTTCATCATCCAGCGCAGCCTCGCCGCTGAAGACCAGCAGGAGCTCGGCGTCCAGCCCTGCGCCGCCACCTTCTTCACTGCCTTCTTTGCCCCCCTCTTCGCCCCCCTCTTCGCCTCGCAGCGGCACCGTCTCGGGCGCCAGCAGCGCCAGGCCGGGCCAGGCGGGCGCTTGGCCCTCCAGCGTGAAGCAGCGCCAGTCGTAGCGGCAGGCCGTTTGCAGCGCATTGGCACGCTGCAAGGCTTCCAGCACGCCGGCCACCGACAAGAGCGCGGCGCCGGGTAGCAGCACAAGCGCGCAGCGGCAGTGCGTGGCCGTCTCGGGGGCGAACGCGGCCGCCTGCGGCTCAGACGCCGGCATGCGGGGGGAGATCGAGGTGTCGCCGTTCACGCGGTCACTGTACGGCAAGCGGCGGGCGGCACGGGCTCAGTGCCACTGAATCCAGCTCGGCACCGCCAGCAGCAGCAAGGCCAGCAGCAGGTAGGCCAGTTGCAGGGGCAGCATCCAGCGGGCCCAGCGGCTCCAGGGGATGCCCGCCAGGGCCAGCACGCCGACCGTGATGCCCGAGGTCGGGATGACCGGCGTGGTCAGCTCGCCGAACTGAAATGCCAGGATGGCGGTCTGCCGACTCACCCCCACCAGATCGGCCAACGGCGCCATCACCGGCATGGTCAGGGCGGCCTGGCCGGTGCCGGAGTGGATGAAGAAGTTGATCACCGACTGGATCAGAAACATCTTCTGCGCCGAAAAGACGGGGCTGCTCGATTCCACCAGGGGCACCAGGCTGTGCAGCACGGTGTCGATGATGTGGCCGTCGCGCATCAGCACCACGGTGGCCTTGGCCAGGGCGATCACCAAGGCGGTGCTGACCAGGTCCTTGGCGCCCTGCATGAAGGCGACGACGAAGTCCTCGGCCGAGAGCCGCGCCACCAGGCCCACGGCCAGGGCCATCACCAGGAACAGGGCCGCGATCTCCTCGATGTACCAGCCGAAACGCACCACGCCGACGATCATGGACAGAAGCGTCAGCACAAACAGGCCCAGCACCAGCTTGTGGCGCGGCTGCAGGCCCTCGAACTGCTCGAAGCTGCTGAGGTCCAGATGGCGGCGGCGCTCCTGGTCTTGCTCAAAGCAGGGGCTCAGGCGCGGATCGCGCTGCACACGGGCCGCGTACCACATCAAAAAGGTGATGGTCACCGTGGTGAAGATCAGCCAGCAAACCAGGCGGTAACCCAGGCCCGAGAACATGGGCACACCCGCAATGTTCTGGGCCACGCCGACGTTGAAGGGGTTGAGAAAGGCCGTGGCAAAACCGATCTGCGAGCCGACGAAAGGAATCGCCACGCCGACGATGCTGTCGTACTTCAGCGCCAGGGCCAGGGGGATGAAGATCAGCACAAAGGGAATCGCCTCCTCGGCCATGCCGAAGGTGGCACCGCCGAGCGAGAACAGGCCGACGAAGAGCGGGATCAGGCCGGCGCGCACCAGGGCCGAGTGCCGATGGGCGCGGGCCACGGACTTGATCATCGCGTCGATGGCCTCGCTGCGCTGCAGCACTGAAAAGGCGCCGCCGACGATGAGCACAAAGCCGATGATCAGGGCCGCCTCGACGAAACCCTTGATTGGCGCCGTCATCAAGGCCACCAGGCCTTGCGGCTGATTGGGGATGTGGCGGAAGGAGTCGGCCACGATCACCTTTTTTCCATCAACCAGCTCCGTCTGGTACTGGCCGCCGGGCAGCACCCAGGTGGCCAGGGCGATCAGGGCCAGCAGGGCGAACAGCAGGACAAAGGTGTTGGGGAACTTGAGGGGCTTGGCGGCTGGGGTGGGACTCAGAGGCGTGACAGGCGTGGACATGGCCGGGCTCACATGGAAAGCAGCTTGCCGCTGCGAAAAGGAATGGCGCCTGCGACCTTGCAGACCCGCATGCCGGAGCTGGCATAACGCCGAGACACACGGGCGAACATCAGGCCAGCGGCGCGTGCGCAGAGCAGGCTGCGCTGCTCGCTCAAAGGATCGACCAGCTCGGCCACGGCCTCGCCAGCGGCGACGCGATCACCGGGCGCCTTGAGGAAGACCAGCACGCCGGCATGGGGCGCGACGATGGGCTCCACCGCCTCCAGCGCCGTGGCGGGACAGGCCAGGCCCTGGAGCGCGGCAGGCGGGCGGTCCACCACATCACCGGTGTCGCGCAGGAACTCGATCAGGGCGGCGGCATCGGCCGCGGCCAGCTCGTGCGACACCTCGGTCTCGCCACGCAGCTCCACCGTGGCGGCCAGGCAGGCCAGAGGCACCGGCGTGGCCGGGCCGAAATGCTCGGCCAGCTCCCACCAATGGCGGGCCAGGGACTCATCGAAAGGGTCGTCACCCGACTCGCGCGAGATCAGATAGGCCTGGGCTCCAAGGCGCGCAGCCAGCGGCGCCAGGGCCGAGGCCAGGGGCGTGCCGGTGTAGACATGGAGCACGGCCTGGTTGTCGCAGTGCAGGTCCAGCACCACATCGGCGTCCAGGGCCAGGCTTTGCAGCAGGCGCTTGAGGGCTTCGGTCTCGGTGGCCGCGGGCCGCTCGGCCAGCAGGGACTGGGCTGCCGCGCGCACCGTGCGCACATTGGCCGCGGCATCGGTGCCCAGCTGCCCCTGCAGGCGCGGCAGCAGGGCCGGGGTCAGATGTTGATAGCCGCGGTTGAAGTTGACGCCGGTGCTGAGGTCGAAGCGGCCGAAGGACGTGCCCTGCAGCTCCTGGGCCAGGCCGATGGGGTTGGCCAGGGGCAGCAGCACGATCTCGCCGGGCAGATGGCCGGCCGCCTCCAGCTCCTGCAATCGATCTTTCAGGTGCTGGGCCACCAACATGGGCGGCACCTCGTCGGCATGGAGGGAGGCCTGGATGTAGACCTTGCGGCCGCTCTGGCCGGCACCGAAATGCAGGCTGTGCAGCTGGCGGGCACTGCCGGCATGGGCCGGCGGTAGGGCATGAAGGTGGCGGCGCATGAGGGTGTGGATGAAGAAATGAAAGTGCTTGGGGTAGTTGGGCGGGCATAGCCCTGCCCCGCTCGGCTGGGCGAGAGCCCAGGGCCGAGTTCGAAAGACGGGACCGGAAGTACATGCGCCGATGGTGCGGGCGCAGAGGGTGAGAACTTTTGTAGCGAGCGGCCGTCAGACTAGGCGGGCGGAGCGCAGGAACCGGAACGTACTTTGTGTACGTGAGGATTCCGAGCATTCGGCCAACGACGTATGGCGGCCGCGCAGTAAAAAGTTCTCTCCCTCTCAGCTCAAGGCTGGGGGCTGATGGGTTTGTAGAAAGGCTGCTGCACCCGCACCGGCAGCACATCGAGGCGCAGATTCAGCACGGTGTAGTCCTCGCCGCCCAGGACGCCGGTGAACCAGGCCAGGCTGTCGGGGCCTTTGTAGAGGCGGAACTCAAAACCCAGCTCGCTGTCCGGCTCACTGCCCGTCGCGCTCGCTGTCGATGCCGATGCCGATGCCGATACAGGCACCGCGCGCGGGCCGGCGAAGGCCAGACCCAGCAGTTCCTGGAAGGGGCTGTCGATCAGCTGGGCCATGGCGTTGGCAATCGTGTTGTCGCCCAGCATGTCCATCAGGAAAGGCTGCTGGGTGAAAAAGGGCTTGAAGTCCGGCGCGCGCGGGTCGATCTTGTGGCCGGCGCGCTTGGCGGCCGAGGGCGTGGTCTCGCCGCTGCCAAGGTGATGGCGGTCACCGCGGTCGAGAAAGCTCAGACGCACACCGCGGATGTTGAAGGCGGGCAGGCGCGCATCGCGGCTGGCCTCGCTCAAGTCCACCAGCAGCACGCCGCGCGCGCCGATGACCTCCAGCGCCTCGCCCTTGATCACAGCGGCGCTGTTCTCTTCCACGCCCAGGCCCAGGCGATAGCCCTCGGCCTGCATCAGGGGCAGAAGGCGGCCGATGCGGCCACGCTTGAGGAAGTGCTGGTCAATGAAGAGATGGGGGCCGACGAAGCCCAGGCCGCGGTCCACCTCCTGGCCGCGGCGCAGCTGGCCTTTGAGCACCTTGAGCGAGTCCTGCGCGTCGCGGAACATGGTGCTGCTCATGATGGCCGCGCCGGCGCTGGTACCGGCCACCACACCGCCGCGGCGGTAGAGCGCCCAGATGGCATCGAGCATGGGCGTGGGCTGGCCGCCGGGCTGCAGGCTGTCGACGATCAGCTCTTGCGCGCCGCCCGAGAAGAACACGCCTTGCGCCGCACTCACCTTGGCCAGCAAGGCCGGGTCTCGCACGGCAGCGGCCACATCGCTGCCGGCCAGGCGCGGCGCCACGGGGATGTGCTCGGCGCGGGCACCTTGGCGCTGCAAGGCTTCGATGATCTGGCCGGCGCTGCGCTCGGGGTTGGCCGCAGCGGTGGCGAACACGGCAAAGCGCGCGCCGGGGCCGCCGGCTTCGTCAACGATGCGCTTCCAGACCGCGTCGTTGTCGTACTTCAGCGCGCCGCCGATGACGATGGCCGTGCCGCGCGGCGCAGCATCCACCGAAGTTTGCGCATGGCTGGGCGTGGCGAAGAGGCCCGTGCCGGCGAGCAGCGAGGCCAGCAGTGAGGCCAGCAGAAAGCGACGGCGGCCTGCGGCGCGCGCACCGGATGCGATGGAGTGGCTTGGGGTTTGCATGGCGCCAGTCTGTCAGCGCGCGCGCCGCAAAACCAGCGGGTTGGCCCGCTGCAGCGCCTGCAAAGGACGCAAAGCGCAAGTGCGTGTCGCATCCATGCAAGCGCGTTTCACCCCTGTTCATCGAGGTTTGCGCGCTTGCGACATGCATTTACACGCAAGCGACCGAGGCGCCAAAACCCCATAGGCAAGTCACGAGGGCCACTTCTAGAGTCCGTTCGAACCCCAGCCACCCCGGCGCCCAAGGTTGTTCATCTCCCTCACCTGTTCACCCCTTCACCTGTTCACTTCTCCTTCCTCCAAGGTTCCACCATGACGCAAGCCCGCAAGCCGCATCGACTCTTTCAACCCCAGCGCCTGGCCCAGGCCGCCATGCTGCTGCTCGGCAGTCAGCTCTTGAGCAGCGCCCAAGCCCAGGAAGCGAAACTGGAACGTGTGGAAGTCACCGGCACCAGCATCAAGCGCCTGGAGGGCGAGACCGCCTTGCCGGTGCAGACCCTCAAGCGCAGCGACATCGACAAGACCGGCGCCACCACCGCGGCCGAGATCATGAAATCCATCAGCGGCAATGCCGCCGGCCTGACGGATGGCGCCTCCATCACCGACAGCACCGGCGGCCAGCGCGGCTTCAACGGCGCGAACCTGCGCGGCATCGGCGTCTCCAGCACCCTGGTGCTGCTGAACGGACGGCGCATGGCCAATTTCGCCTCGCCTGGCGACAACTCGGGCGTGGACCTGAACAACATCCCGGCCGGCGCCATCGAGCGCGTGGAAATCCTCAAGGACGGCGCCTCGGCCATCTACGGCACCGACGCCATCGGCGGCGTCATCAACTTCATCACCCGCAAGGATTACCGCGGCGCCGATGTGAATGTCTACGCCTCGCGCACCCAAGAGGGCGGCGCCGAGAAGACGGCCGCCTCGCTGGGCGGTGGCTTTGGTGACCTGGCCAAGGACCGCTTCAATGTCTTCGGCGTGATCGACGCGCAAAAGCTCGGCGCCCTGCGCAGCAGCGAGCGTGACTTCCTGAAGGAGCGCCCCCTGGCCAGCACCCTGCCCTTCTACATGAGCAGCCGCACCTTCCCCGGCAACATCCGCCTGGCCAGCCGGGCGGCCGCACGCAAGGTGCAGCTTGATGCGCTCAATGCCGCCGGCTTCACATTCAACGGCAAGCCGCTGACCCAGCGCACCATCAACCTCTCGGCCCCGGCCTGCAACCCGCCGGCCACGGTCTACGCGCCCGACAACCTGTCCGAGGCCTGCAGCTTCGACTACATGCAGGACACCGAGCTCTACCCCGAATCCGAGAAGCTGGCCTTTCTGGGCCGCGGCGTCTTCCAGCTGAACGAGCAGCACCAACTCTTCGCCGAAGTGCTGAAGAGCAAGACCACGACCCAGTACGTGGCCAGCCCCAACCCGATCGAAATCACCGCGGTGCCGACCAGCGCCATCAACCCCTTCCTGAGCAAGCCCCTGCCCTTCGGCGGCACGGTGGACATCCGCCAGCGCGTGACCGAAGCCGGCAACCGGACCAACGAGGTGACCAGCGATGCCGAGCGCCTGGTGGTGGGCGCCAGCGGCAGCCTGCCCCAGTTCGGCGGCTGGGACTATGACATCGCCCTGAACCGCGCCGTCAACCGCTCGACCGATGCCATCGAGGATGGCTACTTCCTTTACAACGAGTTCGTCGCCGGTGTGCGCACCGGCAAGATCAACCCCTTCGGGCCTTCGCCACAGGCCGGCAAGGATTTGCTGAACAGCATCCGCGTGCAGGATGAATCGCGCCGCTCCAAGGGCACGACCACCACCCTGGACGTCAAACTCAGCGGCAGCCTGGGCCGGCTGGAAGGCGGTGATCTGGGCCTGGCTGTGGGCGCCGAGCTGCGCCGCGAGGTGAGCGAGTTCACGCCCTCGGCCCTGCTGCTGACCAACAACATCCAGGGCGACCGCAGCTCGCGCGGTGACGCGCCGGTGGCCAGCAGCAACAGCCGCAAGGTCGGCGCCGTGTTCGCCGAACTGAACGCCCCCCTGAGCCGCGAGCTCGAGCTGCAGGGCGCGCTGCGCTATGACAAGTACAGCGGCGTGGGCGACACCCTGAACCCCAAGCTCGGCGTGCGCTGGCAACCGAACAAGCAGCTGGTGCTGCGCGGCTCTGCCGGCACCGGCTTCCGGGCGCCCACCATCACCGAGCTGACCCGCCCGACCTCGTTTGGCAGCAGCTCGGCCTTCCTGACCGACCCGGGCTGCGTGGCCCAGGGCTTTGCCGTTGCTGACTGCACCGACCAATGGCGCGTCGAACGCCGCAGCAACCCGAATCTCAAGCCCGAGAAGTCCAAGCAGGCCTCCTTCGGCGTGGTCTTCGAAGCCAGCAAGGACGCCACCGCCAGCCTGGACTACTGGCAGATCCGCAAGACCGATGTCATCAGTGACCTCTCGGAACAGGTGATCCTCGGCAACCTGCCCAAGTACGAGAAGGACTTCGTCAAACGCGACGAGTTCGGCGAGTTCATCGACACCATCCTGCTCAAGAAGGACAACCAGGGCGAGCTGCGCACCTCGGGCCTGGATCTGGAGTTGACCCTGCGCCAAGCGACCGAGGGCTGGGGCCGCTTCACCGCCTCGCTGAGCGGCACCTATGTGCTCAAGTACGAGCGCCAGCCCGGCGCCGGCGAGCCCTTCATGAACAACGCCGGCCAGTTCCTGAGCGACCAGGTGATCCAGAAATGGCGCCACCGCCTGTCGGTGGACTGGGATATGGGCCCTTACGGCCTGACCCTGGGCAACACCTATTACTCGGGCTACCGCGACCACAACACCGCCTTCAACCCCAACACCAGCCAGCTGCTGCCGGCCCGCAGCGTCGAGGCCTATTCGCTGTGGGATCTGTCGGGTTCCTGGCGCATCAACAAGCAGCTCAAGCTGCGCGCCGGCATCCAGAACCTGCTGGACACGCAGCCGCCTTTCTCCAACCAGGGCTACTACTTCCTCGCAACCTATGACCCGACCTACACCGACCCGCGCGGCCGCAACTTCTACCTGAGCCTGAACTACAGCTTCCGCTGAAGCTGTAGCGGCTTCAAAGCAACGAAGGGCCGGGTGCATCACGCACCCGGCCCTTTTTTCTCTTCAGTCGGGACTGGTTTTTTACTTGCTCGGCCCGTCGCCCCGCTCGGGGGCCGGGCCGGTGGCGCGGTCCGGGCCGGGCCAGGCGCTGTACAGCGGTTGCGGCATGCGCACCGGGGTCACATCGAGGTAGAGATTGACCACGGTGAACTCCTCGCCGCCCCACTCCTCGGTGCTCCAGCCATAACTGCCCTTGCCCTTGTACAGGCGGAACAGGAAGCCGAGCTCGGCCACCGGGTCACCGGGCCTGGGCAGCACGTCGAAGGACAGGCCGCGCACCTCGGTGCGATTGCTGTCGATCAGATAGGTCATGGCATTGGCGATGGTGGAATCGCCCAGCATGTCCAGATCGAAACGGTCTTCGGTGAAATAGGGCTTGAAGTCCGGCGCCGTGTGGTCATGCTTGGCGCCGCGCAGCTTGATGGGCGCCGGCGTGGTCTGCCGGGTCTTGAGGTTGTAGCGGTCGCCCTGGTCCAGGAAGCTCAGGCGGGCGCTGGTCACATTGAAGGCGCCCAGGGTCGGGTCGGTCTTCACATCGGTCAGGTCCACCAGCAAGGCGCCCTTGGCACCGATCACCTCGACCTCATCGCCATGCACCACGGCGGCCGAGTTCTCTTCCACGCCCAAGCCCAGCTTGTAGCCCTTGGCCATCATCAGCGGGATCATGCGGCCGAAGCGGCCACGCTTGAGGAAGTGTTGGTCCACGAACAGGTCGGGGCCGACAAAGCCCAGTCCGCGGTCGATCTGTTTGCCCTCGGCCCACTTGCCTTTCATGATGTTGATGACGCTGGGGGCGTCACGGAACATCACCGTGCTCATGATGGCGGCACCGGCCGAGGTGCCGGCCACCACGCCGCCGCGGCGGTAGACGTCCCAGATCGCCTCCAGCATGGGCGTGCTGTTGCCACCCGGCATCAGCACGTCAACGATGCGCTCTTGCGAGCCGCCGGTAAAAAACACACCGCGGGCGTTCTTGACCTTGGCGATCAAGGACGGGTCGCGCACCACCTTGCTCAGGTCCACCCAGCTGAACTTGGGGGCCACCGGCAGGGCCTCGGCCACGGCTCCGCGCTTTTGCAGCATGTCCACCGCCGTCTTGGCGCTGGCCTCGGGGTCCTCGGCCGCGGTGCCGAAGACGACAAAACGCGCGCCCTTGCCGCCGGCCAGTTGCACGATGCGGCCCCAGACGTCTTCGTTGTCGGCCTTCAATGCCCCCCCGATGGGCACGGCATAGCCCTTGATGGCGCCCTCACCCGCGCCCAACGGGCCGGGGCCGGCGCTGTTGCTGGCCGGGTTGCTGCTGCCCGCCGTCGAACTGGCCGGTTTGGCCGGCACTGGCGAGGGCGCATGCACGCCCTTGACCGGCGTGGTGGGCGGCGGCGGTGTGGCGCCCAGCACCGTGCCGGCGGGGCCGAAGGTGCCCGGCTTCAAGGTGTGCACCGTGCCGCCCTGGGCAGATGCGCCAAAGCTGGCCGCGGCCAGCAGGCCCGCCACCAGGGTGGCGATCAACGAAACAGATACGTGCTTGGTGTTCATGGCCTGGGAAACTTCTGTGAATGAGCCACCGCAAAAAACACAACTCCAGCGGTGGCGGAGCGAATCATGGCATGACCGCAGGGGCGGCCATGGCACCACTCAGTCTGAGGCCGCTCACCGGGCATTTGGAACGCTATGCGAACGCCGCGCGCAAGATCTGCACCCTGAGTTGCGCTGATGCGACTGCAGCGTGAATCCCCTATGGCCCGAGAGGCTCATGCTTCCTAGACTGGCGCGGACACCTCATTGGATGCCCGGTCGCCCCCGCCTCGGCGCGTGCCCCGACCCCTCACACCCCCGGGAGAAGTACAGATGACACAGCCCCGCACTTGCGCCCCAATTCCCACCCACGCCCCCGCCCCCAGCCCCGTTTTGCGCGCCACCGCCCTGGCCGCCCTGATGGCCACGGCCGCCATCGCCAGCCAGCCGGCCCTGGCGCAGGAGACGCCCAGCACCTTGAACCGCGTCGAAGTGACCGGCTCGGCCATCAAGCGCCTGGAATCGGAAACGGCGCTGCCGGTGCAGGTGATCACCCGGGCCGACATCGTCAAGCAAGGCCTGACCACCGCGGCTGAGATCGTCGCCCGCCTCAGCGCCAGCACCAACAACCGCACCGACGGAGGCAGCATCTCCTACGGTGGCTTCCGCGACCAGACCGGCATGAACGGCGCGAATCTGCGCGGCATCGGCGTCTCCAGCACCCTGGTGCTGCTGAACGGCCGACGCATGGCCAACTTCGCTTCGCCCGGTGATGACACCGGCGTGGACCTGAACAACATCCCGGCCGCCGCCATCCAGCGCGTGGAAGTGCTGCTGGACGGCGCCTCGGCCCTGTACGGCAGCGATGCCATCGGCGGCGTGATCAACTTCATCACCCGCAAGGACTACACCGGCATCGAGCTCAATGCCAGCGCCGGCAACACCAGCGAGGGCGGTGCCAGCAAGCGCACCGCCTCCATCGCCGGCGGCGTGGGCGACTATGGCCGCGATGGCTTCAATCTTTTCGGCGTGATCGATCTGCAAAAGACCGGCGCCATGAACGCCAGCCAGCGCAAGTTCATCAACGACCTCAAGATCCCGGAGCGGCTGCCCGACCTGCTCTCCAGCGCCGCCTTCCCCGGCAATATGCGCTTGAGCAACAGCCAGCGCGACTACCTGATCGACGACAAGTTCTCGACCAATGGCAAGACGGTCATCGACAGCAAGACCATCAACCCCGCGGCGGCCACCGGCTGTAACGCGCCGTCTTCGCTCTATCTGCCGGACGGCATCGGCGGCGTCGACGGCTGCACGTATGACTACATGCGTGACATCGAGCTCTACCCCAAGTCCAACAAGTCCAGCCTGTTCGGCCGCGGCGTGTTCGACCTGGGCGGTGGCCATCAGCTGTTTGCCGAAGCCTCCTTGACCCGCGCCAAAACGCTGTATTCCGGCACACCGAACCGGGTCGATGCCGACATCGATGTGGGCAAGATCGCCAGCCTGAGCAAGACCACCCTGGCCACCCTGGACGCGGACGACGAAGACCGCATCATCACCGTGCGCACCCGGCTCAGCGAAGCCGGCCTGCGCACCAGCGAGCTGGTTTCCACCGGCGAGCGCGTGGTGCTGGGCCTGAATGGTTCCCTGGCCGGCTGGGACTACGAAGTGGCCTACAACCACGGCCGCAGCAAAGTCTCGGACCGCGACCACAACGGTTACCTCAACGAGGGCATGATCCTCAAGGGCTTTGCCGATGGCACGCTCAACCCCTTCGGCCCCTCCAGCGCGGCCGGCCTGGCCCTGTACGACAAGGCGCAGATCCGCGGCGAGGTGCGCAACGCCGTCGGCACCGTGGACAGCCTGGACGTCAAAGCCTCGCGCAACCTGATGGCCCTGCCAGGCGGCGATCTGGCCCTGGCCCTGGGCGGCGAGTTCCGCCGCGAGAAGCAGAACTACCACCAATCGGAGGCTCTGGCCCAGGATCTGATCCTCGGCGAGACCTCGCAAGGCCCGGATGCCGATTTCGGCCGTTCGCGCAAGGTGGCGGCCGTGTTTGCCGAAATCAATGCGCCGTTGAGCAAGGAGCTGGAGCTGCAGGCGGCCATCCGGCATGAGCGCTACCAGGTCACCGGCAGCGCCACCAGCCCCAAGCTGGGCCTGCGCTACACGCCCAGCAAGCAGCTGCTGCTGCGTGCCTCGGTCGGCTCGGGCTTCCGCGCGCCCAGCCTGACCGATCTCTACCGCCCGGTCACGCAGGGAACGGCCGCCACCCTGGTCGATCCGGTCTGCCTGGCCGCTGACCCGAGCAACACCGTCACCGACTGCTCGGACACCTGGCAGACCCTGACCTACAGCAATGCCTCGCTCAAGCCCGAGCGCTCGAAGCAGTTCTCCTTCGGCGGCGTGCTGGAACCGCAGGCCGGCGTGACCCTGAGCCTGGACTACTGGAACATCCAGAAGCGCAACCTGATCGGCACGCTGGGCGTGGACTCCATCCTGGCCAACCTCGCCAAGTACGGCAGTCTCGTGCATCGAGACGAGGACAACGAGATCGACTACATCGAGCTGGTCAAGGGCAACCGCGGCCGCCAGAAGATATCCGGCCTGGACCTGGCGCTCAATCTCTCCGGCTTCAAGAGCCCGCTGGGCACCCTGGGCCTGCGCCTGAACGGCACGGTGACCCTGAGCTCCAAGCAGCAAACCGCCAACGACGACCCCTACTACAGCAACCTCGCCCACTTCGTGAACGACGGCGTGGTGCAACGCTGGCGCCACACCGTCAGCGCCGACTGGGAGCAAGGCCCCTGGAGCGCCACCCTGAGCAACAGCTACCTCTCGGGTTACACAGACCAGACCATCGTCGGCAAAGTCGACCGCAAGGTGGGCTCCTACTCCCTGTGGGACCTGACCGGTGCCTGGGCAGTGACCCCGGCGCTGACCGTGCGGGCCGGCGTCAAGAACCTGTTCAACACCGCGCCGCCGTTCTCGCAGCAGGCCTGGTTCTTCCTCTCGGGCTACGACCCCAGCTACACCGACCCGCGCGGCCGCTTCGGCTACCTGAGCGTGCAGTACCAGTTCCGCTGAAGCGGCGCGTGGGCGGGCGGGCGGGCGAGAGGGTGGGCATGAAGCGCCGTCTCGGATTGCAAGCCTTGGCCGCGGCGGGGCTGTCCGCCACTGGGGTGCGCGCCCAGCCTGCCGGGACGCCGGTTGAGCCGGGTTCCGGCAACTCAGCCGCCTGGCAGGCCCTGTCCCTGGCGCGGCGTCTGCTGGAGCGGCGCCAGGAGATCGAGCAGCAATGGCCAGGCTTGATGGCCAAGCTCGGTGTGCCGGGCCTGGCCTTGCAGCTGATCCAGCATGGCGAGCTCAGCGAAGCCTGGCATCTGGGTCGGCGCCAATTCGGCGAGGAGAACTCGGAGCCGGTCACGGCCAGCACGGTGTTCGAGTGCGCTTCCATGAGCAAGCCCGTGTTTGCCTACCTGCTGATGCAGCAGGTGCAGCGCGGGCGACTGGGCCTCGATCAGCCGATTCTTGATTTCTACCCCGAGCGCTTTCAGCCGCCCCAAGCCGCGCAGGCGCGCATCACGGCGCGCATGCTCTTGTGCCACCGCTCCGGCCTGCCCAACTGGCGCAGCGGCGACGAGAACACCGGCCCCCTGCCCCTGAAGTTCACGCCCGGCGAGGGCTTTGAGTATTCGGGCGAAGGCTATTTCTACTTGCAGCGCGCACTCGAACATCTGCTGGGCGAGCCCCTGCAGACCACGGCCGAACGCGAGCTTTTCGCGCCGCTCGGCATGAGCAGCAGCAGCTTTGTGCTGACGCCGGCGCTCGAAGCCCGGCGTGCGCGCGGCCATGGCGAGGACGGCCAGCCCCTGCCCTGGAGCCGCTACGAACGGGCCAATGCGGCCTACACCTTGCACACCACGGCGCAGGATTACGGTCGCTTTCTGGCGGCGCTCTTGCGCCCGGCACCCACGGCCAGCGCTTTGCTCCATGAAGAGGGGCGGCGCGAAATGCTGGCCGCACAGACTGTGGCCGGCGACCGCCAACCGCTGGAGCGGCCCGGGCGCGCCCTCGATCTGCCGGGCCAGCCAGCCAAGGCCTACTGGAGCCTGGGCTGGATCCTCAACCCCATGGCCGATGGCAGCCGCGTGATCTATCACACCGGCACCAACAGCAGCGGCTTCCGCGCCTACTGCCAGTTCAACCCTTCACAGGGCAGCGGCCTGGTCTTCTTGAGCAACAGCCTGAACGGCCACCAGCTCTGGCAGCCCTTGATCAAGCGCTGGGGCGAGCTCTGAGCCAGGCCCCGGTCGGCATGCCGGGGCGCAGTCTTCAGTTGGTTTTGGCGCTGGCCGCCGTGGCGGCGCCGGCGGCACCTGGCAGACCGGCCTGGAAGGCGTCCTTGTCCACCAGCTTGACGTTGTCCGGCAGGCGGCCCGCATCCTTGCCCTTGCGGGCCAGGTTGCTGCCGGTGGTGTATTCGGGGCGCTCGTAGCTGCCTTCCTTGTCGCTCGCATCGCCGGTGCTGGCGCAAGCGCTCAGGCCCAGGGCAGCGGCAGCGCTCAGGCTGCAGACGAAAGCGCGATTCAGCGTGGTGCTCGACTTCATGGTCCGTGTATCCCTCGTTGGATGGGCTCGATGCTCTTGAGGCTGTCGATGCCGGTGGTGAAAGGCCGAGCCGAATCGGCCTGATCTGCCCCTCGCGCCACCTCACGCCACCTCATAAGGCGCAAGGCGGGCAGGAACACAGGGCGCCGCGGTCAGCTGAGCTTGGAGTCTATCCCCAACTCGCCCGCCATCCGCTCCACCAAGGCCTTGAGCTGCTCCAGCTCGCGGCTGAGGCGCTGCTGCTCGGCGCGCAGATGGGCAATGTCCTCCGCCTGCTCGGGGTTGCCGGCACTGGGGAAAACCGCACTGTGCGCCTCGATCACCGGCTCGCCGCAGAGCAGATGAGCCCAGCGCGCTTCGCGGGCGCCAGGCGCACGGGCGAGTTTGACGACAAAGGCCGGGCGCTTGTCCGTGGCCTCGGCCAGCTCCTCGAGAAAGCCTTCGACCGAGGACACATCGGCAAAACGGTGCAGACGCTCGGTGTGCAGGCGCAGCTCGGCCGTGGTCTGCGGGCCGCGCAGCATCAGCAAGGTCAGCAAGGCCAGGCCGGCGCCGGGCACACCCAGGCCGCGCGCGCCGTTGTGCTCGAAGCGCACGACGCGGCTGCCGCTGACGGTGTTGACTAGGTGCATGGCCTTGAGCTCTTCCAGCGCTAGCAGCACATCGGCCTCGCTGGCGTTCATGACCGGATCACGGGCGGTCTTCTGGTTGCAGCCCAGGGTCAGGGCGTTGAGGGACAGGGGATAACTGTCCGGCACCGTGGATTCCTTCTCCACCAGCACCGCCAGCACACGCGCCTCCAGGGCGCTCAGGGTTCGCAAAGACATGGATGTTCAGACCCCGAAACCGTCGTCGGCCTGGATGATGGCCCCGTTGATGAAATGGCTCTCGTTGGCGCAGAGCATGAGCAGAGAGGTGTCCAGGTCCTGCGGCTGACCGACGCGCTTGCGCGGCAGCAAGTCCACCAGCTTCTTGCCCTGCTCGGTGCCCCAGTGGTGGTGGTTGATCTCGGTGTCGATGTAGCCCGGGCAGATGGCGTTGACATTGATGCCGTACTTGCCCCACTCCAGCGCCATGGCGCGGGTCATGTGGATGACCGCGGCCTTGCTCATGGAGTAGACGCCGATCTGGCTCAGCACCCGCAGGCCGGCCATGGAGGCGATGTTGACGATGCGGCCACCAATGAAGGTGCCGGGCGCCGAGCCCTGGGCGCGGGCCAGCATGCGCTTGCCCACCTCCTGTGCCACGAAGAAGGCGCCGCGGACATTGGTGTCCATGACGAAGTCGTAGTCGTCGGGCGTGACCTCGGTCAGGCGCTGGGTGGTGCTGACGCCGGAGTTGTTGATCAGGATGTCGAGCGTGCCGACTTCCGTCTCGGCATGGGCCACGGCCGACTTGATGCTGTCCAGATCGGTGACATCCAGGGTCACCACATGGGCGTCGCCACCGGCGCCTTCGATTTCGCTGCGCAAGGTCTTGAGCCGCTCGGTGCGGCGGCCGGCCAGGACCACACATGCGCCGGCCTGGGCCAGGGTTCGGGCGAACTGGGCGCCCAGGCCGCTGGACGCGCCGGTCACCAGGGCCACGCGGCCCGACAAATCAATGCTGTAACTCATGGTCATCCTCTGGGAAAACTGCGGAAGAAGCGTAGCACGCGACCCCGGGGCCGACGAGGAAAACAGAGCGCCCGGCCGAGGTCTGATTGACATGCGACAAGCCGCTAGAGCCTTGCACCTAGCGGCAAGAAAAGCACGACCGTTCGTTTTATCAAAGCCCCTTATAGAATGCCGCGCAGACAAGCCAGCTCTACAGCTTCAGCCAGGACAAGAACACCATGACGACGAACCAAGAACTTCTGAGCCAGTACGGACCGCGTGAATCGATGGAGTACGACGTGGTCATCGTCGGCGGCGGCCCCGGCGGCCTGGCCACCGCGATCCGGCTCAAGCAGCTGGCGGCGGCCAAGAACCAGGAGCTCTCGATCGTGGTGCTGGAAAAAGGCTCGGAGCCGGGCGCCCACATCCTCTCGGGCGCCGTCATGGACCCACGCGCGCTGACCGAGCTGCTGCCCAACTGGAAGGAGCTCGGCGCGCCGCTGAACCAGCCGGTGCAGGCCGACGAGGTGCTCTTCCTCAACGAAACCGGCGCCACCAGCACGCCGCAGTGGCTGATCCCCGGCTGCTTCCACAACGATGGCAACTACGTCATCTCGCTCGGCGCCGTCACCAAATGGCTGGGCGAACAGGCCGAGGGCCTGGGCGTGGAGATCTTCCCCGGCTTCACCGCCGCCGAAGTGGTCTACGGTGAAGACGGCAGCGTGCGCGGCATCGCCACCGGCAATCTGGGCGTGGGCAAGGACGGCGAGCCGACCGAGAACTTCCAGCTCGGCATGGAGCTGCTGGGCAAGTACACCATCTTTGCCGAAGGCGCCCGCGGCCATCTGGGCAAGCAGCTGATCGCCAAGTTCCAGCTCGACGCCGGCAAAGACCCGCAAAGCTACGCCATCGGCATCAAGGAACTCTGGGAAGTGCCGGCTGCTCAAGCGCAGCCCGGCCTGGTGGTGCACACCGCCGGCTGGCCCATGGACGGCGACACCTACGGCGGCGGCTTCCTCTACCACCTGGAGGGCAACAAGGTCACTCTGGGCTATGTGGTCGGCCTGGACTACAAAAACCCCTGGCTCTCGCCCTTTGAAGAAATGCAGCGCTGGAAGACCCACCCCAGCATCCGCAAGCACATCGAAGGCGGCAAGCGCCTGGGCTACGGCGCCCGCGCCATCACGGCCGGCGGCCTCTTGAGCCTGCCCAAGACCGTGTTCCCGGGCGGCGCCCTGGTGGGCTGCGATGCTGGCTACCTGAACGCCGCCCGCATCAAGGGCAGCCATGCCGCCATCAAGACCGGCATGCTGGCGGCAGAGGCCGCCTTCGAGGCCCTGGCCGCCGGCCGCCAGCATGACGAGCTGAGCGCCTACCCCGCCGCCTTTGAGCAAAGCTGGCTGCATGAAGAGCTGAACCAGTCGCGCAACTTCAAGCAGTGGTTCAAGAAGGGCAACACCGTCGGCACGCTGATGACCGGCATCGAGCAATGGCTGCTGCCCAAGCTGGGTATGAAGAGCCCGCCGTGGACCATCCACCGCCCTCTGCCCGACCACCTCTACCTCAAGCCCGCGGCCGACTGCGCCAAGATCGACTACCCCAAGCCGGACGGCAAGCTGACTTTTGACCGCCTGTCCTCGGTCTTCGTGTCCAACACCAACCACGAAGAAAACCAGCCCGCCCACCTGACGCTGAAAGACGCCTCGGTGCCGGTGTCGCTGAACCTGGCCAAGTTCGCCGGGCCTGAGGCCCGCTACTGCCCGGCCGGCGTCTACGAATTCGTCAAGACCGATGCCGGTGAAGACCGCCTGCAGATCAACGCCCAGAACTGCGTGCACTGCAAGACCTGCGACATCAAGGACCCGAGCCAGAACATCGTCTGGGTCACGCCCGAGGGCGGCGGCGGGCCCAACTACGCCGGCATGTAACAGAAAAATCGCGCCGCAAACGGGCCCTGCACAGGGCCCGTTTTCTTTTGTGCGCCGCTTGCATACAAATTCTCACAATTGCGCGATGTGCGCTCTGCGCCCCTGGACTGCCGCAGGCCCCGGCCCTATCGTCCGGGCACCCGCAAACCTTGTGAAAGCAAGGGACGCAAAGCCTCCGGCCTACAGCGCACTGCCCGACAACGCGCCACGGTAGCGGGGCTGCCAGGTGGCTGCCTAGAGATGGCGGTGCCTGGCCTCGATCCTCACGAGGCAGATCCCTGATGCAGTACCTGGCCACATTCCCCCTGCGCGCCACCCAGCTCGCCGCCGCACTCACCCTGGCAACCTGGGCCAGCTCGGCCAGCTTCCCTGCCCAAGCCCGCCCGCCCCTGCAGCTCGACGATCTCACGCCCACGATGGCGCGTTTCGAGCCCAGCCCGCACACCGACCGCCTGATCGTCAAATACCGCAGCGGCGCGGTCAGCAGCAATGCCGACGGCAGCCCCAATGCCCGCAGCGAAGCCGCCATGCAGGTGGCTGCCAACCGCCAGGGCGTGCGCATGAAACACGTGCGCCGCATGGCCAACGGAGCCCAGGTCTTCCACCTCGACCGCCGCCTGAGTCTGGCCGATGCCGGCGCCATGGCTGCCAATCTGCGCATGGGCGATGCCGCCATCGAGTATGTGGAGCCCGACCGCCTGCACCACCCGACCCTGGTGCCCAACGACAGCTTGCTGGCCCAGCAATGGAGCCTCAGCGACAACGTGGCCGGCATCCGTGCCCTGGCCGCCTGGGACCGCAGCACCGGTGCCGGTGTGACCGTGGCTGTGCTGGACACCGGCGTACGCCCCCATGCCGACCTGGCGGCCCGCCTGCTGCCCGGCTATGACTTCATCAGCAGCGCCAGCTTCGCGGGCGACGGCAATGCCCGCGATGCCGATGCCAGCGACCCCGGCGACTTCACGCTCAACAACCAATGCGGCAACGGCTCCCGGGCCGGCAACAGCTCCTGGCACGGCACCCATGTGGCCGGCATCGCCGCCGCCAGCGGGGGCAACGCGGTGGGCGTGGCCGGAGTGGCCTATGCCGCCAAGGTGCTGCCCTTGCGCGTGCTGGGCCGCTGCGGCGGCTACGACTCGGACATCGCCGACGCCATCGTCTGGGCCGTGGGCGGCAGCGTCAGCGGCCTGCCGGTCAACCCCAACCCAGCCAAGGTGCTGAACCTGTCCCTGGGCGGCAACGGCGTCTGCAGCACGACCACCCAGAATGCCATCAACACCGCGAGAGCCAAGGGCGCCGTGGTCGTGGTGGCGGCCGGCAACAGCAACATCGACGCTGCAGGCAGCTCGCCCGCCAACTGCAGCGGCGTGATCGTGGTGGCCGCCACCGGCAAGACCGGCGGCCGCGCCAGCTACTCCAACTTCGGCAGCAAGGTGACACTGGCCGCCCCGGGCGGCGACGGCAGCTTCGGCATCCTCTCCACCTGGAACGCCGGCACCACCACGCCCGGCGCCGACAACTACGGCTCGATGATGGGCACCTCCATGGCCACGCCGGTGGTCAGCGGTGTCGCCGCCCTGATGCTGGCGGCCAACCCCAAGCTGACACCGGACCAGGTGGCCACCCTGCTCAAGAGCAGCGCCCGCGCCTTCCCTGCCGCCTGCAGCGGCTGCGGCAGCGGCCTGGTCGATGCCAATGCCGCGGTGCTGGCCGCCGTGGCGGCCAAGACCAGCGCGCCGGCCCCTGCGCCCGCACCAACCCCGGCGCCGGCACCCGCCCCGGCCCCGACACCGGCGCCCAAGCCAGCCCCGGTGCCCGCACCCACCCCCGCACCGAAGCCGGCACCGGCCCCCTCGCCCATCCCGGCCCTGCTCAACCTCAGCGACAAGGAGCCCAACGAGAGCATCGCCACGGCCCAGGCTGTTGCCAGCCTGCCCGCCCAGGTGGCCGGCAGCATCAGCAGCACCAGTGACAACGACTACTTCAAGTTCACCCTGCCGGCCGGCAAGACGGTCACCGCCGTGCTGAGCGCCAGCAGCGCGGCCTCGGGCTTCGGCGTCGGTGTCTACATGAGCACGGGTCAGACCGTGCTTCTGTCCAATGGCATCGTCGGCGCCAGCCAGCAGCTCAAGATCAGCAACCCCGGCAGCAGTGCCGTCACCTTGGTACTGCGCGTGATGCGCAGTGCGGGCACGACCGGGGCTTACACCTTGAAGATGACGCTCTGACGAACTGGCGCACTTGCGTCATCCTCGACTTGAGAGCGAGCCGCTCTGCCCCAGGCAGCGCGGCTTTCGGCCTTGCTGCGCGAAGCACGCACGCACGCACGCAGCTCAGAGCATGGCTGCCGCCCGAGCCCGGCTCCTGCGGAACACCCAGATGAAGAGCACTGCGGCCGGAATCGTCAACGCCAGCTCGGCCAGCAAGGTCAGGCGGCCGCCGAACTGCGCAAACACCCAGCCGTACAAGGCCGTGGTCCAGCCGATCGGGGTGTTGGAGAGCGAGGCCATGAGGTTGTACTTGGTGGCGGCGGCGCCCTTGCCGATGGCCTCCAGCGTCACGGCCGAAAAGCCGGCATAGCACAGGCCGGTGATCAGGGAGTAGAGGCTGGTCCAGAGCACGAAATGCCACTCGGTGTGCGGCGCTACCGCCATGGCCACACTGGCGCCCGCCAGCAGCAGGCCGAACAGCACATAGGCCATCTGCCGGTTCATGCGGTCGCAGATGTACCCGCCGACCAGGCAACCCAGGGCCGAAAGCAGGCCGGCCACCGTGCCGGTGACAAGGGCCACGGTGTTGGCCGAGGCCTGCCACTCGGTCGCCATGATGGAGTACATATTCGACATCGAGCCCGTGCCCAGTGGCAGGAAGACCAGCAGCATGGCCAGGGCGCCATTGCGCGAGCGGACCACGGCCCAGAGATCAGCCCAGGTTTCACGCAAGCGCTCGCCGATGCGCGCCGGTGCCGCGCCCTCGGCTTGCTCGGCGGCCGGCTCGCTGCCCTCCGACACCCAGAAAATCGGCCAGGCGCAGAGCACGCACAGGCCGGCCAGGGCCGCTGCGCCCATCTGGGGCGAGAGCCCACCGGACTGGATCAGCCACAGGGCCGCACCGCCGCCCAGGCCACCACCGCCGAGATTGCCGGCCTGGAACCAGCCGGCCGCGCGGCCCTTGGCATGCTCGGGCGTCTGGTGCGCCATCAGGCTGTCCACCGCCATGGCCAGAAAGGTGGAGGCCGTGCCCATCACCAACACCCAGATCGTCAGTCGGGTCATGGAGGCGGCATTCAGCGGGCTGCTGCCCACCAGCAGCATGGACAGCACGATGCCCACCAGGCCCAGCACATACCAGGTCTTGCGGCTCAGGCTCAGGTCCACCACCGGGGCCCAGAGGAACTTCCAGGTCTGCGGCACATACGCCAGGGCCAGCAGGCCTGCCACCGACTCGGCCCCCACCTGGGCCTGGGTCAGCAGATAGGCCAGGCAGACCGCGGTGTAGCCGGTGGTCGCACCAAACGGCGCGATCAGGAACATGAAGAACGAAGGGTGAAGAAAGCGGCGCTCGGAATCAAGCAAGGTCTTGGCAGCGGTGCTCATCGGATGGGTCGGTCAGCAAGGGTGAACACAGGCTGAACCGTCCGTCGAGCGGGAGCGCCACAGCTTTCAAGCCCGCACCCTAACACCCGCCACCGCCCCAGCGGCTCCGGTCTGACCCTGCATGGCCTGCCCGCCTCAGCCCCTGAGCCCGGGGCGCCGATCAGCGCAGCATCGCTTGCAGCCCCGCTTTCACCGCCGGCCACTCCTGGTCCAGCACCGAGAAGTAGACGGTGTCGCGCACGCGGCCGGTGTCGGTCAGGGTGTGGCGCCGCAGGATGCCCTCTTGCTGCGCGCCAATGCGGGCGATGGCAGCGCGCGATTTGGCATTGAGCGCATCGGTCTTGAGCTCCACCCGCCAGGCGCCCAGGCTCTCGAAGGCATGGGTCAAAAGCAAGGTCTTGGCCTCGGTGTTGGCGCCGCTACGCTGCCAGGCGCGACCCAGCCAGGTCCAGCCGATCTCCAGCCGATGGTCGCGCGGCGAGATGTTGCCGAAACGGGTGCAGCCGATCACCCGGTCCTCGGCCAGCGAGCGGATGGCAAAGGGCAGCGAGCTGCCGCGCGCCTGCTCCTGCAGCGCCGTCTCCACGTACGCCCGCATCTGCGCTTCGCTACGCACCTGGGTGGGCACCCATTGCCAGAGCTCGGGGTCCAGGCCCACGGCACACAAGCCAGGCAGGTGCCGGGCGAGGTCCAGAGGCTCCAGACAGACCACGCGGCCTTGCAGGCGCACGGGCTGAATCTGCATCGGGGCGATGTCCTGAGGCACTGGGACTTGAAGTTGTTGCGGTTCGGCTTGCATCTGCTGTGTCAGTGGGTGGGTTGATCGGTGTCTCACAGGCCCAGCTTTTCCATCCAGGCCGCCAGCTCCTGCTCGCGCGGATCGCCGCCCTCGCTCCAGGCGGCACGGATGCGCTGGCGCTCGGCGGCGCTGCGGTTCTGGCTCAGCTTGAACTTGGCCTCCCAGCGCCGGATGTGCAGGCGAAAACCGACGATGGCGCCGAGCAAGCGTTGCTGGTAATCGGGTGAGAGACCGCGCCATTGCTCGGCATAGGCCGGCTCGTGCGAGGTGATCAGGCGCTTGAGCAGGGCGTCCTTGGCCTGGACCTCGTCCACCAACTCCAGCTCACCGTAGACATGCACGGCCATGTAGTTCCAGGTCGGCACGTTCTGCAGGCTGTCGTAGTGGCGCGGCGAGACATAGGCGCCGGGGCCGCTGAATACCGCCAGCACCTGCGGGCCTCCTGCCTGCAGCAGCCCGGCCAACCAGGCCCAGTGCGGGTTGGCGCGGGCCATATGGCCTTCCAGACACCAGGCCGGCTGGCCCTGCCCGTCCGCGGGCAGCTCCAGCAGGCTCAGCGGCAGATGGCTGCCAAAGCTCTCGCCCTGGGCATCGGGGCCGATCAAAAGGGCCAGGGGCTGCTCGGCCATGAAGCGGCGGGCGTGGGCGAACTCTTCGCAGCGGAAATGGGCAGGTTGGTACATGGCGCTCAGCATAGGGCGCCGCTTGGTACCATCAAAGAGCCACTTTTCAAAAAAATGATGGAACCAATTTCCAAGCGGCAGCCGCCACAAGCCGCCCTGGCACTGGACCCGACCGGCATGCAGCTGCTGGGCGAGGCGGGCGCCGGAAAAGACGCGGTGCCTGGCCTGAGCCAGCAGATCCACGGCCAGATCAAGGCCCGCATCCTGCAGGCCCAGCTGGCACCCGGCGCGCGCCTGCCGACCAGCCGCGCCCTGGCCCAAGCCCTGGCGGTCTCGCGCAACACGGTGCTGCGAGCCTACGAGCAGCTGGAGAGCGAGGGCTTCATCCGCTCGCGCATGGGAGCGGGCAGTTATGTCAGCGATCTGGCCGCACCGTCGTCATCCGCCTCTCCCACGGCCCCAAGCCGCGCCGCGAGCCCGCGCACGCCCGACAGCCCGCTCTGGCTGCGCCTGCAGGACTACCAGCCCAGCCCTGTCGTGCAAGGCCCGGGCCGGGCCTTTCGCCACGGCCTGCCGGCGCTGGATCTCTTCCCCCACGCGCTCTGGTCGCGCTTGCAGGCCCGCTTCTGGCGCGCGCAAGCGCGGCCCGGCCCTCGGGCCTCCTTGAGCTACGAGGATGCAGCTGGCCTGCCGCGCCTGCGCGAGCTGATCGCCGGCTATCTGAGCCACTCGCGCGGCTTGCACTGCTGCGTCGATCAGGTGCTGGTGACGGCCGGCTCGCAGCAGGCGATTGCCATGGCCGCCCTGGCCCTGCTGCGGCCGGGCGACCGGGTGGGCATGGAGTCCCCCGGCTACCGCGCTGCCGCTGCGGCGCTGGGGCTGAGCGGCGCGCAGGTGCTGCCGGTGCCGCTGGATGGCCAGGGCCTGCGCATCGGCGCACTGCAGGCCCTGGGGCGGCTGCGCCTGGTCTACACCACGCCCTCGCACCAATATCCGACCGGGGTGGTGATGAGTGCGCAACGGCGCCTGGAGCTGCTGGCCTGGGCCCGCCAAAACGATGCCTACGTGCTGGAGGACGATTACGACGGCGAGTACCGCTTCAGCGGCGTGCCGCTGGCGCCTCTGGCTTCGCTGGAGGGCGAGTCGGATGCGCGCACGCTGTACGTGGGCAGCTTCTCCAAGCTGCTGTTCCCGGGCCTGCGCCTGGGCTATCTGGTGGCGCCGGCGGCCTGGCTGCCGACGCTGGCGCGCCTGCGCTCGGTGCTGGACCGTCAGGCCTCGATCGCCGATCAGGCGGTGCTGGCCGAGTTCATGGCCGAGGGGCATTTTCTGCGCCATGTGCGGCGCATGCGCCGGGCCGCACGCGAGCGGCGCGACGCCCTGCTGCAGGCCTGGGCCCAGGAGCTGCTGCCCCTGCACCCGCAGCACCGCCTGCAGCCGGTGCCGGCTGGGCTGCAGGCCTTTCTGCCCCTGGCCGACCGCACGGAGGAGACGCGCCTGGCCGAACGGGCGCGGCGCGCCGGCATCGAGCTGGGCGCGCTGGCGCAAATGGGCGGCCTGCCGGCGCACAGCCAGCAAGCGGGCCTGGTGCTGGGCTTTGCCAGCGTACCCACGGCCGAGATCGGCCCGGCCGTGCGCGCACTGGCCCAGGCCTGGCGGGATGGATCCAGCTGATCCATCCCGCCCCTCCCTGGCTCAGCTCTTGCCGTACTTGAGCTTGGCTTCGGCCACGCAGTTGTCCTTGGCCGTGCCGGCCATGGCATCGCATTTCTCGGCTGCGACCTTGTAATTGGCATCGCGCTTGTCGTCCTTGGCTTCGGTGACAGCTTCACCGACCTTCTTGGCCAGGGTCAGGTCAGCCAGGGCCTTGGTCTCGACGGCCTTGGCTTCCTTGACGCAGACATCCTTGTCGTTGCCGGACTTGTCGTCGCAGCGCTCCTTGGCCACGGCATAGGCCGATTCGGCTTTGGCCACGCCGACCTTGCGCTGGTCAGACAGCGTGCCGGTGAAGGCGAACTCCTGCTCGGCCAGGGCGACCTTTTCCTTGGCCTTGGCTTCCTCGATGCAGATGTCCTTGGCGTTGTGCGCCATGGCATTGCAGGCCGCGCGCTCGGACTTGTAGCTGCTTTCGATGCGGCTGCGCGCATCGGCGTTCTCGGCCTTGCTCATGGCCCAGGCGCTGCTCAGCGGCAGGGCTGCAAGCAGCAGACTGACGAGGGCGCTGCGCTGGAACACGGAAGACTTGGGAGTGGCATGGAATTTCATGATGGGCTTTCCTTGGGCTGGGTGCGTTGAAAACAAAAGGAGAGAGCCGCCACGCAGGGCTCGCGGCTCGGGCCAAGGCCAGTGTGGGCGGGCAGCGCATCGGCCAACAGCGGACGGAGCCGCGAGCCCGCGTAGGCCGTGGCCTACAGGCCGACACGGCCGCTTCGCTTGTAGGCCTTGTCCGACACGCCCTCACCGGCTTCTCTGATGGCGCGGGGCCAGCAGGCGCCCGACACTGGCCCCCATGCTTGAACTCAAGGCCTTTCTCGTCGAAGACAGCCCCCTGCTGCAAGCGGAGCTGATCGCCACCCTGGAGGAGCTGCTGCCGCTGCGGGTGCTCGGTGTGGCCGACAGCGAGGCCAGCGCCCTGCGCTGGCTGGCCCAGCCAGGCCATGCGGTCGACCTGATCCTGATCGACATCTTCCTCAAGGGTGGCTCCGGCCTGGGCCTGCTGCGTGCGGTGCAGCGCCTGCCGCCGCCCGCCCTGCCGCGCCGCCTGGTGGTGCTGAGCAATTACGCCACGCCCGACATCCGTCGCAGCTGCCTGGAGCTGGGCGCCGACCGCATCTTTGACAAATCCGGCGAGATCGATGCGCTTATCGTCTACCTGCGCAGCCTGGTGCCCGTGGCGGTGCCGCTCACGGACTGAGCGTCGCATGCGCGTTCAAAGAATCAAACCGTGGCGCAAGGCGTAATGCGTGAGCTCGCTGTTGCTGGCCAGGCCCATCTTGTCCATCACCCGGCTGCGGTAGGTGCTGACCGTCTTGACGCTGAGGCACAGGGCCAGGGCCAGCTGGCCCACCGTTTGGCCAGCAGCCAGGCGCAGAAAGACCTGCAGCTCGCGCTCGGACAACTGCTGGTGGGCCTGGGAGGCATCCACGCCACCGGCTGCCAGGCCATCGGCCAGCTGCTCGGCCACGGCCGCGCTGATGTAGCGCCGGCCGCGGCTGACCGTGCGGATGGCCTGCAGGAGGGCCTCGGGCTCGCAGTCCTTACTCAGATAGCCACTGGCACCCTGGCGCAGCAAGAGGCTGGCGTACTGGCTCTCGGGAAAGCCGCTGAAGATCAGGACCGGCAAGCTGGGCGCGCGGGCGCGGATGGCCTGCAAGGCATCGACCCCGCTTTGCTCGGGCATGGCAATGTCCAGCAGCATCACATCGATGGCCATGCCGGCCTGCTCGGCCCCCCGCAACAAAGCCAGGGCTTCGCGGCCCTGGGAGGCCTCGGCCACCACGCAGAAATCGGGCTGCTCGGAAAAATACTGGCGCAAGCCGGCGCGCACAACGGCATGATCGTCCACGATGACGATATGGATCATCGCAAGGAGCCCCCGTTGCCTTGTTCCATGCACCGCCCCTCGGCGCACAGCGCCACCTGCAGGCCTGCCCCATGAAGACCCGCGCCCAGCGCCGACTGGCCCAGCTGGAAGCCCTGGTGCAGCAGCGCACCGCCCAGCTGGCCGAGCTGAGCCTGCATCTGCAAAGCGCGCGCGAAGACGAACGCCAGCGCCTGGCCGGTGATCTGCACGACGAGCTGGGCGCCCTGCTGACCTCGGCCAAGCTGGACACCGCGCGCATCCAGGCCCGGCTGCGCCAGCAGCCGCCCGATGCAGCCGTGGCGCTGGAGCGGCTCGATCACCTGAGTGCCACCCTGAACAGCGTGATTGCGCTGAAGCGCCGCATCATCGAAGACCTGCGGCCCTCGGCCCTGATCCACCTCGGCCTGCTGCCGGCGCTGCAGGGCCTGTGCCAGGACTTTGCCGACAGCAGCGGCCTGCAGCTGTGCAGTGCCTTGCAGCCGGTCACGCTGAGCCCGGCGCGCCAGCTGGTGCTCTACCGCGCACTGCAGCAAGCCCTCAGCAATGTGGCCCAGCATGCAGCCGCGCAGCACCTGGAGGTGCGGCTGCTGACCCTGGCCGCGACGGCGCCCGAGCCAGCCTGGGTGGAGCTCAGCGTGCAGGACGATGGCCGCGGCTTCAGCGGCACGCCCGAGCGCAGCGCCTCCTTTGGCCTGCTGGCCATGCGCTTGCGCATCGAGGCCGAGCAGGGTCAGCTGCTGCTGCATGCGCCGGCCGGTGAGGGCTGCCGCTTGCAAGTGCGTTTGCCGGTGGGCTGAGTGGGCTGCGGCCAGCGCGCGGTGCCGCTTCATCATGACGGGGCCGCCTCGTCGCGCGCCGCCCGCGCGGCCAGTCGCGCTGCCTCGGCCCGCTCGAGCAAAGCCAGGGCCTCATCCGCGCCGGCCAGACTTTGCGCCATGCCCAGGCTCAAGCGCAGCGGCACGGTCAAGGGCGCCAGCCGCACCGGCCCGGCCAGGGCCAGCAAGAGCTTGCTCGAGGCCAGGCTCAAAGCCTGGGCGTCGCCACCCTGGTTCAGGCGCAGGCAGGCGAAATGGGCTCCGTCGAGCCGGGCCAGCATGTCCTCGGGCCGCAGCACCCGGCTCCAGCGCGCCGCCACCACCTTGAGCAAGGCCTGGCCGAACTCGGGGCCGTGTTCGGCCTCGATGGCGGCAAAGCCCTCCACGCAGAAACTGAAGACCGCGATGCAGGGCTGCTCGCTGCGCCGGTGCACCAGGCCATGGGCCAGGCGCTCCAGGAAGAAACGGCGGTTGGGCAGATCGGTCAAGGGATCGTGCAAGGCCAGGTGGCGGCTGCGGCTGAAGGCATCGGGGCCGGCCGGCGTGCGCTGGGCCGCAGGGGCCGCAGGGTCCGCCGGCGTCGCGCTGGCGCCCAGCGAGGCGCGCCCGCCCAGCTCTGCCTGTGCCTGAGCCAGCGCCACCTGGCCATCAAAGACCTGCAGCTCCAGTTGCAGCCGCCGCGCCAGCTCGTGCAGCAAGGTGCTGTGCAGCTGATCCAGGGCCTGCACGCATTCCAGCACGGTGCGCCGCAAGGCTGGTGGCTCGGCCAGTTGCCGGGCTGGCGGGTCGGCCTGATGGGTCGATGCGAAGCTATCGCCGCCATGCGCCGTACTGACGCTGGCGCGCAGGCGCTGCTTGACGGCGTCGAGCAAGACGCTCCAGTCGGCCAGGGACACATCACCGGCGCTGGGATCCAGCACCAGGCCATGGCTGCTGCCCTGGGTCGGACTGTTGGGGTGGGCATGCAGGGCCCGCGGTGGCGGGTTCAGCCAGCTTTGCCCCTCTTGGGAATCAGCGGGTTTCATGGGCGGCCTCCTCCTTGTAGCGTGCTGCAGCCTTCAAAGGCGCAGGCAAGCAGGCTCAGATGCGACCCAGCAGCATCAGGACCAGCACAACGAGCAGGATCAAGCCCAGCCCGCCGCTGGGCAGATAGCCCCAGCCCCGGCTGTGCGGCCAAGTCGGCGCAGCGCCGATCAGCATCAGGATCAGGACGATCAACAAAATGGTGGACAAACTCATGGGAGGCTCCGGGTCTGTGTGGATGCGAGGGCAGCGCACGGAATGTCGCTCCACCTTCAGACTACGCCGGCGCGCACCCAGCCTCGGTGCGCTTGCGAACATACCGCTCGCTTGGGCCGTGCAGACAACACCGCCACAAGCGAGGGCTGCCGGGCTCAGAACCAGCTCAGATCGCTCAAGCTCAGCGGCAGCTGACGCATACGGTGGCCGGTTGCTGCAAAGATGGCATTGCACACGGCCGGCGCCAGCGGCGGCAGGGCCGGCTCACCCAGGCCGGTGACCGGATGGTCGCTGCGCAGGAAATGCACATCGACCCGGGTCGGCGACTCGTGCATGCGCAGGAGCGGGTACTCGCCCAGATTGCCCTGCACGATGCGGCCCCGCTGCAGGTCGAGCTGGGCATGCATCAGCGTGCCCAGGCCGTCCAGCACCGAGCCCTCTACCTGGTTCTCGGCACCGCTGAGATTGACGATTTGGCGGCCGATATCGGACACCACCACCACGCGGTCGACCTTGAGCTGGCCGCTCTTGCTGACCGTCACCTCGGCCACCTCGGCGATGTAACCGCGGTGGCTGAAGTGGAAGGCCATGCCCTGGCCCTGGCCGCGCGGGAACTTTTTCTTCCCCCAACCGGACTTGGCCGCCACCTCCAGCAGCACGGCGCGCATGCGGCCGGCGTGATAAGGCTGACCGCGCTCGCTGCTGGGCGGCACGATGTCGCGATCGCCGAGCAGCTCCAGACGCATCTCCAACGGGTCGCGCCCAGCCGCATGGGCCAGCTCATCGATAAAGCTGTGGAACACCCAGGCGAACACGCAGCTGCCCGGCGCCCGCCAGGGGCCCATGGGCACGCCGCATTCCAGCGCGGTCTGCTCGAGGAGGATGTTGGGCAGCCAGCGGCCGGGGAACTCGTCGCCCGACAGGCTGCCGCCGCTGCCCGGCTGCAGCACTGACTGGCCCTCGCGCTGCACCCGGTTGGCGAAGGTAACGAAATGGTTGTGCCAGGCACTGACCCGGCCTTGCGCATCGACCGCGCCACGCAGATGGTGGAAGCCACCCGGGCGGAAATGGTCGTGGCGCAGATCATCTTCGCGGCTCCAGCAGAGCTTGACCGGCGCGGCCACGCGCTGGGCGATGGCCGCCGCCTCGACGATGAAGTCCGAACTCAGGCGCCGCCCAAAGCCGCCACCGCTGCGCGTGATGTGCAGGCTGATTTTTTCCTTAGGGATATTCAGGGTGTTGGCCACCAGGTTCTGGCCCGAGGCCGGATTCTGGGTCGGGGCCCAGAGTTCCAGGCTGGCACTCTCTGGCTTCCACCAGGCGGTGCAATTCTGAGGCTCCATGCTGGCGTGCGAGATGAAGGGATAGCTGTAGCTGGCCTCCACCACCTTGGCGCCGCTGGCCCGCAGGGCCTGCTCGACATCGCCGTCACGGCGCAGGCTGCTGGCGCCGGGCTTGCCGCGCAAAGCCGCAGCCTGGGCGGCAAAGCCGTCCCAGCTCTGCGTGGCGACCGAGCCCTCGTCCCACTGCACGCGCAGCTGCTTGCGGGCGCTGAGGGCGGCCCAGGTCGTCTCGGCCACGATGGCCACACCGGGCATCAGGCCGTTGAGATTGCTGGTGCCTTCGATCACAAAGGCATCCCGAACGCCGGGCAGCGCCTTGACCGCGGCCAGATTGGCGCTGAGCACCTTGCCGCCGAAGGCCGGGCATTTCTCGTACACCGCGTAAAGCATGCCGGGCAGCTTGACGTCGATGCCGAACAGCGGCGCGCCGCGCACCAGCCCAGCGTTGTCGACGCCGCCGATGCGCTGGCCCAGCAGATGGTAGTCCTTGGGGTCCTTGAGCTGCACGCTGGCAGCATCGGGCAGGGGCAAGGTAGCGGCCAGGCTGGCCAGCTCGCCATAGCCAAGCTTGCGGCCCGTGGGCCGGTGGTGGACGAAGGAGTCGCGTGCCTGGCAATCCGCCACCGGCACGCCCCAGCGCTGCGCCGCCGCTTGAACCAAGAGCGTGCGGGCGGTGGCGCCCAGGCGCAGGAAGTCCTGGTAGTTGGTGGGCGTGGAGGTGGAGCCGCCCGCGCCCTGGCTGCCGTAGGCCGGGTCCAGATCGCCCTGCACGATCTTCACATCGCGCCAGTTCACCGACAGCTCTTCGGCGATCACCATGGGCAGGGAGGTCTTGATGCCCTGGCCGATCTCGGGCTGCTTGGAAATCAGCGTCACCACGCCCTCGGGGGAGATGCTGATGAAGGCGCTGGGCTTGAACGCCTGGGCCGCTGCGGGCTTGGCGCTTTGAGCCAGGGCCACGGTCGAGCCGCTGAGCGCCAGCACCAGACCGGCGCCACTCTGGCCGAGAAAACGGCGGCGGCTGGGGTTCACCAGGGCGGCGCGGCTCATACGCCCTCCTTTGCTTGCGGCTTGGTCTTCCGGGACACCGGAGATTTGACGGGCACAGCCGCAATCTCGGCGGCACGGTGGATGCCCGCGCGAATGCGCAGGTAGGTGGCACAGCGGCAGAGGTTGCCAGACATGGCGCCGTCGATGTCGGCGTCGCTGGGCTTGGAGTTCTCTTTGAGCAAGGCCGCGGCCGTCATGATCTGGCCGGCCTGGCAATAGCCGCACTGCGGCACATCCAGCTCCACCCAGGCCTGTTGCAGGGGATGGCGGGCCTGGGCATCCAGGCCTTCGATGGTCAGCACTTTCTTGAGGCCGACGGTGGCCACCGGGGTCATGCAGGAGCGGGTGGGCACACCGTTGAGGTGCACGGTGCAGGCACCACAGGCACCGACGCCGCAGCCGTATTTGGTGCCGGCCAGGTCCAGGCTGTCGCGCAGCACCCAAAGCAGGGGCGTGTCGGGCGCCACATCGACCTGGCGGACTTCACCGTTGATATGAAGACGGAACTGGCTCATGCTGCGGGCTCTCTGCGGTTCTGGGCTGGCACGGGTGCCGGGTTGCGGCAGCCCGTGAACTTGGCGCGAGGCAGCATAGCAAGAACGGGGCGCGGGCGCTTGGCAGCCACCGCGACCCGCCCAACCACTGCGGCTATTGCTGCTGGAGCAAGAGCTGCAGGATCACCCCGGTGGCAATGGCCACCAGCAGGTAGTCACCGCCCGACTGCACCCAGTGGTAGCCGCGCGGCGGCGCGCTGAGCCGGTGGCCGCGCCAGTCCTCCACCACATAGCGCGGGCCACGGTACTCGCGCGGCAGGCGGCTGCCGCGGTAGTAGGCATGGTCGGGGCCAGCGCCGCGGGCCTCGCCGGGGCCGTGTGACTGACTCCGGTCTCTCGGCTCGTCGCGAGCATGTCGCCCTTCGCGGCGCTCCTGGCGCTCCTGCCTGTCCCGGCCTTGCGCTTCGCTGCGCCCACGTTCGCCCCCGGGCTGAGCCTGGGCCGGCCCCAGGGCGGCACTGAGGGCCAGCAGGCCCAGGCAAGCCGCCCGAGCGATGCGGCGGAACGGGGGTGGGCGCGGGAGTGGGCGCAGGTGTGTGAGATTCAGCGTCATGGCAGTTCTCCGGTGGCAGGGTTCGAAGGGCTGGAGCCTCGGGCCATCATCAATGGCCGCTGCTGTCGCCATGCCGACCCGACTCGAACAGAAACCAGGTGCGGCGCTCGCCGGCATCGATCCAGGTTTCGATCAAGCTGGCCGTGGCCAGGTCGCGATGCTCGACGCACAGTTCATGGCCCTGTCGCAGCCATTGGCTCAGCGTCTTGTTGTCCTCGCAAAGTTCGGCCAGCATGTCGGCCGGCTCGACAAAGGGCGCGTCGTTGTCCAGCAGTCGCTGGCTGCGGGTGATGTGGCCGATGGAGCGCAAGGTGGAGCCGCCGAGCTTGCGAATGCGCTCGGCCAGCGGGTCGGTCATCGCCAGGAGCTCCAGCGATTGCTCGTCCAGCATCAGGTGGTAGTCGCGAAAATGCGGGCCACTCATATGCCAATGAAAGTTCTTGGTCTTGAGGTAGAGCGCAAACACATCGGCCAGCACGCCGTTGAGGCTGGCCGACAGGTCACGGGTGGCGTTGGGGTGCAGGTCGGTCGGGGTTTGCAGCGCGGCGCCGCGGTGCGCCAGAGCGCCCTGGGTGTTGTGGACAGGGGTGGGAGTGGGATACATGCGGAGGCTCCGGTGGGGTGAAGAATCCAGCCCACCTTAGGCGCCAGCCCCACTTGAATCTGTGCGCCGACGCACGTTGAGCGCCGGAAACTGGGCGGCATAGTGGCGCTGGTCGCAGGCATAACAGCTGCACGCAGCGGCTTCAAGACCGGCCCGGTCCAGCACGGTGAGCAGGCCACGGTGGTAGCGGATCAGGCCGCTGCGCTGCATGGCGCCGGCCGCTTGGGTCACACCCACGCGCCGCACGCCCAGCATGAAGGCCAGGAACTCCTGCGTCACCGCCAGCTGGGCATGGCCGGCGCGATCCTGGCTCATCAGCAACCAGCGCGCCAGGCGCGGGCCGATCTGGTGGAAGCGCAGGCAGCCGGCGGCGCTGGCCAGCTGGGCCAGGCGTACGTAGAGGTAGCGTTGCAGCAGCAGGCGCAGCGGCAGGCTGCGCAAGAGCTCGGCCCGAAAGGCCGACGCGCCTAAGCGCCAGGCCCGGCCCTCACCTTGCACCATGGCGCCCAGCGGGGCCCGGCTGACGCCGAGGATCAGCTGCAGGCCCAGCATGCCCTCACGGCCCACCATGCCCATTTCCAGGCTTGGGTGCTCATCGATGCGGGCCAGCAAGGAGATGAAGGCATCCATCGGAAAGAAGACGTAACGGGTCTCCTCCCCTGCCTCGCACAGGCGTTGCGACAGCTGCAAATGCACGGGCTCGCACAAAGCCAGAAGGCTGGCTCTTCGCGCTGCGGGCAGTGAGGCGATCAGGCGGTTCTGCATGGGCGGAAGGGCTGCGCCCTCAAGCAAAGGAGCAGAAACTGGCGGTGTCATCAAGTTCACGGCAGCTTTCGGTTGCACCGCCGGGTCGGCAGCGCTGCTCCTTCCAGCCTGAGGCAGGTACACGGCTTGTTCTGTCTGCAAGCGCACATGCGAGCCTGCGCCAGCACAAGCCCTCCTGCCTCAGGTCGCGCGGCGCTCGGGCAACAGGCGGTCGTATTCCTTCTTGACCACGCCGTAACACTCGCAGCTGCGCTGCTCCAGACCGGCACGGTCCAGCACCGAGATGTGACCGCGCGCATAGCGGATCAGGCCCAGTTTCTGCAGCTTGAGCGCAGCCTCGGTGACGCCCTCGCGGCGCACACCCAGCATGTTGGCGATCAGCTCCTGGGTCATGACCAGCTCAGCACCCTGCAAGCGGTCCAGACTCAAGAGCAGCCAGCGGCAGAGCTGCTGATCCAGGCTGTGATGTCGGTTGCAGGCGGCCGTCTGGGCCATCTGCGTGATCAAGGCCTGGGTGTAGCGCAGCAGCAGATGCATCAGCGGACCGCTTCGGTTGAACTCCTCGGTCAGCGCGCCGGCGCGCATGCGGTAGCCCAGGCCTGCGCTCTGCACCACCGCGCGGCTGGGCGTAGAGCCGCCGCCCATGAAGAGCGAGATGCCGACGATGCCTTCATTGCCCACCACAGCGATCTCGGCCGAGGCGCCGTTCTCCATCACGAACAGCAGGGAGACGATGGCATTGCAGGGGAAATAGACATGGCTCATGGGCCGGCCCGATTCGTACAGCACCTGGCCCAGGGGCAGGTCCACCGGCTCCAGAAATCCTCGGCAGCGCAGCCATTCGGCCTCGGGCAAAGCGGCCAGCAGGTGGTTCTTCTTCGGGTCCATCGTGTGTGGCATCGCAGCTCCCTGTGGTGGTGCGGTGGTGCGCAGAGCTCGCTCCTGCGCCGAACGCCATCAGCAGCCAGGGTCTGGCGTGCAGGGCGTTCGCCCGACTATAGGCAGCCGAGCCTGGCCGGTATGTTCGCCAGCGTACACAAGGGCCAAGCCCAACGCCTGCGTCCAAACACATCCGCTGCACCCCATGCCCCATCGGTGCGCAGGCGCACAGAGCGCAGGCACCTCCGGCCTTTAGCCTGGGCCGGGCGGCCAACAGGCCACGCCTCCTGTCTTCGTCCTTGCCAAGGAATCCCATGCCCCTGATCACCTTGCGCCAAAGCCGGCGCGCCTGCCTGGCCGATCTGGCCTTCTACGCCCTGGCCATCGCCAGCCTGGCGGCCGCCCTGTGGCTGAACGCCGCAGCGCCAAGCTGGCAGCCGCAATCCGCAACGCGAGTGCTGGGCCTGTTCCTGCTGGGCCTGCTGCTGTGGTCGCTGCTGGAGTACCTGACCCACCGCTTTGTGCTGCACGGCCTGCAGCCCTTCCAGCGCTGGCACGCCCTGCACCATGCCTTGCCACAAGCCCATGTGGGCCTGCCCACCTGGCTCAGCGCCAGCCTGTTCGCCACGCTGGTGTTTGCGCCGCTGTGGCTGCTGCTGGGCGCCTGGCTCAGCGGTCTGCTGCTGATGGGGGTCTTGAGCGGCTACCTGATGTACTCGGCCATCCACCATGCCGTGCATCAAGGGCTGGCGGCCGAGCGAGCACCGGGCGATTGGCTGGCCCGGCGCGCACGCTGGCATGCCCTGCATCACCAGGGCGGCGCTTCGCGCTGCTACGGCGTCAGCAGCAGCTTTTGGGACCGGGCCTTGGGCAGCCACTTGCGCGCGCGCAGCTCGGCGCCCGCTGGATCACCCCCTCCCAACCCTGCCGCGCCGGAGGCACGCCACAGCGCTGCGGTACGCCAGCGTACAGACCCCTGAGGCAAAGCCGCTGAGACTGAAAGTTCGCAGTCTTTCAGGGCGCTTTGGCACCCTGCCCCGTCTTCACTCCACAAGGATCACCATGTCGCATGGCACACACCTCCGCAGCCGCCGCCCCTCACTCCGGCTTGCGGCTCGTCCGCTCACGCAAGGCCTGGCGAGAGCGGGGCTTTGCAGCGTGATCGGCCTCCTGCCCTTGCTGGCCCTGCCCGCCTGGGCACAGTCCGATGAGCCGTATATGTACGGCGGCTTCGGCGCCGGCCAGGCGCGGGCCAAGCTCGATGCCGAGCGCGCCCTCGGCGTGGTGCTGCCCGCTGGCGTCACCGCCACCAGCATCTCGCGCGACGAACGCGACACGGCTTACAAGCTCTTTCTCGGCTACCAGATGAACCGCTACTGGGCGGTCGAGGCCGGCTACTTCCAGCTCGGCCGATTCAATATCGATGCCAGCACCACACCGGCCGGCACGGTCAACGGCCGCTTCGACCTGAAAGGCATCAACCTCGATCTGGTCGGCAAGCTGCCGATGAGCGATCAATGGTCGCTGCTGGGCCGCATCGGCACGCAGTTCAACCGCACGCGCACCCATTTCGACGGCAGCGGTGCCGCCGCACTGAACAGCTATGACCCCAGCCGCCGCGACACCAATATGAAGCTCGGCGCCGGTCTGGAATGGAACCCGGGCGGCATGGCCGTGCGCGCCGAAGCGGAGCGTTATCGGGTGCGCAATGCCTTGGGCTATCACATCCCCGTCAACCTGGTGTCGCTGAGCCTGGTCTTCCCCTTCGGCCGCTCGCCCACACCGGCTCCGCGCATGAGCAGCGTGGCGCCCAGCTACACCCCGCCCGCCGCGGTGATGGCCGCCGCGCCGCCGCCGCCCGAGCCCGTGGCCACACCGATGCTGCTGCCGCCAACTGCGGCCGGCATCCCCATCCCACCGCGGCGCCTCAGCTTCTCGGCCGAATCGCTGTTCGGCTTTGACGAGGCCCAGATTCGCCCCGAGGGCGCGCGGGCGCTCGATGCCCTGGCGGCCGAGCTCAAGGGCAGCAGCTTCCAGCTCGTCACGGTCGAGGGCCACACCGACCGCCTCGGCAGCAGCGACTACAACCAGACCCTGTCGCAGCAGCGCGCCGATGCGGTCAAAGCCTATCTGATCAACCCTGGCGGCATCGAGGCCAGCAAGATCAGCGCCCTGGGCAAGAGCGAATCGATGCCGATGACGCGCGCCGGCGACTGCAAGGGCGAGCTCAAATCCACCGCCCTGGTCCGCTGCCTGCAGCCTGACCGCCGGGTCGAGGTGGAGGTGCAGGCCGAAGTCAGCAGCAGCCCGCGCTGATATTGGAGCTGCACATGAGCCCCAGCCTGCCCGCCTTCACTTCCCCGAACTCAGCCCGCGTGCAAGACCGCCTGGCCCCGCCAGGTCGTGGTGACGATTCCGCGGCCAGCGCCGCCGCCCTGGGCGCCCATCTGGGCCTGTGCCGGGCCCTGCGCGGGCGCTTGTTCGCCCTGCGTTGCGGTGCCGATGCCCTGGTGGGCTTTGTCAGCCGCCGCAGCGTCACCAGTGCCCTGCTGCTGGCCACCCTGGCCGCCCTGCTCTACCAGGCCTGGCACTGAGCGATGGAGCTGCTGCACGCCCTGCTCGACCCCCGGCAGGGCCGCATGCTGGCGCCCATCCGCGCGGAAATCTTTGGCCAGCAGCGCTTTGCCCAGCATGGCCGCAGCCTGGCCGCCACCCACCGGGTGCGCGCGGCCCGCGAACAGCGGCGCGGCCAGACTTTTGTGCCGCGCCTGCGCAGCAACATCGACAGCCTGCGCCAGGCCCACCGCTTCCTGGCCCGCCAGGCCAGCACCGGCTTCGACATCAGCCCGGCGGCCGAATGGCTGCTCGACAACTTCCACCTGATCGAGGCCCAGCTGCAAGAGGTGCAGCAAGGCCTGCCGCGGCGCTACTTCCGCGCCCTGCCCGTGCTCAGCGAAGAGCCGCTGGCCGGCCTGCCGCGCGTCTACGGCGTGGCCTGGGCCTGCATCGCCCACACCGACGGCGCCTTCGATGAAGACCTGCTGGTCCATTTCCTGTGTGCCTACCAGGGCGTGCGGCCGCTCAATCTGGGCGAGATCTGGGCCCTGCCCACCACCTTGCGCGTGGTGCTGATCGAGAACCTGCGCCGCCTGGCCGAGCGCGTGGCCGGCCAGAAGGCCGCGCGTGAGCTGGCCAACCAGGCCTGTGACCGGATGGCCGAGCTCGATGTGGCCACGTTGGAAGCCCAGCGCGCCGCCCTGCAGCAGCGCGGCCTGGACCAACCCTTTCTGGCGCAGATGGCCCAGCGCCTGCTGCACCGTGCCGAGCCGCTGGATGCGGCAGCGCCTCTGGCCAGCCAGGCCCGCCGCGCCTGGCTGCTGCAAGCCCTGCCCGACCCGGCCGCCGCCCAGCTGCAACAAGCGGCCGAGCAGACGGCCGACAACCTCAGCGTCAGCAATGCCGTGCACTCCCTGCGCGTGATCGGCGAGGCCGATTGGCCCGAGATCATCGCCCGCAGCAGCCCGCTGATGCAGTTGCTGCTGGGCTGCGAGAGCTTTGCCGCCGAGCACAGCCGCACCCGCGACCAGACCCTGCATGCCATCGAGGCGCTGGCGCGCCGCTGCGGTCGCAGCGAACTGGGCGTGGCCCAGCTGCTGCTCGATGTGATGCGCTGCCCACACGCCGGCGTCGATCTTCCTGCGGCCCACACCCAGACCTGCGGCCACTGGCTGCAAGGCGAGGGCCGGCCGACCCTGCTGCAGGCCCTGGGCCTGCGCGAATCGCCCGGCCTGGCCCTGCGCACCGTGCTGCGCCGCCGTGCGCTGCCGCTCTACCTCGGCAGCCTGGGCCTGGCCACGGCCGCGGTGCTGGCCATGTTCGGGTGGCTGGAGCCCTCGCTGGCGGCCGCGCCCTGGCCGGCCCTGCTGGCCTGTGCGGCCCTGATGCTGCTGCCGGCCTCCGAGGCCTGCCTGGCCTTGATGAACCGCCTGCTCAGCGAATCGCTGCGCCCGGCCGAGCTGCCCCGCCTGGCTCTGGCCGACGGCATTCCACCGGCCCAGCGTGTGCTGGTGGTGATGCCGGTGCTGCTCAGCGACGCGGCCACCATCGCCGCTCTGGCCCACCGCCTGCACCTGCACCAGCTGGCCAATCCCGAGCCGCAGGCGCAGTTCGCCCTGCTCAGTGATTGGGCCGATGCCGATCAGGCCAGCAGCGAGGGCGACGAGGCCCTGCTCGGCGCCGCCGTCGCCGCCCTCGGCGCGCTCAACCGCGCCGCTCCGGTGGCGCCCGAGGCCCCGGCGCGCTTTCTGCTGCTGCACCGCCCGCGCCGCTTCAGCGACAGCGAGCAGCGCTGGATGGGCTGGGAGCGCAAGCGCGGCAAGCTGGAGCAGTTGGTCGAGCATCTGGCCTGCCCGGGTGAGGCGGTGTCGCCCTTTGTCGAGCTGGGCCGGCTCTCGCAGCCGGCGCCGGGCATCCACCACCTGCTGACCCTGGACAGCGACACCCAGATGCCGCCCGGCCGCCTGCGCGAGCTGGTCGGCGTGGCCGCCCACCCGCGCAACGAGCCGCGCCTGAGCGAGGCCGGCGCCACGCCCGAGCAGCCGCGCCGCGTGCTGGCCGGCTATGCCATCCTGCAGCCGCGCGTGGTCACGCCGCTGCCGGCGCGCAGCGATTTCACGCCCTACCACTGGCTGTTTGCCGGCCAGTGCGGCATCGACCCCTACGGTTCGGCCAGCTCCGAGACCTACCAGGACCTGTTCGACGAAGGCAGCTTCAGCGGCAAGGGCCTGCTCCATGTGCAGGCCTTGCAGGCCGTGCTGAACGGCCGCCTGCCCGAGGGTCAGGTCTTGAGCCACGACCTGCTGGAAGGTGCGCTGGCGCGCTGCGCCGCGGTCAGCGACATCAGCCTGGTCGAGGATGCGCCCTTTCATGCCGAGGTGGCCGCCTCGCGCCTGCACCGCTGGATCCGCGGTGACTGGCAGCTGCTGCCGTTTCTGCTGCCCGCCCTGATGCCGCAGCGCTGGAGCCGCCAGGTCCTGCAGCTGGGCGGGCTGAACCGCTGGAAGCTGGCCGACAACCTGCGCCGCTCCCTGGTGGCACCGGCCTCGCTGCTGCTCTTGCTGCTGGCCCTGGGCCTGCCGGCCGGGCTCTGGCTGGCACCGGGCGCGGCCCTGGCTCTGGTGCTGGCCGCCCATCTGGCCGGGCCGCTGCTGGGTGCCCTGGCCGGCCTGCTGCCCAGCCGCAGCGGCATCGCCCTCGGTCATTTCCTGCGCGAGGGCGGGGCCGAGCTGGCCCGGGCCCTGCTGGCCAGCCTCTGGCAGCTGGCCCTGCTGCTGGAGCAAAGCGCCCTGGCCCTGGATGCCATCGTGCGCGCGCTCTGGCGCAGCGGCCACAGCCACCGGCTGCTGCTGCAATGGACCACCGCTGCCGCCGCACAGGCGGCCCTGCTGCACAGCGGCACGCACTGGACAGCGATCTGGGCCCGGCACCGCCGCGTCACCGTGGCCGGCCTACTGCTGGCCGCAGGCCTGAGCCTGGCGCCCGCCACCGCACCGCGCCTGGCCCTGGGCCTGTGCCTGCTCTGGGCCGCCAGCCCGCTGTGGCTGGCCTGGGCCAGCCGGCCCGGCTGGCTGCAAGCCGGGCGGCGATCGCAGCGCATGGATGGGGCCGAGCAGCGCTATCTGCGCGGCATTGCCCGCGACACCTGGCGCTTCTTCGAGCGCTGCGTCGGCCCGCAAGACCGGCAGCTGCCCCCCGACAATCTGCAGCTGCTGCCGCAGGAGATGGTGGCCCACCGCAGCTCGCCCACCAATATCGGCCTCTACCTGCTGAGCGTGGCCTGCGCGCGCGAATTCGGCTGGCTCTCAACCCAGGCACTGGTAGAGCGCCTGGAGGCCACCACCCAAACACTGCTGGGACTGGAGCGTGACCACGGGCACTTTTTGAACTGGTACGACACCCAAAGCGGCGAAGCCTTGTTGCCACGCTATGTGTCCACTGTGGACAGCGGCAACCTGTCCACCTTTTTGTTGGCCGTGGCGCAAGCCTGCCACCTGCTGGCAGCGTCACCTGACGACACCCAGGCGCTGCGAGGCGCTCAGGCCCATGCGCTGCAGCGCTTGCGACACCAACTGCGACAACGCTCCTCATTGGATGCCAGAGGCCGCGACCACTTGCGCGAGCTGTTGGTGGACCACCGCAGCGCGCTGGCATCTGTGCGACAGGGCACCGGGTCGATGGCGCCTATTGCACTAGAAGACCTGGTGCACCGATTGCGCAGGCTTGCAGCACAGTTAGAAGAACTGGCCTGGCAACCAGACTTCGCATTTCTGTACCACACCAAGCGTCACCTGCTGCACATTGGCTACCGCCCGGCGGAGCAGCAACTGGACGCAGGCTTCTATGATTTGCTGGCCTCAGAGGCACGGCTCACGAGTTTGGTAGCCATCGCCAAAGGCGATGTGCCCGTGGCTCACTGGTCCGCACTGGGACGCATGTTTTGTGTGCTGCAGGGCCAGGCGGGTTTGCGCTCATGGTCAGGCTCGATGTTTGAATACCTGATGCCGGGTTTGGTCATGGCGGAGCCCGCCGGCAGCGTGCTGGCCGATGCATGCCATATGGCGCTGCGCGAGCAGATGGCTTTTGCTGCCGACCTTCAAGTGCCCTGGGGCATCTCTGAGGCGGCCTACGCAGCCCAGGACGACACCCTGGCCTACCAATACGCCCCCCAGGGCGTACCGCGCCTGGCCCTGCGGCGCACCCCTGCCGACGAGTTGGTGGTTGCCCCCTATGCCTGCCTGCTGGCGGCGCCCCTGGCGCCTCTGGCCACCTGGCGTAATTTGTGCGCCCTGGAGTCCTTGGGTGCACGGCAGCGCTACGGCCTGATTGAAGCGCTGGACTACACCCCGGCGCGGCAGACCACCGCAGGCGCCATGACCCCAGTCGCCTCTTACATGGCGCACCACCAGGGCATGGGTCTGGCCGCACTGACCAACCTGCTGCGCGATCACACCGTGCAGCGCTGGGGCATGGCCAATCCACGGCTGCAGGCCATCAGTTCCTTGCTACACGAGCGCACCCCGCGCGAAATCTCCCGTCTCTACACCCTGCCCAGCAGCCTGCCCTTGCAAACGCTGCGGCACCGCCCCGCGGGGCTGCTGCGCAGCGTGCGCCCGGGGGTCAGTGCGGTGGAGCCCACCCATCTGCTGTCCAATGGGCGCTTTACCGTGGCGCTGCGCGCCAACGGCGCGGGGTCCACCCGCTGGGGACGCACCCATGTGACGCGCTGGCGCGACGACCTGCTGCGCGACGCCCATGGGCACTTTCTGTACCTGGACTTCTGCCAACCGGACCATTACGGTCACCCCGCTCCACTCGTCTCACTGACTAGCCACCCCGCACCGGACCCCGATGCCACGTATGACAGTGTTTTTCATTCCGACCGCATTTGCTTCTCTGCCCAGTGGAAGCTGCTGCAGGCCCACACCACGGTGTGGGTGAGCCCGGAAGACGATATCGAATTTCGCCAAGTGGAGCTGCGCAACCCCGGCCCCCAAACACTGGAGCTGGAGCTGGTGTCTGCCTGGGACGTGGTGCTGGCAGAAGCCGGGGCCGACGAGGCCCACCCGGCGTTTTCGGGCATGTTTGTTCAGTCCCGCTGGCAGGCAGAGCAACGGGCCCTGGTGTTTGAGCGCAAACCGCGCATGGCCACAGACCGCAGCGTACATGCCGCACACTTTGTGGCGCAGTGCGACACCGCGATACTGGGCCTGCGCGTATGTACCCAGCGCAGCCAGTGGCTGGGCCGCAACCGTGACAGTAGCAACCCTCGGGCACAACTCAGTGTTGCCGCCCCTGATAGCACCGACATGCCCACAGGTCTGGACCCCTGTAGCGCATTGGGGGTGCGTATCAGCATTGCACCTGGAGGGCACTGCACTGTCACCTTTGCCACGGCGGTGGCAGCTAGCGCCGAGGCGCTACACGCTGTGATTGACAAATCGCTCCATGCTGGCCACATCCAACGGGCGTCGCTGATGTCGGCCACACTGGGCGGCATTCGCATGCGCGCACTCAAAATCAGCAGTGAGCAGTTTGCGGCGCTGCAATGTGTCTCCACCGCCATGCTGTACGGCGTCGCTGGCCTGGACAGCGAGGGCCACGGCCTGCCCCGGCGCACGCCCCCCGCGTGTGATCGCAGCGCGTTGTGGCGATTTGGCATCTCAGGAAACCGCCCGATTCTGTTGGTATCGGTGGGGGTCTTACAGGGTGCCGGCCTGATCCGGTCACTGGCGCGGGCCATGCGCCTTTGGTCCTGGTCGGGTTTGGCCTGCGACTTGGTCGTGCTAAACCATGAACCCAACTCCTACGCCATGGCACTGCAGCGCCAGATCCTGGAAATCAGTGAGCGCCTGGCCGAGGATGCCGTCACCTCTGCGACCTCTACCGCGATGCACTTGCTGCGCGCGCATGATCTCAGTGTGACCGAAATCAACACCTTGCAGGCCCTGGCGCGGCTGCACCTGCACGCCGATGGTCGCCCCCTGATCCACCATTTGCAGGACTGGCTGGCGCTACACGACACCGAGCAACACACCCGCCGGCACCGCAATCGGATTGCGCTGCCACGGCAGCGCGTGCGCTCTGGCGTGGTTGCGCCCTTAGGACAATTTGACGACGTGAGCGGCGCCTACACATTTCCCGTATCCCAGGCCATGCGTCCCGCACGCCCCTGGAGCAATGTGCTGGCCAACCCCGACTTCGGCTGCGTGCTGACTGAAAGTGGCGGTGGATTCACCTGGGCCACCAACAGCCGCATGCACCAGATCACGGCATGGTCCAACGACCCGGTCTGTGACCCCTGCGGTGAGTGGTTCTTGCTGCAGGACACCCGCAGCGGCGCCACTTGGAGCATGACGCCCAACGGGTTCGGGGAACCTGGCTTGCGATACCAAGTAACCCATGGCATAGGCTTCACCGCCATCACCCACAAACGCGAAAGCCTGCAAACACGGGTGACATGGTGCGTGGACACGGAAACGGCGGTGAAGTCGATCCGCGTGGTGCTGACCAATAGCGGACTGCGGGCCCAGCGCCTACGCCTGGTGGGCCTGGTCGAATGGATCATGGGCGCGGGACGCGAGGACCGCATGACCTGTTCCACGCGGGTGCAGGTGGCCGCCCAGCCCACCTTTTCCAGCACCACCCTTTTGTGTAGCCAGCGGGCACACGAAGGGGGCTTTGGCGACACCACGGCATTCTTCAGCGTCAGTGCACTCAGGGCGGATGGGTTGAAGGAAATCCAGTGGACCTGTGACCGCCGCGAGTTCTTCGGTATCTCCGGCCAAATCGAACTACCCGCCCTGCTGGGCGCACGCTGCGGCGAGGGCCTGGACCCTTGCGCGGCACTGGCATTGGCCTTGGAGCTGCGCATGGGAGTGCCGGTAGAAATTGTGTTTTTGCTGGGGCATGCTCCTAGTTTGATAGCTGCTCCCGCACTATCTGCGGCCTCAAATGCCAAAAATGCACTTAAGCGGGAGGCGGAAGCCACAGGCGCGTGGAACACGCTTTTGGGGGCCTGCACCGTGCTCACGCCCGACCCGCTGCTCAATGCAATGGCCAACCGCTGGCTGCTTTACCAGGCCGTGGGCTGCCGCATGTGGGCCAAGGCGGGCTTCTACCAAGCCGGCGGTGCCACCGGCTTTCGTGACCAACTGCAAGACGCCATGGCCTTGGCCTGGGTGGCACCTGCGCTCTTACGCCAGCAGCTTGTGCTGTGCGCATCACGCCAATTTGCAGCGGGGGACGTGCAGCACTGGTGGCATGCACCCGGCGGTGCCGGCGTGCGCACCCATTTCAGCGACGACCTGCTGTGGTTGCCCCATGCCTTGGTGCACTATCTGCGCGCCACGGGAGACCTGGAACTGTTGGACCATAGCGTTGCGTTTTTGGAAGGACCAGCCGTCCCAGCAGGGGCGGAAGATGCCTACTTCACGCCAACCATCAGCGCCGAGCACGCCACTGTGTGGGAACATGCCGCGCGCACCCTGGCTGCCAGCTTGCGGGTGGG
>NKIM01000034.1 GCA_002255955.1 Burkholderiales bacterium PBB2 | reverse complement strand
GTTCTCTTACAGCGCGTGGGCGGCGCGGGTCCGGCGCCCCTGGGCGGCGCGGGCGCTGCGCAGGGCCAGCACGGCCGTGCCGGCCGCCGCCAGGGGCAGGGCGCCGGCCTGCAGCAGCAGGCCCAGTCCGGCCAGTGTGAGCGCCAGGCCGGCGCCGGCCAGCCAGCGGCCCTGGCTCTGGCGCCGCGCCTCGGCCAGGCCCAGGCTGACGAGATGGTCGCGCAGGGCATCGGCGCTGCGGGCATAGGCCTCGATCACAAAATCGGGCGCTTGCTGAGCGCGGATCTCGGCCGCCGCCTCGCGCTGGGTGGCCAGCTCGGCCATCATCTCGGTCTCGCGGCTGAGGCGGACCGTGGCGGCCATGCTGGCGTACTGCAAACGGGCCGCGCTCCAGACCGCCCAGGCCTGGGGCATCAGAACCAAGAGCAGCAAGGGTGGCAGCAGGGCGTGCAGCCAGGCCAGGGCCAGCAGGGCCGCCAGCACGGCGATGGCGCCGGCCAGCAGCTCCAGCGCGCACTCGAGCGCGCCTTCCAGGTGCAGCACGCCGCGGTCGCGGGCGCGGTGCAGCTGGTCGTAAAAGCCGGGGTCGTCAAACGCCGCCAGGTCCACCTGCAGGCTGGCGCGGAACAGGCGCTCCTCGGCCAGCCGGCGCAGCTGGGGCACGAGATGGGCGCGCGCCCGCGCGCTTGCGCTTTCCAGGGCCAGGCCCAGGGCCAGCAGGCCGGCCAGGCCCAGCAGATCGGGCAAGGCCGCCTGCAGACGCTCGGCCGCGCTGCCGCCGGCCAGCAGGGGCTCCAGCACCCGGGTGCTGAGCAGCAGGGCGGCGGCGCTGACCGCGCCGACCAGCAGCTGACTCAGCAGCAGGCCCGCACCGGCCCGGGGTGCGGCCGCGCGCAAGAGCTGCCACAGCGGCACGGCGGCCTGGGCCAGGCGCCCCAGCAGGCGGGTTGCGCTCAATCCGCCGCCGCCGGGGCGGGCGGCATCGGCCTCGTCCTGCAAGCGCCAGTAGGGGCGCTCCAGTTCCGGGCTGAGGGCGTCTCCGCTCATGCCGTGGCCGGGATCAGGATGGAGGGCAGTCGGCTGTCCGGGTGGGCGCGCAGCAGCTGGTAGGCCACGCCGCCCAGGCCCGGCATCAGGCCCGGCACAAAGACATCGCGGGCGATGCCGCAGATCGGGCCATGGGTCTCCAGGCTGCCGAGCAGGGTGGCGAGCAGCTGCTCGTGGCTCAGGCCTGCCGGGGCCAGCCCCAGATCCAGGGCGCGCGACATCAGCTCCCAAACGCCCAGATCCCCGTGACAGGCGCAGTGGTTCCAGCCCAGACCCAGGCGCCAGCTGGCAGCCGCGGCGCGGCGCACGCGTTCGGCCTGTTGTGGCTGCTGGGCTTGCGGGTCCAGATCCAGCGTCGCCAGGCCGATGCCCACGGCGCCATGGCACCAGGCGGCGGCCGTCTTGGCGCCTTCCAGGCCGCGCAGGTCCAGCCAGTTGCCGTCTTCCTCGCTCCAGAGCTGGTCTTCAAAGGACTGGGCGGCTGCGGCGGTCTCGGCAAAACGGGCCTCGCCGCTGGCCCGTGCCAGCTGTTGCAGGGCCCAGGCCATGCCGCTGGCGCCGTGGGCAAAGCCGCCCATGCCCTCCGGCCACTGGCTGTGCGTCCAGCAGGCGATGCTGTGGCCGCCGCGCTGTTCCCGCCGCGCCTGGGCGCAGAGCTGATCGCCGATCTCCACAGCCATCTGCAGGTAGCGTGCCTGGCCGCTGCGCTGGGCCAGCAGCAGCAGGGGCGGGATGGCGCCGGCCTTGCCGCTGAGCACATCGTGGATGTCATCGGCCGCGCAAGCCTCGGGCAGCAGCTCGGCCAGGGCGCAGGCCCGCTCCAGGCATTCCTGAGGCTGCAAACCGCCGGGCTCGGGCAGGCGCGGGGCCAGCTGGGCCAGCATCAACCAGGCCCAGATCTGCGAGCCCAGGCCCAGGTAGGCGCCGGCAGCGGGAGGGCGCGTCTTGCCGCGCTGCCGGAAGCGCTCGGCATGGCGCTGGTCCTCGGCCCGGTGCAGGCTGTGCACCAGGGCGGGCAGCAGGGCGGCAAGGCCCGGCACCGGATCAGCTCGCCCGGCCGCTTGCTCGGCCAGATAGGCCGCCACCAGCAGGGCGATGCCGGAGAGGCCGCCGTAGAGATCCGGGTCCAGCGGCTGCACCGCCCAGCCAGTGGGGCTGAGCACCGGGGCGATCCAGGCCACGGTGGGGCCTGGGTCCTCGGTGTGGCCGCGCTCGCCCGGTGCCAGGATGGCGGTGGCGACCAACTGGCGCATGATGGCCGCGGCCTGCTGCCGCCGCCGCGTGTCCAGCCCGTGCAGATCGAGCTGCTGCGGTGTCAGCGAGCATTCGGCCGGCATCCAGCCCTCGTTGATGAAGGCGCTGACCAGGGCGGCGCGGATGCAGTGGCGCTCCAGGTCGAAGTCGGCCGCGCGCCAGTCCTGCAGGGCTTGCTCCACCCAGTTGCCGGCGGGCAGCCAATGTGTGCCGCCGGGGCCTTGCAGGCGGCCCTGGCCGGCCAGGGCGCTGAAGCAGGGCACATCGCCCTGGCGCAGGTCTTCGACCTCGGCCGCAATCACGGCCGGGTCATTGGGGGCCATGGCCAGATGGGCCGCGGCGCGGGCCAGCAAGTCGGTGGCCCGCTCGATGGCCGGCGCGGGCCGGTGCAGAGAGACCGGGTGCCAGAGCATGCGGGCCAGCTCGGCATAGACCTCGGTGGCGCGCGGCACCACGCGGATGCGGCAGGGCTCGAAACGGCGCAGGCGTGGCGCCAGCAAGCCGTCCTGATCCAGCGCTTGCAGCAGGCGGCTCAGGCCCTCGAAGCCTTGCAGCACCTGCGGCCAGTACTCGGCCAGATCGGGCTCGGCGCTGGGGTGGTTCTGGGCCAGCGGCGCTTCCATCAGGCGGTGGCCGATGTGGGCCTGGTCGGAGCCGCTCTGCAGGATGTCGGGCTGGGGTAGCAGCGGTTGCTGGCCCGGCAGGGCGCCGAGGGCCGAGTTGTCCACGCCGCGCCAGCCCAGGCCCATGCCGCGGCCGGGCAGCAGGCCGACATTGAGCACGGTGCCGCCGACCAGGCGCGCGGCCCGGTCGGCCGCCGCGCCCAGGCCCGAGGGAATCGGCGTGGGCTTGGGTGTGAACAGGGTCTCGCAATCGACCACCACCGGATGCGGGCCGTGGGCGATCAGGTTCTCGGCATGCAGATCGCTGCCCGACAGCAGGCGCATCAAGGCCAGCCAGTGGCCGATGCCTCGGTAGAAGGCCTGCAGCTCGGCCCGACCCTGGGCATGGCGGTGGGGGATGAACTCGTTCCAGCCGCAGTCGTCATCGGCCCCGCGCAGCACCCGGGGCACGCGCATGCTGCTGGGTGCTTCGGCGCGGGCTTGCAGATCGGCCTGCAGCTCGGCAATGAAATCGGCCAGGGCCTGATCCACGGCCACCGAGCGCGGTTTGTAGACCAGGCGGCCGCCTTGGCAGCGCAGCAGGGCCACGGTCTCGCCGCCGCTGTGGCTGTCGCCCGCGCCGAACTCCAGCGCTTGCAGCGCGCCGCAGTCCTGGCCCAGCAGCTCGCTCAAGCCCGCCCGGTCGCGAGCAAAACGCCGGGCAAAGCGGGCGGCACTGGCGCAGCGGGCTTCGATCAAGCCTTGCACGCGCTGGCGCAGATCGGGGTAGGGGCAGGAGGCGGGCGACTGCTCGCAGCCCCACAGGCCGACCCAGAACTCGGGCGTGGCCGCGTACTGAAGAAATTCTTGCCAGCGGCTTTCGCTGTCCTCGGCGCGCAGCTGGCCGGTGACGCGCGCTGCATTGAGCTCCAGCACCAGCAGGCGGCTGAGCTTGCTGTGCAGCTGGGCTAGCAATTGCTCGCGCGTGGCGGCGAGCAGCACCTGCGCTTCGGCAGGCTGGAATCCGGTGATCTCGCGCAGCTGGCTTGCCAGCCCGTCCATCGCGGACGGGATCAGGCAAGCCAGAACGGTGTCGAATTCACCGGCGTCTGCAGGAACAGACGCCATGGCGAATCAGCAGCACATGCGGGTGCGCGAGCCCGAGCAGGCGGTGCCGCACTTGCCCGAGATGGTGCTGGTGTCGCCAACGATGTCGGCTTCGGCGTACTCGCCGCCGATGAACAGCGGGCCGGCCGGGTTGCTGCCGTCGGCCTGGCTGCGCCATTGGGCAACCAGGGCTGCGGCTTCGCTCTCGATGTGCTGGGAAACAGTGGTGCTCATAACAATCTCCTTGTGGGGTTCAAAGTCGATGGGCTTGTGACCGAGTCCGGCGTGAGCCGACCCCTTCTGGGCGCAGAAGCGGCGAGCGGCGGGTGAGCCCTCGGCCCGGCACCAGGGCATTGTTCTCAGGGGGCGAGATCGCTCCCAGCTGTAAGAGTTGACAGCGGGTTAGCCCGAATTCCGGAGCCGCGGGATTGTTGGGTTAGTGTGTCGCGGGAAGCGGCAGCGTCTCATTTCGACCCACGCCCTGGGGCGGTGCCGCCGATGGAGATGCTGAAGGAAGCGGGGCTGCGATCGCCGTCCACAGATGCTGGGCGGCATAAGCCCGCCAGGGCCGCCAGGCCTGGGCGCGCTCGGCCAGCTGCCTGGCGCAGGGGCGGCTGCCTTCGAGCTTTTCGATCGCCTGCATCAGGCCGACGTCGGCGGCCGGGAAAGCATCGGGCTCGCGCAGCTGGCGGATGGCGATGTACTGGGCCGTCCAGTCGCCGATCCCGGGCAGGGCTCGCCACGAGGCCAGAGCCTGCTCCAGGCTGGTCTGGCGTTCGAGCAAGGCCGGTGTGGCGCGGCAGGCTTGGGCCACCGCCGACAAGGTGGCGGCGCGGCTGCGGGGCATGCCCAAGGGGCTGAGATCCACCGCCGCCAGCGCGGCGGGGCTTGGAAACAGATGGCTCAGCCCGGGAAACTCCAGGTCGGGCGAGTGAGTGGCCACGCCGTGTTGCTGCAGCAGCTTGCCGCTCAGCTGGATGGCCGCGCCCACGGTGATCTGCTGGCCCAGCACGGCGCGGATGGCCAGCTCAAAACCATCCCAACAGCCGGGCACGCGCAAACCAGGCCGCTCCTGCAGCAGACGGGCCATCAGGGCATCGCGCTCGCCCAGCTGGCTGGCGATGGTTTCGGGGTCGGCTCCCAGGTCGAACATGCGGCGCAGTCGCGCGATCACCTGGGGCAGCAGGGACAGCTGGCTGGCACGCAGCTGCACGCGCAAGGCCTGTTGGGCCGGTGCGTGGCTGACGCAGACCCGGCCCTGCTGACCGGCGATCTCCAGCACTCGCACATAACGCCCGCCCTCAATGGCATCGTCCACCTGCTCCAACCCGGGGATGGCGCGGGCGCGCAGAAAGCCCAGCATGGCTGGCCAGTCGTAGGGCGGCCGGTAGCGCAACAGCAGGCTGACCTCGCCGGCCCGCGGTGCTGCCGTGCGCGCCCCGGGCCCATGGCGCAGCGCGCTCGGTGGCCGCTGGAACAGGGCCTGAAAGACCTCGTTGAAACGCCGGATGCTGCCGAAGCCGGCGGCAAAAGCGATCTCGGTCAAGGGCAGGGCGGTCTCGCGCAGCAGCTGCTGGGCCAGCAGCACCCGCCGGGTTTGCGCCACGCTCAGCGGCGAGGCGCCGACATGATCGGCAAACAGGCGGCGCAGCTGCCGCTCGCCCAGGCCCAGGCGCTCGGCCAGATCGGCGACGCCGGCGCTGTCCAGCGCGCCCAGCTCGATCAGCTCCAGTGCGCGCGTGACCGCATGGGAGTGGCCGCTGTTGGCTACACCGCGCCAGGCGCCGGAATCGGGCGCGGCCTCGGGCCGGCAGCGCAGGCAGGGGCGGTAGCCGCCTTCCTGGGCGGCGGCCGCCGTGGCGAAGAAGCTGACGTTCTCGCGCTTGGCCGTGGGGGCCGGGCAGATGGGCCGGCAGTAGATGCCGGTGCTGCGCACGGCGATGAAGAAGCGCCCGTCGAAGCGGGCGTCACGGCTGGCCAGGGCGCGGTAGCAGCTGTCGGGGTCCAGGGGCAGGAGGCTCATGGGGGGATTTTCAGCCGCGCAGCCGGCGCCGGCTGGCGGTTTTCGGACGTGAATGGCGCGCGGCTCCGTCGCGGGCGGCCCGTCTTCTGTCATGTCATCGATCGCTGGCTAGACTGCGGGCCCAAGCAAGCGTTCCACCACGCTGCCTCAATTCACACGCTTCACACGCGCGAGTCCGCCATGACCGTCCTGCAAACCGCCCGCCTGCGCCTCGAACCTTGCAGCCCGGCGCATCTCTCGGGCCTGCACGAGATGAGCCGCGACCCGGCGGTGATGCGCTACATCACCGGCCGGGCCGAGACCCTGGAAGAGACCCAGGCCATGATCGAGCGGGTGCAGGCGCGCTGGGCGGAGTTGGGCTATTCCTGGTGGAGCTTCATCGATGTGGCCAGCGGCCAGGTGGTCGGTGCCGGCTGCATCCAGCATCTGGGGCGGGATCGGGCCCAACCGCTGGAGATCGGCTGGCGCTTGCGCCAGGACCGCTGGGGTCAGGGCCTGGCCTCGGAGGCCGGGCAGGGCATGGCGGCCTTTGCCTTCGAGACGCTGCAGGCGCCGCTGCTCTGCGCGGTCTGCCACCCCGACAACCAGGCCTCCGCCCATGTGATGAAGAAGCTGGGCATGATCTACCGCGGCCAGGAGCGCTGGTACGAGATGGACACGGCGGTGTACGAGATGGACCGGGCGGCCTGGCGGGCGCGAGCTGCAGCATGAGTGCTGCCGAGCCGACGGCACCGGCCTTGCTGCCGCCGCAGGCGCCCAGCTTCTGGGCTGCCTTCAAGTTCTGGCTCTGGCTGGGCTGCCTGAGCTTCGGCGGGCCGGCCGGGCAGATCGCGCTGATGCACCAGGAGCTGGTTGAGCGACGGCGCTGGATCAGCGAGCGGCGTTTTTTGCATGCCCTCAACTACTGCATGCTGCTGCCCGGCCCCGAGGCCCAGCAGCTGGCCACCTACATCGGCTGGCTGCTGCACCGCGGCTGGGGCGGCTTGATGGCAGGGGCGCTGTTCGTGCTGCCTTCTTTGCTATTGCTGATCGGTCTGTCCTGGCTGTATGTGGTGCATGGCCAGCAGCCACTGGTGGCGGGCTTGTTCTTCGGCATCAAGCCGGCCGTCACCGCCCTGGTGCTGCAAGCGGCCCACCGCCTGGGCGGGCGGGTGCTGCGCAATCGCTGGCTCTGGGCGATTGCCGTGGCCGCCTTTGTCGCCATTTTTGCGCTCAAGCTGCCCTTCCCGCTGATCATCGGCGCGGCGGCCCTGGTTGGCTGGCTGGGTGGGCGCTGGCGGCCGGACGCCTTTGCCACAGGCGGCGGCCACGGCGGCGCGCAGGCGGTCTCGGCAGGGCCGGCGCTGATCGACGACCACACGCCCACGCCGGCCCATGCGCGCTTCACCCGCCGCGGCCTGGCCCGCGTTCTGGGCCTGGGCCTGGGCCTGTGGTTGCTCAGCATGACGGCGCTCTGGCTTTGGGGCGGGCGCGAGGGCGTGCTGGCGCAGATGGGCTGGTTCTTCAGCAAGGCGGCGATGCTGACCTTTGGCGGCGCCTATGCCGTGCTGCCCTATGTGTTCCAGGGCGCGGTGGAGCAGCAGCAATGGCTGACGGCCGCGCAGATGATGGACGGCCTGGCCCTGGGCGAAAGCACGCCGGGGCCGCTGATCATGGTGGTGGCCTTTGTCGGCTTTGTCGGCGGCTGGGGCGCGCAGCTGCTGGGCCCGGAGGCGCAGTTCGCCGGGGCGGCGCTGGCGGCCGGGGTGGTGACCTGGTTCACCTTCCTGCCGTCTTTTGTCTTCATCCTGGCCGGTGGGCCGCTGGTTGAAGCGACGCACGGCCGCCTGGGTTTCACCGCGCCGCTGACGGCGATCTCGGCCGCGGTGGTGGGCGTCATCCTCAATCTGGCCCTGTTCTTCGCCCTGCACCTGCTCTGGCCGCTGGGCTGGGGCGGACGTTTTGATGGGGTGTCCGCTGCGCTGATGCTGGCTGCGGCCTGGGCTTTGTTGCGCTGGAAATGGGGCGTGCCCCGCGTGCTGGCGGCCAGCGCCCTGCTGGGCCTGGCCGCACAGCATGCCGTAGCACTGATCAGTTAGCGATCAGGGCTTTCTTGATGGCGCCGACCACCAGGCTCGGGTCGTCCCACATCAGGAAGTGGTAGCCCTTGTCGCTCATCTGCAGGTTCAGGCCCTTCAGATCGGCGTACTGACGCTCGAAGATGGCGCGGGTGCTGGCTTGGGTGCTGCCCATGCGTTCGTAAGCGGCCCAGGCGCCCAGCACCGTGGTCGGCACCTGGATCTGGGGCAGCAGTGGCCGCAGATCGGTGGTCCAGAGTTCGTACATGGCCTGGGCCGTGGTGTGGCGGTCGCTGCTCAGGCCCCACTGCACCAGATCCTCGATGCGCTCGCTCTGGCGGGTCATGCCGGCCATCATCGGTGTCAGCTGGGCGCGCAGGCCCTCGGCCGGGGCATTGCGCATGCCCTGACGCATGCCCTCGGCCATGGGCTTGACCTGCTCGACCGTGGCGGCCGGGTTCTGGATCCCGGGCAGAAAGGGCAGGGAGTCCACCACCACCAGCTGCTTCACCGTCGTCTGGCCTTGCTTGTCTGCCGCCAGCATCAGGCCCAGCACGCCGCCGAGGCTGTGGCCGACCACGGTGGCGCCCTGGGGCGCTTCCTGCTGGAGCAAGGCTTGCAGCTGCCCCTTCATCTGCTGCAGAAAGTCCTCAGGCTTGCTCAGGGCCGGGCTGCCGGCAAAGCCGGGCAGCTGCACCATCAGGCAGCGTACGCCCGGTTGCAGCTGGGCGCAGGTCTCGGTCCAGACACTGGCGGGGCTGTTCAGGCCGGGGATCATCAGCACGGGCCGGCCCTCGCCGCTGCGGCTGATCTGCAGGTCCTGGAATTTTTCGGGTGTGGCCTGAGCGCTCGTCTGAGCGCTGGCCTGAGCGTTCGCTTGGGCGCTCGCATGATCGCTCAGCACCGTGAAGCCGGCGAAGACCAGGCTGGCGCCGATGTGGCAGAGGGTGGCTGTCAGGCCGTGGTGTTGCTGGTGCATGGCGGTCTCCGCTGAGGTGGCTGGGAATGGATCGCATTGTTGGCAAGGCCCTGGTGGCCTGGTGCCGCTGCGCGACGAATGGCCGAAGTGCGCGACGGGTGGCTAGCGGTGTGGGCGAACGGCTCCCAGCTGTAAGAACTGACAGTGTGAGCCGGGCCTGGGCTTGCCTAGAGTGGCGGCACGCCTCGCCCCTGCCTTCAGCGCGTCTTGAAGCCCAGGGGCTCTGCGAACTCACATCCCCTCTCGACCGCTATTTTTTGGAGTACCCACCCCATGTTCCGTTCCTTTGCCTCGCGTTCCCGCGCTGCCTCGCTCGGCTCCTTGCTGCCTGTGGCCGTGGCTGCCTTGGTCTGCACGGTGGCCGTTCCTGCCCAGGCTGCCGCTGCCAGTGGCTTCGAGGTGCGCCTGTCGGTGGCCCAACCGGTGCTCAAGGGCGATGTCGATGTGCACGTCAGCGTCAGCATCACCAACATCAGCCGTCAGCCGCGCCAGATCCTGCGCTCGCAGCTGCCGGGCGCGGCGCCGATGTCGGCGCTGTTCCGCATCAGCCGTGACGGCCAGCCGGTGGACTACACCGGCCCGGTGGTCAAGCGTGGCCCGCTGGCCGAGGCCGACTACCTGACCCTGGCCGCCGGCGAAACCCAGACCTTCGAGGCCGAGCTGACCGGCACCTACGATCTGAGCCAGAACGGCCGCTACGCCATCGAGTACATCGGCCTGGGCAAGCAGTCGGGTGCCGCCACCCTCGGCGAGCTGGCACCGACCTACCTCTGGCTGGAAGGCCGCAGCCCGCTGGCCGAGTCCCGGGTGCAGGTCGAGCCGCAGAACCCCTCGCTGGCCGGCAGCGTCAGCTACACCGGCAACTGCACGGCATCGCAGAAGTCCACCCTCGCCAGCGCCTTCAGCGCCGCCACCACCTATTCGCAGAATGCCCTGAGCTATCTGAGCGGCACGCCCTCGGGCACGACCCGCTACAAGACCTGGTTCGGTGCATTCACCAGCGCGCGCTGGAACACGGCCAAATCGCACTACGCCGCGGCCACCGACGCCTTCAAGAACAAGGCCGTCACGCTGGACTGCAGCTGCAAGCAGAGCTACTTCGCCTACGTCTACCCGACCCAGCCTTACAAGATCTACGTCTGCAATGCCTTCTGGAGCGCGCCGCTGACCGGCACCGACTCCAAGGCCGGCACCCTGGTGCACGAAATGACGCACTTCAATGTGGTGGCCGCCACCGACGATTGGGCCTATGGCCAGAGCGCGGCCAAGTCCCTGGCCCTGTCCAATCCGACCAAGGCCCTGGACAACGCCGACAGCCACGAGTATTTCGCGGAGAACAGCCCGCCGCTGCCTTGATGCTTGAGCGGTGTCCGTGGCGGACGAGCCCGTCCCGGACGCCGTGTTTCGATGGACTGCTGATTCTTGACCTCTCCCCTCGTTGGCCCCGTTGGCTGCCCAGCCGCGGGGCCTTTTTTTATGCCCCGGCGAGCGCATCAGAAAAGACAAAGCCCCGGACGGCGCGATGCGCGTCTCGGGGCCTTGGGCTGCGTCCCCCAGCCAGGGGGCTCTTGCGCGCCGGTCTGGGCCGGGCTGCTGCGAAGAGCGAGATGTGCCGGTCTTGCGCCGGCTTGGCGACAGGGCCGCGATGGGCCTGCTTTCCTCCGTTGTTTTCGTGCGTGCGGGCTCAGCGCCTTGGGTTGGGCCTCACTCCACGTAGCTCAGGACCACCGAGCGAACCTGGTCGACGCCGATGCCGGCATCGCGCTTGAGCGCACTCAAGGCGTAGGCGCTGAGCAGCTCGTGGCCCAGCTCGGCGGCGGCGGCCGGCGTGCGCACCCGCAGGCTGCCGTCTTCACCAAAGCTCAGGCGCAAACTGCTGGTTTGATCGCCAGGCAGCACCAGCAAGGCTTCACCGCTGTAGCGCAGGCTGCGCTGCGGCTCCGGCAGGGGCGAGGGCTGCTGGGAGCCGCGCACCACGGCCAGGCTGTCGCCCAGATCGGTCAGCTTGAACTGGCCCAGCGGTTCCAGCGCCGCGCTGGCGTGTTGGCTGAACAACGGCACATCGGCGGCCAGTGGCTGCTCCAGCGGGCCCTGCGCCACGGCGATGCTGACGCGGCCGTGGGCCGACAGCGCTTGCTCGGTGTCGAAGCGGGCGACGCTGCCGCCACCCTTGAGTTCCGATGCAGCGGCGCCGCCCAGACCCTGGCTGCCGCCAGCTGCGTCGGCGCTCAGCGTCGCGCCGCCCGGGCCCGTTTTGAACTCCACCAGTTGGCTGCCCGCCGTGTTCGTGGCATCGCCGCCGAGTGGCGAGATGGCCCCGCCCGTACCCACACCTGTGCCCGCACCGGCACCGGCCTGGCCGCCCGAGCGCGTGCTGTTGCCACCCGGCGGGGTGATGGAGGTGGCGGCCGTGGCATCGCTGGCTGGTGGGGCGCTGATGCTGCCGCTGGCCTGGATGCTGGCCGCGGACAGGCTGTAGTTCTGTGCGTCGGCACCGCTCAGCTGCACGCTGCTGATCTGCACCGGCTTGTCGCTGCCCACGGCCGCATCCAGGAACTGCCCCAGCACCTGGCCTTGCACCTGATCGCCGGTCAGCACGCCCTGGAGCTGCAAGGCGCCCAGGCTGGCCTGGGTGCTGCCGTCGTAGCGCTTGCCCTCGGCTTGCAGGTCCGCGGCGCTCAGCTGGCGCTGGGCGATGTCGGCCTTGGCGGCTTGCGTGCTGCTGGACAGCTGGTAGTTACCGGCATCGGCACCGTTCAGGTTCAAGCTCACGGTCGCGGCTTTGTCCTTGCCGGCGTTCTTGTCCGCGAACTGGGCGTTGGCTTGCAGGCCGACCTGGTCATTGCCGACCAGGCCTTGCAGGGCGCCGGCTGTGACGCTGGCGGTCGTGCTGCCGTCGTAGACCTTGCCGGCCACGATCGCGGCGACGGCCGTGATCGACTTGGCCGCAATGTCGGCGGTGGCGGCTTGCGTGCTGCTGACCAGCTGGTAATTGCGGGCACCGGCGCCGCTCAGGGCCAGGCTCACGGTGGCGGCTTTGTCCTTGCCGGCGTTCTTGTCGGCGAACTGGGCGCTGGCTTGCAGGCCGACGCGGTCACCGTCGACCAGGCCGTGCAGGGCGCCGGCCGTCACGCTGGCGGCCGTGCTGCCGTCGTAGACCTTGCCGGCCACCGTCGACGCGCCGGCCGTGATCGTCTTGGCCGTGATGTCGGCTTGTGCGGCTTGCGTGCCGCTGGCCAGCTGGTAGTTGCCGGCATCGCCGCCGCTCAAGGCCAGAGCAATGGTGGCGGCCTTGTCCTTGCCGGCGTTCTTGTCGGCAAACTGGGCGTTTGCTTGCAGGCCGACGCGGTCATCGCCGATCACACCTTGCAGGGCGCCTGCCGTGACGGTGGCGGCCGTGCTGCCGTCGTAGACCTTGCCGGCCACGCTGGAGGCGCCGGCGGAGATCGTCTTGGCCGTGATCGTCGCCTGGGCGCTGGCCCGGTCGCTGCTCAGCAGATAGTTGCCGGCATCGGCGCCGCCGAGTGCCAGGCCGCTGATGGCCACGGCCTTGTTGCGGCCCGCGTTTTTGTCGGCAAAAGCGGCGCTGCCACTGAGGCTCAGGGCATCGCCTTCCACCATGCCGCTGAGGCTGGAGGCCAGCAGCTCGGCGCGGCTGTTGCCGTCGTAGACCTTGTCGGCCACTTGCAGGCCGGTGGCGTCGAGGCTGCGCGGGGTGATGACGCCGATGTCGGCGCTCACCGCCTGGCTTCGGTAGCCGTAGACCGCCACGCTGCCGGCTTGAGCGCTGGCCGTGATGTTCATATGGCTGACCGAAACGGTCTTGCCATTGCCCACGTTCTTGCTGTCGTACACGGCTTGTGCGCTGCCCAGGCTCACGCTGTCGCCGTCGATGGCGCCCGTGGTGATCTGCAGCTGGTTGGCATTCAGCGTGGCGGTGGTGTTGCCGTCGTAGATCTTGCTGACCGTGCCGCTGAGTTGGGCTTGCAGCACGGGTGCTACGCGGTAGAGCATGCCGTTGCCCTGGCCCAGCACGGTGCTGGCGCTGCTGGCGTCGTACTGCTTGAAGGCTGGCGTCAGGCCGCCGCGTACGTCTTGGCGCGGGTCGGTCGAGTAGATGCGCCAGGCGCCATCGCTGGCCTGGACCGCGCTGCTGCCTGCGTTGTTGATGAAGTGGCGGCCGGCTTCCAGCAGCAAGGGCAAGGCGACCTTGGCGCTGTTGCTGGCGACCACCGCCTGGTTCAGCACCAGATCGCTGCTGGCGCCGCTGCTACGCAGGTCCACGCTGCCGCTGGCGCGCACGCCGTTCAGGCCGTCGGCACTGCCCACGGTCAAGCGGCGGCTGTTCTTGAAGGCCAGGTCCCCCACCTCGGCGGCGATTTCGTCCACTTGATGGGCGCTGCTGCCCGGCTTGAGCTGCACGCTGCCGCTGCTGCGCACAGCGAGCTTGGGGGCCGTCAACACGCCGCGGCTTGAGATGCCCACACCGGCCTGATCGTTCAGCGACAAGGTGTTGGCGGCCGTGACGGCTGTGTCCAGCTGCAGGCCGCCCTGGGCCGCATTCAGGTGCAGGCTGCCGCTGCTGGTGCTGAGGGCGCCGTCCACCGTCAGGCGCTGGGTCTGGATGTCGACCTTGTTCTGCACCGAGGCGCTGAAGGCATGGGCCAGCACGGTGTCGTCGCTGGCCAGCAGGCGCAGGGTGTCCACGCCGGCCAGCTTGGCGATCGAGGCCGCGCTCAGCTGGCCGCCCGTGCCGCCGATGTGCACCGCGCTTTGCGCGCCGCTGACGCTGAATTCCAGCGTGCTGCGGCTCTGGCCGCTGAGTGCGGCGCTCTCGGCGTCGAAGCCGCTGGCCGACTGCAGCTGCAGGGTGGCGCTGCTGTTGTTGAGTGCCAGCGGGGCGTTCAAGCCCAGGCGGCCCTGGGCCTGCAGCTGCACCGTCGGGCTGCTGCCAGCCTTGACCGTCAGGCCGTTCAAGCCGTCAACCGAACCGAGGCTCCAGCCTGCATGGCCCAACTGCTGCACCTCGGTGTCGCCACCGACCGAAAGGGCCAGGGTGCTGAAGTCGAAGCGGCTGTCGGTCAGCGTGGCGCCGGCGCCTGCGCTCACGGCGACGCGGCTGGCCGACACGCCGCCGTTGACGCCGATCACGCGCTGCCCGCTCTTCAGGTGCACGGTGCTGGCCAGGGTGCTGATGTCGTTGTCAAAGACCAGATTGCCGCCATCGCTGCGGCCCACCTCCAGCGTGGCCGCGCTGATCTGGCCCAGGGTGGCGTTGCTCAGGCCTGTGCCCAGATGCAGCTCGTTGGTGGCTGTCATCTGGCGCAGGGTGACCTTGCCGGCGCCTGCGTTGGCAGTGACGGTCTGGCTGATGTTGATGGTGTCGCCGGTCAGCGTGATGCCGCCGCTGGTGTTGGTCAGGGTGCCGGCGCTGATGTCCACCGTCTTGTTGACCATCTCGAACGAGCCGCTGGCGCTGAAGCTGAAGTTGCCCGGCACGCTGATGGTGCCGGTGCCGTCTTCGCGGCCGATGGTCAGGTTCTTGACGCCGGGCAGCTTGTTCAGCGTGGCCGGCGAGGCGAAGCCATTGGCGTCGCCCAAGACCATATTGGTGGCCTTGTCGTAGGGCTCCAGGCGCAGCGAGGCGGTGCTCAGGTTGTTGAGGGTGGCGGTGCCCCAGTCGACCTTGTCGGCACGCAGGGTCAGGACGCCGGTGCCCGTGTCGAGATTGACGCCGACGCTGCCGAAACGGATGGTGCCGTCAGTGAAGATGCTCGCGCCGCCCTTGAAAGTGAAGGCGGTGTTGACGTCGATGTCGCCGGTGGCATGGATCTGGCCGGCCAGAATCTTGGGGCCGTCCGGGCCGACGCCGCCGGGGTAGGACCCGGTCTCGCGGTCAAAGAACAGCCGCCCCGCGCCGACATCGATGCGGCCATTCATGGTGATGCCGCCGCGACCCGAAGCCAGGTAGACGTTGCCACCTGCAGTGCTGATCGGAGCGTTCAGGGTGAAGGCGCCCCCGGTGCCCGAATCGGCATCGGCCCACAGGCGAACATAGCCGCCCTGGCTGTTGACGCTGCCGCCAATCGTGATGCCGTTGGCGCCGAAGACGGTGATGGTGCCGGGATCGACGGCACCGGGCGTTGCTGAGCGAAGGTCATAGTTGCGCAGCGACCCGGAGGGGTTACCACCTGCACCCGTTGCCACCAGGTGCGGGACATTGATCACCGAGGCCCTGCCTCCGTTGACTGCGTCCGTTTCGCCCGAGTTCCAGTTGGAGGCGATTAGCAAGATGCCGGCGGCGCCGTTGACGCGCAAGGTGTCCTCTTTCTGTTCAAAGCGAATCACACCGATCTTGTCGCCCGGATCGCTGCCCATTTGCCCGCCGCGGCCGGCCACGGCGGTGAAGCTCACACCGTCGGCCAGATCCAGCACACCGTCCGTGCTGCCGGTGGCGCGCAGGTCCTTGAAGGTGATGTTGTTGGTGGCTTCGAGCACGATGTTGGCGGACTGGGCCTCCAAGTCTTTCTCATAGACCACCGATCCGCTGAGACTGCCGCTGCCGGAGCCGCCTCCGCGAATCTCGAGCGTGCTGGGGTCCAGCAACAGATCCCCCGTCCGCCCCTTTGCCGCCCGCGCATCGGTGCGGCCGCTGTAGGCCAGCTCCTGCTTGCCCGAGACTTCGGCGCGGCCGCCGTTGCCGCCCTCGGCGCCACCGCGCACCTCGATGCGGCCGGCGAATTCGGTGCGGCCATCGGACCAGAACACCACCTCGCCGCCGTCGCCGGTCTTGCTGGCATTGGCCAGGGCTTGCACGCTGGCGTCGGCCTTCAGGCTCTGGGCGTTCGGATGCTGGGCGTCCTGGCCTTGCCAGCCGCCGCCGACATGGATCTGGCCGCCGCCGGTGGCGCCGCTGGCATCCAGCCCGGCGCCGTCGCGCAGGCTCAGCTGCGCGCCCTTCACCTCGATGCGGCCACCGCGGCTGGCCTCGCTGTGGGCGTCGAGCGTGCCGGTGAGGCTCACCTCGCCATTCGCGCCGCCGTCCAGCACGATGCGGCCGCCTTGCTGGCTCAGGCTGCTGGCTTCGATCAGGCCGCTGCTGTTGACCACGCTGGCGCGCAGGGCGCCCGCGGCTTGGGCGCTCAGCTGCACCAGGCCGCCAGCGGCGTGGATCTCGCCGCTGTGGCCGATCTGGGCTTGCAGCGCCGCGCGCTCGACCGAGAGGCTGAGCAGGCCGTCGCCGTTCAGGTCCAGGCTGACCTGTTCACCGGCGCCCAGCAGGGCGCTGCCGCCGGGCGTGTGGATCTGGCCGCTGTTGTCCACCTGCGGCGCGATCAGGGCGATCACGCCGCCTGCGGCCTTGCTGCTCAGGCGGCCGCTGTTCTCGACCTGGCCGGCCGTGCTGCTGCCCTTGAAGTGGGCGCGGCCGGCCAGAAAGTCGGCATCCGAAATGTTCAGCGAGCTGGCCACCAGGCCGCCCACATCGACCTGCGCCGTGCGGCCGAAGACCACGCCGTTCGGGTTGACCAGCCAGACCTGGCCGTTCGACTGAAGGCTGCCGAAGATGGCGCTGGCCTCGCTGCCGGTGACGCGGTTGAGCGCGATGCTCTGGCTGCCCGGTTGCTCGAAGCGCACTTGCGCGTCGCGACCGATATTGAACTGGCTCCAGTTCATGATCAGCTTGTCGCTGGCCTGCTGCACGCGCAGCTGACCCGGCTGGTTCTGCACCAGCTGGGCCTGGCCCGCGACCACGCTGGCGCCGCTGGGCAGGGCCAGGGCCGGTGGCGCTTGCGCGCTTGGGGCTTGCGCCTGCGCGCCGGTGGCCAGGACGGTCGAGAGCAGCAGGGCGCCGGAGGCGCGCTTGCCGCGGCCGGCCGTGTGTTCGGCCACGGCGACAAAGGCCTGGCTCAGCTCACTCCAGACCAGGCGGTAGCTGTGGTTCAGGGACGAGGATTTCTTGGTTTTCATGGCGTGTGTGAATTCAGGGTTCGGGCCGCCAGGCGGCGGCGCACAAGGTGAGGGGGAAAGACGGCGCGACTCAGAAGTTCAGGCTGGCCTGCAGCCACAGGCGCGAGCGGGCGCTGCGGCCTTCGGCATCGCGGCCGTTTTGCAGGCCCTCGTTGCTGCCGATGGCGCGTGACCAGGCCGCGCGCAGCTGCCATTCGCCGCCGTAGAGGTTCAGGCCCAGGCCGGCGCCGGCCAGCTTGTAGCCGTTGCTCTGGCCGGCGGGCAGGGCGCCGGCCCAGGGTTGGGCATGCCGCTGGATGCGGCCGCCGTCGACAAAGGCCAGGCCCTGGGCGCGCAGGCGCTCGCCAATGCGGAAGTCGTGGCGCAGCTCGGCGCTGCCCAGCCAGCCGGCGTCGCCGCTGGCCTCGCCGATGGCATAGGCGCGCACGCCGCTGGGGCCGCCCAGCATGAACTTCTCCGAGGAATCGAGGTTGCGGCCGGCCAGCTGGGCGCTCAGGCTGGCGTAGAGCGACCAGCTGCCGGCGGCATCCAAGGTCTGCAGCCGCGCCAGCCGGGCCGTGGCCTTGCTGAAGCTGCCCTGGGTGCGGGCGCTGAGCGCATCCACGCCTTGGTCGGCGGCATTGCCGCTCAGGTCCACGCGGCCGACGCTGGCGTTGATCTGCCATTCGGTCGCGCCGCCCTGGCCCAGCTCGTCCCAGCGCGAGCCGTTGATCTGGGCTTGCAGGCGATCGACCCGGCGCTGGCGCAGATTGCCGTTGGCGCTGTCGTCCTGCAGGCGCTTGCTTTCCGCATCGAGCTGGGCCCAGGCGCTGCTCATGCGGCTGCGTTGCAGCGGGAAGCTCAGGCCGGCGCCCAGGCTGCGCGCCGTGCCGCGCAGATCCAGGGCCTTCATCTCTTCGCCCACGCGGTAGCGCAGGGCCGAGGCCCCCAGGTTCAGGCGCAGGCCTTGCGGTGTCAGCGGCAGGGCGTAGCTCAGGGCGGCCGAGCGGTTGCCCTCGGTGGCGCTCAGCGACAGGCCCAGCAGATCGCCGCGCTGGGCCGGGTTGGCCCAGGCCAGCTGCGCGGCGGCGCGGGCCTGGCCGGTGTAGCGGTTGCTGAAGTTGTCGAGGCTGGCCTGGCCGCGCAGGGCCGGCTGGGCCTCGGCGCGCACCACCAGGCGGCTGCTGCCGAGCTGCTCGCCTTTTTCAAGGCTGGAGCGGGCCACCACGCCGGCCAGGTCGTTCATCAGCAGCAGGGCGCGCTCCAGGTCATCGCCGCGCACCGGACCTTCGGGCAGGGCGGCATCGGCCACGGCGCGCAGCTGCGCGTCGGGCAGGGCGCTGCGGTTGTGCAGCTGGATGCGGCCGGCGCCGCGCTCCAGCTGGCCGGCCAGCACGGCGATCTCCAGCTCGCCTTCGCTCAGGTCCTGGCGCGGCAGGTAAGCGCGTGCGAGGCTGTAGCCCTTGGCCTGCAGCTGGGTGCTGACACGCGCGGCCAGGGCTTGCAGCTGGGCATGGTTGAGGCGCTGGCCGCGTGCATCGGCCACCCAGGACTGCAGCTCTTCGGGCGTGGCCAGGCCTTCGGCAGCACTGAAGCGGATGCGCTGGATCAGCACCTTGAAGCCCTCGCCGACGCTGTCGGTCGCGGCGCGCGCGGCCTCGTCATTGCGCGGCTGCAGTGGGCGGTTCTGGCGCGCTTTGTTGAGCTGCTGCTGCTCGTTGAGCAACTGCCCGGCGTCAGGCGGGTTGTTGGCGGCCAGGGCGGCCTGGGCCAGCAGCAGGCCGCTCAGGGCCAGGCTGAACGTGCTCGGTGAAAACTTGAACGGGGACGGGTGAGTGGAAGAAGAAAAAGGCTGCATGCGCTGCTTTGCTGTGCGTGTGGGTTGCGGATGCACGCTTTATCGGAGCGCTGAAGGCGCCCGGGTTTTGCCAAAAAGCCGCGCGCTTTTGCAGAAGCGGATCAAGACCCCTGGTGCCCGTTTTATGCCGGCATTGCCTGTGCGCTCTGCGATACAAACGTGGCGTGGAGCCCCGCACTGCAGGGGAGCAAGCGCGGGGTGCAGACCGCACAATGCGCGGCTATGTTTTCTGCGCCTGCTGTGTCAACGTCACTTTTCACCAAGCCGGCCAGCCCGCGCCTGCCGGCGGACGGGCCCGCGGTCGACGCAGCCCATGTGCTGCTGATTGACGATGTGCTGGAGGAGCTGCGTTGGCTGACCCAGCTGCTGCGCCCGCTCTACCGCCTGAGCCTGGCAGACAGCGCCCAGCAAGGCCTGCAGCGCGCGCAGATGCTGCGGCCCGATGTGATCCTGCTTGATGTGGGCCTGCCCGATCTCGATGGCCACGCCCTGTGCCGCCTGCTCAAGGCCGACCCGCTGACGGCCGAGATCCCCGTGCTCTTTCTGAGCGCTCACAACGCCCCCGAGCAGCGCGTGCGCGGCCTGCAGTCCGGCGCGGTCGATTTCATCAGCAAGCCTTTTTATCCCGAGGAGGTGCTGGCCCGGCTGCAGGTGCATTTGCAGCTGGCGCTGCAACGCCAGCCTGCGCCGGCCGCCCCGCCCGAGGCCGCCGCGCGCCACCCCGAGCAGCCGCTGCTGGAGGTGGCCATGCGCTACATCCGCGAGCACCTGGCCGGTTTGCAAGGCGTGGGCGATGTGGCCCAGCAGGTGGGCCTGAGCGAGAAGCGCCTGCTGGCCTTGTTCCGCGAGCATCTGGGCTTGACGGTGTCGGGCTTCATCGCCGAAGAGCGCGTGCGCACCGGCCAACGCCTGCTGGCCGAGACCTTGATGAGCGTGCAGGACATTGCGTTTGCCGTGGGTTTCAACAACCCGGGCAATTTCGCCACCGCCTTCCGCGAGCGCCATGGCCTGAGCCCGCAGGCCTTTCGCCAGGGCTTGCGCGAGGCGCCCGCACTGGCACTTGCGACTGATTCACCGATCGCCACGCCGCAGCCGGGTCACGCGCTTTGATGCGCCTGCTGAGGCGGCTGTGCTGGCTCGCGCCGGCCTTGACCTTTGCCTTGGCCTTGGCCCTGCTCGGCAGCGCGCGGGCGCAGGGCCTGCCGGACTGTGTGGCGGCGGACGGCCGCCGGCTGGACGCCGCTGCGCTGGCGCCCCATCTGCGCGTGCTCGAAGACCGCAGCGCGCAGCAGAGCTGGGCGCAGGTCCAGGGGCAACCCGAGGCCGCCTGGCGGCCGGCCACGCCGGCCACCCTGACGCCCGGCTACAGCGCCTCGGCCTTTTGGCTGCGCTGGTGTGTGCAAGGGACGGCCGCTCCGCAGACGCTGTGGCTGCAGCTGCGCCCGGCACGGCTGGAGCAGGTGCAGCTCTTCGCCCGGCAGCGCCTGGCCGATGGCAGATGGGTGGATCTGCCGCCCCAGCGCGCCGGCACCGACCAGGCCTTTGATCAGCGCACGCTGCCGCTGCGAGACAGCGCCTTTGCCCTCACGCTGGGCGCCCAGCCGCAGGAGCTGTGGCTGCGTGTGGCCAGCCGCAGCGCCCTGGCGATGGAGCTGAGCCTGCACCCACCGGCCGAGCTGTTGCAAGAAGAGCAGGCCCGGCTCTGGGCCGATGGTCTGATCGCCGGCCTGAGCCTCTTGCTGATGCTGGTCAGCGCCTTGCTGGCCCTGGCCTGGCGCGAGCGCACCTACGGCTACATCGCCCTCTACCTGATGGCCGTGTTCTTTTACGAAAGCGGCATGCGCGGCAGCGCCTTCATGCTGTTCTGGCCGCAGGCGACGGATTGGGCCGTGCGGGCGCTGGCCAGCTTTGGCGTGCTTGCGCATCTGAGTGAGGTGGCTGCCTTGACGCGCTTGCTGGACACGGCGCGCCGCCAGCCGCGCTGGCACCGTCTGATGCTGGGCGTGGCGGCCCTGGATGCCCTGGCCCTGCTGGTCTGTGTGTTCGGGGACTACCGCCTGGGCACCCAGCTGGCCGGCGCCTGCAATTTTGCGCAGGGCAGCTTGATGATGGTGGCCTGCTTGCGCGCGGTGGGCCAGAACCTGCCGCTGGCGCGCGCCTGGACCCTGGCCCTGGCCTGCCAGTTCCTGGGCATGATGCCCCGCATCCTGAGCCTGCTGGGCTGGCAGCCGCATTCGGTGGGGGCCGATTACGGCCCGCCTCTGGTCGGCCTGCTCGGCATCTTGATCGTCCTGCTGGCCATGGTGGCGCGCATGCGCCAGCAGCGCCTTCAGCATGAGCAGGCGCTGGAGACCGCGGTGCAGCAGCGCACCGCCGAGCTGGCCGCGGCCAGTGCGCTGGCCCAGGCCAGCGATGCGGCCAAGGGGCGTTTGCTCGGCTACCTCGGCCATGATCTGCGCGCGCCCCTGGCTTCGGTGGTGCACCTCACCCGGCAACTGCAGCCTGACCGTGGTTTCGAGGCCGACCGCCGCGCCATCGAGCACAGCAGCCAGCTGCTGCTGGAGATGATCGATGAGCTGCAGCGCTTTGCCCGCGCTCCCGAGGCCAGTGCCGCGCCCGAGTTGCTGCCGGCGCCGGTCTACATCCACGGCCTGCTGCGCGAGCTGGACCAGCAGGCCCAGGCCCTGGTGCGCAGCGGCGGCAACCGCCTGCGTTTGCAGATCGATGGCAGCCTGCCGCCCGTGCTGGCCGTCGATGCACGGCGTTTGCGCCAGGCCTTGTTCAATCTGCTGTCCAACGCCGCCAAGTTCACGCGCGAGGGCTGGATCGATCTGCGTGCCGCCTACCGTGAGGGCCAGTTGCTGCTCAGCGTGGTCGACCAAGGCCCTGGCATTGCCGAAGCCGACCAGGCCCTGGTCTTCGAGCCTTTTGTGCGCGCGCAGGGCAGCCAGGGCCTGCCAGGTTTGGGCCTGGGTTTGAGCATCGTGCGTCAGACCGTGCAGGCCATGGGCGGGCGCATCGAGCTGCACAGCCGTCTGGGGGCGGGCTGCCGTTTCGAGCTGGCGATTCCGCTGGCCCCGGCCCAAGAGTCCGAGGTCGCCTGGCCGCCGTTGCGTGAGCTGGGCATGTTGGGCTTGATGGGCGAGGAGGCCGGCGGGCCGGCGCGCTGGGCCCTGGTGCTGGACGCCTGCGCGGCGGCGCGCGAAGCCCTGGTCGAGCGCCTGGGCCTGGCCGGTTATGACTGCGTGCAGGCGGCCGATCTGATGCAGGCGCAGCGCGTGTTGATGGGCCTGCCGGCCGGCGCCGTGCTGGAGCTGCTGCTGGTGGAGCCGCTGAGCTTGGGATCGGCCGGCCGCTCGGGCCTGGCGGCCGCGCAGGCCCTGGCGCCGCAGGCCCGGCTGCTCTGCTGCAGCGCCCGGCCTGAGGCCGGCGATGCGCTCTACAAGCCGGCGCCCGAAGCCCTGTGGTGGGCCGCCATGCGCCCGGCCGGCGGCTGAAGCCTGGCCCGCGGGCGGCGCCGTTTCAAGGCGCCTTGGCTTGGATCTTGTCGTGGATCTCGCGCACCGCCATCAGGGCGGCCGAGCCGTAGAACTTGTGGAACTCGGCCACCATCTCGCCCTGGATCAGCACCGGGTCGCTGGCGGCCAGGGCGCGCGCTTCCTCGAGATCGCCGGTGGCAAAGACGAACAGCCCGCGCCAGCCGTCAACCCCGTCCAGCGGCCCGGCCACCGCCAGCTTGCCCTCGGCCGCCAGCCGGCTCATATTGGCGAAATGGCCTTTGAACATGGCATCCCGCTCCGGGCCCGCCGCCATTTTCTTGGGCCCGGTCTTGAGGATCACCAGCACATAGGGCCGCATGCCGCGCTCGTCGGCGCCGAGGCTGCGGGCCAGGGCGGGGTCGTAGGCTGCGGGTTTGCTGTCGGCGTTCTGGGCCCATGCGGGCATGCCGTTCAAGAGGCAGATGGACAGGCCGACGAGCATGAGCATCGGGCGGCTGAGTTTGCGGGTGGCGGCTGCCAGCATGGTGGGGTACTCCTGGGCGCGAGGGAGGGGCCTCGGATCGAGGGCCTGCGCCCATGATGCCAAAGCTCATGTCTCACTGGCAGACGGGCTTGACACAATGTGGCGCAGCCAAACAGAAAGAGCGTCATGGATCACCTCTCGCCCCTCGCCGTCGTGCAAGCCCAGCTGGACGCCTACAACGCCCGCGATATGGAGCGGCTCTTGGCCAGCTACGCGCCCGATGCCGAGCAGTTTCAGCTGCATGGCGAGCGCCTGGCCCAGGGGCATGCCGAGCTGCGCGCCCGTTTTCAGCTGCGCTTTGCCGAGCCCGATCTGCATGCGCAGCTGGTTTCTCGCACGGTGATGGGGGCCATGGTGGTGGACAGCGAGCTGATCACCCGCAACCTGCCCGAAGGGCTGGCGCAGGTGGAGCTGCTGTGCATTTACGAGGTGCGCGAGGGCCTGATCCACAAGGCCTCGTTCCACACCGGCGCGACGCGGCGGCTGCTGCCACCGGCCTGATCGGGCCTGCGCTTCGGCGCGCCTGCCTTCAAGCCGCGTCGAGCAGGGGGCGCAGCAGATCGTCCCAGTGCTCGAGGTCATCGAGGCTGATCTGCAGCCAGTCGAGCGCCGCCGCATGGTGGGCGGCCCAGTCGGCGTCTTCGTTCAGGCCTTCGTGCTGGCGCATCAGCTGCTCGGCCACCAGGCCGGCGGCGACCAGGGTGTGGACTTCGGGCTCGATGCCGCCATGGCCCAGGGATTGCAGGTCATGGTGCAGGCGGATGCCGGCCATCAGCTCGGGCGCCATATTCCAGGCCCGCGCCAGCAAGGCGCCGGCCACGGCGTGGTCGGTGCGGTGGTTGGCGTTCTCGGTGGCGACGAAGCTGCGGTCGATGCGGGCCGCAGCCTCGACCATGGTGCTGCCGTATCCGCGCAGGCTTTGCAGCAGCACGGGGATGCCGATGTGGCAGAACAGACCGTAGGTGTGGGCCAGGTCGGGCGAGAGCCCGGGCAGTTGGCGCGCGATGAAGGCACAGGCAATCGCGCGCTTGGTCGAACGCTCCCAGAAGCGCGCCAGATGCGGGCTGTTGACTGGAATCGCGTTCTTCATCAGGAAGGCCGTCATCACGGCGGCGGTTTCCTCCAGCCCGATGCGGGTCATGGCCTGGCCGACGGTGGTGCAGGGCAGGCCGTCGGACAGATGGATGGGGCTGTTGGCAATGCGCAGCAGGGTGGCCGACATGGCCACATCGCTGGCGGCGATGCGGGCGATCTCGTTGAGGTCGGGTTCCGCCTGGGCCATGGCCTGCTGCAGGCGGGCCAGTTGCTCGGGGCAGGGCGGGATGATGATTTGTTTGAGCACACCGCTGGCGCGGGACTTGTCAATTTCTTGGCGGATTGAAGCAGTGCTCATGAACTGGGGGGCGAATTGGCGCCTGTGGTGGCGCTGGGAGGCTTGTGCAAGCGGTACAGTGGTTTGAATTATCGCCACAGGCCGGCCTGCCCGAACCCTTCTTCGCCCTCACGAGGCGCCCTGACGCATGCATTTTTGCGTATGCAGCCCCACTGTCGATCGGTCTGGCGCTTCTTCGCCTGCCTCGCTGCTTGCCAGTCGGCGCGGTTGGGGCCTGCCTGCCAGCTTGCGCGGTGGCCTGATGAGGTCCTGGCTGGCCGGGAGCGTGCTGGCGCTGGCCTTGATCGGCGCCCAGGCCCTCTGGCCCGAGCTGGCTCAGGCCCTCGATCGCAATAAGGTGATGGAGAGCGCCGCCCGCTTCGGCCCGCGGACCGCGGGCGAGGCCGAGCAGCTGTTGCAGATGATCGACCGCGCCGCCACGGTGGAAGAGCTGCCGCGCCTGAGCCTGGTCAACAACTTCGTCAACAAGCACCTGGTCTTCCGCGACGACAGCGAGGTCTGGGGCAGGATCGATTACTGGGCCACACCGCTGGAAAGCCTGGACAAGGGCCGCGGCGATTGCGAGGACTATGCGATCGCCAAGTATTTCAGCCTGCTCAATGCAGGCACGCCGGTGGCCAAGCTGCGCATGGTCTATGTGCGGGCCCAGCTGGGTGGGCGCTCGCTGGCGCATATGGTGCTGGCCTACTATGCCGAGCCGGGCGCCGAGCCGCTGATCATGGACAACCTGGTGCCCGAGCTGCGGCCCGCGTCGCAGCGGCCCGATTTGCAGCCGGTGTTCAGCTTCAATGGCGAGGGCCTTTGGCAGGGCGTGGGCGCCACCTCGGCCGGTGACCCGCTGGCGCGCTTGTCGCTGTGGCGCGATTTGCTCAGCAAGGCCCGGGCCGAGGGCTTTTGAGATGAAGACGACGATGATGTTGAACAACCCGCCCGTTCATTGCGAACCCGCCCGACCGTCCCGGAGGAGCCCTTCATGTCCTTGATGCGTCAAGTCTGGCTGCTGGTGCTCGGCGTGGTGCTGGCCTCGCTGCTGGGCGCGGTGGCCGTCAGCACCATGTCCACCCGCCAGCTCTTGCAGACCCAGCTGCAGATCAAGAACAGCGACAACGCCGCCGCGCTGGCCCTGGCCTTGTCCCAGCAGCGCGGCGATGCGGAGCTGATGCAGCTCCTGATTTCCGCCCAATTCGACACCGGCTATTACGAGAGCGTGGCTTGGCGCCAGCCCGATGGCAAGCTGGCCTTCGAGCGGCGCGCCCCGGCCCGGGCCAGCCAGGCCCCGTCCTGGTTTGTGGCCCTGAGCCCGATCACGGTGCAGCCCGGCATGGCTCAGCTCTCCAATGGCTGGAACGCCATCGGCTCGGTCGAGGTACTGAGCCATAGCGCCTATGCCCACGACGAACTCTGGCGCAGCGTCACCCGCATGAGCGCCTTGCTGCTGGGCCTGGGTGCGCTGGCCAGCCTGGGTGCCTACCTGGCTCTGCACCGCATCCGCCGGCCGCTGGACAACGCCGTGGCCCAGGCGCGCGGCCTGATGGAGGGCCAGTTTGCGCAGATGGAGCTGCCCCATGTGCCGGAGCTGCAGCGCCTGACCGAGGCGATGAACGCCATGGTGGCCCGGGTCAAGCTGATGTTCGAGGCCCAGGGCGAGCAGCTCCAGGCCCTGCGCCTGCAGGCTCACTGCGATGCGCTGACTGGCATGAACACGCGCAAGCATTTTCTGGCCGAGCTGGAATCGGCGCTGACGCGCGACGAAGGCCCGGCGCGCGGCGGCCTGGTGCTGCTGCGCCTGCGTGATCTGGCCCTGCTCAATCAGCGCCTGGGCCGGCCGGCGGTGGATCAAACCCTGCTGACCCTGTCGCGTGCGGTCAAAGCCTACCCCGACCGGGTGCGTGGCTGTCTCGCGGGCCGGCTCAACGGCTCCGACTTTGCGCTCTGGCTGCCGGCGCCCGATGTGGCAGCCGAGACCGCACAGGCGCTGGCCGACGCCCTGCGTCTCAGCCTGCCAGCCTTCGGGCCGGGCATCCAGGTGTCGCTTGGCGCGGTGGATCTGCCGCGTGAATCGCTCTTGGGTCAGTGGTTTTCCGAGGCCGACAAGGTCTTGGCGCGCGCCGAGACCCAAGCCGGCTTTGTGGTCGAGTTCCACCGCGGCGCGGTCCCGGCCGAGGCCGGCCAGGCCAGCAGCGCCGCCGGCGCACAGGGTGAGCAAGCCTGGCGCGCCCAGATTCTTGACGCGCTGAAAGAACGCCGTGCCCGCCTGAGCCAGTTCCCGCTGCTGGACCGCGAGGGCCGCTTGCTGCATCTGGAATGTCCGCTGCAACTGCAGCTGGAGGCCGACGGCCCCTTCGAGCCGGCGACGCGCTGGCTGCCGCTGGCCGTGCGCAGCCGCCTGACGGCCGAGGTGGACCTGCTGGCGGTCAGCCTGGCGCTGGAGGCCATCAACCGCGACGGCCAGGCGCGCTGCGTCAATATTGCGCCGGCCAGCCTGCTCGATGGAGGCTTTGTCGCGCGGGTGCGCGAGCAGGTCTTCCAGGCGCCGCAGGCGGCGCGCAAGCTGGGCCTGGAACTGGCCGAGACGGCGGCAGTGCAGCACTTCGATCTGCTGCTGGAGATGGGCCGGCAGCTGCGCCCGCTGGGCGTCAAGCTGGGCCTGGAACATGCAGGCGCCGGCCTGGCCCAGGTGGACCGTCTCTACCAGGCCGGGCTCGATTACGTGAAGCTGGATGCCTCGGTCGTCAGCGGCGTGTCGGGCGATGCGGCGCGCGCCGCGTTTGTGCGCGGCATGCTGGTGATGCTGCGCAGCCTGGCCCTCAAGGTCTATGCCGAAGGCCTGCGAGACGGCATGGACGTGCAGGCCCTGTGGGACTGCGAGGTGGACGGTGTGACCGGACCCTGGGCCACGGCACAGGGCGGCAAATCCTGAACGGCTGCCGCAGGGGCGGCGCAGTCGCGGCTCAGTAGCTGCTCAGTAGCTGATATCGCCGCAGTGCAGGGGAAAGCCCTGGCCGGCCCGCCAGTCGGCAAAGAAGTGGCGCAAGGTGTCGCGCACGGTGTGGAAGGCGATCTCGTCCCAGGGCAGCTCGTGCTCGTGGAAGAGCCGGGCTTCCAGCGTCTCCGGGCCGGGGTTGAAGGTGGTGGAGAGCAGGCGGGCGCGGTAGAACAGATGGATCTGCCCGGCCTTGACCACATTCATCAGGCCGTAGAGGGGGCCCAGCTCGATCTGCGCGCCGGCTTCTTCATCGGTCTCGCGCAGGGCGCCTTGTTCGGTGGTTTCGCCCAGCTCCAGAAAACCCGCCGGCAGCGTCCATTTGCCCAGGCGCGGCTCGATCGCGCGGCGGCACAGCAGCACTTGCACGCCGCCCCCGGCGCCCTCCCAGATGGGCAGGGTGCCGACCACATTGATCGGGTTTTCGTAGTGGATGCTGGCGCAGCTCGGGCAGGTGGCGCGCTCCCGGTTGTCGTCGGCAGGCACCTGGTAGCGCACTTCGGCACCGCAGCTGGGGCAAAACTTGAAACGTCGGGAGAGCCACATGCGGATCAGTTTATCTGTTTGCCCATGGCATCATCGGCGCCATGGAACTCTTCAACTACTTCCGCTCCTCGGCCTCGTATCGCGTGCGCATCGCGCTGGCGCTCAAAGGCCTGGATTACGACTACCGCGCCGTGCACCTGGCCAAGAACGAGCAGTTCGACCCCGCCTATGCCAGCGCCTCCATGTCCAAGCTGGTGCCCTTGCTGCGTGACGGCGATGCGCTGGTCAGCCAGTCCATGGCCATCATCGAGTACCTCGATGAAACCCATCCCGAGCCGCCGCTGCTGCCGGCCGATGCCCTGGGCCGCGCCCAGGTGCGCGCGCTGGCGCAGGACATCGCCTGCGAGATCCACCCGCTGAACAATCTGCGCGTGCTGCGCTATCTGGGTAAGGACCTGGGCCTGGACGAAGACACCAAGAACCGCTGGTACCGCCACTGGGTCGAGGGCGGTCTGGAGGTGGTGGAGCAACGGCTCAAGGCGCACGCCGGCCAGTTCTGCCATGGCGACACGCCGGGCCTGGCCGATTGCCTGCTGGTGCCGCAGATCTTCAATGCCAAGCGCTTCGACTGCCGCCTCGACCATGTGCCCGAGGTGATGCGTGTGTTTGCCAACTGCATGGCCCTGGACGCCTTCGCCAAGACCCAACCCTCGGCCTGCCCCGATGCCGAGTGAGGTGAATCCGGTGGCCTTCCACCCGGACTGGCTGCAGCCGGATTGGCAGCTGCCGCCCTCCTGGCCTCCGGTTCGCGCCTTCATGACCACGCGCGCCGGAGGCCTCAGCCAGGGCAGCCATGCCAGCATGAATGTGGGCAGCGCGGTCGGCGATGAGCCCGCCATGGTTCAGGCCAATCGGGCCCTGGTGGCCCAGGCCCTGGGTGCCCGGCCGGTGTTCCTGAAACAGGTGCATGGCGCCGATGTGCTGCGCCTGTGCGCCGATCATGTCGAGGCCGTGGAGCCGCCGGTGGCCGATGCCAGTGTGTCGTGCACGCCCGGGCTGGCCTGTGCCATCCAGGTGGCCGATTGCCTGCCGGTGCTGTTCGCGGCGCCGGGCGCGGTGGGTGGCGCCCATGCTGGCTGGCGTGGCCTGGCCGCCGGGGTGCTGGAGCACACCGTGGCCGAGGTTTGCGCCGCCGCCGGCTGCGTGCCCGCCGAGCTGCACGCCTGGTTGGGCCCCTGCATTGGGCCGCAGCAGTTCGAGGTGGGGGCCGAGGTGCTGGCGGCGTTTGGCGCCAGCCCGCAGGTGCCCGGCGAGGCCTTTGTCTACCGGCCGAATGCGGCCGGCGAGGCGCGCTGGCTGGCCGATCTGCCGGCTCTGGCACGGCAGCGCTTGCGTGCGGCCGGGGTGCAGGCCCTCAGCGGCGGGCGCTGGTGCACGCTCAGCGAGCCCTCAAGGTTCTTTTCCTACCGGCATGACGCCCGGGCCGGCCGCATGGCGGCGGTCGTCAGCCTGCTCTGAGGCGGGGGCGGCGGTGCGCGCCAGTGGGTCCAGCGGCATGGCTTCGGTGGGCTCTTGCGGGAAATCGATCTGGGCCTGCATTTGCTCCTGCTTTTTTCGCGCGGCCTTGCGGGCCGGCGAGCCCAGCACGTACAGCACAATCGAGATCGGCAGCAGGCCGTACAGAACCAAGGTGATGACAGCACCCAGGATGCTGCCCTGGCTGCTGGTGGCTTCGGCCAAGGCCATCATCAAAGCGACATAGCCCCAGGCAATTGCGATCAGATACATGAAATGTCATGGCAAGGTAAGCGGGCGAGCGTACAACATCGTGTGCGCTTTCTCACGCCGCGCGTCCATGTGTCTATGTACTTTGTGGGTTTGGGGCGGCCTGTGAACCCTGTTCCGATACCTGTTCCCCGTGTTCCGCTTGCGAGCGTCAGAGGAGATTCATGACAAGGAAGAACCCGGCCACACCGGCCAGCCCCGCCCCAAAGGCCGCAGTGAAGAGGGCCGCCGTGAAGAAGGCTGCTCAGCCCTCGGCTGCCGTGAAAACGACTGCCGCCAAGAAGCAGGCCGCCCCGCGCCCCAAGCTCGCCGCCGCCGCAGGGCCGGCGCCGGCCTCTGCGCCGGCATCCGCCCCTGCGGCCTCCGCTTCGGCAGCCCCGGCGGCCCCAGCGGCCGACTTTGGTGCCGGCCTGGGCGAGATGTGGTCCACGCTGGCCGGCCTGCAGATCCCGCCTCAGGCCTTGAGCGAGCTGCAAAGCAATTACCTCAAGCAGGCGACCGAGCTGTGGAACTCTTCCCTGCCAGCCCTGGGTGCCGGCATGGGCGCCATGTTTGGCGCCGCCGGCGGTGAAGCCGCCCCGGCGGCGCCGGCCAAGCCCAAGTCTCTGGGTGACCGACGCTTTGCCAGCGAGGCCTGGACGGCCAACCCGGCCTCGAGCTTTCTGGCCCAGCTCTACCTGCTCAATGCCCGCACCCTGCAGCAAATGGCGGACAAGCTGGAAGGCGAGGCCAAGACGCGCGAGCGCATCCGCTTTGCCGTGCAGCAGTTTGTCGACGCCGCGGCACCCAGCAACTACCTGGCCCTGAACCCCGAGGCGCAGAAGCTGGCGCTGGAGACCCAGGGCGAGAGCATTGCCAAGGGCATGCAGCTGCTGTGGGCCGACATCCAGCGCGGCCATCTCTCGCAAACCGATGAGAGCGCCTTCGAGGTGGGCCGCAATGTCGCCACCAGCGAAGGCGCGGTGGTGTTCGAGAACGATTTCTTCCAGCTGATCGAGTACAAGCCGCTGACCGCCACCGTGCACGAGCGGCCTTTCCTGCTGGTGCCCCCCTGCATCAACAAGTACTACATCCTCGATCTTCAGCCCGAGAACTCGCTGATCCGCTACGCGGTCGAGCAGGGCCACCGGGTCTTTGTGCTGAGCTGGCGCAACCCCGATGCCTCCTGCGCCGCCTGGACCTGGGATGAGGTGATTGAGAACGCGCCGATCAAGGCCATCGAGGTGGTGCAAGACATCAGCGGCGCCGAGCAGATCGACACCCTGGGCTTCTGTGTCGGCGGCACCATCCTGGCCACGGCCTTGGCGGTGCTGGCGGCGCGCGGCCAGCAGCCGGCCTCCAGCCTGACCCTGCTGACCACGCTGATCGATTTCTCCAGCAATGGCGTGCTCGACCTCTTCATCGACGAAGCCATGGTCAAGATGCGCGAGATGAGCCTGGGCGACAAGAGCATGGGCAACCCCAAGGGCCCGGCCCTGCTCAAGGGCCAGGAGCTGGCCACCACCTTCAGCTTCCTGCGCCCGAATGACCTGGTCTGGAACTATGTGGTGGGCAACTACCTCAAGGGTGAAGCGCCGCCGGCTTTCGACCTGCTGTACTGGAACGGCGACTCCACCAATATGGCCGGCCCCATGTACTGCTGGTACCTGCGCCACACCTATTTGCAGAATGAGCTGAAGATCCCGGGCCGATTGACCGTGTGCGGCGAGAAGCTGGACCTGGGCCTGATCGAGGCGCCGGTCTACATCTACGGCTCGCGCGAGGACCATATCGTGCCCTGGGATGCCGCTTACCGCAGCACCCAGGTGTTCAAGGGGCCCAAGCGCTTTGTGCTGGGCGCTTCGGGCCATATCGCCGGCGTCATCAACCCACCGGCCAAGGGCAAGCGCAGCCATTGGCTGGGCAAGACGGCGGCCTTGCCGGCCACATCGGAGCAGTGGTTCGAGGGCGCAGCCGAGCACCCGGGCAGCTGGTGGACCGATTGGGCCGCCTGGCTGGCTGGGCATGCCGGCCGCCAGGTGGCCGCACCCAAGGGCCCGGGCAACCGGCGCTACCCGGTGATCGAGCCGGCGCCCGGGCGTTACGTCAAACAGAAAGCCTGAGCTCAAACAGGACCGTGTGCCTCTGGCGCCGGTCCTGTTTTTTTATCCTGGATGCGGAGTGAGCGATTGCCTGCATCTTGAAACCTAGTTGAAACCCTGATCTGCTAACCTGTTATCTGTTGGTGCTTGATTCGCGGGCGCTGGCCAGAGGCAGTCTCACCCTGGAGTTGGAAAATGACCGATATCGTGATCGTGGCGGCGGCCCGTACCGCCATTGGCAAGTTTGGCGGCAGCCTGTCCAAGACCGCAGCGCCGGAGCTGGGCGCGGTGGTGGTGAAGGAACTGCTGCGCCGCAGCGGCCTGGAGGGTGGCCAGATCGGTGAGGTGATTCTGGGCCAGGTGCTGACCGCCGGTTCGGGCCAGAATCCGGCCCGCCAGACCGTCATCAAGGCCGGCCTGCCGAACAGCGTGCCGGCCATGACCATCAACAAGGTCTGCGGCTCTGGTCTTAAGGCCGTGATGCTGGCGGCGCAGGCCATCCGTGACGGCGACAGCGAGATCGTCATCGCCGGCGGTCAGGAGAATATGAGCCTGTCCCCGCATGTGCTGCCCGGTTCGCGCGACGGCCAGCGCATGGGCGACTGGAAGATGGTGGACACCATGATCGTGGACGGACTCTGGGACGTCTACAACCAGTACCACATGGGCATCACCGCCGAGAACGTGGCCAAGCAGTACGGCATCAACCGCGAAGCGCAGGACGCGCTGGCCCTGGCCTCGCAGCAGAAAGCCGCGGCCGCCCAGGACGCGGGCCGCTTCAAGGACGAGATCGCCGCCGTCACCATTCCGCAGAAGAAGGGCGACGCCATCGTCTTCGAGGCTGACGAGTTCATCAACCGCAAGAGCAATGCCGAGGCCCTGGCCGGCCTGCGCCCCGCCTTCGACAAAGCCGGCAGCGTGACCGCCGGCAATGCCTCCGGCCTGAACGATGGCGCCGCCGGCCTGGTGCTGATGAGCGCAGCCAAGGCTGCTGCCCTGGGCCTGACGCCGCTGGCCCGCATTGCGTCCTACGCCAGCGCTGGCCTCGACCCCTCCATCATGGGCATGGGCCCGGTGCCCGCCGCCCGCAAGGCCCTGGAGCGCGCCGGCTGGAAGGCGGCCGACCTGGACCTGCTGGAAATCAACGAAGCCTTTGCCGCCCAGGCCTGCGCCGTGCATCAGGAAATGGGCTGGGACTTGAGCCGTGTGAACGTCAACGGCGGCGCCATCGCCCTGGGGCACCCGATCGGCGCCTCGGGCGCTCGCATCCTGGTCACCCTGCTGCACGAGATGCAGCGCCGTGATGCCAAGAAAGGCATCGCCTCGCTGTGCATCGGCGGCGGCATGGGCGTGGCGCTGACCGTGGAGCGTTGATCGTTCCCCCGGCAAACCCCACTAGGGCCAACCCCGCTTGACCCCGCACGGGGCTTGCGGGACGCTTTGATCGCGTCTTTGGCAACACACAACAGCAGAGGTCCGGCCGCCGTGTAGGACGCGACGGCGGTGCGGACTCACACGTTCAAAGCCATGGAGGCAAGGAGTTAGATATGAGCCAGAAGATTGCATACGTCACCGGCGGCATGGGTGGCATCGGCACTGCTATGTGCCAGCGCCTGCACAAGGAAGGCTTCAAGGTCATCGCCGGCTGCGGCCCCAGCCGTGATTTCACCAAGTGGATCAACGAGCAGGCCGCTCTGGGCTACACCTTCCACGTCTCGGTCGGCAATGTGGCCGATTGGGATTCCACCGTCGAAGCCTTTGCCAAGGTCAAGGCCGAGCACGGCCCCATCGATGTGCTGGTCAACAACGCCGGCATCACCCGTGACGGCATGTTCCGCAAGATGAGCCGGGCCGACTGGGACGCGGTGATCGACACCAACCTGAATTCCATGTTCAACGTTACCAAGCAGGTGATCGAGGACATGCTGGATCGGGGCTGGGGCCGCATCATCAACATCTCCTCGGTCAACGGCGAGAAGGGCCAGTTCGGCCAGACCAATTATTCGGCCGCCAAGGCCGGCATGCACGGTTTCACCATGGCCCTGGCCCAGGAAGTGGCCAGCAAGGGCGTGACGGTGAACACGGTCAGCCCCGGCTATATCGGCACCGATATGGTGAAAGCCATCCGCCCTGACGTGCTGGAAAAAATCGTCGCCACCATCCCCATCAAGCGCTTGGGCACGCCTGAAGAAATCGCCGCCATCGTCGCCTGGCTGGCCGGTGAAGACTCCGGCTTCACCACCGGCGCCGATTTCTCCTGCAATGGTGGATTGCACATGGGGTGAGTCACGAGCGAGGACAGTCCTGAGGACTGGCCGACCCGTGACGAACGACAGCCCACATCTTGCGTGGGCTGGCTGGGGAGAGAAAGGGACAGGCTGCAGCCTCGCCCTGATCACGCCGGGCCGCGTCTCGCGCGGGCCGGCCGGGGTGGTGGAGTCAAAACGCCCACCATCCGCTGGAGCCTGTGTTTGTTGTGACTCGTGGATCGAGTCAAAGAAGAAAAGCGCCCGAACTCGAAACCCGGGCGCTTTTCTGTTTCTCGCTAAGCCTCGCGGCGCGGCGCCCGCAGCGCCCGCAGCAACTCCCCCGGCGAGCGCCACACATAGCGCCACTCCGCCGCCTCGCTGCCATCTTGCAAGGTGATCACCACCCGCTCGGCCGGCCGTGCGCCCAGATGCTCGTAGACCGCGCGGGCGGCCGTGTTGGCCTCGAACACCCAGAGGTACAGGCCCAACTCGCCCACATCACCGAGCTCCTGCAGGAAGTGTTCGCTCAAGGCCGCCAACAGTTTTCGCCCGATGCCCCGGCCTTTCTGATCGGGCCGCACATGGAGGTTGTCCAGCAGGCTGCCCCACTGCACATCGAAGGCGGGAAACGCAAAGGTGAAGCCCAGCGCCTCGCCTGAGGCCGCGCGTGCGATGAAACCAAAGCTGCCCGGCGAGGGCTCGCTGATCAGGCGCCGGGTCCACAGGGCCTGGCGGGTTTCGACCACCCGCTCGCTGTCCAGAAAGGCATCGCTGAAGATGCCGCGGTAGGCGCTGCGCCAGCTCTCGCGGTGCAGACGGGCCACATCGGCCAGGTCCTCGGGGCGGATGGGTTGGATGGAGATCATGGCGTGGCGGTGGGTGCAGTGTTGGCGCCGACGTCAGTGTCAGTGCGCAGTCGCTGGATCAGAAAGTCCAGCACCTGCTGGCGGTAGGCCTCGGGCGCAAAGGCCTGCAGATCGGTGTGATGGGCCCCGTCCAGCAGCCACAGCGCGTGCAATTGAGGCGCGGCCGCGGCCATGCGGCGGGCTTCGGTGGGCGGTGTTTGTGTGTCCAGCTGCCCGCCCGCCACCAACACCGGCGTCTCGCCGAGCTGACGCAAGGCCTGCTCGGGCCGCAGCTGCGAGGGTTCCACACCGAGGCGCAGCGGCAGTTGGCTCAGCAGCAGGGGTGTCAGGCCTCGGCTCAGGGTCTCTCCGAGGCGCACGCGCAGGCGGTTGTGCACCGCCTCCTTGATGGTCGGGTAGACCGATTCCAGCGCCACCGCTTGCAGCGGCCCGCGCTGCGCCGGTGGCAGGAGCAGCAGGGAGGCGCCGCCCAGCGAGACGCCGATCACGCCCAGCTTCTCTTGCGGCAGCTCGCGGCGCAGAAAGCTCAGCGCCGCGGCCACGCCTTGCGACTCGCGCCAGCCAAAGCTGATCCGTTCGCCACTGCTCTCGCCATGCGCCGGCAGGTCGATCAGCAGCACGCCCAAGCCCGCCTCATGCAGCAGGCGCGCCCGCGCCAGCATCTGGCCGCGATGGCTGCGCACGCCGTGCAGCAGCAGCACCGCGCCGCGCCCCGGCTGGCCGGGGGAGAACCAGCCGCTGACCTGGCCGGGCGCTTGCTCGCCCTCAGCATCGGGGATGGGCCGGGGGACGGGGATGCGAACCGCGCGCGCTTGCAAATCGGCCGGCGGCGGGCCCAGGCTGGCACGGGCGGGGCGGCTGAGTTGCTCGCCAGCGACCCACAGCCCCGCCCCAGTCAAGACGCTCAGCATCACGAGTGCAAGCACGCCGCGGCGCCACCGAGGCCCAGACTTGATCGCCCAGTTCATTTCGGCTCCAGCACGATCTGTTCCCGCGCCGTGCCCAGGCTGAGCCGGTGGATGCGCAGCTTGGCCTGAGTTTTGGGCAGGCCGCTGCGGGCATGTTCATCACTCAGCTCCAAACGGCCATGAGCCAGGGCATGCAGCTCGACATGGGTCAGCTGCGGCCCGAGGGCAAAGACCAGGGCCTGGTGATCGGCCGGCACCGCCGGGTAGCGGATGACACGACCGCAGATGTTTCGACCTGCCTGAATGAACTCGCAGATCGCGTCCCGCGTGCTGCCGGGTTCGAAGCGATAGACCCGGTCCCAGCCAAAGCTGGTCAGCCGGGCCAGATCCACCTGCTGTGCAGAGGGGGCGCGCGTGATCTCGCCGATGCGCTGGCTGATCTGCCCCGTGCCGGCACCGAGCTCGCTGCAGGCCATCAGCAGCAGGGAACTCAGCAGCAAGGCGCTCAGGCCGGTGATCCAGGATGTCAGACGCCGTGCGCTCAGGCGCGGCGGGGTGAAATGAAAGACTCTGAGCATGGCAGGCGAGAGGGGTGCTTGAAGACGAGAATGCCGCAGACCTGCAGTATTCTCGCCCGCTCTCCGGCCAGGCTCGCAAACCTTCAGCTTCAGCGGCCTTGGTAGTCCACGGCAAACACCGGCTTGCCCGCGCACCAGACGCGCTCCACCGCCGCCTGTCCACCGGGCCGGGCCACGCTGATCAGGTCGGCGCGCAGGCCGACGGCGATCTCGCCGCGGTCGTTCAAGCCAGCGGCGCGCGCCGGGCCCAGGCTGACCAGGCGGGTGGCTTGGGGCAGGCCCAGGCCTTCGCGATGGACCAGGGCATCGACGGCGGCCAGCATGGTGGCGGGCGCGTAGTCGGCGCAGAGGCAGTCGGCCACGCCGGCGTGGATGGCGTCGAGGGCGCGCATATTGCCGCTCTGGCTGCCGCCGCGCATGACATTGGGCGCGCCCAGGATGGTGGCCAGGCCGGCGGCATGGGCGGCGCGGGCGGTGTCCAGATTGATGGGGAACTCGCTCATGCGGGCGCCCAGGCTCTTCATGGTCAACACGCGCTGCGGGTCGTCGTCATCATGGCTGGCGGTGGGTACGCCGCGCTGCTTGGCGCGCTCCATCACGGCCAGCACGCGCTCGTCGGCGCTTTGGCGGGCCTGCATCTTTTCCTCGGCCATTTGCAGGGCGGCTTGCTGGCTGCTGCCGTGGTTGCCCATCATGTAGGCGACATAACTGTCCAGATGCTTGAACTGACCCTGGCCCGGTGTGTGGTCCATGATGGAGAGCAGATCGACGCCGCCTTCGTCCAACAGCCCCAGCACATGGGGCAGAGCACTGAGGTCGGTGATCTCGTAGCGCACATGGACGCGGTTGTCAATCAGCTCATGGGCCTTCAGGCGGCGCAGGGCGCGCACCAGCTCGGTGGCAGTCTCGTTGTTGCGCACGCCCCATTCGGCATGGGCGAAGGACAGCGCATGGTAGGGCGTGGTGATGCCGGCCGCGGCATTGCGGCGGTCGATATTGATGCAGGCGAAGTCCAGGGGGAAGAGCACGCGGGCGCGCGGCTCAACCTCTTTTTCCACCGCGTCGCAGTGCAGGTCCACCATGCCGGGCAGCAGCCATTGGCCGCTCAGGCTCAGCTCGGGCGCGCCGCCGCCGGACTCGGGGTTGATGGCGGCGATGCGGCCGTCGGCACCGATCAGCAACGAGGCGTCGTGCAGCTCCTGCTCGGCCAGGACGATGTGGGCATGGGTGAGGTAGAGCGGGGAGGCGGTGTTCATCGTGTGCACTTCTTTCGCGGGCAATGTTCAGGCGGCCATCGCCATCTCGGCGTGGCTTGCGGCTGAGCTCAGGGCTTGCAGGGGAAGGCGCTGCGTGGCCACGGCCTCGCGCACCTCGGCGTCATGAAAGATGCCGACCACGGCCTGGCCGGCGGCGCAGGCCTCGCGGATCAGGGCGATGACGACGGCGCGGTTGGCCGCGTCCAGGGAGGCGGTCGGTTCGTCCAGCAGCAAGAGGGGCTTGGGGGCGATGAAGCCGCGCGCGATATTGACGCGCTGCTGCTCGCCGCCCGAGAAGGTGGCCGGTGGTAGGCCCCAGAGCCGCTCGGGCAGGTTCAGGCGCGCCAGCAGCTCGGCCGCGCGCTGCATGGCTTCCTCGCGTCCGGCGCCCAGGGCTTGCAGAGGCTCAGCCACGATGGCCTGGCTGCTCACGCGCGGAATCACGCGCAGGAACTGGCTGACATATCCCACGGTGTCGCGGCGCAGAGCCGTGAGCCGCTGTGGGCTGATGCAGCAGAGGTCCAGGATCTCATCGCTGCCCGCGGAGCGCAGCAGGATCTCGCCGCTGCTGGCCAGGTAGTTGCCGTAGAGGCAGCGCAGCAGGCTGCTTTTCCCCGCGCCCGAGGGGCCGTCCAGCACCAGGCAATCGCCGGCGTGGACTTCGAAGGACACCGCGTTCAGCACCGGCAGCTCCAGGCCGCCTTGCTGGTGCAGGGTGAAGGTCTTGCTCAGGTCGCGGACTTCAAGAGCGGGCTGCTTGTGGGTAGACATGTCTCGTGGTTCCTTTATGCGGCCAATACCGAAGACACCAGCAGCTGGGTGTAGGGGTGCTGCGGGTCGTCCAGCACCTGGTCGGTCAGGCCGGTTTCGACGATGCGGCCGTGGCGCATGACGATCAGGCGCTGGGCCAGCAGGCGGGCCACGGCCAGGTCGTGGGTCACCAGGATCACGGCCAGGTCCAGCTCGGCGGCCAGGCCGCGCAGCAGGTCCAGAAAGCGCGCCTGCACCGAGACATCGAGGCCGGCCGTGGGTTCATCCATGAAGACCAGGCGTGGGCGGCTGACCAGGTTGCGGGCGATCTGCAGGCGCTGCTGCATGCCGCCGGAGAAGCTCTTGGGCGCGTCGTCCAGGCGCTCGGCCGGGATCTCCACGCGCGCCAGCCAGTCGGCCGCCGCGCCGCGGATGTCGCCGTAATGCCGTGCGCCCACGGCCATCAGCCGCTCGCCGATATTGGCGCCGGCCGAGACCTGCATGCGCAGGCCGTCACGCGGGTTCTGGCGCACAAAGCCCCAGTCGGTGCGCCAGAGCTCGCGCAGCTGGGCTTGGGTCAGCTTGCCGAGGTCGGTGAGGCCGCGGTCCTTCAGGTCGTACTGGATCAGGCCTTCATCGGGCTGCAGCTGGAAGGCCAGGGTGTTGAGCAGGGTCGATTTGCCCGAGCCCGATTCACCCGCGATGCACAGCACCTCGCCGGGGTAGAGATCGAGGTCAATGCCTTCGCAGCCGATGCGGGCGCCGTAGCGCTTGGCCAGGCCGCGGACTTGCAGCAGGGGGCGGCTCATGCCTGCGCTCCTGCCAGGTCAGCAGCGCTGGTGGGGCTGTTCTGCGTGCCGCGGTGGCCCTCGGCTTGGCGCGTGTTGCAGTATTCGGTGTCGGAACAGACGAACATGCGCTGGCCCTGGTCGTCGAGGATGATCTCGTCCAGATAGGACTCGGTGGCGCCGCACAGGGCGCAAGGCTCGCTCCAGCGTTCGATGGCAAACGGGTGGTCCTCGAAATCGAGCGAGCGCACATCGGTGTAGGGCGGCACGGCGTAGACCCGCTTCTCGCGGCCGGCGCCGAAGAGCTGCAGGGCCGGGCTCTGGTGCAGCTTTGGGTTGTCGAACTTGGGGATGGGCGAGGGCCGCATCAGGTAGTGGCCGTTGACGATCACGGGGTAGTCGTAGGTGGTGGCAATGCGGCCGTGGCGCACGATGTCCTCGAACAACTTCACGTGCATGACGCCGTATTCGCTCAGCGCGTGCATGGTGCGGGTCTCGGTCTCGCGTGGCTCCAGCCAGCGCAGCGGCTCGGGGATGGGCACCTGGAAGACCAGGATCTGCCCGTCCTGCAGCGGCGTCTCGGGGATGCGGTGGCGGGTCTGGATCAGCGTGGCCTCGCGCGTGGCCTCGGTGGTGCGCACGCCGGTCACCTTCTGGAAGAAGCTGCGGATGTTGACCGCATTGGTGGTGTCGTCCGCGCCCTGGTCGATGACCTTGAGGCAGTCACTCTGGCCGATCACCGCGGCCGTGACCTGGATGCCGCCGGTGCCCCATCCATAGGGCAGAGGCATCTCGCGGCCGCCGAAGGGCACCTGGTAGCCGGGCAGGGCTACGGCCTTGAGCAGGGCGCGGCGGATCATGCGCTTGGTGTGCTCGTCCAAGTAGGCAAAGTTGTACCCACTGCTCATTTCGCTTGCTCCTTGTCCCACTCCGCCCGCAAGCGCCGCAGCAGCTCAAGATTGGTTTGAAAGTCCACGTAGTGCGGCAGCTTCAGATGCTGCAGAAAGCCCGAGGCCTCGACGTTGTCGCTGTGCGAGAGCACGAACTCCACGTTGTTGGCGGGCAGCTCGCTGTCTTCGCCAAACTCCTCGGCGCGCAGCGAGCGGTCGACCAGGGCCATGGCCAGAGCCTTGCGTTCGGCGTGGCCGAAGGCCAGGCCGTAGCCGCGGGTGAACTGCGGCGCGGTGTCGGCGCTGCCGTGGAACTCATTGATCAGCTGGCACTCGGTCAGCTCGACCTCGCCGATCTCGACCGCGAAGCCCAGCTCCTCGATGTGCATCTCCACCGGCACGGCGCCGTAACGCAGCTCGGCCGCAAACGGGTGGGTGGTGGCATAGCCGCGCTGGGTGCTGTAGGCCAGGGCGAGCAAAAAGCCCTCGTCGCCGCGTGCCAGGTTCTGCATGCGGGTGGCGCGGTCGGCCGGGAAGAGCAGGGGCTCGCGGGTCAGGTCGGGCGGCGGCGGGGCGCCGGGTGCTTCCGGCTCGGCCGCTTCCAGCAGGCCCTCGCGGCTGAGTAGATCGGTCACGCGGGGCGCGTGCAGCGGCTCGGCGCGGGCGGCGCTGTGAGAGGACTGCGCCTCGCTGCTGCCGGAGGACTCGCGCATCAGGCCAAAGTCCAGCAGGCGCTGGGTGTAGTCGAAGCTGGGGCCCAGCAGCTGGCCGCCGGGCAGGTCCTTGAAGGCCGAGGAGATGCGGCGCTCCAGGCGCATGCGGCCGGTGTCCAGAGGTTCGCTGTCGCTCAGGCGCGGCAGGGTGGTGCGGTAGGCGCGCAGCAGAAAGATCGCTTCGATCAAGTCGCCGCGTGCCTGCTTGATCGCCAGGGCGGCCAGGTCCTCGTCGTAGAGCGCGCCTTCGCACATCACGCGGTCCACGGCCAGGCGCAGCTGCTGCTTGATCTGCTCGATGCTGAGCTCGGGCCGGGCGCTGTCTCCCCGGCGCGCCTGGGCCAGCAGCTCGCGCGAGGCCTCGATGGCGCGCTCGCCTCCTTTGACGGCAACGTACATCTCAGAGCTCCCAATCGATGAGGGTGGTGCGCGGCAGGGCCAGCAGCTGCCGACCTGCGCACAGCACCAGGTCCACGCCGAGCGGGAAGCGCCGGCGGTTTTCTTGCACAAAAGCCTGGCTGCTCGCGGACCAACCGGCTACGTCGATGCGCGTCTCGCCCTGGATGCCGGGGCCGCGCTGGCGCAGCGGGCCGCTGCCCGTTTCCAGCGCTGGCACCTCGATGAACAAGGTGGCCGAACGGTCCGGGTAGGCGGCATCGCCGAGGCGCAGCTCGTCCAGCGTCGGCAGCGCGTCCAGGTTCTGCAGCATCAGGAACTGAGCCGCGCCCATCTCCGAGACCAAGGGGCAGCCGGCATGGAAGCGCAGGTGCTCCCCCGCGGCGCCGCTGCGCAGCCCGGGCGGCAGCCACAGCGGCGTGTCGCGGTCGGCCAGGGCCAGCAGCAGGGCGGTCAAGGCCGGCTGCAGGCCGGCGGGTGCGCTCAATTCAAAAGGCAGGCTTTGCAGGCTGCCGGGCCGGGACATGGCGTCCAGCAGGCAGCGGAAGGCCTGCTGCGCGTCATGCACCGGGTCGGCAAAGCCGGGCAGCAGCTGCTCGAGGCGCAGGCCGGCGGCGGGGGCGCTCGCGTTCATCGCATCACTCATGCTCATGCTCATGGCTCAGTCCTCGCCCCGCACCAGGGTGTAGAAATCCACCTTGCTGCGCGCCACTTCGGCGGCGCGGCGCGCGTGGCGGTCTTGTTCGGCCTCGGCCAGGGGGCGCAAGAGCCGGGCTTGCAGCTGCGGCGCCCAGTCGGGCGTTTGCAGCAGGGCGTCGGCCAGAGCGACCAGCTCGGCATGGCGCGGGTCGCTGCCGCGCACGGTGCCCACGCCGACGCTGGCCGGCAGGCCCGCTGCCTGTAGACGCAAGGTGCAGCGAGTGACGGTGGCTTCGCCCAGATTGAAAACCTGGCCGGCACCGCCGAGGCGGCCGCGCATCATCAGCATGCCGGTCTCGGGCCGGCGCAGCCATTCAAAGTGGGGCAGGGGCTGCAGCTCGGCCAGCTGCTGCTCCAGATCCTGGGGCCGGGCGCGGGCCAGCAGGCCCAGGGCGTGGCGGCGTGCGTCCTGCGCTGCCGCGAGAGGGATGTGTGATGACACGTCGGATCCCGTCAAAGCATCTAATCGTCTAGACGACTTGCGGCGGCCATGTGCCGGCAAGCCCTGGCGATGCGGCGCATTCTTCAGGGCCGACATGAATCTTTCGTGAATCGTCTCTAAGCTGTTTGGCAACCGTGATCCAGGGAATAGAGACTCAGCATGCAAGAGCAGCGTGGCCAGGTGGTGGAACGAGGCACCGGCGTGGCGGTGTGGCGCCAGATCGAGGCGGCGCTGCTGCGCGACATCCGCGAGCGGCATTACGCCGCGGGTGAGCGCATCCCCAACGAAACCGAGTTGGCCGAACGCTTCGGCTGCAACCGCCACACGGTGCGCCGTGCACTGGGCGTGCTGGAGCGCGAAGGTTTGCTGCGCGTGGAGCAGGGCCGCGGCACTTTTGTGCAGGAGCATGCGATTGCCTACAGCGTGGGCAAGCGCACGCGCTTCTCGCAGAACCTCAGCGGACAGGGCCGCAGTGGGCGCATCGAGTTGCTGCGCGCCAGCGAGCTGCCGGCTACGCCCGAGCTGGCTCAGGCCCTGGAGCTGGCGCCGGGCACGCCGCTGCTGCAGCTGCTGACCCTGGGTCATGCCGGCGCGGGCAGCGGCGGGCAGGATGCGGCAGCGCCGCGCGCCATCAATCTGGCCCGGCACAGCTTCGAGGCGGCCCGCTTCGCCGGCCTGGACGTGCTGCTGCGCGAGACCGGCTCCATCACCCAGGCCTTGCAGCATTTCGGCGTGCAGGACTACACCCGCGGCCAGACCCGGGTGATGGCCGCCATGCCCGATGCCGAGGCCGCGCGCCTGCTGGCTCAGCCGCGCTCGCGCCCGGTGCTGCTGGTCGACTCGGTCAACTGCTGCAGCGAGCAAGGGCGGGTGTTCCAGCACACGCTGGCACAGTTCAGTGGTGACTGGGTGCAGCTGGTGTTCGAGCCCTGATGGTGAGGCCGGCCCAATCGCGTCATGCCCCTGTCAAAGCCCCGCGCTAGGCTGGCGATCGCGAACAGACTCTGTTGATGATCGATCGATCGATTGAAGTGATGCCGAAGACGAGAGAAGTGAGCCTTGCCATGCTGAGCCCCCAACGCGTTGCCGCCTTGTCCACCATCCGCGGGGGCCAGGTCTTGCGCCCTGGCCAGCAATGGCAGGAGAACGAACTGGTGCTGGGCATCCAGAACGGTCGCCTGGTCGACAGCGCCTTGCCCGGCCCGGGCCTGGACGCCAGCGGCTGCCTGGTGCTGCCGGGCATCGTCGATTTCCACGGCGATGCCTTCGAGCGCCAGATCATGCCGCGCCCCGGCGTGCATTTCCCGCTCGATCTGGCCTTGCTGGAGACCGACCGGCAGCTGGCCAGCAATGGCATCACCACCGCCTTGCATGGCCTGACCTATTCCTGGGAAGGCGGCCTGCGCGGCGGCGACACGGCGCGCGAGCTGCTGGCTGCGCTCGATTCGCTGGAGGGCCGCCTGCTGGTGGACCACCGCCTGCATCTGCGCTTCGAGTGCCACAACATCGAAGGCGAAGACCAGGCCATGGAATGGCTGCGCAGCGGCCGCATTGGCCTGCTGGCCTTCAACGAGCATCTGCCCATGATGCGCAGGAAGCTGGACAAAAAGCTGCAGGACTATGCCGACCGCGCCGGCACCGACGGCGCCGGCTTCATCGCCCTGCTGGAGAAGGCCGCGGCGCGCGGCGCCGAGGTGCCGGCCCTGATCGAGCGCCTGGCGGCCGAGTGCCGGCGGCTGGGCATCCCCATGGCCTCGCACGACGACGACAGCCTGGCCACCCGGGCGCGTTTCCAGGCCCTGGGCTGCGGCATCTCCGAGTTCCCCTTGAGCACCGAGGTGGCGGCCATGGCCAGCGCCGAGCGCTCGCCCGTGGTCTGCGGCGCGCCCAATGTGCTGCGTGGCGGCAGCCATGTCGGCGCCCCGCGCGCGGCCGATCTGGCCGGCGCTGGCCTGTGCAAGATCCTCGCGTCCGACTACTACTACCCCGCGCCCCTGCATGCCGCCTTCAAGCTGGCGCAGGACGAGGTGATGCCGTTTGCCGCGGCCTGGGAGCTGGTCTCGGCCAACCCGGCCCAGGCCCTGGGTCTGCACGACCGCGGCCAGCTCAGCGCCGGCCGCCGCGCCGATGTGCTGGTGGTCGATGCCCAGGACCCCAGCCGCCCGCGTCTGGTGGCCACGCTTTGCGCCGGCCGCATCGTCTATCTGGCTGAAGGCGAGCGTCTGCTGTGAGCGCCTTGCACCCACTGCCCGCCACGGTGCACCGTTATGCCGTCTACTTTGCGCCGGCGGCGGACAGCCCGCACGCCGAGCTGGGTGCGCGCTGGCTGGGGCGCGATGCCCTGCAGCCCGGCCGCGTCTTGCCTCCCGAGTCTCTCGGTGGGCTGGAGGCTGAGGCCCGCGCCGCCCTGTGCCGCAGCGCGCGGCGCTACGGCCTGCATGCCACGCTCAAGCCGCCGTTCGAGCTGGCCGAGGGCTGCAGTTTCGAGGAACTGGACGCGGCGCTGCACTCCCTGGCCGCTCGCCATGCGGCCTTCGAGCTGCCGGTGCGCCCGGCACGCCTGCACAACTTCCTGGCCTGGCGCCCGCATCTGAATGATGCGACCGCGCATGCGGAGCACCCGGTGAACCAGCGCCTGATGGATCTGGCCAGTGACTGCGTGCAATCGCTTGATCCCTTTCGCCGCTCGCCCAGCCTGGCCGAGCTGCAGCGCCGCCGCAGCGCCGGCCTCAGCTCCGAGCAGGAGGCCTTGCTGCAGCGCTGGGGCTACCCCTTTGTGATGGAAGCGTTTCGCTTCCACTTGACCCTCAGCGACGCGCTTGATGCCGAGCAACTGGCCGGGGTCGAGGTGGCCTTGCAGCGCGCTTGCGCGCCCGTGGCTGATCAGCCTTTGTGCATCGATGCTCTCGGCCTGTTCGTCGAGGCGGAGCCGGGCGCGGATTTCGTTTGCGTGCGGCGTTACTTGCTTTCCGCCTGACTCAGGCTGCGTGGAGGGGGCAAGCTGCGACGCGCAGGCCTTGCTCAACGGTGAAGTGCGGGCTTCAATGTCTGATGCGGTGGGCCTGCTTTCGGGCAAAGCGCTGCTGCTACTTCTGCCTTGCGGGATGGGGGCCCTTACCGGCTATGCGCCGCACCGTCAGATAGGCAGTCATGATGTCCTTGCTGGGGATAGTCCTCGGCCTCCTGAATCCCTTCGGGTACTGCGCGTCTGGGTTGGGCTTGTTGCTTAAACTGTAGCGGGACCATGTGTCATTGAGGTTGCCGGTCAGGTCAGTGAGCAGAGCAAGTCGAAACTCGCGTTCTGGTTGGCTGAATGTTTGGAGTGAGATCACCTGCCTCACCTTGCTCTGGATGTTCACTTCCAAAGCGCTGTCCTTGAGCAGGAAATCATCATGGAGGACACCGAACTCGTTGCCCACGTCGTACCCCGCAGTGGCGCGGCAGTCGATGTATTGCAGCAGCAGGAAGGCGAGGAGGTTTTCGGTGGAAAACTCCTTGACGCAGAAACAGGCGAAGCGGGCGAGGGTCTGCGGGTTGGCGGCCAGCAGCTCGAATTTGCCGTCGATCTCGTGGAGGTGGTAGGTGGTGGACTTGGCGCGTAGAGCTTGAAGCAAGAGACGAGCGATAGGCTCCGCCCCCACCGTTGAATCAGCGTTGAATCCAGGTCCGAAACACGCGAGTTTGCAGTTCGGCGGGAATAATCCCGCCACCCGCTGCTGCAACTGCAAGCGCTCGAACTTGCGCGGCATTCTGGATGGACCGCAAGAGCAGCAGGTTCAAGAAAGGCCACCATGTTCGATCACGTCAAGATCGGCGTCAGCGACTACGCCGCCAGCAAACGCTTTTTCCTGCAGGCCCTGGCGCCGCTCGGCGTCAGTCTGGGCGGCGAGGGCGAGTCCAGCTATGGGGTGGAGCTTTGTGGCAGCGGGGACGCCTCGCTGTGCTTGTTCGAGACACAGGAGCGGCCGGCGCCTTTGCATCTGGCCTTCAAGGCCGAGACGCGTGCGCAGGTGGATGCCTTTTACGCGGCGGCGCTGGCGGCAGGCGGCCGTGACCATGGTTCGCCGGGCCTGCGACCGCAGTACCACGCCCATTACTACGCGGCCTTTGTCATCGGCCCCGATGGCCACAATATTGAGGCGGTGTGCCACCGGCCGGAGGGCATGTGAGCGGTATGGACACCTCCAGCAACAAATCCCGCGCCTGCCCCCTCATCACGCGAGCTTCAGCGGCGGGCCGTGGCAGGCTCAGGCCGGGCTTCCTGCTGCGGCAGTGACGGTGCAAGGCGAGATCGAGCCCCCGGGCTGAATCGCGGCCGGGAGGCCGGGCGCCATTCAGCTGCCGCGGATGCCGGTCTGGCGCCGCTCATGCGCGGCCAGCATTCGGCGAACGTCCTTGAGTTCGTCCTGTCGTACCTGCAGCTCCTCGTGCGACCAGTCCCACCAGGCCACGGCTTCGATGGCGCGGCCGATGGCGGGGGTGAAGCGGGGGCGGATAGGGCGGCAGGGGTTGCCGGCGGCAATCGTCCAGGCGGGCACGTCGCGGGTGACGATGCTGCCGCTGCCGATCACGGCGCCATGGCCGATCTTGACGCCGGGCATGATGACCACGCCGTGGCCCAGCCAGACATCGTGGCCGATGCTGACGCGCTGCAGGCGGCGCCAGTGGAAAAGCTCGGCGTCGTCTTCGCCAAAGCCCTCGCCATACATGCTGCCGCGGTAGAGGATGTGATGCAGGCAGGGGCGCTCGACCGGATGGAAGCCCGGGTTGATCCGCACCAGATTGGCGATGTTGACGAACTTGCCGATGTCGGCGGCCATGATGTCGGCGTGGTGGCCGACATAGCTGTAGTCACCGAAGACGCTGTGCTCGATGCGCGTGCTGGCGCCGACTTCGCACCAGCGGCCGAAGCGGCTGTCGCGCACGATGGCGTCATGGGCCAGGGTCGGTGCCTCGCTCAGGCGCACCGGCTCGGGCAGATTGTGGGCTGCGATGTGGTAACTCGTCATCAGATCAGCACCTTGCGAATGCGCGCCGAGATCAGATCGATGCCGGTGACGAAGGCGATGATGATGAGCATCACCGCGGCGGTGTGGGCGTATTGGAAGCTGCGGATCACCTCGTAGAGGATGACGCCGATGCCGCCCGCACCCACCATGCCCACGACCGAGGCCGAGCGCACATTCGACTCGAAGCGGTAGAGGGTGTAGGACACCCACAGTGGCATCACCTGCGGGATCACGCCGTAGACGATTTCTTCCAGCGCATTGGCGCCAGTGGCGCGTATGCCCTCGACCGGGCGCGGGTCGATGGACTCCACCGCCTCGGAGAAGAGCTTGGCCAGAATACCCGTGGTGTGCACCCACAGGGCCAGCACGCCGGCAAAAGGCCCCAGACCCACCGCCACGATGAAGAGCATGGCGAACACCATTTCGTTGATCGCGCGGGCCGAATCCATCAGCCGGCGCACCGGCTGGTGCAGCCAGGCCGGTGCGATATTGGCCGAGCTGAGCAGGCCAAAAGGCACGGCGCAGATGACGGCCAGCACCGTGCCCCAGACGGCCACCTGCACGGTGACGATCATCTCGGCCACATAGGTGCGCCACTCGCTGAAGTCGGGCGGGAAGAACTCCTTGGCGAAGCTGGCCATATTGGCCGAATCCGCCCAGAGCGCGGCGGGGCGCATATCGGCGCCGCGCCAGGACCAGGCCAGCAAGGCCAGGCCCAGGCCCCAGAGCAGCAGGCTGCCCAGGTGGGCGCGCGGCGGCTGTTTCGGGTGGGGCGCCTGCGCGGGAAGAGAAGCGGTGGGGCGTGAGCTCATGGCCGTTTCAGCAAGAGGTAGGGGCAGCGTGCGCGTGCTTCGGGGCGCTTATTTGGCCGAGGCCAGCTGGGCGTTCAGCTCGGCCAGCTTTTTCTGGATCTCGGCCAGCTTGCCTTGCTTGGTGGCGGCGTCCATCTTGTCGTCGGCTTCCAGCTTGGCCTTGTCCTTGAACAGCTCCAGCTGACGGAAGGGCACCAGCTGCTTGTTGCTGGATTCGTTGAAGACGCCGAAGGTCAGCTTGGCCAGGTTGGCCAGCTCGCGCTTGGCCTGCTCGGACTCACCGCGGCCATAGCCGAGGAAGAAACCCTTGAGCTTGGCCTTCATATCGGCCGACAGGTCGGCGCGCCAGACCATGGGATCGGCGGCGATCAGGGGCGACTTCCACAGGATCTGGATGTTCTTGGCCTTGTCGGCCTCGCGCTTCTGGAACTTCTCGAACACCTCGGTGTTGGTGATGGCCACATCGACTTGCTTGGCGGCCGTGGCCATCAGGTTGGACTCGTGGTTGCCGGCGCGGCTGGACTTGAAGTGGGTCTTGGGGTCGATGCCGTTGAGGGCGTAGAGGTAGTAGCCTGGCACCAGGGTGCCCGAGGTCGATTGCGGGTCGCCGGCGCCGTAGTTGTATTCGCGCGGGCTCTTGAGCACCTGGTCGACGTTCTTGATGCCGCTTTCTTTGTGCGTGATCAGCAGCGAGTGGTAGCCCAGGGCGCCGTCGGCATAGCTGGTTTGGGCGAACACTTCGCCGCCGGCACGATCCACGGCTTCCATGCCGGACTTGTTGCCCATCCAGGCCATCTGCACCTTGTTGAAGCGCATCGCTTCGATGATGCCGGCGTAGTCGTTGGCGAAGAAGGCTTTGACCTTGTAGCCGGTCTTGGCTTCCATGTCCGCCAGGATGGGGGCCCAGTCGGCTTTCAGGTGGGCGGCCGATTCGGTCGAGATGATGCCGAAGTTGATGTCCTGGGCGTGGCTCAGGGTGCTGGCCAGCAGGGTGCAGGACGCGAGCAGGAGTTTGCGGAACATGGGGGATCTCCGATGAACAAACAGGAATGAAAACGGTGAAATGGGGCGGGCGGGAGGCTTCAGGCCGCCACCGCCACCGCAACCGGCACGGGCTCGCGCGGGGCCTCGGGCGCTGCCACGGGCAGGGGCATGGGTTGGCTGTCCAGGTTCTCGGGCCCGCTGGGCAGGGCCGGGGCCTCAGCATCGCTGGCGTAGAGCTCGTTGAGGAAGGCCGGGTTGAGGGCGCTGCTGGGACCGTCAAACACCACCCGACCATCGCGCATGGCAATCACGCGCTTGCAGTAGCGCAGCGCCACATCGACCTGGTGCAGGGACACCAGCACCGTGCATCCATGCTCGCGGTTGACGCGGGCCAGCATGTCCATCACCTTGCGCGAGGATTCCGGGTCCAGCGAGGCAATCGGCTCGTCGGCCAGCACCACCTTGGCACCTTGCACCAGGGCCCGCGCGATGGCGGCGCGCTGCTGCTGGCCGCCAGAAAGGGTCGATGCGCGTTGAAAGGCATAGTCGTCTATACCAACTTCGGCCAGCGCTTTCAGGCCGGCGGCGCGTTCCTCGCGGGTGAACCACTGCAGCAGGCTGCGGTGAAGCGGGATGCGGTGCAGTTGGCCGGTCAGCACATTGTTCAGCAGCGTCATGCGGCCGACCAGGTTGAACTGCTGGAAGACAAAGCCGATCTGGGCCCGCACGCTGCGGATGTTGGCGGCGATGCGGCCTTGCGACTGCACCAGCTGACCCATCACGCGCAGCTCGCCCGAGCTGGCATCGCCCGCCACAAAGCCGGACAGGTGGCGCAACAGGGTCGATTTGCCCGAGCCCGAGGCGCCGATCAGCGCCACCATCTCACCGGGCCTCAGCTGCAGGCTGACCTGGTCCAGGGCCTGGCGCGCGCCAAAGCGCTTGCTCAGCGCATTCACTTCGATGGCATGCTGCATACCGCACCTCGCTTGCTTGCTTTGTCGTCCGTCGGGAACTTCGATCCAGCCCACAAGGCCGGGCCTGAAACGGCGGCGCTGTGGAGCTGCGGCGATGCTAGGCAGCTTGTGTGAAAGATTCGTGGCGGGGCTGCGTCGGCGCGGTGACGGGGCTGGCTTGACCAGGAAGGGGTAAGTGGCGGACCTTTGGTGTGGGATCGTTCTCGCTGCGGTGGCTCGGCCCGCCGCCGTGCTCATGGTTCGCGGGTCGGCTCGAGCGAGCCGACTTCCCTCGCTGCTCACTGCGCGGCTCAGCGGCGCCAAACTCCCTCCGTTCGCTGCGCTCACTGCGGTCAAACAGTGGCGCCGAGTCAGCGCTTGAAGCGCGTGAGTACACGCGCCTGAGCCGCTCCGCTGCGCTCT